>CAUPKC010000004.1:0-117622 GCA_963511665.1 uncultured Undibacterium sp.
CGTTGGTTACACCGACAGTCTTAACGAGGTTGGTACCGGTGACGGTGAAGGTGTGCGTCGTGCCGTCGTAAGTCGCTGAAGTAATGGTTGGCGCTGTGACATTCGATACGGTCACTGCATTGCCCGTCAAATCGGCACTGGTGTTGACGGTTGAATCCCAACCAGTCGCAGCGACCAAATTAAAAGTGGTTGTATCGATAGCGGTCGTGCCATCAATGTTCAGTACACCATTTATGGTCAGTTTGTCGGTGGCGTTGAGCGTGACAGAAAAGCTTGTAGCGCTGCTGGCAGTAACACTGCCAGTAGTTAGCGTATAAGAACCAGCTTGCCCAGTGATGGAGAGTTTGGATACATCAATGGTATCGCCGTTAGCCATATTAGTGCCGGTAACGGATAAGATCCCTGTGCTGGCATCATAGGTGGCTGAAGTGATAGTAGGCGACGTCACATTTGAGACGGTAATTCCATTGGGCGCGTCCGTGATCGTCAGAGCAGCATCGGCACCGTTGGCCCAATCATCTGCAGCCGCCAGATTGTAAGTAGTGCCGCCAATGGATTGTGTACCGTTTGTATTGAGTAAGGTACGTAATCCTGCTTTATCGGTAGCAGACAAGATCACCGTGAAGCTGGTGTTGGAACTAACTTCGACATCGGCGGTATCGGTCAGCGTATAAATGCTACCACCTTGTCCGGTCAGCGTGAACTTATTGGCGATAATATCGTTGGATGCACCTGCGCGATGAGTAAAACCAGTGCCAGTGACGACCAACGTACCCGTGCTCGCATCATAAGTTGCTGAGGTTACAACAGGCGCTGCAACTGTCGCTGTGATGCCGTTACCAGTGAGGTCGGCGACTACCACAGCCGCATCGGCACCTGCCGTCCAGTTTTCTGCCGCAGCTAAGTTGTAAGTCGCACCGCCTGTGGAGCTAGTGCCGTTTTTGTTAATGATCTGATTGATGCCGGATTGATCGGTAGCGCTCAGAACGAGCTCAAATTGGGTATTGCTGGTTGATGTGATATCGACATTGCTGGTGTCAGTCAGCGTATAGGTGCTACCACCTTCACCCGTCAGTGTAAATTTATTAGCGACAATATCGTTGTTTGAACCGGTAAGCTGCAGGAAGCCTGTACCGGTAACCACCAGTGCTCCGGTAGTGGCATTATAGGTAGCCGACGTGATAGTCGGAATCGGTACATTCGACACCGTCAGTGCATTGACGGCGTCAGAAATATCGCCATTCGTAATGACACTGTTCCAGTCGTCAAATGCGATCACATTATAGGTTGACCCGCTAGTCGATGTAGCGCCGTTTTTATTAAGCAAACTATCAACAACAATCCTGTCATTACCACTTAACTGAACAGAAAAAGTGGTGGCACCGGTAATCTCAACATTGCTGGAAATGACCAGCGTTCGTCCTGTTCCGCCTTCGCCAACGATGTGAAGTTTGTTCGCGGTAATATCGTTGGTCCCACCTATGGTTTTCACCAGACCCGTGCCTGTGACAGACAAGATGCCTGTAGAAGCGTCATAGGAGGCAGAAGTGATCGTCGGTGTTGTGACGTTCGAAACCGTGACGCCGTTGCCGGTGGTGTCTGCATTGGAAGCGGTGTCGATGTCCCAGCCGGCAGCACCAGCCAGGTTGAAGGTGGTACCGCCTACTGCAGTGGCGCCGTTCTGGTTGAGCAGACCGTTGATGTTGATTTTGTCGGTAGCATTGAGCGTGACAGTAAACGTGGTGGTGGTGGTGGTGGCCGTGGTGTTGCTGCTGGTCAGTGTATAAGTATTGCCGCCTTGACCAGTGAGCGTAAGTTTGCTCACGTCGATGTTGTCGTTGGCAACCATGTTGGCACCGGTGACCACCAACACTCCGGTGCTGGCGTCGTAGGTGGCGCTGCTGAGGGTGGGAGTGACTGGCAGCACTACCCGTGCTTCAATACCTGCGCTTGCAGCGTCGGAAGTGTTGTCTACCCATACAGCCGCAAACAAATCTGACGCCAATGGGGTGATTGCGGGGCTGTTCTGATCGCCCCTCCGATATTGGTTGATTTCAAAATCGCTGGTATCTACGGCCGCGCCAGCTGACGTGAATCGACGGCCGAAAATACCATTCAGATCATAGTCGCCCGTGTCTGCTTGCCAGCCGACAACGAACCCGCCGCCCGACAGGGCAGCCACTGTTGCAAGATCTTTGTAGGTTGAAGATGCAGTTGAATTATTTGCTTGCGTGGCGGAACCTTGTGCTGCGCCGGCATTGTTATAACGTTGGAAATAAATGTCAGTCTGCCCATAGCCAGAGTCGTATTTGTTCCAAGCGACCACGAATCCACCACCGGTTAAGCCCGCGATTCGCGCAGCCGGAATTCCAGTTGTGTAGACGTTGGCTGTTGCCAACCCATCTATAGTGACATTAATGACCGTGGTGGGTGCGGTGCTGAGGGCAACCTTGATGTCATAGGTACTCGTATCACCCCACGTGACTGCATAGGTACCGTTGCTTAAGGCCGCAACGCTCGGGTTGACAGTCGAGCCCGATGAACCGAACGTAGTCTCAGAGCCATTTTTTGCGCCGTTCGATGCATCGAATTTCTGCGTTCGAATTGAGTTATCTGAAGAATTAGCCCAAGCAATGACAAATGAACCGTCGCTTAGTGTCGTGATCGAGGGGTTTTTTTGATTGTTGGTGACAGAGGTGTTTGCAATCAACTGACTGCCAACGGTTCCATTGGCTTCGATGATGCGGTAAGCAATATCCTGACCGTTGGCGCCCGGGGTTGAGGTATAGGCTACGACGAACCGTCCGTTATTGAGCGCAGAAACAACGGGCGTAATTTCATCAACGCTGTTACCTGCTGTGGTAATGGCGAATTCACTACCTACCGCTGTGCCCGTAACATCGTAAATCTGCCCATAGATACCATTGTTGGAAGCGGATTCACCGCCCTGGCCCGCCGATTGCCAGACGGCGACGAAATTGCCATTGCTGAGTGTCGTTACGGCTGGACTCAACTGGTCGTTTGCAGCAGTCGTGCTGACATTCAGATCATTTCCGAAATTCAAATCGTTGGACTGCCCATCAACGACGGTATAGGTAAACATCTTGGGTATACCTTGACCATTGATTGGATTGCCGCTGCTATCCGTTTGGTAAAGATCATAGTAGCGGGCTGTCACCGTGGCCGTTTGCCCAATAGCGGGCACGGTACCCGATCCAAGGAGGATTGTGGCAGTGTTGCCAAGTGATGGGTTGAACGAAATGGTAAAGAGGTTGGGCACGGACTGACTATCAATAACCCAATAACCACCTGTTGTTAAGCCGGTGTCAACTGGTGTGAGCGTGACAAGAGTCGTGCCCAGCGTCGCATCGGAGAGAAAATAAGTTCTATTGGACGTAATATCTGTTGGTGCAAGGTCAGGAGAAATGCTTGCACCACCTGTTGTGGTCTCTCCTGAATATGGATTATTCCCGGTAAAGGTATAAGCCGTCCCAAAATTGTCAATTGTTGTTGTACTAGAACTGGCATCGACATACCTAAATAACCTACCTGATGTCGTTATGAGTTGATCAAGCGTATAGGTGCTCCACGAGTTACCACCGTCGGTGCTTGTTTCAAAATGTCCGCCCCTATTAAAGAGCCAACCGAATCCTGGTACTTCATAGTATCTAATTGAATTTACTGCGTAGGATCCGGGGAATGAAACATTGGCACTCTGTCCTGTTGCAACAGTCCATACATAGCTCGTGCCATTCGGTCTGACCCAAACTGTGCCACCTGCATTGACAACCTGATTTACCGCTAGTAACTGGCTATAGTCAGGTGCGTCAATGGGCGAAGATTCTACTTTCCCGACTTTGCTCTCTAACACCCAATCCCCACCCAAAACTGCTGACCCGGTCAAATCAACCGAAGCAGCCACATCCGCACTCGTAGCCGCGGCCAGATTCGTCAAAAACGCCCGACCAACCTCTCCTGAACCTACCGAGCAGCCATACACCAGCAAATCGCCATCTGCCGTGAGCGCCTGCCCTAGTTGCGCCAGTTCGGCTTGCACCCCAGCACTCGCCAAGCTAGATTGGTTGAGTGTATCGCGCCCCAAATTCACCGTCCCTAGGGAGCCGTGAGATAGAACGTGAATGGCGTCGTAGCCACTGTGCGCTTTCGCCCATTCCGCCATTTGTGCCAACCCGCTCTGACTGGCGTCGATCAGCACTATCTCCACCCCGGCACGCACCCCATTGGCGAGGATTTGCCAATCTGACACGGCTGTGTCAATGAATGCGACCTCTTTGCGAGGTGGCATGGCCGTTGCGTCAGTCGGCTGTTGCGGGCCAAAAAAAGGGGGGGGCACGAACGACAAGTTCTGGGATGCGTCAATCGGAGGTCCGAAAGTGGGAGCAATGCCGTTGAGTCCATTGCGAAGTGCAACATCAACGGCGGTTTCTATTTTAATAATGCTCATACGCTTACCTCTTTCAACGTGGGTTTGGGTGCAATTACGCGGGCGGCGCTGCGCCAGGGATCAGTCCAGAAAGTCATTTCTGAGTTACGCGAGTTCAATTTTGAAGTGCAAGCTTATTTTAAATGGATATTTGATTTGGAGTCGGATATTTCTGCCGGCGTCGTCTTGCCTGCACCCGATAAACCGGTTAGCCACCAAGTTAAGGAGTGGTTGTTTTGTATTGGGTCTAAAATATTCATGTTAGCAAGTTCGGGAAAAGCGATTTTTTAGGTAACTGCTGATTAAACTTATCTATTTAGAACGAAGGACGGTGCGTCTTGCGCACCGTTCTGGCCATTTAAATCCTTGCCTAAGCTCTGACAGGAAACCAAGTCCATTGTCTTTTTCAGGCAACATTTTTTGGATAAGCACAAAATGTAATATTCATTTTGTTAAGCAAATTTCATGCCAGTGCTTGAATGTGGTTTCGATTATTGTCCACGCAAATTGCCATGTAAGTTACATGTAATAATATTTTTCCTAGCTTATTTGCATGTTATTTCTAAAAAATTAGCCAAGTTTATCTTTCTAATTAAATAATACTTGGTAAAAAGTGAGTGGCTCATTGTTGACTGTTATCGGCTGAAGCGTGGGTGGTAAAACAGGCGCCACAGACCAAAAGCTTCTCCCTAGTTTAGGGTGGTCAAAATAGTAATTGTCTTGCGCCAAGATAGGACTTGATGGTGCCGAGAAGATCAAGAACATAGGTGTACGATAACCAGCTGGGTGACCTGGTCGCGCTATCTCTTCCGCTTCTAATAAGCGCAACTCGACTGTACCGGCGGAGGTGTGCACGATAAAGCTACTGTGTAAAAGTGATTGCGCTTGCGTAAAACTTAAAGACATGACTTCTCCAGAAAGGGCATCGATTATCGAAGTGTTGACAAGGAGCGAGGCTAAAAAATAAGAGCGAATTAGGTAAAGAATTACCTATTCTTTGTATTGATAAAGCAAGTGATATGCCATGTGGGTATTGGTGTTTTCAGACTTAAAAACAGTGGGAATGCTATTTGCTTTGTAAGTTCTATTTTGCGATTGCTTTAAATTGAATGGAGCTTTGTATTTGCTAGATCTGATGCCACCTCTAACTATGCGTTTGGCTGATGTTGAAGACCAAATTTTTTTGGATGCATTGTTCCGCGAGAGTCGCCCCGACTTACTCGCTTTACCTTTGGCGCCGAGCGCGCTGGCACAAATGATTGCAATGCAGCAGATGAGCCAATCAGCAGGAGTGAAATATACATACCCCTCCGCACAAGACTGGTTGTTGTGTTGGAATCAAGATGTGATCGGGCGTGTGATCTTCGACGTGGGTGGGGATGTACGATTGATCGATATTGCCTTGCTGTCTTCGCGGCGTAAGCAAGGCGTCGCCACCCATGTTCTTCATGCGTTGCAAACCCATGCGGAAGGGATTGATAAACCGATTAGCCTTGCCGTGCAATGTGATAACAAGATCGCGCGCCATGTGTACCAAAGATTAGGTTTTGTTCTGCGTAGTAGCGATAGCTTATTCGATCAAATGAGCTGGCAGTCTAAAAAATCCTGATAGCGGTGCATGGTCACCAATAAAACTACGAACGAAAAAAGAGTTCACTTATGTCAGTTTGTTCTTACCTGAAACTACCGTTTTCATTTGATATTGCAAGGCTGCAGCAGGATTTGGTTTTAGCTACCCAATCGCCTTGGATCAAACATTTCAATACTCGCGCTTATGAGAATGATTGGTCATGCATTCCATTACGATCTGTTGGCGGAGCTATCGATCATGTTTTACCGATTGAAAGTGAAGACTTTCAAGATACTGACATCCTCAAGCAGTGCACTTACTTTCAAGAAGTGATCGCGCAATTTGCCTGTGAAAAAACCTCGATACGGCTGATGTCATTGGCGGCGGGCGGTGTTATTAAGGAGCATAGGGATGACGGCGCTTGCCTGGAGGATGGGATTACCCGTTTGCATATTCCAATACAAACCTCGGCTCAGGTCTTGTTTTTGATAGACCATGAGCCGGTCCATTTTTCTGCGGGGGATACATGGTACTTAAATGCCAGTTGTTTACACGGCGTGCGGAATGACAGTCAGCAAGCTCGCATACATTTAATGATGGATTGTGTTAGCAACAACTGGCTACAGGATCTGTTTGGCCGGGCGGGCGGGTTCGCTCGTCCGCCTACTTTGTACGGCGATCCTACTATCCACGATGGCAATGTGATTGAGGTTATTGCTCGCTTGCGTGAGGCGGCGCATCCAACTGGTTTAAGCATGGCTGATAAGTTAGAAGTGATTTACTTGAGTTCACAAAAACAATTAGATCAAGCTCAACCGAAATAGCTGGCACAGCACTTGCTAGTTAAAAAAACACTACTGAATTCGCGTTTTTAAGTAGCAATGAAAATTTAATAAATTGAAGAATAAATTTCTACCTATATTTTCTATTTTAATGAAAGTTAGATGTAGTTGATTTGTTGAGAAATGAAACTAGCCTAGTCGCATTTTTGTTATTTTGTACTAACACACTAAGGAGATAAAATGGATGCATTTATGGGGACTGTATTAGCAGTGGCATTTAATTACGCACCGCGTGGATGGTTGTTTTGCAATGGACAAACCGTGCCTATTCAGCAAAATTCCGCGATGTTCGCGTTGTTGGGGACTATGTATGGCGGTGATGGACAAAATACTTTCGGTATTCCTGACTTGCGCGGCCGCATAGTCGTCGGTTCTCAAGCACAAGGTCCGGGCTTGGCGAATGTGGTGCAAGGTGAAAAGGCAGGATCAAACAATACGACAGTGATTGCCAACGGTACTGTGACTGTTAGTTTGAGTCTGGCAAATCTGCCGGCACATAATCATCCTGCCACTTTGACTTTAGATCCTTTCAATGCATCAACACACGTAACGGTAGGAGCCAATACTGTTGGTGGAATAAGTGCGCTTGCAAATAATGGGGGCTTGACGGCAACCGCTGGTGGCCCATCAAGTGCCGCTATTTACTTGCCAGCGGGCACTGCGCCAACATCCCCTGTTGACCTTGGTGGCGTTACAACCACGGTCACTGGTAGCGGCACTGTAACAACAGGCAATACGGGTACAGGCACACCATTAGTTGCACCTGTGGTTACGAATGCGACTGTTTCCAACATGCAACCCTATTTGGGATTGAACTACATCATTGCGATGCAAGGCATTTTCCCGTCAAGGAACTAAGCTTCAACTTGCTTTTTGGCCGTACTCTTCACAGCCGGATTGTTCATAGCAGTCCGGTTTTTTTCGTTTGGCTATTTAAGGCGTCGTCTAATCCTGAGCAAATAGAATATTTAGTCTGAGTCGCAAATAGCTTAAATCTACTGTGGATGCCGCAAAATGGTGTTTTTTAGTCAAAGCGCGTTTCTTATCATCTCAATTTCGTGTAAATTCAGGCATTAGATACAATCTTACCTAAGTTGTGCCTGAGTTCTAAAATAACAAAGTAAAGTCTATGGCTGCCGTTAGTCATAATCATAAAAAGGCAGTGTGGTTTACGTGAAGTTTCTTATTGGTTTTGCAGTGAAAAAAAACTCGTATTTATTATTGATGCTGTGTGTAATGCCCTTTGATCAGGTTCGTGCTGATATTTTCCGTTGCGTAAACGCACAAGGAAAATCAGTCACTTCTGACAGGCCGATGCCAGAGTGTGCCAATCGGACGGTGAAAGTCTATAAAAATAATGGGAATTTTAAAAATGAAATTGCGCCCCCAATGTCTGCTGAAGAAAAGAAGCGACTGGAATTAGAGGCGGAAAAAAGAAAAGCGCAACAACTAGCGGATGACGAAAGAAAACGTGAAGAGCGTTATTTGCTCGCTCATTATCAAGAAGAAGATGATATTCAGACTGCGCGCAAACGGGCTGTCGACGCGCTTCTAGAAAAAAAACGATTGGCGAATGAACAGCTACAAGGATTGAGTCAAATTCTCGCTAGTTTGCAACTGGAATTGCAAAATTCAAAAAAATCCTCGAAAGAATTTGATTCCATGCGGCAAAGAGCTGACGATTTAACTGCCAGTATCAGTAACAGTCGTAACGCAATTATGTTCTACGATCAAGAAATCGCGCGTACTAATCAAGAATACGATCAAACCTTGCAGCGTTACCGTCAGGTCGTCAGAAAGCCGAAATAATTTCTACCTATTGCAATCACATACCGTCACAACAAATTTGGCTTGAGGTGCGAGAACGATAGTCTTCAATAAACTCGTCAAAGCTACCACTCTGGGATTGCTCCATCTGCGTCTGTTGCGCTATTGAGCTACGCGTCAATTCTTCAAAATACGCGGCATCTTGTGCTGACAATGGGCGCGCCTTAAATTGTTCTGCGAAGTAATGGCTTTGTTTCAGCGCAAACTGATTAAATGAGCCTTGTTCTTCACGAATTGCAGCTAATACGCGCGCTGATGGCGTTAGATCTGGGTCTCGCAATTTGTCTAGTTGCGCTTGCAGGCTTTGCTGATGCTCATTCGTTTGTGCTTGCTTGTCCAGTAATGCCGCCAGTGGTGCGATTTGCTCGATGATTTGCTCGCCCCATTGTTTCAGACTGATAGGTTCGCCCTGGTTTTGTAGCATTAAATTTGGTGCTCTACCTTGTTTGACGGTTAAGGCAAAATTACTCAAATTCTCTTCACCTTCAGCGTCATTGGTCAAGGCACTGTCGTTCAGGGCGCAAAATAAGAGGAAGGCATCAAGAAAACGCGATGTCTTTTGATTTATTCCCAGTGCTTCGAATGGATCCACATCCATGCAGCGTACTTCTATGTATTGCACGCCGCGTGCGCACAAAGCCTCTACCGGACGTTCGCCTAGTTTGATGACGCGTTTTGGACGTATCGTCGCATAGAACTCGTTTTCAATTTGCAAGACATTGGCGTTGATCTGCATCCATTCACCGTCTTTTCTCACACCTAATTCTTCATAAGGCAGGTGCGGTTTTCTGACTGCTAGAGACAGACTGCGCATGTAATCAAGCAAGCTATTGTAGGGCGGCACTAAACCGTCTTGGACATTGTTTTGATAACCGAGATCGCTCATGCGCAGACTAGTCGCATACGGCAAGAACAAGGTATCATCAGACAGCGTTTCTAAGTCGTGTTGACGTCCGCGTAAAAAGTTTTTAGATAGTGCTGGAGACGCGCCGAACAAATACATCAGCAGCCAGCTGTAACGATGAAAATTGCGGATTAATGCAACATAACTTTCAGATTGATAATCGCGCTCCGAGCGCGTATCACCGTCCTCGTTTTTGAGTAGTTTCCACAAGTCTTCTGATAAAGAATAATTGTAGTGAATGCCAGCGATACACTGCATACTTTTTCCATAGCGCAGTGCTAAACCACGACGGTATACGTGCTTGATCATTCCTATGTGAGAGCTGCCATACCAAGCGATAGGAATGTCTTTTTCCTCTGGGAGTTCGCAAGGGATAGAGTTATTCCACAGCATCTGTGCGCCAAAACGAGAGTAACTAAAGCGGTGAATAAGATCCAACTTGTCGAGCGCAATAGAAATGTCTTGTTCTGCAGGCGTTATAAATTCTAATAAGGATTCGGAATAGTCAGTCGTAATCAATGGATGCGTCAATGCTGAACCCAGTTCGACAGGATGGGGTGTTAACATTAATTTACCTTGCGCATCGACCCGCAAAGTCTCTCGTTCAATGCCGCGCAAGCCTTTGGCTAGAAGTGGTAAATGGGCATTGGTGTCGAGTAATTGCAGGCGCTGTTTGAGCAAATCGCTAATTAAACTTTTCAAGGGAAACATCCTTCGTGAGTGCTGTATTTCATCGTCTGAAATAGCTAAGGTGCATAGCATAGCCGAAATTTGGATAGCGCATATTGATGTAACTTTTTTTACTATAGCTTGAGGGTGGCATATTAAGTTATATACTTACCAGTCAATTATTTCAGTAGCATGAAATGCCGTCTGATTCATATCAAATTTGGAGGCACTTAAACACAGATGTTTAGAAAACCAGCCCGTAGATGTGGTTGAAAAGGAAACGTGGTGCGACGACGTACCTTGTATTTAACCCAGAATTTCCATTTGGATTTGAGGCAATGGTGGATGCACTTTTCGAGGCAGTTTTTACGTGAATGAAGCGAAAATAGCGAGCTATTTGCAACGAAGAACGAAAAAAATGACCGAAAATGCGCCGCCAGCGCTCAAATAGCGTCGAAGACGCGCCTAATGGAAAATCTGGGTTTAAAGCTTACAGCGGATGGGGCAAGTAGTTTAAGATCTCGCCTGGATGGAATTTTTGGATAGGCTAGTGATGAATGCAGTGTGTGGTGTTGATTTTGGAACCTCGAATTCGACCGTCGGATTTGCTGACGGAAAGCAGGTTCAGTTATTAAATCTCGAGGAGGGCAAAGCAACCTTGCCCTCGGTTATTTTCTTTAACGCTGACTTAGATGAAGTCAATTATGGACGTGCAGCTCTGTCTGCCTATTTAGATGGCTATGAAGGACGCTTAATGCGATCCATGAAAAGTCTATTGGGCACTAGTCTGATTGACGGACAAACTGAAGTGATGGGGCGTCGATTACCCTATAAGCAATTATTGACACAATACATTGCTGAGTTAAAACGACGTGCCGAATTGGCAGCACAGACACCATTGGAGCAAGCGGTCTTTGGTCGTCCAGTACATTTTATTGATGATAGCCAAAGTGCTGATCAGTTGGCTGAACAAACTTTGCGGGAAATCGCCCAAGCAGTCGGTTTTAAAGAGATATCTTTTCAGTTTGAGCCCATCGCGGCGGCATTAGATTATGAATCGCGCATTACTGCCGAAGAACTGGTTTTAGTGGTTGACATTGGTGGTGTTACAGCTGATTTTTCTGTGATTCGTTTGTCACCCGAACGTCGAAAGAAAATCGACCGGCATGAAGATATCTTAAGCAATACGGGTGTTCATATCGGTGGTACTGATTTTGATAAGTATCTCAGCCTGCAACAGCTGATGCCGCGCCTTGGCATGGGGGGACGCCTCAGCAATGGCATAGAAATGCCGTCGGCAAATTATTTTAATCTGGCGACTTGGCACACGATCAACCTGATCTACTCACAAAAAGTGGTGCGTGAAATACACGATATTTGCCGAGATGTTAATGATGCGACCTTGCGTTATCGTTGTGAATGCTTACTCAATTTGATTGAGCAAAGAGATGGACATTGGCTGGCCCTAAAGGCGGAGCAGGCAAAAATCTTGTTGAGTGATGAGGCCAGTATTTCGGTCGAATTAGAACGCTTGCGCAGTAAATCTAGGCCAGAACAAAAGGCCGAGTTACTGGTGATGACACAAGAACATCTGCAACTGGCAATTGCGCCCTTGTTCCATCAGCTAAATCAAACCATTTCGGAAGCAATAAGCAGTGCAAATATAGAAAATGAACAAATTGATACGGTCTTTTTTACTGGCGGCGCAAGTGGCGTTCGTGGCTTACGAGAAGATCTGAATCGCCTATTGCCCCGAGCGAAATTGGTCCAGGGAGATGTGTTTGGCAGCATTGGCGCAGGCTTGGCATGGGATGCGCAACGTCGTTATGCTTAATGCACTGTTTCATTGAGATCATATTGTAGAAAAACCTGATCAATTTTCTATTTGTGTTGTAAAGTCGTTCCGATTTTGTTGTTGCACGGCAAAGGAGTTGCTATATACTGAAAGCACTTTGATTAAGCGAGTTTCCAACACAACTTGGGGGCGACATGCCAGAAAATCTGGACGATGACGAGATATTTATCGAGGAAGACCTTGATAATGACGTCTTGGGAAATATCTCACAGCGTACTTGGAAAATCGCGATTGTCGACGATGACGAAGATGTGCATCGGGCGACAGAATTTTCACTTCTTGATGTCAAAATCCTGAATCGCCGTCTTGAGTTTATACACACTTATTCTAAAGCAGAAACGCATGAACGATTCGCAGTCGAGTCAGGCATCGCCGTAGTATTGCTTGATGTAGTGATGGAGACAGAGCACGCGGGTTTAGATCTAGTCTGCTATATTCGAGATGAACTGAAATGGCGCGATACGCGGATTATTTTACGTACAGGTCAACCCGGTTACGCACCTGAAGAAGACGCGATCCGTGATTACGACATCAACGACTACAAAACAAAAAACGAATTAACTCGCAAAAAGTTATTGACCGCGTTGACTGCTGCTATTCGCTCTTACGATCAGTTACGCACGATCGAAGCGAGCCGGCGAGGCCTGCATCAAATCATTACCTCAAGTGCTGCGTTTTCTATGCAAGATGGCATAGAAGGCTTTGCCTCTGGGGTCATCACACAAATTGCGGCATTGTGCGGAGTTCCCTCGGAAGGCTTGTTATGCGCGCAGTGTGACGAAGCATTGCAGTTCGATAATAGTTTTCGCTATAGCGTGATTGCGTCGGCGGGACATTATCGAAGTTTGATGAATAGACCGATTGAAGAAATTGATAACCCGGTAATTCGGGATGCTTTGCGCCGAGCCTTGTCCGAACGTGTGTCTTTGTTCGAAGAAGACAATATGACTTTGTATTTTTCAGGACGAGGCAAACGTGCGATTGCTGCATTCATAGAATTGCCTTATGCACTGACAGAGATCGATCAACAGTTACTGGAAATATTTTGCTTTAATTTGGGCGTTTGTTTGGACAATCTTGGCTTGGTTAGTCAATTGAAAAACTATGCGTTTCGCGATCAATTGTTAATGCTGCCAAATCGACTGAAATTTATTGAACATCTAGATGCATCGATAGAAAATGCGACATCAGATCAATTGCTGGTCTTAATTGATATTGATGATTTTGCAGAAATTAATGACGTTTTGGGACACCGATATGGTGATTTATTGTTGCGTGCGGTGGCGAATCGATTGCAGCTTGCTTTGGGCAATCAAATTTTCTTAGCACGCATTGGTGGGGATGTATTTGGTCTACTTGGCAATCGCTTCTCTTTAACACCAGAAAAATTACAAAAAATATTTGAGGCACCATTCATTATTGATGACTCTTCGCATACTGTCTCCATGTCTATGGGGCTCGTTGCTTTGGATTCCTATTCTCAGTCGGGTGCTGATTTGTTGAAAGACGCCAGTATTGCGTTAAAACGCACTAAGGGTTATCAACGCGGTTCGCACACTTTGTTTACCCGTGAAATGGGGATAGAGATTCGCGAACGTGCCCTGTTGATGCAGCATTTGCATAAAGCATTTGATGCAGAACGCTTGTTTTTGATGTACCAACCACAAATTTCTTTGAGTGACCGGAAAGTAATCGGATTCGAAGCGCTTTTGCGCTGGCGTACTGACGAGGGGCAAATGATATCGCCTACTGATTTCATTCCTTTGGCTGAGCATTCAGGTTTAATCATTAGTTTAGGTGCTTGGGTTTTACGTACCGCCTGTTATACGATGGCGCAATTGCTGGAAAAAGGTTATTCCTTAGATCGTATGGCGGTGAATGTATCGGTTATTCAATTCCGTCAACCTGACTTCATCGATCTCGTAAAACGTGCGTTACATGATAGCGGCTTAGCGCCACACTACCTGGAACTGGAAATCACTGAATCGGTGACCATGAACGGCACGGGTATGTTTGAGGAGGCATTGATTGGCCTGAAATCGATAGGCGTGCAGATCGCTATTGATGACTTTGGTACTGGTTTTTCTTCGCTCAGCTATCTCGATAAATTGCCGGTTGATCGTCTAAAAATAGATCGTGCTTTTGTCATGCAAATTGATACTCAGAGCGGCCCAAGAATCGCCGAGCTGATAACGCAACTAGGTAAAAAGCTTGGATTGAGTGTTATCGCCGAAGGTATAGAAACCGATGCACACTATGATGTTCTGCGTAAAATGGGTTGCGAGGAAGGGCAGGGTTTTCTCATTGCCCGACCTATGCTCGATAATGCAATAGAGCCATGGCTCGCGAGCTGGAAATAGTATCAATAGGTGTCGTTCGGCTTAATGCCGAAGGAAATGGCTTTTAGCACTTAGTTCGTACATATTCGATATAGCCTTTGGCACGCAAATCACAAGCTGGGCAAGTTCCACAGCCATGTCCCCAAGCATGTAAGGAACCACGTTCACCTAAATAGCAGGTGTGTGTATCTTGTCGGATTAGTTCAATTAAAGCATCGCCACCTAGTTGTTCAGCGAGACGCCAAGATTGGGCTTTGTCTATCCACATTAACGGCGTCTCGATAGTCAAACGACTTGCCATGCCGAGGTTGATCGCCACCTGCAATGCCTTCATGCTGTCATCGCGGCAATCGGGATAACCCGAAAAATCAGTTTCGCACATACCACCTACCAGAACTTCTAATTGCCTGCGGTAGGCAAGTGTCGCTGCGGTCAGCATAAACATCAAATTACGACCTGGTACAAACGTATTTGGCAGACCATTTTCTTGCATTTCTATCGCGATATTTTCCGTCATGGCGGTGTGCGACAATTGTGAGATTAAGGACAAATCAATGATGTGATCCTCACCCAACCTGCGATCCCAGACCTGCGACAAGCCACGTAACTTTTGTAGAAGTTGTGGGCGCATACTCAGTTCTATGGCATGTCGTTGCCCATAATCAAAACCGATGGTTTCAACATAATCATAGCGTTCCAAGGCCCATGCCAGGCAGGTGGTTGAATCTTGCCCACCACTGAATAAAACTAAAGCACGCTTGGATGAATTTTTCATAGCAATAATGGAGAAATTAGGGATAAATAACAATAGGAAAAAGGGTAGGTAAGCAATAAACCAATGCGCCGAATCGTTCTGATTAGTTGGCGTATTTAGCGCGCCAATTCAAGTAGCTTAGGCGCTGGTTTTTGTCAAAGGCAGACCCTATTATTTCATTCTTTTTTGATCGAGACGATTTTTTGTTCTACCTGATCACCGTTTGCATCATGAAAGCTGATGCGCACGGGATAATAGTCGAGCGAAGTTGCCAGCCAGATTTCTATTTGCTGGCTTTTAGCGTCAGGCGGCGGTGCTTTTTGAATGTGTAGTACCTCTAGTTCACCTAGCGCCGTTTGGATTTTATTAATTTCGATTAATTTAAAGACCCAAGGATCCGCGTCACGCAATCCAGCGACAAACATCTTCCACTCGTGCCCGGCTTGCAATGATTCGCCAGCACTTCTGGCTAATGCGACTAACTGCCAGGTTGCACTCAGACGGTCTTGTTCCCCACCTTTGATTGGGTAGCTTAGATCGGAATCCGAAAACGTAATCGTTTTAGTTTGGCGATCAAATGTGGTGCTAGCCTCATCGCGACGGAAACGCTTTTCTAGAAATTTTTCTGGCGCTAGGCCATATTGATCGATGCTGCCAGTACTGCTGGTTTTGAGAATTTTCCCGAAGATAGCAACACTGGTTTCTGAGCTAAGGCGATAAGTTTTAGCTGCCCCGGTGTTCTCTTTAACTTGCCAGCTCACCTTCGCTTCGCCGCTCACAGGAATACCTTTTTGGCTCGATTTTACGGCGTAGATTAATGCTACCGAAGGTGCCAGATCGAGAGTTTTGGTATGCGCGGATACTGGGCTAATCACATTTGCAAGACAAAGCGCTAGCATTGCTAGAGTCACTGGCTTCGCTAGTTTCGACAGCGTCTTCAATTTATTTATTATCATCGACAACTCGGTTCTTAAATTCGGTAACGATTTGATTTGTCACCGTACCATTGCTTTCTGTATTCCTGATTTGTACTGGATACCAATTCAGGGAAGGTGCCAACCAAATATCTAACTTAGAGTTATATGCACCTGGGCGTGGCGGGCGGACGATATGTATCGTTTTTAGTTTGCTGTTGACCGGGACTAACTTACTCTCGATCTCCTCTTCGTCGATCACTTGAAACAAAAACTCATTTGCATTGCGTCCTTCAGCTACTTGTACTTTAAATTCGCGGCCTGGAGCGAATTGTGCCGGGTTTCCATTGCCGATTGCAGCCAACTGCAACAATAGACTTGCCGCATCTTGTGCTCCGTCTTGCATAGGAACTGCTTTGTTACTGGCAGAAAAAGTAATCGTCTTTTCGAAATGATTAAAGTGAATTGCTGTTGCTGCTTTCGTCTTTCTCTCATCGGTGCTAGTTCCTGGCATCAGCCCGAATGGACCGATATCACCTTCACTACTGAGCGTATATAAATTAAAAGTCGTGACAAGTAAATTCACACCGACCTCCAGCTTAAGACTGTATCTATTGTTATAGACTTGCCAGGATAGAGTAGCAACGCCTTTGGTGGGGGTGGCGTTGACTTTGGTGTGACTCACATCCAGACGCATTTCAATAGAACTAGGTATTCGCACCACCAATTTACTAGCGTTATTGTCGTCGATTGGATTGCTGGCGGCGTTTTTTTCTTCGATTGTAGCAATCGTCTCTGGCAGTATGTCTTCTGGTTTGATATCTTGAGTAACGAGCGGCTCAGGTATTATTTCTTTAATTTTGTGACTGGGGATGCTGCGGCTTTTTTGGGGGATCGCTTTAGGCACTGATGATACTGATTTCGCTAGTGGCGCCCTTATTGTCTTAGTCGTTGTTTGATCTATCTCGTTTGTTGCAGGGATAGTTGGACGCAAATTGACTTGAATCGACGGTGTAGATCTTGGCGTTGCTTGTGGAGACCAGTCCTTCCAGATCGCAGATTCGAAGAACAGAACATGCAGTAGGACGGTCGCAAGCGAAAAAACCACAGTTTTACGCTTGATTGCATGTTTTAATTGCTGAAGTAAAAAAAAGACTTTTGCCATAACGCTAGTGTAATCGTTCTGGCCTATTCTTGCGACAGGTGCAGACGAGTCACACGCAGGCGCTAGATTGTCGAGAGCATTGATGCGCCCGTTCAGGTTGGTAAGTATTTATTCGTAAAAAGGAAATAATATGCAAAATCCATTTCAGCAAAATAATGCAGGCAATATGGGCGGTATGAACGATCCGCTGGGATTTGTAAAAAAATTGTGGGGCGATATGCAATTGCCCGGGATGGTAACGCCAACGCTTTCGGTAGATGAACTAGACAAGCAGATCAAGGATTTGAAGACGGTCGAATCCTGGCTGAACGTGAATATGAACATGCTAAAGGGCACGATACAAGCCTTGGAGGTGCAGCGCGCGACTATTTCTGCCTTAAAAACTATGGGGGAGAGCTTTGCACAGGCGACGACCCAAAGAGATAGCAGTGCAACGACAGCATTCTCTTCGCAATGGCCCATGCCAGAAACGGGAGCTACTACCAAAACCACCGTGAAACAGACTGTGCCTGAACCCGCTGTGGAAGACGAAATGGATGAAGAAGAGCTAGAAGAAGATGATGATGTAGATGCAGACCAGCCGACAGTCGCGCCAGAATCTGAAGTAAGTTCAGCTGAAAAAGAACCAGAATCAAAGCACGCAGCCAAGCCTGAAGCTAGTAGTTTCAGTAATCCAGCCGCCTGGTGGACGGTCTTGCAAGATCAGTTTAAACAAGCATTGCAACATGCTATGCAGGATGAAGGTGTTGTAAAAACAACTGAACCGCCTAAGTCAACAAGGTCAGCAAGCACTAAAGCAAAAACGCAGACCTCGACAAGAGCGAAACCCGCTGCGTCAGTCAATACTAAGGATAGTGCTAAGGGAGTTGCAACTAGGGCTACAACTAAAGCTACAACCAAGACTGCAGCTAAGGCAGGAGTTAAGACCGGAGTTAAAATGGCAGTGAAGGCAAAACCGACAAGCAAAACTGGAAGTGCAGGTAAAGCCAGCGCAAAGCCAGCTTCAACGCGCAAACCAAAACTCGCATAATTTGCCGGCATGTCGAGTGACTTGCGAGTGCTGGGCTAGATGCCAAGCCTTAATACATAGAAAAACAACACGCTTTACTCCAGCCCGCACAGGCAACGAAAGGCGTGTTGTATCTGTTCAAATCATCTGGAATTACTTGCCAAGTGCTTTCTCAATCTCTGCAACGAGTCCCTTATTTTCTGGCGTGGTCGTACTCGCGTAAGAGGTCAAGACTTTACCGTTGCGATCGATTAAATATTTGTAGAAATTCCACTTAGGTGTTGTACCAGTCGCTTTGATCAATTGCGCATAAAATGGACTAACATCGCTGCCTTGGACTGAGGATTTTGCAAACATTGGGAATTTGACGCCATAGGTATTAAAACAAAAATCGGCAATTTCTTTACTGCTGCCCGGTTCTTGTTTGCCGAAATCATTTGATGGAAAGCCGAGGATCACAAATCCACGTTCTGCATACTTTGCATACAGCGCTTCTAGACCCTCATACTGCTTGGTGAATCCGCAGTAACTGGCGGTATTTACCACCAGTGCGACTTTGCCTTTGTATTGGCACAGATTTTGGGGCGCTTCGTCTTGCAGACGATTAAAACTGTGTTTCAGAATATCGGGACATGCAGTATCTTCAGCAAATGCCTGACCCGGATTGAACATAAATGCAGTAGTGAGCATCAGCGACATGCCAGCTATTTTTTTTGAAAATGACATAATAGTCCCCCGAAGTAAGAAGAAAATCATCTTAACGTACTTTGCTGTTTAACGCTCGGGGCGTTACAGTGGTGAACTTTTGAATATTCTGCAATCATCTAGCTCGTTTTTCTTTCTAAATTTATGCCTCATTTTGAAAATAAGATTTGTAGTCCTGCGCATCTTGCTGAGAAACTTTCTAAGCTCACACAACCTATCGTGCTGACTAACGGGGTGTTTGATCTTTTGCATCGCGGTCATGTGACCTATCTGGCGCAAGCCAAAGCACTCGGCGGGTCTTTGGTGGTGGCTGTGAATACTGATGCTTCTGTGCGACGTTTGGGTAAAGGCGAGGAACGGCCGATCAATACTTGTGCAGACCGCATGGCTGTGCTTGCTGCGCTCGAGTCAGTTGATCTGGTTTTATCTTTTGATGAGGACACCGCTTTGCAGGCCGTGAATCTGGTGAGACCGGATATCTACGTGAAGGGCGGTGATTATGATATGGAAGCGATTCCCGAAGGACAGGCGGTATTAGCCTATGGTGGGGCTGTACGTGCAATCGATTTCGAACATGATAGATCTACCACGAAAACGCTGCAAAAATTACGCCAAACCTAAGCCAGATTTTTCCCTTTTCTTAGGGTAGTTTGTGGCAAGTTTTCTACGTGTGGGCAGAAAACTTTTGTCTAACTACCGCCGGCGAAATCATTTTGGCGCCATGCCTCATAAACCACAATCGCTACCGTATTTGACAAATTCAAACTGCGATTGTCCGGGCGCATCGGTAATCGTATTCTCTGGGGGTTGGGGAAGGATTCGCGTAGGCTGGGTGCGAGTCCACGGGTTTCTGCGCCGAATACAAAATAGTCGCCAGGCAAAAATTGTGCGTCGGCGAAACTTGAGGAGCCGTGTGTGGTGAGTGCAAACATGCGCTCATTTGCTGGCCGTTCTGACTCTAAAAAAGCGTCCCAATTCTTATGTACTTTCATGCGTGCATATTCGTGGTAATCCAAGCCAGCACGTTTTAATTTGCTGTCCTCGAGCGGGAAGCCGAGTGGCTCGATTAAGTGTAATTGCACACCGGCGTTAGCGCACAGACGAATGATATTGCCTGTGTTGGGAGGGATTTCTGGCTCGACTAAAACGACATTAAACAAGGTGTATCCTCTTTTTGCTTGATTGAGCGTGAAATCATAACGCAACTGGTGTGGCTATGTATAAATGCTTCTCGCAATTTATATGACAAATTCGATTGCAAATTCGATTCCAAATCCAATTTAAACCCTAAACCCAAATAGTGCGAGCGAATACGAAATTGCTAACTTTGCTCGCACCAAAGCGTTTGAGTACTTTAGCCGCTTCATTCAAGGTCGTGCCTGTTGTAAGAACATCGTCAACGATGGCGATGTGTCTACCTTGAATCAAGCTGGACATGGCAGGATGTACGGCAAAGGCATTTCTTACGTTTTTGTGCCTGGCATCCGGATGCAAACTGCTTTGTTGAAGCGTGTCGCGTAGGCGCAGCAGTAGATCATGTCGCACCGGTATGCCCAAGTCATTGCCTAGCGGTTTCGCGATTTCTAAAGATTGATTAAATCCCCTCGCTGCCAAGCGATGTGCGCCCAAGGGTATCGGGCAAATCAGGTCGGGAAGGGCTTCTCGCGACATGTGGCTGATTTGGTTCCTTAACTCTTTTGCGAACGCTTTTGCCAATCCTAGTTGATGCGCAAATTTGAGCGCGAGCACTAAATGGTCGACCGGCGGCACATAATTACAGGCCACGATTGTACGGTCAAAGTGCGGTCGTTTTTTTAAACATTCGCCACATAAATGATTGGCCGCAGAAGAGGGGATCGGTATTGCACAACAGGGACAGCGATAATTTTGTTTGGGAAAAAAATCTTTTTGACACTGCTCACAAATTAAGTTTTCATTTTGATCTTTACAAATGGCGCAGTAGTTTGGGAGTAGTTGTTGGCGTAAATTTCTCCACAGACTGCTGTTGAGTCCAAGATGGTAAGCGTAGCGAAATGACATGATTGGATAATGTTGAAGTTGGAATTCGATACTACATGTGAAGAACACGTCCTGTTGCCTATTGCTGATTGCCTATAGCAATACTTAATTGCGTCTAATGAAAAATTCCCTAAGTTGAATCATGCGAAGTAAGCGCTGAGCGGGTAGACTAAACACTTTATTGCTTCCCTGAGTTTGGTGTGACTTTAGCATGCCAATTTTGAATTATGCTTAGTGCGCCTATCGATTTGCCTTTAGTTCGTCGTTTGTTTGCAACGCCACAGCGTGTGCAAGGCTCGCAATTTTTACGCAGAGAAATTGCAAGCCGCATGCGCGAGAAATTAGAACTAGTGAAGATCGAGGCTACGACTGTCCTTGATGCTGGATGTGCTGATGGCGTTGATTTGCCTTTGTTATCTGCGCGGTTTCCACAAGCGCAAATTTTAGGCTTGGATGGGTCTTTGCCGGCTTTGCTAAGTGGTCAAACAGTACAAAAAAATGCGTCGCAAAAAAGTGGAGGGCAGGGTTTGAGCCAAATGTTGGAAAAGCTGATTCCGGATGCATTTCGAAGCAAGCCCAATACCCATGTGATCTGCGGTAACTTCGCGCAGCCTAGCTTGAAAAAAAATAGTCTTGATGTGCTGTGGTCCAATTTGGCGTTGCACTGGCATCCACAGCCCGATTTGGTCTTGAGTGAATGGATGGGGTTGCTGCGTGTGAACGGTTTGGTGATGTTTTCTAGCTTTGGGCCGGACACGATGATCGAACTACGCCAAGCATTTTCTGTGGTTGACGATTTTCCACATACTTTACCTTTCGTGGATATGCACGACTTAGGGGATATGTTGGTGCAGGCAGGCTTCGCTACGCCAGTGATGGATGTGGAAAGAATCACTTTGCGTTATCAAGATGTGCAGCAATTGTTTGCCGATGTCCGAGCCTTGGGTGGCAACCCATTGCTGAGCCGACGTAAAGGTTTGTTAGGGCGCAAGGATTTTGCCAAGGTCGTCACCGAACTTGAGAAAAATCGTGGCGCGGATGGGCGGATCCCACTTAGTGTTGAAATCGTTTTCGGTCATGCTTTTAAGCCTCAGCCGACTAAACTTGGAACAGGCGAGTCGATTATTCGCCTCGATTTTCCCAAGAGAAACTAAAAAATAAATTATTAAGTTATTCAATTGGCTAATAAATGTCTTTATTGACAGGTTTGCAAACAGTGCTTTGTGTTAGCAGATTTGCCGACTGTCAATATGATTTTGCTTAGGCGAACCGTGATTTCTTCTTGATATAGCGCAGCTTTACGCTTTATACTCTCGCAGTTGTGGAAGTTGCCAGCGTTTTTCTTGGGCAACTTCTGTTGAAAATTCTAATAGGTTTTTGGGGAAATCATGAAACATGCTATGCGATTAAAGTCGAGAACGCTGGGTGCCTCTCTGGTGCTGGGTGCTTCGCTTTTGGCTGCTGGGATGCCAGCTTGGGCCGTAAAAGATAGCCCAGGTGGTCCTGCAGTCAAGCAGTTAAACCTGCAAACACCCGTGACACAAATCGCGGAGCAGATTTATTCCATCCACAACCTCATGCTGTATATCTGCTTGGCGATTTTCGTCGCAGTGTTTGGTGTGATGTTTTACTCCATTTTGAAACATCGTAAGTCCTTGGGTCACAAGCCTGCTACTTTCCATGAAAGTACCACCGTTGAGATTCTGTGGACTATCGTACCTTTCTTTATCGTGATTGGTATGGCATTGCCTGCCACTAAAACCGTGGTGGCGATGAAAGATACTGCGAACGCAGATATCACGATCAAGGCGACAGGTATGCAATGGAAATGGGGTTATGACTACCTCAAAGGCGAAGGTGAAGGTATTTCCTTCCTGTCAACATTGGCAACGCCACGCAGCCAAGTTGGTGCCCCAGGTTTAGCGCCTACGGAAGCACGCGGCGTCAATTACCTGTTGGAAGTTGATAACGAAGTCGTTGTCCCAGTCAATAAAAAAGTACGTATTATCACAACGGCCAATGACGTTATTCATGGTTGGACTGTTCCCGCTTTCGGCGTGAAACAAGATGCGATCCCAGGTTTTGTTCGTGATACATGGTTCAAAGCCGAAAAAATAGGTACTTATCGCGGCCAGTGCGTTGAATTGTGCGGCAAAGAACATGCCTTCATGCCTATCGTCGTGAAAGTGGTTTCGGATGCAGATTACACCGCGTGGGTCGATGGCAAGAAAAAAGAAATGGCTGCAAAAGCCGATGATCCAAGCAAAGTTTGGACCGTGGATGAATTCAAGCAACGCGGTGAAAGTGTCTACGCCGCCAATTGCGTGGCGTGTCATCAAGCAAACGGTAAAGGTGTTCCAGGTGCGTTCGCCGCCTTGGACGGTTCTGCCATGGTGAATGGCCCGAAAGCTGCACAAATCAACATCTTGTTGAACGGTAAAGCCGGTATGCCAGCATGGAAAGCAACTTTGTCAGATACAGAAATTGCGGCGGTAATTACTTATACGCGCAATAGCTGGTCGAATAAGGCAGCCGAAAATATCGTCCAGCCAGCCGAAGTTTTGGCTGCGCGTAAGTAATTGAACAGGAGATAGAGATGAGTAATACAGCAGCTGATCACGCACACGATCACTCCCATGGTCATGATGACCACGCACATGATCACCATGATCATCCTCATGGCTGGCGTCGTTATTTGTACGCGACTAACCACAAAGATATCGGTAATTTGTATCTGTGGTTCGCATTCTCAATGTTGATGCTTGGCGGCGTCATGGCTTTGGGCATTCGTAGTGAATTGTTCCAGCCTGGCCTGCAATTAATGCAACCAGAGTTCTTCAATCTGTTGACCACGATGCACGGTTTGATCATGGTTTTCGGTGCAATTATGCCGGCCTTCGTTGGATTTGCTAACTGGATGATTCCTTTGCAGATCGGCGCATCCGATATGGCATTTGCCCGTATGAATAACTTCTCATTCTGGTTGATGCCTCCTGCAGCATTGCTGTTGGCCGGTTCCTTCTTTGTTCCAGGTGGTGCAACCGCTGCTGGTTGGACTTTGTATGCACCTTTGTCGACACAAATGGGTCCTGGTATGGATATGGCGATTTTCGCTGTGCATATCATGGGTGCGTCTTCCATCATGGGTTCAATCAATATCATCACAACGATTTTGAATATGCGCGCTCCTGGCATGACTTTGATGAAAATGCCAATGTTCTGCTGGACTTGGTTAATTACTGCTTATTTGTTGATCGCGGTTATGCCAGTGTTGGCAGGTGCGATTACCATGACTTTGACTGATCGTCATTTCGGTACGTCTTTCTTTAATGCAGCTGGTGGCGGTGATCCAGTGATGTACCAACACATTTTCTGGTTCTTCGGACATCCAGAAGTGTACATCATGATTTTGCCAGCCTTCGGTATCGTTTCTCAAATCATCCCAGCATTCGCACGTAAGCCTTTGTTTGGTTATGCATCCATGGTGTATGCAACCGCTTCAATCGCGATTTTGTCCTTTATCGTTTGGGCGCATCACATGTTTACAACTGGTATGCCAGTCACGGCGCAGTTGTTCTTCATGTACGCAACGATGTTGATTTCTATTCCAACAGGCGTGAAAGTGTTTAACTGGATTGCGACGATGTGGAAAGGTTCAATGACTTTCGAAACGCCTATGTTGTTCGCGGTTGGATTTATTTTCGTGTTTACGATGGGTGGTTTCACTGGTTTGATTTTGGCGGTGACGCCGATTGACATCCAGTTGCAAGATACTTACTACGTCGTGGCTCACTTCCATTATGTTTTGGTGGCTGGTTCCTTGTTTGCCTTGTTCGCTGGTTACTACTACTGGGGACCAAAATGGACAGGTTTCATGTATAACGAAACTCGCGGCAAGATCCATTTCTGGTTGTCTTTGATTTTCTTTAATGTGACCTTCTTCCCTATGCATTTCTTGGGCTTAGCTGGTATGCCACGTCGTTATGCTGATTATCCAGCGCAATTTACTGACTTTAATCAGATTGCTTCTATAGGCGCGTTTGGTTTTGGTTTGATGCAGGTGTACTTCATCTTGTTCGTGGTAATTCCATCGATCAAAGGTGGTAAGCCTGCTGGTGATAAGCCATGGGATGGCGCTGAAGGTTTGGAATGGACTGTACCAAGTCCAGCACCATTCCATACTTTTGAAGAGCCACCAGTCTTTAAATAATCCATGGAATTCAACCCCAGCTCAGGCTGGGGTTGCTTGAAAAATGAAAAACCAAAATAAAAGTAATCTCAAAACTGCATTGATTCTAGTATCGGTCGTTTTGGTGTTTTTTATTGGCGTGTTCGCAAAGCAAACTTTCTTGCGTTAAGACTGAATCGGGAATTGCATGTCTGAGGAATTGAAGCAAACGGCAGCTGATGAAGCGAGTGCAGAAAAAGTCGTTACCAAAAAACTTAATTTCTTGATGTTAAAGAAATTAGTGGTGATCGCGGTAGTGATGTTTGGCTTTGGCTACGCTTTGATTCCGATTTACAAGCAGATTTGCGAGATTACAGGCATCAACGTTTTGACGCCAAAAGACATTTCTGCTGATGCTGTTGTGAATTCTCAGGTTGATAAAAGTCGTTTAATCACGATCGAGTTTGATGCTAATACGCAAGGGCCATGGCGCTTCCGGCCAACCGTTTCGAGCATACAGGTACACCCGGGTGAAATGGCACAAGTTGTTTATGAGGTTGTGAATAAACAATCTTATAAAATGGATGCTCAGGCGATTCCAAGCTATGCACCGCAACAAGCTGGGACATTTTTTAAGAAGATGGAATGTTTTTGTTTTCAGCAGCAAACTTTAGAAGCAAATGAAGCACGTCAAATGCCTGTGTCATTTTTTATTGATCCTGCATTACCAAAAGATGTGAAGACCATCACTTTGTCTTACACTTTTTTTGAAGTGGGTCTAAAGGCAGAAGCTGGCAAAACTGGACCATAAAGACGGGCGATTGATGGATGACTTAAAGCAGGCAACAAAACGTAAAGCATCATTTTTGGCAACGATGCAAGCAGTTCTGTGGTCGTTTCTAGGAATACGCAAGCGTAGTGCTTATGAAAAAGATGCGGCGCAGTTGAACCCGGTTCATGTCATCATTGCAGGTTTGATAGGCGCGGCGATTTTTATTACGATTTTGATTGTGATCGTAAAGCACGTCGTAGCTAAGTAAAAAAATTAGTTAGTATCAGTTAATAATTGAGTTTAAAAAATTGTATCGGGAGAT
Organism: uncultured Undibacterium sp.; assembly: GCA_963511665.1. GTDB lineage: Bacteria > Pseudomonadota > Gammaproteobacteria > Burkholderiales > Burkholderiaceae_D > Undibacterium. The sequence goes on from CAUPKC010000004.1 coordinate 26,279, forward strand.
GGAAATGAGTTCTCATAACGCTAGTGCACCGTACTACTTCGTGCCAGGTCCTTCACAGTGGCCAGTATTAGGCGGCATTACTTTGTTGCTGACTATGCTTGGCGCATCCGCTTGGGTAAATGGCGCAACTTGGGGTGCCTATTTGAATTTTGCAGGTATTTTTCTGACCTTGGTGGTTTTATATAAATGGTTTGGTGACGCCATTGCTGAATCTGAAGGTGGTAAATACAGTGCTCGTATTGACACGTCTTTCCGTTGGAGTATGAGTTGGTTCATCTTCTCCGAAGTGATGTTTTTTGGTGCATTCTTTGGTGCTTTATTCTATGCGCGTAGTATTTCTATGCCTTGGTTGGCTGATCTGGATCACAAAGTTTTGTGGCCTGATTTTGCTAATGTCTGGGGAGGTGTTGGTCCAGCTGGCACCGTAGAGAAATTTACGACGATGACGCCATTTTGGATCCCAACTATCAATACAGCATTGTTGTTGACTTCTGGTGTAACTTTGACTCTTTCACATCACGCTTTACGTGAAGGCAAACGTCCTCAAACCTCATTTTGGTTATTTGCTACGGTTTTGTTAGGCGCAATTTTCATGGGCTTCCAAGCCTATGAATATATGCACGCTTACAGTGATTTGAACTTGAAATTAACTTCAGGCATCTATGGAGCAACTTTTTACATGTTGACTGGCTTTCATGGTTTCCATGTGACTATGGGTGCGATTATGTTGTCTGTCGTGTTATACCGTCATATGAAAGGTCACTTCACGCCAGAACACCATTTTGCGTTTGAAGGTGCAGCTTGGTACTGGCACTTTGTTGACGTGGTTTGGCTCGGTTTGTATGTTGTTATTTATTGGCTGTAATTACTGGCTTCAATGATTAGAAATAACGATTAGATGTAACGGTTAGATGTAACGGTTAGATGTAACGGTTAGATGTAACGGTTAGATGTAACGGTTAGATGTAACGGTTAGATGTAATGGTTAGATGTAATGGTTAGATGTAATGGTTAGATGTAATTACGCACATAGCCGCACTGTGTGCGGCTTGTTGTTCATAGAGACTTTGGTCCTAGGGTATGCCAGTCGGTTGTATTAATCCAAAGTGATGCGCGATCAGGATCAGAATAAACAGGCTTATCGAGAAGCCGACGCGAAAAGCCAGCGCTTTCACCGTGCGGTTGCTTTTACCTTTATCTTTCATTAAGTAGACTAAAGCTGAGCCCAGACTGAACAGTATCAGTAAGAAGGCTATGGCGACTAGGATTTTCATGTTCATCACTTTTCTGCAAAAGTCTTATTGTAATGCTTAAGTCGATTTTGATCCGTATCTTGCCTTTCTTCGTGACCGCTTTGTTGTGTGGAGTGGGTATCTCTTTGGGGAACTGGCAAACCAGACGTGCAGAGGAAAAAGAGGCGATTGCTGCGCTAATGCAGGAACAATTGCGGAAAGCTCCTATTGCGCTGGATGCCGCGCAAGAATTTAACCAACTGCGAGCATTTCAAAAAGTAAAACTAAAAGGTCAGTTTGTGCATGAGTGGCCTTTGTATCTAGACAACCGTCCGCTTAATGGCGTGGCTGGATTTTATGTCCTGATGCCATTTAAGATCCATGGGAGTGCGCAGTCTGTCTTGGTGGCGCGAGGTTGGCTTCAGCGCAATCCTGTAGAACGGACTAAAATACCCACTCTGTTGACTGATCAAGGTGTGATTGAGATTGAAGGGGTTGTGCGTGATCAGTTAGATCGCACAATGCAGCTGGGGAAGTCTGACATGTTAAAGTCTGGCAGCATTGTTCAAAGCGTACCCTTTCATGAGTTGCGCAAGCAAACCGGATTGGGAATGGTTGATAAAGTATTGGAGCAAACTTCCAAAGCGGGCGATGGCTTAATACGTGACTGGCCAGAGCCTTCGGCCGGGTCAGATAAACATCGTGCCTATGCATTTCAATGGTATGGCTTAGCCTTGATGGCAGCCATCTTTTTCGTTGTTACAGGAATTCGTCGTGGAAAAAACAGAAAATAACAAAGCTGCTGGTCGTTGGAAACTACTAGCGGTTTTGGCGGTATGTGCATCGCCGTTGATTGCATCGTATTTCACTTATTACGTGATCAAGCCAGGTTCGAAAAATAATTACGGTAGCCTAATCGATCCGCGCCAGCATCCTATGCCAACTTTGGGATTGCAGAGTGAAGACGGTAAACTTACTGAGCTTAGCAGCCTAAAAGGTAAGTGGCTGATACTGCAAATAGATGATGCAAGTTGCGCAGAAGCTTGCCAGCGTAAACTGCTGGAGATTCGCCAATTGCGTCTGATCCAAGGTAAGAACATGGATCGCATAGAAAGAGTTTGGTTGATCACCGATGCACAACCAGTCGCGGAAAAATTAAAACCAGGTATCGCTGGTACACATTTACTCCGCAGTGATAAAAGCAAATTAGAAAAATGGCTGCCGACCGAATCTGGTAGCAATCTTCATGATCATATTTATCTGGTCGATCCTCTGGGTAATTTGATGATGCGTTATCCTAAAGATGCTGATCCTAACAAAATCAAAAAAGATTTATCTAAGTTACTCAAGGCGTCGGCGATAGGCTAATCCAAAGATAAATATCATGCTATTTCAACTTGCTATCATTGGGATCTTGTTTGCGGTGATTCCGCTAGCTTTCGTCCTATTTTCAAAAGAGCAGAATAAGTATAAAAAACTAATCGCCGTCACGCTTTTTTTAACTTTCGATCTGATTATCTTCGGTGCATTCACACGCTTAACCGATTCCGGTTTGGGCTGTCCCGACTGGCCTGGATGCTATGGTGAAGCCAATCCATTTCAGGCACATAGCGAGATTAAAGCTGCCGAGAGCCTTTTGCCGACGGGTCCTGTGACTGTTGCCAAAGCGTGGATAGAAATGATCCATCGCTACCTAGCGATGAGCGTGGGTTTCTTGATTATGCTGCAAATGGGTATCGCTTGGTGGAAGCGTAAGACCCGCCCATTCTCGCCTTGGTTAGCAACCAGCTTGTTTGTCTTGGTCGGCATTCAAGGTGCATTTGGCGCATGGACAGTGACCATGAAATTGCAGCCGATTATAGTGACTATCCATTTGATTTTAGCGTTGGTGATTTTGTCGCAATTGGTCTGGGCATGGCAGCGGGAATCACCGCGTTCTGATACCAACTATTCGCGCCCCTTGTTTAAGCTCTTACCGATTGCTTTCATCATTTTATTGGTGCAAGTCGCGCTCGGTGGCTGGGTCAGCACTAACTATGCGGCGCTGGCTTGTCATGATTATCCATTGTGCAACGGCGAACTTGTACCGCAGCTTGATTTTGAGCATGCCTATGTATTGTGGCGCGAATTGGGGCGAACTGTCAGCGGCGATTTCTTACCATATTCAGCATTGATCACGATTCACTGGGTACATCGTACTTTTGCCTGGGTCGTGTTTGCTTTGTTGGGCTATGTAGCTTTTCTGGGTAGGAAACATGTCGATACTAAAACATTATCGAACGGGGTGTTAGTAGTTTTATTGATGCAATTGATAACAGGCGTAGCGACAATTTATTTTTCCTGGCCGCTAGCAATAGCTGTTTTACATAATGCGGGAGCGGCAGTGCTTGTGCTGTTGCTGAGCATGTTAAACTATCGGGTTCGCTCCAGCGCTGCTAATGAATCTTAATCGCACCCAATGACAACTCAAAGTCCTTTGTTCAATCGTTTATCGCAATATGTGGCACTCACTAAGCCGCGTGTGACCCAATTAGCCGTGTTTTGTGCTGTGATTGGGATGTTTTTAGCAACGCCGAGTTTGCCCGACTGGCGCATTGTGTTGGCGGCGACCATCGGTATTTGGCTATTGGCAGGTGCCGCGTTTGCAGTCAATTGTTTGGTCGAGCGCGAAATCGATGCGCGCATGGCGCGTACTGCGCGTCGTCCAAGTGCGCAAGGCGAGATGAGTGCCAAGCAGATTTTGGTTTTCTCCTTTTTGATAGGCGGCGCGGGCATGTGGATTTTATATGCCTTGGTCAATCCGCTCACCATGTGGCTGACCTTCGTTACTTTTGTTGGTTATGCAGTGATTTACACGATTATCTTAAAGCCTGCTACGCCGCAGAATATCGTTATTGGCGGTTTATCCGGTGCCATGCCACCGGCTTTAGGGTGGGCGGCGATTGCTAATGAAGTGCCGATGCAAGCTTGGTTATTAGTGCTGATTATCTTTGTTTGGACTCCACCGCATTTTTGGGCTTTGGCGATGTATCGTCGTGATGATTATGCTAAGTCGGGTTTGCCTATGCTCCCGATTACACATGGTATGGAATTTACCCGCTTTCATGTTTTGTTGTACACCATCGCTTTATTCGCAACAACATTGCTGCCTTATGCAGTCAAGATGAGCGGCCTGATTTATCTGGTGAGTGCGGTTATTTTGGGCTTGGGGTTCTTATGGTATGCGTGGCGGATCTATCGCCATTACGACGATGTATTGGCACGTAAAACATTTACCTTTTCTATCGTTTATTTGTCTTTGCTGTTTGTCGCACTGCTAGTCGACCATTACATAAAGCTGTGATATGAAAACTTCTTTCTTGTCTTCACGTTGGACGCGCCGTGGCTTATTGGCCTTGTCCCTGGTGTCTGTATTGAGTTTGGTCGCATGTAATAAGACCGAAACCGCAGAAAAATTCATCAATACCGATTTAACTGGTTTGCCTTACGGTAAAGAATTCACGCTCACCGACCAGAATGGCAAGACACGTACTTTGCAAGATTTCAAAGGCAAAGCAGTTGTTTTATTTTTTGGCTTCACGCAATGTCCCGACGTCTGCCCGACCACCATGTTTGAAATGGCGAAGGTGATGACGCAGTTAGGGCCTTTGGCGGACAGGGTACAAGTACTCTTCGTAACTGTCGATCCTGAGCGCGACACGCAAGCTTTATTGGCTGCTTATGTGCCTAATTTTGATAAGCGTTTCTTAGGTCTATACGGAGACGCAGCGGCAACGGCCAAAGTAGCCAAGGAATTTAAGGTGTTCTATCAAAAGAGCGCAGGTAGCACGCCAGAGAACTACTCCATGGATCATACCGCAGCAAGTTATGTGTTTGATCCAGAAGGTCGCATTCGTTTGTATGTTCAGTATGGACAAAAAACAGAAGCGATTGTGCATGATTTGAAGATTTTGCTGAAATAAGTAAGTAACTTAAAACAGTTGGAACAAAGAAAAAGGCACTCAAAGTAAATTGAGTGCCTTTTTTATTAAACTTGAGAGTAGATGCTAGATCGCTTAAACCTTATGCATAGCTGCTCAAGGAGCCCTTCATTTTTTTCAAGGCAGCGCTTTCGATCTGGCGTATGCGCTCTGCTGAAACACCATATTCATCAGCCAAGTCATGCAAGGTTGCGCCAGAGCCATCGTCATTTTGTAACCAACGTGACTCAATGATATGACGTGAGCGTGGGTCCAGTTTGGCTAATGCAGACTCCAAACCTTCGCTTTGCAAACGGTCATATTGCTGCGCTTCAATGACGCGGGTGGGTTCTTCTGCTTCTGTTTTCAAATAAGCGATAGGCGCGAATTTTTCGTCTTCGTCATCACTGGAGCCATCTAAAGCCACATCGCGACCAGATAGACGCATTTCCATCTCGATCACGTCTTCACGTTTGACGTCCAATTTACTGGCCAATTTGTCAATCTGAGAAGGCGTCATGGAATCCAGGCCTTCTTTGTTTGATCGCAAATTGAAAAACAACTTACGTTGAGCTTTCGTCGTGGCAACTTTGACTAAGCGCCAGTTCTTCAAAATATATTCATGCATCTCGGCTTTGATCCAATGCATAGCATAAGAAACTAAGCGTACGCCTTGGTCAGGATCGAAGCGTTTGACGGCTTTCATCAAACCGATGTTACCTTCTTGAATCAAATCTGCATGTGGTAAGCCATAACCTAAGTAACCACGCGCGATAGAGACCACCAGACGCAAGTGCGACATAACTAATTGTTGCGCGGCATTGAGGTCGTTATGCAACTTCAATTTTGTCGCGAGATCAATTTCTTCTTCGTGCGACAACATAGGTAAACGATTGACGGCAGAGATATAGGCATCAATATTGCCCAGCGTGCCAGTGAAACCCAGTGCTAAAGCCGTGCTGTCCGAAGAATGCAAAATGCCTTGTGCTGATGTTTGTGCCATGTTTCCTCCTGATATCAAATCAGATTATTTCCGTAAAGCAGTACTAAAATTTATTTTCCAGTACTTTCAAGTTCTAATATTAGCACTCAATCGGGATGAGTGCTAATAATCTGTTTAGTTTGTCGAATTTCAAGGGGGGAGCTGTATAAAACAGCTCATTTTTTACCGATTTTTCATGTGATTCCCCGTGTTTTCTTAAGTGAAAAACCCCAATAAACTTACAGAAAAATCACTAAGTAACTGATATTAATGCGGAATTTTCGAGAGTTGACGTCGCACAGACAAATAAGCACCACAAAGGCCCAAAATTTTGCTGATGGCGATGAGGCCAAGGCTTGGCAAGAGCCCAAGTGGGCTGAGATGAAATTCAGATGCATACAACTTCGCGAATTCTGCGATAGCTTGATTTAATGGCTGTAAAGATAAGGCGACGAGGCTCAATGCCAGACCACCTGCTAATACACCGAGCATTGCGCCTGTGTAGTAATAAGGCTTATGAATGAAGCTGTTGGTTGCGCCTAACATGCGGCTGACGCTGATTTCGGCTTGATGCGAAAGCACCTGCAAGCGGGTTGCGTTAAACACAACCACGATCACCACGACCGCTAAAGTGCCTGCCAGAAACAGCAATACCATCTGCAATACTTGTAATAGTGCAGCCAAACGCTTGACCCATTCGGAATCAACTTGCACAACATCGATGTTGTCCAATCCGCGCAAGGCGGCGGTGAGTTGTTCTGCTTTATTGCTATCGGCATTGGACAAAGACAGCACATAGGCATCTGGTAAGGGATTACCACCTAAAGTTGCTAGCACTTCTGCCAGACTGTTCGTGCCTTCCATGGCGGCCAAGGCTTTGTCTTTTGGGACAAATTTCACTTTGGCGCTGACTTTGAGGTCTTTCAATACATTCTTAATCGGTGTCGCCATCGCTGCAGCATCAACACTGGCCAAGTCAGGTTTCAAAAATACGCTGATTTCTGGTTCTATCGAAAGTTGTGAGGCGACTGGACGTATATTTTCTAATATGGTTAAACCCGCGATAGGCAAAGACAATGCTATCGCGACCACCAGCACATTAAATAAAAAGTTACCTGGTGCTGCCCGCAAATGGGTAAAAGCGGCGCGTAAGGCATAGGCATGTTGACGAAACCAGTTAGTCATAATGAAATTTTATCCTTACCAATCTTAATCAGATCGTTGATGTCAGCGAAGCTGCGTTTGTGGCTGTTGCCACAGTTGAAGCTGAAGGCACAACAGCAGAGGTCCAGGAGTCAGTGACCTCACCTTTACTCAAATAAATAACGCGGTTCGCTTGTTCTAAAAATTGTTCATCATGGCTGGAGATGATGCAAGTCACACCCGAACGTTGAAAGGCCTTTAGTGCATTGATCACGATCACCGCATTTTCACGATCGAGATAGGCAGTTGGTTCATCGGCGAGGATGATTTGCGGGCGATTAACAATGGCGCGGGCGATGGCGACACGTTGCTGTTCGCCGCCTGATAGGGAGAGCGGTGACGCTTCGGCTTTGTCTTGTATGTTTAAGCGCTCTAATGCCGCGTAGGCACGAGTTTTTGCATCTGCCATCGATTCGCCCACCACGATCATAGGTAACATCACATTGGCTAATACGCTGCGATCCAGTAGAAGGCCTTGCCCTTGCAAAATCAGACCGAGCTTGCGACGTAAGTAGGGCAGGCTGCCGCTCTTTAATTTACTGATGCTTTGACCGTTCATCAGAACCATGCCACTGCTGGGTTTTTCCAGGCCCGCGATCATTTTAAGTACGGTGGATTTGCCTGCACCTGAAGGGCCTGCTAAGAAAACTAATTCACCATCGCCTATAGAAAACGAGACATCGCGCAAGGCGTAAATGTCATGGGCATAGGCTTTCGATACATGCTGAAATTCAATCATCGCGATCTATCTTTCTATCTATCTACCTCGTTACTGCTTAATTATTTAGCTTAACAACGCATCTACAAATTCTTGTGCATTAAAAGCCTGCAAATCTTCGATCTGCTCACCTACGCCGATGAAATACACAGGTATCGGTCGTGTTTTAGCAATTGCAGCCAGCACGCCACCTTTGGCCGTGCCATCTAGTTTAGTGATAATCAAGCCGGTTAATTGCAATGCATCGTCAAAGGCTTTCACTTGTGTCAGTGCATTTTGCCCAGTATTGCCATCAATGACCAGCAAGACCTCTTGCGGCGCACCCTCCATACCTTTGGCGATTACGCGCTTAATCTTTTTCAGCTCTTCCATTAAGTGCAACTGTGTCGGTAAGCGGCCTGCGGTATCGACCATGACCACATTGGTGCCACGCGCTTTGGCGGAAGCGACGGCATCAAAGGCGACAGCCGCTGGGTCACCCGATTCTTGGGCGATGACAGTAATATTGTTACGTTCACCCCAGACCATCAATTGTTCACGGGCTGCAGCACGGAAAGTGTCGCCAGCCGCTAAGACCACAGATTGATTATGTACTTGCATATGTTTGGCAAGTTTACCGATGGTTGTGGTTTTACCTGCGCCGTTGACACCCGCAATCATCATGACGAGCGGTTGATGCCGACCTAATTCAAACGGTTTTTGTAGAGGCGTTAGTAAGTCTAGTAATAAGACTTTTAGTGCTGCTTTGACTTGTTCCGCTTCCGTTAATTTATCTTCTTTGACTTTGCGTTTTAAATTGTCCAACAAATGCACAGTGGCTTCAACGCCCGCATCGGAGGTCAGTAAAGCCGCTTCTAATTCTTCATATAAATCGTCATCGATTTTGGCACCGACGAACAACGTGGTTAAATTAGACGAGGTTTTTGCGAGTCCTTGTTTTAAACGTGCTATCCATGACAGTTTGGCGGGCGCTGCTTGCGATACCGTTTCGGATATTGTTTCAACGCTTACTGCTTGAGGTGCTATGTTGGCTTGAGTTGGCACACTTACAGCCTCGTTTGAAGTCGGCTGTTGGTTTGTTGTGTCATTGATTCCCTGTTTGGTTTCCTCGACTTCAGGGTTGGCAGTGGTAGCGACTGGCTCAGGTGTTTTTTTTCTGAAAAAGCTAAACATGGATCAGTATTGACTCAAAAAGGGTAAGTGTTGAGATAGTTCGCGGGCAGCAGCATCTGGTTTTATTAAGTTTGTAAGTTAATGATGTTAAATGCTTATGTCAAATCAGAAAAATTGGCAAAGAACGCCAGAGAACGACAGACCTGCTGCGAAAAACCTTTAGAATGCTGCCATTCTAACAGAGCACATCGACGATTTTCCGCCCCCACTATGAATCACAACAAGAATCGCTCTAATCCATCATTGTCCTCAGCGAGTCCATCCTCGAAGTTTGCAAATAAGCCTGCTAATCATAGTCAGGCTAGTCATCAAGTTCGGATTATAGGCGGTGATTGGAAGCGCACGCCTTTGACCGTGATCAGCGCCGATGGTTTGCGCCCGACCCCGGACCGTGTGCGCGAGACGGTATTTAATTGGTTGAGCCATGTGTTTAACAGCCAGTGGAATCACATAGCTTGCCTCGATATGTTCGCTGGTAGTGGTGCTTTGGGCTTTGAAGCGGCAAGTCGTGGTGCTGCTAAAGTGACGATGTTTGAAGCATCTGTGCCTGCTTTCAAACAGTTGGAACAAACTAAAGCAAAGTTAAAAGCAGAACAGCTAACTTTGCAACGCGGAGACGCTTTGCTATTGGCAAAACATCTGGTTTCGCGTGGGGAGAGATTTGACCTGATATTTCTTGATCCACCGTTTAACTTGGGCTTCCTTGAGAAAATCATGCCACTGTGCAGCAATCTATTGAAGGCTGAAGGTGTTTTATATGTGGAATCAGAACAGGCTTTAGTCTTGCAAGACGGCGTTAGTCTGCCCGCGTGGTGTACTGGTTGGCAAGTCTTGCGCCAAGATAAGGCGGGTAGCGTGTACTTTCATTTGTTGCAACGCAACACCGAGTCCAGTGAAGCGGATTAAAATCTGGGATAATGCGCATCTAAAATTAAATACTAAGTCTGTCGACAGGCTTCAATTGTCGAATAGAACCTAGTAAAAAATCACACACTACACACCAAGGAAAAAAAATGGTTACAGCTGTCTATCCAGGAACCTTTGATCCGCTCACGCGCGGCCATGAAGACTTAGTACGTCGTGCCTCGGGTTTGTTTGACAGCTTGATAGTCGGTGTTGCCGACAGTAAAAATAAGAAGCCTTTTTTCTCACTTGAAGAGCGCCTCAGCATCGCGAATGAAGTTTTGGGACATTATCCCAACGTCCGGGTGGAAAGTTTTTCCGGTTTGCTTAAAGACTTTGTGCGTAAGAATGATGCGCGGGTGATTGTGCGTGGTTTGCGCGCTGTCTCTGACTTTGAATACGAATTTCAAATGGCGGGCATGAACCGCTATTTATTGCCGGATGTTGAAACGATGTTCCTGACGCCATCGGATCAGTATCAATTTATATCAGGCACTATCGTGCGCGAGATTGCCCAGTTTGGTGGGGATGTGTCGAAATTTGTATTCCCTTCAGTCGATGCCTGGTTGAAGAAAAAAATCACCGAACAAAATAAGTAACAAAGACAATATGGCGCTACTAATTACCGATGATTGCATCAATTGTGATGTATGTGAACCTGAATGCCCTAATGAAGCGATTTATATGGGGCCAGAGATTTATGAAATCGATCCCAATAAATGTACGGAGTGTGTCGGTCATTATGACGAGCCGCAATGTCAGCAAGTCTGTCCCGTCAGCTGCATTCCGTTCAATCCAGCTTGGCGCGAGACCAAAGAGCAATTGATGGCGAAATACGAAACGCTACAAGCCGCTGCAAAAAAAGTTTAAAACTTGAAGTTTGAAGTTTGAAATCTTAAACTTCAAACTGAAACGATCACTGGACAGAATTAGTCTTCCGGTGATTCGCAAACGCGGTTTCGTCCTTGATCTTTCGCGCTATACAAAGCCCGATCCGCGCGCAGTAATAAAGTCTGTGCCGCGTTTTCAATTTCACCCAGATTATGATCATCCGATAGCGTTGCAATGCCTATCGATAAAGTGACATCGCATAATCCTGTCATGCTTAATATGAACGCCTTCTCGGCCACGCTTTTGCGTATCCGTTCTGCGACATGTTTGGCGTCGCTATGACTGGCGTTGACCAGCAATACAATAAATTCTTCACCGCCAAATCGTCCCAAAGTATCACTCAAACGTAGCTCAGCTTTGATGCGTTTTGCCGTCTCTTTTAAAACTTCGTCACCACCGTGATGGCCGTGCACGTCATTAATTTTTTTGAAGTGATCGATGTCCAGATACATGCAGGAAATGCCGTAATGCTGACGACGCGCCCGTGCGATTTCTTCCAACATGCGCTGTTCTACATGGCGACGATTGCTGACATTGGTTAAGGCGTCGGTTAAACCGATTTGCGTCAGGCGTTCGCTATTAATGACATTCTCAAGACAGATCGCGATGATGGAACCAAGTCGCTCGATGAAATCGGTGCCCATATCGCTGACAAACCGTTCTGGGTTGCTACTCCCCAAATTTAAGCTGCCTAACAATTTGCTTTGCCGTATTAATGGAATGACCGCAATACTAATTGGTTGATTAACGCAAGGCGCAAATAATTTGGCGTGTTGTGCTTTGTCATAGGCGCCGAGTACGGGCTTTCTCAAGGGTTTATTGTTGAGACGTAGTTCGGTTTCACTTTGTACGAAAAGGAGGAGAGGGAATTCCGCATTATCGATTTTTAGATCTGCCAACATCTCTTGCAGATTGTGCTGTGAATTGAGTAGGGATAAGGTCACTTGATCGAGCTCACAGATTTCAGCTAAGGTGACAAAAATATGCCCAATTAATTCACGAAAACTATGAGCGCCTATGAGTTGTAAGTCTAGCGTCTGATGGCGTGACAGAATCTCTTGATTGTGGCGCGCTTCTGCCAACAAATCACTCAACTGAGCGCGCACCACTTCGATTTCATGTTGCATAGGATCGCCATGTTGACTGGCCGTGAAGGTAAGTGACTTATCCATAGAATCTCGCGAGCAGATGGTTCAAATAAAAGCTTTTTTGCAACAATTTTGTTACTGTATCATAGCCCGTCTACGATTAACAAAAACTCACATTTTTTTACATGCCATGAATGCTTCTGTTTTGTCGACCAGCCTGCTGTGCGCTCTTTGCTTGAGTGCTCCATTGGTCTTTGCTGTACAGCAATCACCTGTTACTGTGCCAATCGAAGAGGCTACAGCTGTCGTTAAGTCGCGACAAAAGCATACCCAGACAGTACAGGCCGTGCAGGTGAGTGGTATGAAGGATCAAGATTGGAAGCCTTATCGCCAAATGCTGAATGGTTTGAATGCATTTGAGCGTCACCACGCTTTGGCACCCGAGACACAGTTGCGTTTTATTGTCAGACCCCAAGTTGAAGGTCTTGTGTTGGCAGATATCCGCCTCAAGATCGTCGGCGATACGATACAAGTTCCCATTGTATTGGCTGCGAACGGTAGCTTTGAATTGCCCCGTAATCAGAAGGCTGCAGACGAAAATGCCGATCTGGTCTTGAATCAAAAACAGAATTGGGTGCGATGGAATTTGTTGGCACTGCGTACCCCGACTTTATCCACACATCAGCGTCGCATCGGTGACCTGCGCTTAACCTGCGAAGTGTTTGCCGCCATGGAAAATATAGAAAAACTGCGCAGAGAGTTTAATTTGCGTGGTGTCACCGCAGACAATTTATGCGAGTCGCCGCGCTTGAATTGGACTTTTTATGAAAACCAAGGTTTGAAAAGCGCTAGAATTTTTAACGAATCTCGTTCAGAAGTTTTACCGTTGAGTAGTGACCACCGAGGATTTACGGTTAATTTGTTTGATCGGGCATGGGGTAATAATGCGCTGATTGAGCTTGAATTTGCAGTAGAGGAATGAGGCTGCAGCATTCATACCTATACCTACGCGCGGTAATGTAAAAAAAGCTGCCCACGGAAAACGCCAATCGAAAGGGCTTCTCCCACTAGTTTGGCTTAGTGCAATATTTTTTTTGAATTTAGTAATGTTAGAACTAACCCATTTCCCCTGTGTTTGGACGAGGTACAAAATATGAAGCTGATATCGATACTTTTTTCGGTAATGTTTTTTTTTGCATTTTTGCTAGTTGTTTTTTTTGAGCTATTTGATATTGATATTTCCGGGCTCGTATTACCTTTACTTTGGATATTGGTAGTCTTCGGAATGTACTTATCTGTGAAACGAATATTTTCCTGGAGGAAAGATAATTTTGAAACTAAGGATGATACTGATACTAGAAAGTAAGCGTAGCAAAAAGGTGGAACACGCATTGGTCCCCGGTAATCAAGTAGTAGAACCAAACTCGCGCAAATCATCGCAATAAATTTATTACACGACCACTCGCCTGTTTTAAAACATCACCTTACGCATTAATTTTTAAACTTAATACTAGTACTCGCATTGTTAAGCACAGTTTTATTGGTATCTAGTCGCGATAACAATGTCCACGCGACGACCCTATAGTAGTTGTTGTCGGCTTCCACACTAGTGACCAAGTAGGCGACTTTTAGACCATCGGCTGATCCGGTTAATACAAACTGTTCAGCTGGCGCGTTGTTAATCGTTAGTTTGGTGACGCCGCCCACTAGCTGCGCGTTTTTGACTTCATTTTGCATACTCTTTTGGACTAAGCTTGTGTAGTTACTCAAAGTAAATTTTTTCTCGAAATCGATTCTTGAATCTTTTAAAATAACTAGATAGTTTTCATCCCGCATTTGAGCGGCACCCAATATTGCCTCCGCTAATAGGCTATCATTTCTCGACCAACTATTTGGAACGTCGATACTGACGCTGAGGTCATTGCTCTGCAAATTCTTAGTCGCTGTACCTGCTGATACTTGAGTTGAGTTGTCTGTCGTGCTGGCTGGAATACCGTTGCGGCACTTCGGTTCGCGGAAGCGATCATTGAGCGTTCCGCCCAAGCATGACCAAGTAATCTCACCATTTTTTTCGCTAGGACTCAGGATTAAAGTATTGCTTTCCTTTAGGCTGTCGATATTAAAGACCACTTCAATATTCGCGTTCCCTTGTAGTTTGATTGAGGTGATAAATTCGCTGTTAATCTTTTCTGGTAGCTCGGCACTTGCGTTATTGTTAGGGAACGTTTTTGCTTGCTTAATGTAGGCAGTGACTTTATCGCGAGTGCCATTGACCAATGGCATAGCCCCATTAATTTTCGCCCGCACGGTATAGTCGTTATATGCAGGTAATGCAACCGCTGCAAGAATGCCTATCATCGCGATAAATAGAAAAACTGCCACCACCATTATCACCACGGTAGCGCTGCCAGAACGTGCTACTTGTCCGTATTTTCGGTTCCATTTTTCTTGAGGTGTAAGCAAAAACACCAGCGCTTCAATCACCGAAATCATGCTAGGAATCAAGGTGCCCCAAAATATGATGTAGAAAATCCCCCACCATTGACCAAGATAAAAACGATGTACGCCAAGGCCGCCTAATAAGAAAGATAAAACGACAGCGGTGAATTTATCTTTACTCACATAGGCCATTTTTGGCGTTAAGCAGTGTGGGCATTTGGCGAGTTCGGGGTTAATACTCTTGCCGCATTTATAGCAATAGTGCTGCGTATTTTTTTCTACCTGTACCGTGTCGCGATTTGTATTACCGGGCCGGACTTCGGTGACAGGTGGCGCCTGCACGTTATGCAAGTTAGGTGAAGTATTTGAATTAGGTGAACTAGGTAAATTCTGTGGAGGGGTGTTGCTCGCAAGCGGTGGTGTCACCGTCGTCGCGGCAGAAGCGCTAGTCGGCGCTGAAGTTTTTGTGCTCGCAACGAGTTCACATGTCCCACCCGCTTCGTGAATGATCTTCCGGTATCTTTCGGCTAATGCTGGTTCTACATCCGCTTTAATTAAACAACGTGAACGACCCAACATTTTCTCAATAATTGCACTATCTTTTTTAAATGCTAGCGCTAAGTTTTGTACCAAAGTGGCAACCGTGACGTTGGCCTGTGGTTGGCCAAGTAAAAAGACATCCAAACGCGATTCCTGCATGTTTTGACCGCTCCGATTTTTATTGAATAATTGTATTAGTTCTAGCTATACGCACCGAAGCAGGGGCCAAGGCGCATCTAATTTTGTAGCGGTATTCTGTCTGACTACCAGCGCAAATAAGCACAAACGAGCACAATATTTAGTGAGTTTGGCATCGTAAAATTCTAACATGCCTGACCAGATGCAGATCACATCTGTTCTCGCCAATAGCGATGATTTTGAAGTTAATTGAGCTATTTTCAGCAATTCGCGAGATATTTTAGATCGGAAAGTGGCTTCCCTACATTTTTTAGCTACCGATGGCCCATAAACGTAGCTTTGCGCTGAGTTTGGTGGAATATTTCGAACAAAACACCAATCGCAATGAAGCATTGGTGGCAACCTATCGATCCGGCGCGTACACCATGGAAGAAATCGCTGTTTTTTGTGTATTACATGACGTTGAGTCGTGCGATGAGAGGGGAAAAGTTGAATATAGAATGTTGAAGATGCTGCAAGTTTCTTGTAGTAAATGAGTCGCTACTTACGCAACGACTTGTTTGAAAACGGCTTCCATTCGATAGCCATTCGGGTCAACTACCAACGCTGCATAATAGACAAAAAAGGCCGCGTGAACGCGGCCTTTGGTTAAACTTTGTGCTACTTAGATACCGCTTAGATACCGCTTAGATGCGGTTTAAACTGCGGTTTAAACTGCGGTTTAAACATTAAACAAGAAATTCAACACGTCGCCGTCTTTCACCACATATTCTTTACCTTCGGCGCGCATTTTTCCAGCTTCTTTCGCGCCAGTTTCACCCTTGTGGGTAATATAGTCATCAAATGCGATGGTTTGGGCACGGATGAAGCCACGTTCGAAGTCGGTGTGGATCACGCCAGCTGCTTGTGGTGCTGTGTCACCCACATGAATTGTCCAGGCGCGAACTTCTTTGACGCCAGCTGTGAAGTAAGTTTGTAAGCCGAGTAACTTGTATGCAGCGCGGATCAGACGATCCAAGCCTGGTTCTTCCATGCCCATGTCGGCGAGGAATTCTGTTTTGTCGGCATCTTCCAGATCGGCGATTTCTGATTCAATTGACGCACAAATGGCGACGATAGGCGCGTTTTGGGAGGCGGCGTAAGTCGTTAATTGATCGAGCAAAGGATTGTTGGTGAAACCATGATCCGACACGTTGGCCACATACATGGCTGGTTTTGCGGTGATCAGACACATAGTTTTGATCAAAGCCATTTCTTCTTTGTCTAAACCCATGGCGCGTACTGGTTTGGCGTCGTTTAAGCCAGGCATGATTTTTTCAAGCAGGGCGACCAGTTTCACGGCGTCTTTGTCGCCTGAACGTGCTTTTTTGTTTTCGCGATGGATGGCTTTTTCGACTGCGCTCATGTCGGCTAGGCAGAGTTCAGTTTGTATGACTTCGATATCATCAAGTGGGCTGACTTTGCCTGCAACGTGAATCACATTGTCATCTTCGAAACAACGTACCACATTCACAATGGCATCAGTTTCACGGATGTGTGCCAAGAATTGATTACCCAGACCTTCGCCTTTTGAAGCGCCAGCAACTAAACCGGCGATATCGACAAATTCGACAATGGCGTTTTGGACACGCTCAGGTTTAACGATGTCGGACAATTGTTTTAAACGTGGATCTGGCACTTCTACCACGCCGACGTTTGGTTCAATAGTACAGAAAGGGTAGTTTTCTGCGGGAATGCCTGCTTTTGTCAAAGCATTGAAAAGAGTAGATTTGCCGACGTTAGGCAGGCCGACGATACCGCATTGAAGACTCATGATGAACTTTACTTAGAAAAACTGAGTTGACTCAGATGGAAATAGAATAGCGACAAGATTGAAACAAAATCCCCGTGGGACTTTGAAATTAGGCTCTATTTTACACCAGTGCTTATTAAAACGACCGATTCGCAAACCTTAAGCTGGTCTGTGCGTGTTATAAGCGATCCTAGCACGTGATAAGCGATGCAGGAAAATACCTAATAAAATCGCTGCGACTGTAAGACCAAGTACTAAACCTATCCAAAAGCCAGCCGCCTGCATCGGTTGTGCCGGGCTCCATGGGAACCAGCTTGGTGCCAGACCTAAAATGGCGCCTATCGGTAAAGCGAAGCCATAAAATGCCATGATGTGAATAAACATGGGAATGCGCGTTATTTTATAACCGCGCAAAGCGCAGGAAAGAGTGACCTGTGCCGCGTCGGATAATTGAAAGATAGCTGCTAATAATAGGAGGTTGGCGGCGACCGCTTGCACTGCCGGGTCGGAAGTATATGCCGCAGCTACTTGGTGTCGGAACAAAGTCATTAAAGTGGCAGAAAATACGGCGAATACTAAAGATACGCCAACGCCAGTCCAGGAAATAAATCGCGCCTTAACTACATCGCGTTCGCCCAAGGTTTGACTGACTCGAGTTGTTAAGGCTATGCCTAAGCTCATCGGTATCATGAATGCCAGCGATGAAAAATTTAAGGCAATTTGATTGGCGGAAATCGCAACAACACCAAAGCGTGCGACGATTAATCCCACTGCACAAAAGGCGGATACTTCCACAAAATAGGTCACACCAATCGGCAAGCCTATACGCAGCATAGAACGAATTTCGCTCCATTTAGGCGCCTCTCTGTGAGTGAAAGGAAAGGTTTGTTTATAGGCCGCCGCCCTATGTGTCCACCATATCATGGCCGCCAGCATCAGCCACATAGCTAAGCCAGTAGCAATAGCACAACCCGTGGAGCCTAATTGCGGGAATCCCCATTTGCCATAGATGAACAACCAATTGACAACGATATTAAATGCCAAGCCAAGTAGCGCGATCACCATAACCGGTTTGGTGTGGTTCAAGCTGGTGGTGTAACTGTAAAGCGCACGGTACATGGCGAACGCAGGCATTCCTATGCTAATCACCCTAACAAATTCGGTTGCTTTAGCTTGTACAAAAGGCTCTAGCTGCAGGTAGTCAAAAACGCTGGTAGAGAGATTTAGCAAGAGACAAGCAACCAAGCCAACACCTAAGCCCATCCACATAGCCTGGCGCATGATATGTGGGACTTTATCTAGCGCCGCGGCGCCAATTTCGTGGGCGACCACGGCATTGACAGAAATCATGACGCCCATCACCGTCACCAAAATAATGGACCAGAGTGAAGCCCCCAGCGCCACAGCGGCTAGGTCTTGCGCGCTAAGATGTCCGGTCATTGCCACATCGGCAACGGACATGCCAACAGTTGCCAATTGTCCAATCAGGACTGGCCAAGCGATTTGCCAAAGTTGGGCAACTTCGGTACGTATTTTGGTTTTCATTGATGAGAAAGGCGGATTTTTAGATTGTTTGGTATCTTACCTGAAGCGTAAAAATTGGTGGTTGTTGTGGTTTTTTAAATTTTGATAAATCTGCTTGACAACTCGGTTGCATGATCCTAAAGTGATATCACTTTGATTTCACCCTATTTGGGGCTACGTGCTAGAAAATTGAAATTAATCTACAGGAGAAAAGAATGGAAACATTAGAAGAAGTGTCTGGTAAAGCAGAAAATAAATCGCTTATAAAAAAAGAAGAAAAGAAGTTGGCCATGCGCGAGTTTGGCTATGCGTCAATAGATGGCTACGCGATGATAGCGCTTGGTTTGCTTTTAATTGTGGGCGGAATTTATGCTTTCGTTACTTTGTTAATGGAAGGTCAGCAACTAGCGGGGAGTGCGGTGTTGTTTCGGCTCGTTGCCATTGCGCTTGGCATTTTTCTGTTGACTGGGCTATACATGTTGCAGCCAAATGAAGCCGCTTTACTCTCTTTGTTTGGGAAATACAAAGGATCTGATCGCAGTGAAGGATTACGTTGGGCAAATCCTTTGTTCAGCAAGCGCAAATTGAGTTTGCGGGCCCGTACGCTCAATACGCCTCCGCTCAAGGTGAATGACAAACGTGGCAATCCAGTGGAAATTGGCGCAGCGATCGTCTGGCGCGTGGAAGAAACCGCACTGGCGATCTATAACGTTGAAGATTTTGAACGTTTCGTCAACGTGCAGGCAGAAGCTGCGCTGCGTCATTTGGCATCGCAATATGCCTACGACGATGGTGAAGATCTAAACGAAGGTGAAACCACCTTACGCGCTGGCATGGACATCGTGGCGGATGCGATGCGTCAGGAATTGCATAATCGATTTATTGCTGCAGGTATTGATGTCGAGGACGCAAAACTCACCCATTTAGCCTATGCCCAAGAAATCGCTCAAGTTATGTTACGCCGCCAGCAAGCCGAAGCGATTATCAGTGCGCGCAAAAAAATAGTGCACGGGGCTGTGAGTATGGTGGAAGAGGCTTTGTTGGGCTTATCTCAAAGAAAAATTGTGGAACTCGACGACGAACGCAAAGCGGCGATGGTCAGTAATTTGTTAGTGGTTTTGTGTTCAGACAAAGAGACCCAGCCCGTGATTAATACCGGCACTCTGTATAATTGATAGGGAGTGAATGATGAATGGCTTTCTACCCGTGATTTTGATTATTGTTGTTGCGATATTGGTGCAAAAAAATCAAAAAAGAAGAGAGTAAGTTCGTCTGTAATTCTTACAAGCGATTGCAAACGATTAATGAATTGAGATTAGAAAGTGAATACTGTGAATCAAGCCATGCAAACCAACTACCAAACACGTCAATGGGTGACTTTATTATGGATAATCTTGCCACTGTTAACATTGGGTGTGGGAGCCTTTGATGGGCGGAATTTAGCGACTACTCAGTTGCTACAAAGTTTGCTGTTGATTGCTGTGATTAATTTACTGGTCTTGGGTATTTTGGGCCATCTCACCATCAAAGTAAATGAGCATGATTTGCAATGGCAGTTTGGCATTTTTGGTTGGCCAAAATGGCAATTGAAATTTTCAGATATTGCTCACGTTGAAGTATGTCAAACCATGTGGTTCGAAGGCAAGGGAATACGTTTCACCCGCGAGGGTATGTTGTACAACGCTGCTGGCAATGGCGCGGTACGTATTACCAAAGCCGACGGAAAAAAAATTCGTATCGGTAGCGTTGAGCCTGAGATTTTGTGTGCTCAAATAAGTGCTCGGTTGAATAGCCAATCAAAAACTTAGTTAAACACGACATCCTTAAACCAATCTTGATGAATTATGGCAAGCCCTGGTAAAAAATCATTCCCTTTGCGTATTGATCCCGCTCTTTGGAGCGAGATTGAACGCATGGCGGCGCAAGAACTGCGAAGCGCAAACGCGCAAGTGGAATATCTGTTGCGCCAGGCTTTGTCTCAGCGCGGCAGGAAAATATCCGAGGTCAGCGAGCAGGGGCAACCAATAGACCAAAAATAGTTTGGGTGGTTAACTCATTTATCTGCGCGATATAAAGCGGCAAAGAGTTAATGCCGTCCAGTTAATAAGCTCTGTTTCATGTCTCGTCATTCCCACGAAGGCGGGAATCTAGCTGCCTAAATGCCCAAAGAGGCTGAATCCAAGTTTACGCAGAAATGGAACCACCTTGTTTTGAACTTGACCGAACGGCACTGTCGCCTACAAGTGTCTTTGCGCTAGCCCTGAGCTGATTGTTTTGATGGTTTCTTTTGACCGACCGTGATTTTTTTGCCTGTCGAGATCGGATCAATTTTGTACGACCCCACTAAACTAATCTTTCTCCTCTGCACTAAGTTTATTCCAAGCATCCCATGTGGATAAATTTATTGTGGGAAACATCGAAAGAAACCTTAAGAACTTATCTGCAACACCTCTTTCAATATTCTTTTGAAATTAAATTTTCATTATCGCAATAAATTCTGCGTCGTTTACGCATCACTTTCACAATAAAGCAAAAAGATGTTTACGCAAAATATGTAAAATTCTTGTATTATTGCAAGTTGATTTACCAAAATAATGAAAATAATATTTCAGAAATAGATGGGCAGGGGGGGAAGTTATTGCCCTGTTTTATCCAAGTACGTAATTTTTTCAATAACACAAGAGAGAAAACATGAAACTCAAACAGATGACCAAAGCCTTGGTCGCGGTCGGTGTGGTTAACACATTAGTGGCATTCACACCTGCATTCGCGCAAGAAGCGCCTGCAAAAGTTCAACGAATTGAAATCACTGGTTCCAGTATTAAGCGTACCAACCAAGAGACGTCTGCTTCTGTACAAATATTGACGCGCGAAGATATCGAGCGTACTGGTGCTACGACAGCCTTGGGCATTCTGGTGGATAGCGTCGCGGTAAGTACGAGCTTAAATGCAGCGTCTACTGGTGGAGGTAGTTTTGCTACTGGTGCTTCTGCGGTCGGTATGCGCGGTTTAGGCAAAGTCGCTACTTTGGTACTGGTGAATGGTCGCCGCATTGCGCCTTACGGTTTGTCTGACGGCGCACAAGATAATTTTACCGATTTGAACGCCATTGCTTCAGATTCTATTGACCGTATCGAGATCTTGAAAGATGGCGCATCCGCTATCTACGGTTCCGACGCGATCGCGGGTGTTATCAACATTATTTTGCGTAAAAACTACCAAGGCGCACAGATCAAAGCTGGTTACTCAACAACCGAGAATTTATCTGACCGCCGTACCCGTAACGTCAATGCGATCTATGGTTTCGGTGATGTTGCTAAAGATGGTTTCAACACTTACTTAACTATTGAGGGCAACAAGCGCGATGGCTACACAACTGGTGAATTGCGTAATTTGTACCCAGAATGGCATCGCTTGACACCAGGCCGCTCCACTTGGGATGCGAAGAGTTCGTTCTCTCCAACTGGTAACTACTTTTTGAGCAGCACGAATATCGTAGCGGCACCTGGTTGCCCTGCAGGCAATATCGATCCAGTTGACAAACAATGTAAGATGGATATTCTGCCGTACTCTGGCCAAACGACCAACAGTGAACGCTATGCTTTAGCGAGCAACACGCGTTTCAAAATTGGTTCCGACATCGATGCAAATTTCGAAGTCACTTACTCCAGTTCTTTTGATTCTTACATCTTGGCGCCACTTAATGCAAGCAACGGTTCTACGACCACTGCTAGCAGTATCTGGTACAACGTGTATGGCGGAAAAATGGTCGGTCCATTCACTTATCCAAAATTGCCAGTTGGTCACCCAAGCAATCCATATACGACGCCAGTGGAATACCGCGCTCGTTTGATGGACACAGGTAATGGTTTTAACTTCAATAAAACAAACTCCGATCAATATCGCGCGATGTTGGCATTGGAAGGTTCTTTAGGTAAATACGATTGGAAATCCGCTTTCGGTCACATGGAATCTTCGGCAAATAAAGCCACTCGTGCAGCAAGCGCAAAAGGCTATACTGATGCGATCATCAATAAGACGTATGTGTTCGGTAAGCAAAATGACCGTGCATTGTTAGAAACGATGTTCCCAGTTCGTACCACTAAGGGTAAATCTTCGATTACCTTCTTAGACGGTACTTTGACTGGCGAATTGATGCAATTGCCAGCGGGTCCATTGTCTTTCGCTGTGGGCGCTGACCTGCGTCACGAAGCTTATGAAATGAAGAGCTCTGACAATGTTCTGAATGGTGAATTGGTTGGTATTTTTGGTTTGCAAGTTAAAGATGCGCGCAATCAATACTCGATCTTCTCAGAGGCGACTATTCCTGTTCTGAAGAACTTTGAAGTTAGCGCTGCATTGCGCGCTGATAAACAAGGTGATTTCGATGCACACATCTCTCCAAAACTCGGCTTGCGTTATACAGTAACGGATAGTTTGTTGGTACGTGCAACGGCATCAGGTGGTTTCCGCGCGCCGAACATTGTTGAGTCAGGTAACGGTTTAGGCCGTAGCTCAGTTGCAACAGGTGTTAATGACTTGCGTCGTTGCCCAATCGCGACAGACCTGAATAACCTGATCCAAAGCAACCCAGCAGCGACGACAGCAGACAAAGCCTTGGCTAACGGCTATCGTGCAAATGATTGTTCAGCAGGTTTGCCAAGTTTCGTCTCTTCAAATCCAAATTTGAAGCCAGAAACATCGCGTTCTTTCACTATGGGTCTGGTATTTGCACCGACTAAACAATGGTCTTTGGGCGTCGATTACTACAATATCGAACGTAAAGACGAAATTGGAACACGCTCTGTCGTTGATATCTTGAAAGGCGAAGCTTCTTTGCCAGCAGGTCAATTGCTGCGCGTAGAAAATACGGCGACAGATAACGAATTCTTGGCTTTGGTGAAAAAGTATGCACCTGCAAACACGATTACTTTCCAAAATGTCGGAAAATTGGGTTTAGTGTATAACCCGTACGTCAATACAGGTAAAACTCGCGCTTCTGGTTTCGATTTTGATGCTAGAACAAGTTTTAAGTTTGATGGTGTCGGCACTTTGCGTTTGAATCTCGAAGGCGCTTACGAGTTGAACTACCAAACCTACAGCGTTGCTGATGCCAAATGGAATAAAAACACGAGCGGTACTTACGATCGTGGCGGTCAAATGTCTGGAAAAGTGACTGCAGCTATGAAAACAGGTAACTGGGATAATGCTGTGATCGTTAACTACACAAGTGGCTACAGCGCAAACAGCTTGTCATCTCCAACTTACTGCGCAACGCAAAAAGTGGCAGCTGAGTACTTGGCAACTTGTGAACGTATTGACGCTGGTATCACGACTAACTACAGCTTGACCTACTCTGGCTTCAAAAACACTAGACTCAATTTCTTCGTGAATAATGTGTTCGGTGCAGAGAATCCAACTGATTGGCGCGGTGGTTGGGCTCCAAACTTCCGTACTTTCTATGTGAACGGTACTTACAAGTTCTAATTAGAGCGGTGTTTGAAATTTGAACAGAGTGCAAACTCTGTTCAATACAAAAAACCCGTCGCACATTTTGTGCGACGGGTTTTTTTATGCCCAAATTCAGTGAAAAATCGTTGAAAAATTACTTGGTAATCGTATGCAATTTCGTCATCGCATCAGCAAATTCGCCCTTGATCAGCATGGGGATAATTTCTAAGCCACGCGCAATCGATTCATCGATTAAGGGCTGTTCTTCTTTGCGGGGTCTATGCAAAACGAAGTCCGCTACGCCTTGTTGCAAATTCAAAGTCCGTGGATGACCGATGCCTATGCGCATGCGCCAATAGTCTTGCGTACCAAGAGCTGCGGTGATGTCTTTCAGACCGTTGTGACCACCGGAGGAGCCGCCTTTTTTGAGTTTGGCCAGGCCGGGCGCGATGTCGAGTTCATCGTGCACGACCAGTACTTGCTCTGGTAAGATTTTATAAAAGCGACAGATCGCGCCGACTGATTGCCCCGATCGGTTCATAAAAGTTTGTGGTTGTAATAGCCAAACTTCTTCACCAGCAATGCGCGTCTTTGCGACCAGCGCATTGAAATTCTTATCGCGTTGCAAGCTGCTGCCAGCGAGTTGATCGACTAGCCAGAAACCTGCATTGTGGCGGGTTTGTTCATATTCAGGGCCAGGGTTGCCTAGGCCTACGATTAGTTTGATGCTCATAATAATTTAAAAATTTTTTTGATCAAAAAGCTTTGCCGCAGAGGCGCAGAGCGCGCAGAGTTTTTTTGGGAGACATTCTGCATTGTATTCTCCGCCTTTGTAGTACTAGCTTCCATTGCTACTTCGATGTGACGTGTCTTGTGTCGCTCCTGCGTAGGCAGGAGCCCAGCGTCGTTCGTTGATTAACTGACCACACTAGATTCCTGCCTGCGCAGGAATGACGGAGAATCACGTTCAAATCGCTCAAAAGCCTAGCCGCGTAGAAGCAGGATATGCGGAGTTTTTGAGAGGGATTTCTCTGCGTACTCTGCGCCTCTGCGGCGAAAGCTTTTACTTCTTCTTCAACAAAGGCAATAAATAATGCCCCGTCACACTATGCTCATTGGCTGCCACATCTTCCGGCGTGCCACTCGCAATAATGCGGCCACCACCAGCACCACCTTCAGGTCCCATATCAACAATCCAGTCCGCCGTTTTAATTACGTCCAAATTGTGTTCGATGATCACTACCGTATTGCCTTGATCTCGTAGTCGGTGTATCACTTTTAGCAGTAAAGCGATATCGTGGAAATGCAAACCAGTGGTTGGCTCATCCAAAATATACAAGGTGCGGCCAGTATCGCGTTTGGATAATTCTAAAGATAACTTCACACGTTGTGCTTCACCACCAGATAGCGTGGTCGCGCTTTGGCCGAGGCGGATATAACCGAGACCCACATCCAACAGGGTTTGCAATTTACGTGCAATCAAAGGCACAGGCTTGAAGAATTCATGCGCATCTTCGACCGTCATCGCCAAGATTTCGTTGATGTTCTTGCCCTTGTATTGCACTTCCAAAGTTTCACGGTTGTAGCGTTTGCCGTGACAGACATCGCACGGCACATACACGTCAGGCAAGAAGTGCATTTCAACCTTGATTACGCCATCACCTTGGCAAGCTTCGCAGCGTCCGCCTTTGACATTGAAAGAAAAACGCCCAGCGCTATAGCCGCGTTCTTTGGCGACAGGTACGGTAGCAAACAAATCGCGGATTGGTGTGAACAGACCAGTGTAAGTCGCTGGATTCGAGCGTGGTGTACGACCAATTGGTGCCTGATCGACTGCGATCACTTTATCAAAATGTTCGAGGCCGCTGATACTTTCAAATGCTGCAGGTTCCGTTTGTGAACCATACAGATGACGTGAAGCCGCTAAGTACAAAGTATCGTTGACCAAAGTCGATTTGCCCGAGCCGGACACACCCGTCACGCAAGTCAGTAAACCAACTGGCAATTTCATCGTGACTTTTTTCAAGTTGTTGCCAGTTGCCCCTGCGATCACGAATTGCTTTTCTGGATTAAAGGCCGCGCGTTTTTTTGGCACTTCAATTTCTAATGCACCGGATAAATACTGTGCAGTCAACGAGCGCGTGCTTTGCATGATGTCGTCGAGCGAGCCTTGCGCAATGATTTCGCCGCCATGCACACCAGCACCTAAGCCCATGTCGACAATAAAGTCGGCGCAGCGAATGGCGTCTTCGTCATGCTCAACTACGAGTACGCTGTTACCAATATCACGCAAATGTTTGAGCGTACCGATCAGACGATCATTGTCGCGCTGATGCAAGCCGATAGATGGTTCATCCAAAACGTACATCACACCCGTCAAGCCAGAACCGATTTGTGAGGCGAGGCGAATCCGTTGTGCTTCACCGCCGGACAAAGTATCTGCGCTGCGGTCGAGTGATAAATAGTCGAGACCGACATTGTTTAAGAATGTCAAACGTGAGCTGATCTCTTTAATGATGCGATCCGCGATATCGCGTTTTGATCCCGTGAGTTTTAACTTACCAAAAAATTCCATGCCTTCACGCAAAGGCATTGCGCTAATTTCATAAATCGCACGTTCTTGTTTGCCCATGCCGACTTTGACAAAACGGGCTTCGACCCGCAAGCGCGCGCCGTGACATGACGGGCATTCTTTCTCATTGATGAACTTCGCCAGCTCCTCCTTCACTGCCATCGAATCGGTTTCGCGATAACGTCTTTGTAAATTCGTGACTACGCCTTCAAAAGTATGTTCCTTGACGACCGTGCGACCTTTTTCATTGATATAGGTGAACGGTATGCTTTGTTTGCCTGAACCATACAAAACCACTTGTTGTGCGGCTTCGGGTAACTGTTCAAATGGCACGTCCAGATCAAAATCATAGAAGGCCGCCAGGTTTGACAGCATTTGGAAATAGAACTGATTGCGTCTATCCCAGCCTTTGACCGCACCGCTGGCCAAAGATAAATTAGGGAAAGCGACGATGCGTTTTGGATCAAAGAATTCGATATGACCGAGACCATCGCATTCAGGGCAAGCGCCCATAGGATTGTTGAATGAGAATAAACGCGGTTCTAGTTCTTGCAAACTGTAGCCACAAGTCGGACAGGCAAATTTATTCGAGAATAATTGCTCGTGACCGGTATCCATATCAACGACTAAGGCACGGCCTTCGGCAATACGCAAACAGGTTTCAAACGTTTCCGCTAAGCGTTGCTTAATTTCGGCTTTGACTTTGACGCGATCGACGACCACAGCAATCGTGTGCTTTTCAGTTTTCTTGAGTTTCGGCAAATCATCAACATCGTAAATCTTCGCATCGTGCGTGCCGCTTTGTACACGGAAACGTACAAACCCCTGCGCCTGCATCGCTTCGAATAAATCGACGTGTTCGCCTTTGCGATTCGACACCACTGGTGCCAAAATCATCAGCTTACTGTCTTCCGGCATCGCTAGCACCGCATCGACCATTTGCGAAACCGATTGTGCCGCTAAAGGATTTTCTGGGTGATCCGGGCAGTAGGGTGTGCCGACACGCGCGTACAGCAAACGCAGGTAATCGTGAATCTCGGTGACGGTACCGACTGTCGAGCGTGGATTGTGAGAAGTCGCTTTTTGTTCGATAGAAATCGCTGGCGACAAGCCTTCGATCAAATCGACATCCGGCTTTTCCATCAATTGCAAAAACTGGCGCGCATACGCTGATAAGGATTCCACATAGCGCCGCTGACCTTCCGCATACAAAGTATCAAACGCCAGCGAGGATTTGCCTGAGCCTGATAAGCCGGTAATCACCACCAGCTTATTGCGTGGCAGATCAATGCTGATATTTTTCAGATTATGTGTACGTGCACCACGAACCCGGATCGCATCCTTTTTGGGGAGCGGCATGCCCACGAGATCGAATTCGATTTCTGCGGGCGCGGACTTCAGGGATTTCTTAGTTTTGCTAGTGGTCATGAAACAATTCCTGCGAATGAAAAAATTCTAAGTGCAAAAAAGAGAAGAATATTTATTCAATTCATGACTATTCCCATTTTTTGAAACAGGTTTTAATCTCTGTCAATCGAACAAACGCAATTCAGGGTCGCATTTCGAAATGAAAAGCGAGCAACCTGATACTATAACGGGTTTTCAAAAATAAGCGCGTGTGTCGAATCAAATTGTCCCGAGAATCATGGTCAGGGGCGCAGACACTCAGTTTCCGCCGTGTATTTCGCAGTATTTGTCCTATGAATAGCGCAACACCTATGAGCTCACAACCGCTCTCATCAACATTGTCCTCCAATAAAATGTCGTCGTCCGAAATCCGGGCTGGCGCGTCCTTGGCGTCGATCTTTGCGTTGCGCATGTTCGGCTTATTTTTGCTTTTGCCGATTTTTGCGATTCATGCCAAAACTTTGCCGGATGGCGGCAACGTAGCGCTGGTAGGTATGGCGATGGGAATCTATGGCTTGACCCAAGCTTGCTTGCAGATTTTGTTTGGCATGGCATCCGATAAATATGGACGTAAGCCAGTGATTATTGTTGGCCTACTTTTATTTGCTTTAGGGGCGATCATCGCCGCGATGTCAACTACGGTCATGGGTATTTTGATAGGACGTGCAGTGCAGGGCGCCGGCGCGATTTCTGCAGCGATTACCGCTCTGCTGGCGGATACCACACGAGAAGAACACCGCACCAAGGCGATGGCGATGGTCGGCGGTTCTATCGGTATTAGCTTTGCTTTATCTTTGGTATTTGCTCCTATCCTATATCAGCGCATAGGCATGGACGGTATTTTTATTTTGATCGCCATCTTGGCGGTGGCAGGAATTGGCGTCGTTACTTGGATTACGCCCAGTGCACCGTCTTTGCCCATGGTCAAAGTGCCACTGATGGAAATCTTGAAAAACCCTGAATTGATGCGACTGAATCTGGGGGTGTTTGTCCTGCACCTGAGCCAGGTCGCGATGTTTATGGTCGTCCCATCAGCGCTTGTGCAATACGCTCACTTGCCACTCGATAAGCATTGGGAAGTGTATTTGCCTGTGGTGTTCGGTTCATTCTTCGTCATGTTAATTGCCATTATGCGCGGTGAGCGCAGCGGTAAGATGAAGCAAGTATTTGTTTGGTCTATCGCCTTGCTGATGGTCGTGCAATTGGGCTTCTGGAGCTTCTTAGATAATGCGGTGGTTTTGATCGCTTTGTTGTTTGCATTCTTCTTGGCATTTAATATTTTAGAGGCCAGTCAACCTTCGCTGGTTTCGCGTTTGGCGCCACCTTCTGCCAAAGGTACGGCACTTGGTGTGTATAACACCCTGCAAGCATTGGGATTAGCCTGTGGTGGTTTTGTTGGCGGTTGGTTTGCGAAGAATATTAGCGCCAGTTCTGTGTTTATATTTACTGCAGTTTTGTCTTTGATCTGGCTTATAATCGCAAGCCGTATGCCGGAATTGCCTAAACGCGCCAGCAAACCGGATTCTGACAATGCAAGTGACATCGCTAGCGCGGTCTAACTTGGATAGCGAAGAATGTAGCAAGCAAATTTGTCTTCTTTTATGGAAAGCATTTTTGATCTATTGAAACACGCGAGTTACGTTGATAAATTATTTTAGAGTGTAGGAGACATATAAGATGGCATCACTAAATAAAGTGTTGATTATTGGCAATCTGGGACGTGATCCAGAAACCCGCTACATGCCAAGTGGCGATGCAATGACCACCATTGCAGTAGCAACCACAGAATCGTGGAAAGATAAGCAAACCGGTGAAAAGAAAGAAGCGACCGAATGGCATCGCGTCACTTTCTTTGGCAAGCTGGCAGAAATCGCCGGTCAGTATCTGAAAAAAGGTTCACAGGTATACATCGAAGGTAGCTTGCGTACCCGTAAGTACACCGACAAAGATGGCGTAGAAAAATACGCAACTGACATTCGTGCGGACGAAATGAAAATGCTCGGTAGCCGTCAAGGTATGGGCGGCGGCGGTGGTGCACCTATGGATGATGATGGCTACGGCGGCGGTGCTCCAGCACAGCGTCCACAGCAACAGCAAGCCTATAGCGCGCCAGTGCAACAGCAACGTCAGGCTCCGGCTCAGCGTCCAGCGCCGAATTTCTCGGATATGGATGACGATATTCCTTTTTGAGACCCAGTTGATAGATTGATGTAAATAATGGCCTATAAATCACTGATTTATAGGCCATTTTTCTTGAGACTTTGAGATTTTGAGAGTTAGAGGATTTTCAGAATTGATTAATATCAAGATGCGAGGCGGTGTGTCTTACTGTTTTAGTGCATAGCTTACAGATGTGTTGCTAAGCTTAGACGATGTTATTATTTCCTGACAACCTATCCCTAGTCATATAGACAATGTGAAAGCGCTTGATGGATGGAATGGATCAGGCTAAGGTTTATCTCAAAGAGTTCAATAAACACAAGAGCCTAGACCCCAATCAGCCCTTATTTTTCAAATTTGTTGGTTTCAACATCAAAAACGGTCTCGGGTATGCGCATGTCAGGGGCAATGGTATCAGGCGGTTCCTCAGGTGCGATCGTATTGAACCATAGATTCATTCTGCTATTGGCAGTCATGCCGCTGTCAGCCATTAGCCTGTCTTTGTGCGTTTGCAGTGCTTTTTTTTCCTGATCTTTTATCGCTTCATGTGCTGCATTTGCCGAAACATTTTGTTGCGTTCCTGTGCGGTCTGCAGGCTTATGTGACTTTACGAGGCGTTCGCGGCGTCGTTGCTCTTCTTCCTGCTTCAGTTCTTTCTGGCGCCGTGCTTCGATGCGCTCCATACTTGCCAATACCTCTGGCGTACGTTTAAGTGCGAGTTTGGGTTGTCCTGACAACTCCAAGCCGAATAATTTTTTAAGAAAACCCACGATAGATCCTAATTGAATGAGATTGAATGCGAAGAAATAGTAGTTGCTAGCAGCTATTGTTATAAGTTCAATTGGCTAGTAAGCAAAAGCTGTGCCTACTTCGTAAATTGCAATTGTGTCTTTTCCTGTTTGCCATCTAGCGTTGGATGGGGGCTTTCTTCGCTGTTGGCTCACTAGAAGTACAAAAAAGAAGAACAGATTGAGAGTGTCATCAAGTCGCATGGTGCTTTCAGTCAATCAGTTGACCATGAGCACTGTTTCTTCAGATTATAAAATTCGATCAAAACTTCAAGGTCTTTTTGGGAGAGTGTTGACTTAAAAGTGGTAATTCGCGCGATTTGTATATAAGCAAGTAACAAGTGATCGAGGAGGGAGGTGTGATTACGTCGGACTTGGCAGCGCCAAATTGTTTGGTTTAGCCAAAAATTTTACATGTAAATTACAGCGATCTACTTGGCGAGGACTGATATTGATGATGAAAGGCCCAAAGTTGTTCACACCGCATCAACTTACTTAAGTTTTTCTGCTTGTTCTAGGATTTATTGGCAGTTCTGTAAGTCTGCAAATGGATACTCGTTTCAGTGTTTTGTATTGCTTTGATCAGACGTATGCGTTCCAGCACACTGGATAACTCGGAGAGGTTGGTTGCGCGTAGGCTGGCCAGCAAATCCCAGCGTCCGTTCGTATCGTGAATTTCCTCAATGCCAGGCTCACCTAGAAGCGAGGCAATGACGGCGCGGGTTTCATTGCCTTCGACCGCAATACTGATCCACGCATGAATTTCATTTTGTCGCGCATCGGGACGTAAACGTACCGTATAGCCGACGATAATGCCGTCATCTTCAAGTTTGGTGATGCGATTATTGACCGTGCCGCGTGAGACTTTCAGTTTATGCGCCAGATTGGCGATACTTAAGCGGGCGTTGGTTCGTAACAAGCTAATTAATTGTTGGTCTAATGCGTCCATTTTGATCATTTCGTCATTTTGGTATGTCATTTTGGCAGAAATTTGACGATATTGGTACATTTTTGCCGATTCTGTTTAACACAGAAACTCCGTAAGATTCTCCCATCAAGTTTTTTTTAAAGAACTTACGCAAAGTTGTTGCAGCGAGATTTACCGAATCTGAGTGAACTACACTGAAGATTCCAAAGGTAAAAATGCTTTGATCGCTACCGGCTGGTTGTAGAAATTTTGCGCAAGTTCTCATTAGTCATCAATAAACTAACGGAGACCATCATGACAAGCACCAAACAAAACATTCATTCAAGTAGCAACCAAACTATCACGCCACGCCGTGCAGTGACACAGTACCTCAGCGCAGAGCGTGTTGCTGAAATCATTAACAAGCGTGGGATCGGTGCTTGCATTACAGGTGTCGCATCCTATATTAATCAAGATTTTTTGCGCTGGAATTCTTTCGATAAATGCGCCCGTGTTGCCAATCATTCTGACGTCGGTGTGATTGAATTGATGCCAATCGCAGACGACAAATCTTACGCCTTCAAATATGTGAACGGCCATCCAAGTAACCATCGATTCAATCTGCCTACCGTTATGGCATTTGGTGTGTTGGCGGACGTAGAAACAGGTGTGCCAGAGTTGGTCAGTGAATTGACTTTAACCACAGCAATCCGTACTGCTGCGATGTCGGCGGTAGCTGCACGAGCTGTGGCGCGTGACAATTGCAAAACGATGGCGATCATCGGCAATGGCGCTCAGAGTGATTTTCAGGCTTTGGCTTTTCATCACTTGCTTGGTGTAGAGATGTTTCACTTGTTCGATATCGACAGCGCGGCTACGGACAAATTAGAAGCGAATCTGGCAAAAATGGGTTTGCAAACCAAGCGTTTTAATAGCACAAAAGAAGCCGTAAAAGGCGTAGACATTATTACTACGGTGACTGCAGATAAAACCAATGCCACGATTATCACGCCTGACATGATCGAGCCAGGTATGCATATCAATGGTGTTGGTGGCGATTGCCCAGGCAAGACTGAATTGCATGCGGATGTGTTGCGCATGGGCCCAGTGTTCTGTGAATTTGAACCTCAGTCACGTATCGAAGGTGATATGCAGCAAATGCCAGCTGACTTCCCAGTGACTGAATTGTGGACCGTATTATCAGGTAAAGTAGTTGGGCGCAGCAGCGCTGAGCAAGTGACGATATTTGATTCGGTTGGTTTTGCTTTGGAAGATTATTCCGCTTTGCGTTACATGCGTGATGCAGCCGTTGAGTTGGGTATGGGCGAGACTTTGTCCCTGATACCTGCGATGGCAGATCCTAAAAACCTGTTTGGCTTCATTGGAGACAATGTCGGCTCAACAGCGACAACGAATGTTGCTACTCGTGCAAGTGCTGCGTTTGTTTCATAAGTATAGAAATAACTTACTACGTTAATTCCTCAAGGGATTCGTAGTAAATGAAGTAGTGCAAGCGTTATTGAAAACCTGATTTCTAAAAAGAAATCAGGTTTTTTTCGTTTTAAACAAAAATAATCGCAAAAAAACCCAAACTTGTAAGGATTTGTGTCAACCAGCTTGTCGCAACTAGCGTTTTTTCCCTAACAGCATCTTTGTCACAGAATGAAATGACAACGTGAAAAGACAAAGACATTAAGGGAGTTATAAAATGATTTACGAAATCTTAGTTCGCCCATCCTATAATAAATTGATGACATCCGATCATTTGATCTGGGTTGATAGTCAGATGCCAACACGCTTCTTTGAGCAATGGTTGCGTGATCACGCTTTGTTAGATGGTAGCGGACGCTCCCCTGTGGTGCGTTGGGGTATCGTACAGACCCAACGTCCAGCACATTTTCAATTAGCCACACAAGAGCATGAATTGACTCAACGCATCGCGGAGTTGATGAGCGGCGCAACACACTTGGGTGAGCTGCCTATGTCCGCACGTGACACCGCACAAGTCAAAACACCAGTATTTTTGGCTGCTTAGTTGGCTACTTAATTGGCTACCTAAGTAAGCAAATGTAGTTGAAGAGCTCCGTCGATAACACGACGGAGCTTTTTTATTGTCGCCGCAGTGAATTCAAACGATCTGACTTTGCAGAATATAAAGCAAAGTCTTTTTGCGTCGTGCTGTTTGCTTTTGCAAGATCGAACTCTTGCTGAGCTAAGTCTAGTTCTCCAAGCCGGAAATGGGCTAGCCCAAGCCAGAAGTGAAATTCGTGGTAATCGGGGGCGCGTTTGAGTTCTCTTTGAAAAAGAAACTTTGCTTGCTGAAATTCATTTCTCTCCATCGCTTTCAATCCCAAATTAAAGAAATGAAATGGTGGGAACGGTTGCTTATTAAGTAATGTCTCATTTAACAGGCTTGCTTCCGCGCCGCGCCCTAACATTTCTAAGGTCTGTACCATATTTGAAGTAGCCACCAAGCTGTCAGGATCAGTTTTTAACGCCATTTCAAGTGCTCGATAAGCATCCAAATATTGTTTGTGGCGCATGTAGATTACGCCCAAAGTGTTATACGAATATGAAAATTGTGGATCCGCTATGATCGCTTCTTTAGCCCACCAATAGGCTTGATCGGTTTGTTCGCGTACCAGTGACTCGGCCGCACGGTTATTCATATACATCGCGATAATCGTGTTCTCTTCCAGATCTACCGTGCGTTGACTCGCCGTATCCTGCGGTGGTAAAAAGTCGATCGTCATTTGGTAATTTTGATCTAGATGACTTTTTTCATCGAAACGTTTTTTACCCAACACTACATTCACATGACCGCTAGCAAAATAAAGTCCACCGCTACGGCTCCAATCTTCTTTAGTCAGTACTTTTTGGTATTGCACCGATAGTCCCATTTCTTTCGCTAAGGCAGCTGTCATGATGACTAAAGACAGGCAATTTCCAGAACGTGCGGCAAAAGCCTCGCTTGCAGTGCGAGTATAGGATGAGTCGTATTCGAGACGTAATTGCGCTTTACTATATAAAGCATTAAATAGCGCTCTTTGGTGGCCGGTTGAGCGCAGTTGACTCACGATCTCGGTGGCGATGAATTGCTGCATCGCCTTATCCGCGACAAAAATATCATTTGCCCGTATCGGATTCGTATTGGCGGCAAACAAATCATCGCGAAACAAATTTTGCGGTATCTGCGTTACGGTAGGCGTTGAAGCACAAGCAGTTAGCGTCAGCAATAAGACAGTTAGAGCCGATACGGAGTTGAAGAATGGGTGGATACGGTAAAGTCTATATTTACTCATCATCATTTTCCTTCTCAATCATGAAGCACGGTGTGTTCATTTTTTTATTAAGCATTAGATAGCGACAAGATCCGTATAGCCTTGGAGCTCAGATGTTCAGAATAGTTTACCTTGCTCGTAGATACAAAATTTAAAGCGATAGATCTATTGAGATATTGGCAATGAGCAGGCGTATCGATTTGTATTAGTCACGCCCAAATCATATTCGCTGATTGTATTACTGCACTTTAACGAAGTTTGAGCAGTAGGTGTTTGAATTTGTGTGATTTGGGGGAAATGATGGTCGTGATCTCTGTTGGCAGAGTTGGAGCAATATTAAAAACCAGAATACCGATGCAATTCTCCAGCTCGATTAATGCCTCTGGTCTCCCAATCGCCGCAGGTAAAGTATGCTCTTCCGGCGAAGAGCATTTGACCGATGCTGTGAGGTATGGTGCTAGTAATCAAGTGGTATTTAGTGATTACGGTTCGGATACAGAATCCGTCGTATTTTTGAAACGTCGTGCCAATCACTGCATGGCAAACTTAAGCCTGGAGATCGCGAGCGGCAAGCTGCATGGTTTTAAACAAAGTCTTTTGGATTCAAGGTGGCAAAACAAATGACGCAAATTAGGTGATCTAGTGTTCTTGGGTAGGGGCAAATTTATTGTGATTTTATTTCACCATAATTTTTTCATAAGGTGCCTTGAAAAATTTTCGCAACGACAAACCATAACGAAGTTTGCATATTTGGTCGAGCGCTTATGAATGGTCTGATATTTCATGGGCCAATTTGCTGCTGTCAATGTGCTTGATACTCGGTATTTGTAAAATCATTTGCTTAATCTCCGGTACGCAAGAACCACAGTTGGTACCGCATCGAAGGCGCTGCTTCAGTTGTTGAAGAACGTCTGTTTTTGTATCTCCGGATTCCTCACTTGTTTGTGTACTTAGCGCCTCGATCTCGCTTCGAATTTGACGCTCTCCTACATTTAGGCAAGTACAAATAATTTTGTCCCTGACCTTGTTGGCATTTTGTGCTGGCGTTGCTTCGTTGAGTAATAGGGATTTGGTTTGTTGAATGATCGCTTGATCTGCTAACAGCGCTCTTAACCAATGCTCTGCGCTGGTGTCTCCTGCTAAAGCGATCGCTTGCAATGTGCTGCCACGGTCGTTCGGCGCTAATAGTATATGTCTTGAGTTGCCGCGTTTTTTATCGTCATAACGTAGTACGGCAGGACCTTGAATTCCCATCAAGCTTTCAATTTTTTCAGTGATGCCGTGATCCACCGCTGAGGTATGAGCAGCCCGAAATAGCAGACCTAGTTTATCGCGACCAAACGGGACACAACTGGCGTAAGCGAATTGTCCATAGAACTGACGTAAGCTTTGTTGAATGCTGAAAACTTGCGCTACATCGAGCCAAGCAATCACCAGAAATTGCCACGGACATTCTGCTTTCACGATTTTGACTGCTGTGTGTTTTAGTTCTGGCTGTTTAGAGTCAGGGTCTATCGCTGGGTTGCAAAGTGCATTGACGCCGTAGCTACTTTGTTCCCTATTTGGATCGTTACTCAAAGCGCCTGACACAAATTCTTCACCCCAGTGCATCGCGATAAATGCCTGTCCCGCTTTTAAAGTATCACTAGCGCTGGCGATCAATCTTTGCATGCCGCGCCCATTGCTCACGTCGACTAGATCACCGTCTTTTATAAAACGTCGCTCCATGTCCTGAGCCGCCATCTCGATTACCGGCTCCGTTGCATGCGCGAATAATTGTGCCACAGTGCCTGTGCGACTCATACCATGCCATTGATCGCGTAAGCGCCCTGTGGTCAAGGCAAATGGATAGCGTGGATTGGTTTTTTCCACAGTAGGCATGTATAGCGTATTGACAAAGCGGGCGCGACCATTAGCTGTAGCGAAATAATGATCTTCATACAGGCGTGTTTTTCCTACACTTGCACCAGCGGGGTAGGGCCACTGTTGCGGACCCTGTGTTTGCAAAATGTCGTAACTTAAACCGGTGATATCAAGATCGCGTCCACAGGTCGTTGCTCGATGTTCGTTCCATATTTCTTCAGGGGTGGTATAAGAGAAATCAGGTGTGGATTTCTCCAGTTTCAAGGCCAATTTTCGTGCGAACTGCGCTGCGATTTCCCAATCATGTCTGGCTTCGCCAGGCGCGTTGATGGCGGCATTGACGCGTGAGATGCGACGCTCTGAATTAGTCACGGTGCCGGATTTTTCTGACCAGGTTGAGGCGGGCAAAAGTATATCTGCGTATGGCACGGTAGCGGTGCTGGAGTAGGCTTCTTGCACAATCACCAGCTCCGCCTTGAGTAAGGCCTCACGGATTAAATTTTGATCGGGCATCGATTGCGCGGGATTGGTGCAGACTATCCAAAGTAGTTTGATCTCGCCTTGGCGTACAGCTTCGAATAATTCTACTGCCGTTTTCCCCGGTTGTGCTGGCACATTGTCTACTCCCCACAATGCAGCGACTTCAGCGCGATGTTCGGGATTATTTAAGTCACGATGCCCAGACAATAGATTTGCCATGCCGCCGACTTCGCGGCCTCCCATTGCATTCGGTTGCCCGGTCAATGAAAATGGTCCTGCGCCGGGTTTGCCTATCTGTCCAGTCGCTAGGTGTAGATTGATGAGCGCGGCATTTTTTGCAGTGCCTGCGGCAGATTGATTCAGGCCCTGGCAATATAAGGACAGCGCCGCTTTTGCTTGACCGAACCATTGCGCTGCTTGATGTAAGTCTTGTTCCTTAATGCCACAGATTTGCGCCACCATGGTCGGTGTGAAATCGCGTACCGTTTTCTTCAGCTCAGCAAAACCCTCTGTGTGTTGAGCGATAAAGTTATGGTCGAGCGTATCGTCCCATAGGCAAAGATGTAAGAGCCCATTGAAAAGAGCGACGTCGGTACCGGGCAAAATAGCCAGATGTAAATCTGCATCGCGCGCGGTATCCGTGCGTCGAGGATCGACTACGATCATCTTTAAATTTGGATTATTTTCTCGAGCCTGTTCGATGCGGCGATACAAGATGGGGTGCGCAAATGCAGTGTTAGAGCCTGCAATGAACAAGAGATCGGTATGATCTATATCCTCATAACTGCAAGGTGGCGCATCGGAGCCTAAAGTCTGTTTATAGCCCGCTACTGCGCTCGACATACAGAGCCTTGAATTGCTGTCGATATTATTCGTGCCTATCAAACCCTTGGCGAGCTTATTGAAGACGTAATAGTCTTCTGTCAGTAGCTGACCAGAGATATAAAATCCTACGCTGTCAGGACCATGTTCTTTGATCGTCGCAGCGAATTTATCAACCATGCCATCGAGACAGCTATCCCAGTCTATGCGTTGTCTGGCTTGCGTGCGATCGGTGCGCGATTCTGGATACAGCGCACGCACCTGCTGTTGCAATAGTGGTTTGGCACTCAGATGTAAATTGCTACCTTTGCTGCACAATTTACCGAAGTTCGCCGGATGGTCAGGATCACCGCGCACCCCGGTGACTTGCACACCGTCGGATTCAATAATCACACCACAACCGACACCGCAATAGCAGCAGGTGGATTTGGTCTCTAGTGTAGCCGCGATATCAAGCACATTAGCTACTTTGGTTTCGCGCATAGTGTCATTCATGATTTCCTAAATCGCTTAAGTTTCGACTGCAAGCGTCAACAATTCATTCGTGTCGAGATAGACCTGATCGGCTTCAACTTTGACGCTGAATTTTTGGGTGCAGCCTTCGTCGGGAGACACCGCGCAACCAGTTGGCAATTCTATGTTCCAGTTATGCAAAGGGCAAGCGACTTTCTCACCAAAGACGATGCCTTGCGATAAGGGACCGCCTTTGTGCGGACACTTATCTAAGAGCGCGAAAATTTTGTCCTCGGTATTTCTGAAAATCGCTACATCGGTTTTCGCTTGCCGTTTTACGACGCGTGCACCGAGGACTGGAATGTCGTCTACGCGACAGATGATTTGCCATTCTTGGGACATGGTTTTCCTTTGTTTTCAATGTGTTTTGATCAGCCAATTTACTGTAGGGCGGGTGCAATCCGCGCGGCTCAGATGCTTGTTGGGCTCGTGGCGTGGGTTTCATTCGCCCTACGTTGCTGCCGTGCTTTAATTAAACCCATCCCCACCCTAGCCCTCCCCTTGAAGGGGAGGGAAGGTTCATCTCGTTTCATGTTTGCATCAATACTTTGGCTTCAACTCATCCACCAATCCGCTCAAACTGCCGTGTATCCACTTGCGCCTTCTCAGGTTCATGCCAAGGATCAACCTCGCCTTCCAGTGAGAACAATAAGCGTTGATAGAGTTCTTCACGTCGCGCAGCATTCTCCAAGATTTGTTGCTTCACATAGTCGAGACCAACACGGGCGATGTAGTGCACGGTACGTTCTAAATACCAGCCTTCTTCGCGATATAGTTGTAAAAAAGCGCCTGTGTATTCCATTACTTCTTGATGCGTTTTGAGCTTGACCAGAAATTGCGCGACTTCTGTTTTGATGCCGCCATTGCCACCCACATAGACTTCCCAACCCGAATCAACACCGATCACACCAACGTCTTTGATACCAGCTTCGGCGCAGTTGCGAGGACAGCCTGAGACCGCCAGTTTGACTTTGTGGGGTGCATACATGCGTGCCAGTTCGCGCTCTAATTGCTGCCCCATAAGCGTAGAATTTTGCGTGCCGAATCGACACCATTCGCTGCCGACGCAAGTCTTTACTGTGCGCAAACCTTTGGCATAGGCGAGGCCGGATGGCATGCCCAGATCTTGCCAAACTGCGCGTAAGTCTTCTTTCTTCACACCAAGCAAATCGATGCGTTGGCCACCCGTGACCTTGACGGTTGGGATGTTGAATTTGTCGACGACGTCCGCAATTCTGCGCAATTCAGAAGCATTAGTTTCACCACCCCACATACGTGGAATTACCGAGTAGGTACCATCTTTTTGAATATTCGCATGCGAGCGTTCATTGATGTAACGTGATTGCGGATCATCTATCGCTTCTTTCGGCCAGGTCGAAAGCAGGTAGTAATTCAAAGCAGGTCGGCAACTTGCGCACCCATTTGGCGTGCGCCATTCCATAAATTGTTGAACCGACGCTACGGTCAACAAATGATTGACTTTGATCGCTTCACGTACCGCATGATGCGAGTGATCTGTACATGAACACATGGCCTTGGCTTTGGGCGTCGCCGAATAATCACCACCCGCTGTGAACATGATGATCTGCTCGACCAAGCCTGTACACGAACCACAGGATGCTGATGCTTTGGTGTGTTTGCGCACATCTTCTAAAGTAAACAAGCCTTTTTCTTTAATTGCTTTGACGATCGTGCCTTTGCACACGCCATTGCAACCACAGACCTCGGCGGTGTCTGGCATCGATGCTGCTTTGGTATGGCCTTCGTGCCCGACATCGCCAGTATTCGATTCACCAAACATCAGTGAATCACGTATCTCGGCAATGTTTTTTCCTTCGCGCAGTAGCTTGAAATACCAACTGCCATCAACCGTGTCACCATACAAGCAAGCACCGATCAGTTTGTCGTCTTTTAGTACTAATTTTTTGTAAACGCCACCGATAGGATCGGACAGGATGATTTCTTCGGTATCTTTACCACCTGAAAAATCACCAGCCGAAAACAAATCAATACCAGTGACTTTGAGTTTGGTGGAAGTAACCGAACCTTGATAACGACCGATGCCAAAATTCGCCAAATGATTGGCACAGACCTTCGCCATTTCGAACAAGGGTGCAACCAATCCATACACGGTGCCGCGATGATTCACGCATTCGCCGACCGCGTAAATGCGAGGATCATAAGTTTGCATGGTGTCATTCACGATCAAACCACGATTGCAATACAGTCCTGCCGATTCCGCTAGAGCGGTATTTGGTCGGATACCGACGGCCATCACCACGAGCTGGGTTGGAATTTCTAAACCATCCGAAAAACGGATTGCTTTCACATGGCCGTTTTCATCGCCTAGCAAGGTTTCTGTATTTTTCTCAAGCAGAAAATTAAGTCCGCGATCTTCTAAAGATTTTTGCAGCATCTTGCCAGCGGTGAGATCGAGTTGTCTGTCCATCAACCAAGCGGGCAAGTGTACGACCGAGACATTCATACCTCGCATCTTCAAACCATTCGCCGCTTCAAGACCCAGCAGGCCACCACCAATCACGACGGCATGCGTGTGTTCTTCCGAAGCAGCGATCATGGTATTGGTATCGTGGATGTCGCGATAGGCGATCACACCTTGTAGATCTTTGCCCGGTACAGGCAACATGAATGGTGTAGAGCCGGTGGCGATCAATAATCTATCGTATTCTGTTTCCGTTCCATCTTCGGCGATCACTACGCGTTTATAGCGATCAATTTTGACGATCTTTTTACCCAGATGCAGGGTGATATTATTATCGGTATACCAGTCAACATCATTGAGCATGATGTCTTTAATCGTTTGCTCGCCGGCTAAAACGGGTGACAACAAAATACGATTGTAATTGGCGTAAGGCTCAGCGCCAAAGACCGTGATGTCGTACAAATCTGGCGCAATCTTCAGTAATTCTTCGAGGGTGCGCACGCCTGCCATTCCATTGCCGACCATGACGAGTTTGAGTTTTTTCATGATGTAAATCCTTAATTCAAAAAATTCTGTGCTTAGTATTTTTTTTTGAAGATTATTAATTGTTCTGTCTTCTAAGACAGAAAATCAAAAAACATGAACCGCAGAGGCGCAGAGTACGCAGAGAGCACTTTTCGATTTCTCTGCGTACTCTGCGCCAATGGAATTTGACTTTGGTATTTTTCATAGGGACTGAATGCTTTCGAAAAAATTCTTAATCACGCGACTTCTTTGCTTGGATGCGATTGGCGGTGATACAAAAATTCCAGCACCTCGCTGCGGTATTTTGCGTACTGCGCGTCGTTCGCCAGTGCAACTCGTTCGCGTGGCCGTGCTAAATCCACGGGCAAGATTTCGCCTATGGTGGCGGCAGGACCATTGGTCAACATCACGATCTTGTCAGACAACAGCACGGCTTCATCCACATCATGCGTGACCATCACGACGGTTGATTGTGTTTTGGCGACGATCTTGAGTAACTCATCTTGCAAGTGAGCGCGGGTCAATGCATCGAGTGCACCGAAAGGTTCATCCATCAATAACACTTTGGGTTCGATCGCTAAAGCACGGGCGATGCCGACACGTTGTTTCATGCCTCCGGAGATTTCATGTGGGCGTTTTTTGTCAGCAGCAGTTAAACCGACCAGCGCCAAGGCATTGCGGGTGCGATTGATGAGTTCACTTTTACTTTCGGTCGCTGCAAATACGCGCTCAACCGCGAGATAGACATTTTCAAAGCAGGTCAGCCAAGGTAGCAGCGAATGATTTTGAAACACGACACCGCGTTCGGGTGAAGGACCGGCGATTTCGCGATTTGCGCACAACAGGGCGCCTGAGCTTGCCGTAGTTAGACCGGCAATCAGATTGAGTAGTGTCGATTTACCGCAGCCGGAATGGCCAATCAGGGTAATGAATTCCCCTTTAGATATGCGCAAATTGATATCGCGTAGAGCATGGAAGCTGCCTTTCTTGGTATCGAAACGCATTTCTACGTTTTGAATTTCTATGTATTTTTTGTCGTTCGCGTCGACCGTATTTAGCTTGTCCATGATTAGGCTCCTGTTTCTTCATAGGTGACTGCACGCGCCATTGCGACCAAGGCTTGTTCTAACAAGAGTCCGACTAAACCAATCACCACGATGGCGATAATGATGTGCGGTACATTCAAGTTATTCCATTCATCCCAGACCCAAAATCCTATGCCAACGCCACCGGTTAACATCTCTGCTGCCACGATCACTAACCATGCGGTACCGATTGCCAGACGTACGCCAGTCAACATATAAGGCAGTACGCTAGGCAATAAGATGCGCGTTAGGATCTTCCATTCGGACAAATTTAAAACCCGTGCCACATTCATATAATCTTGCGGTACGCGTTGCACACCAATCGCGGTATTGATCACCATCGGCCAAATCGAGCAGATAAAAATAGACCAGATCGCTGCTGGATGCGCTGCTTTAAAAACCAACAAGCCGATAGGTAACCAAGCCAAAGGCGAGACAGGTTTGAGCAAACTAATAATCGGATTAAACATGCCCGCCATAAAGCTGAAGCGACCTATCATAAAGCCGAGCGGGATACCTATGAGCGCTGCCAGACCAAAGCCAACCGCGACCCGTTTTAAAGACGCGTAAATATTCCAACCTATGCCCTGATCATTCGGCCCATTTTGATAAAAAGGATCAGAAAATAATTTGATCGCTTCTAGCAAAGTGACCCAAGGCGATGGCAGAGCCGTATTTTTCTCTGCAATGATCGCCCAAATTAATACGAGCATTGCCAAGCCCAGGAATTGCGGCAATAGCTTGAAGGCGATCGCTTTCATGTGTAGCTTGAACTTCGATGGCTGTTTGAATACCGGCGGTGAAATTGTGGGTGCGTGCTTGCTCATATCATCTGCCTTATTTGCTACTGTTTTTGTTTCAGGTGCGGGCGCTGTTACAGTTACCAGTGCTATAGCCGGAGCGCTAGCTTTGGTATAGGTACTGAGCAGACTGGTCATGATGTATTCCTTAGGCTTTTATCTTGAAAGAAGCGGCATAAGCGGCGGGATTTTGCCCATCCCACACCGTGCCATCGATCAACTTACTTTTACGCATAGGATCTTTCGGTACACTGACTTTTGCCATCGCTGCGCCATCTTTGTAAATGTCGATACGATTGACGGCCTTTGCCACGCCCAGATAAT
Source organism: uncultured Undibacterium sp. (assembly GCA_963511665.1). Classification (GTDB taxonomy): domain Bacteria; phylum Pseudomonadota; class Gammaproteobacteria; order Burkholderiales; family Burkholderiaceae_D; genus Undibacterium. The sequence continues at coordinate 70,282 of CAUPKC010000004.1, forward strand.
CTGGATCGGTTTTCAACAAGCCCCAACGTTTATGCTGGGTTAAGAACCACATCCCATCAGAGAGGTAAGGGAAATTCACCGCACCATCGTTGAAAAATTTCATGTAGTAAGGATCGTCCCAAGTCTTACCTAAACCATTTTGATAGCGTCCCATGATGCGTTGATTGATGACATCGACGGAGGTGTTGACATAAGATTTTTCGGCGATAATTTCCGCCATCTTTTGTTTATTCATTAGTGACGAATCAATCCAGCGGCTAGCTTCTAAAATAGCGGCGACCACAGCACGCGCGGTGTTTGGATATTTTTGTGAAAACTCAGAGGTGCAACCCAAAACTTTCTCAGGATGATCGCGCCAGATATCTTGGGTAGTGGCAGCAGTAATGCCTATGCCATCGACCACCGCTCTGTGATTCCACGGTTCGCCTACGCAGTAGCCATCCATATTATCGACGCGCATATTGGCGACCATTTGTGGTGGCGGCACGGTGATGACTTTGGCGTCCTTCATCGGATTGATGCCGTGTGCTGCCAGCCAGTAGTACAGCCACATGGCGTGAGTGCCAGTAGGGAAGGTTTGGGCGAAAGTGTACTCACGTTTTTCACGTGCCATTAATTTGGCAAGACCTGCGCCATCCACCGCGCCTTTGTCGGCGAGTTTCTTCGACAGCGTGATAGCTTGGCCGTTATTGTTTAGGGTCATCAAGATATTCATATCTTTTTTGGGACCGCCTATGCCGAGCTGCACGCCATATACCAGACCGTACAAAACATGCGCTGCATCGAGCTCACCATTCACCAGTTTGTCGCGCACGCTGGCCCAGGATGATTCTTTGGTCGGAATAATTTTGATGCCGTATTTTTTGTCGAAGCCCATGACTGAGGCGATGACCACTGAGGCACAATCGGTCAAAGGAATGAAGCCAATTTTGACTTCTTCTTTTTCTGGCTTATCAGAGCCAGCTGCCCAGGCGCCACTGACTCCTGCGCCGAGGCCTAACACGCTACTTGCTGCAAGCATGCCAGCACCTTGAATGAGATTGCGACGTGACGGGTCATGTGCAGTCGTACTTGTGTTAGCAGGAGATGTTTCATCTAGGGCACCTGTTTCGTTTGAGTGGTTGACTTGCTTATTCATGGTTTGGCTCCAGCGTGTTGGTCTTTACATTGCATGATCAAAACGAAAAAAGGCGTCTTACTACCCGGCTCAGATGAGCTAGATAGGAAGACGCCTTTGTCTTTTTGGAAGAGTTAATTAAGCAAGCAAGCCCAGCAAGATGGTCTTTGCATTACTTGTCCTACTTAATTAGTCCGTCCTGAGAAATTTACCGCCGTTAGCAAATTTCTGTATGTACCGATGGGGTACTTGATCTAGTACTTGCAATTACTGTGCCAACTGGTCTTATCGCTTATTTACCTTGAGCTTGCCAAAATCGGGCTGGTAAAAAAGATTTTTTGCACCGATTTGGAGCCCAATTTGGTGCAATGCACTAAAAACGATCAAGCTTAGATTGGTTTTAGCCGAGTAAATCCGCGACATCCAAAATGCGTTGAGCCAGATCGACCAATTTAAGATTTTTCTCCATCGCTTGCTTGCGTAACTTTTGATAGGCTTCGTTTTCGCTTAGGCGATGACGCTCCATTAATAAGCCTTTGGCGCGCTCTATGGTTTTGCGCTCGGCCAGTTTAGTTTTGGTATCGGATAATTCTGAGCGCAGTTTTTGATCGGCGTTAAAGCGCGCGACTGCAACCTCTAATACAGGTTTTACCCTATCGACTTGGAGACCTGCCACTACGTAAGCGGAGACCCCTGCGGCCATCGCGGCTTCTAGTTGTGAGGGATTGCCGTCTTCGGTAAATAAGACGATAGGGCGGGGGGCATCACGACTAACGATGACCAATTCTTCCAAGACATCGCGAGCATCGGATTCGGCGTCGATGATAATCAGGTCAGGCTGCAATTGCGTCAGCCGGTCAATCAGATACATATCGCCAGGGATGGAGGCAATAATATTATAGCCAGCTTGTAGCAAGCCTATTCTTAAATCGCGCGAGCGAGCCATTTGCAACTGCATCGCAGAGTCTTGATCATGGGTATCCTCTGACACCGGCATCACTGTATTGATGACGACGATCTTCAGGTTGGGCGCATGAGGTTGAGGCAAGCAGGGCTCCAGGGCAAAGTGCGAAATCACATCATAGAATCAATTTGCAACTACTCTGCAACGTCTATGAATGTGAATCACAATATGAAAATAAAATGTCGAATAGGTATTCGTGTGTTGCTATTTTTGAGCAATACTGAGCAACACGCAAATTAGTCATGCAATATTCGCGCCACTTTATTTATAGAGCTGTGCTTTTTCTATTTACCTAATTTACGGTGTTGGACAGATGACCACAGGGATGCTGCAATAAACGCTACACCTATCAATCCGGTGAAAATTTCTGGGATGTGATACTTCATGCTGGCGAACATGATCAAGGCCAAAATGCCTATCGCATAGTGCGCGCCGTGTTCTAGATATACATATTCTTCCAAGGTGCCCTGACGAACAAGATACACGGTCATAGAGCGCACAAAGAACGCGCCTATGGCCAAACCCAGCATGATGATGACGACATCATTGGTGATGGCAAATGCACCAATCACACCGTCGAATGAAAATGACGCATCGAGCACTTCCAGGTACAAAAAGCCGCCTATGCCACCGCTTTTCACGACGCTACCGATATTGATATCGGTCGTTTCTTCTTTTTCCAATAGACCACTACTGAAATCGACGCCGACATAAGTTACGACACCCCATATACCAGCCAGCAGTACGGCAAATTGTTGCGTCTCATTGACCATGCTCACACTGCCTATGACTACAAGTAAGGCAATTAATACAGGAATAGATCCGATAGTGCCAAATGAAGACATTTTTTCTTCTATGTTTCCGAGCCAGTGCATCTCTTTTTTCTCATCGAATAAGAAATTCAAAAATACCAGCAATAAAAATACGCCACCAAATGCGGCGACTTCCGCATGATGACTGACAAGATGTGTAGAAAAAGCCTTAGGATTATTGATCGCCAGATCCCAGACTTCCAGCATGCCGAGATCTGCCGCTTGCGCCACGATCACAAGAGGAAACACTAGACGCATACCAAATACAGCAATGACGATACCGACAGTCAAAAATAATTTTTGCCAAAACGGATCCCAATTTTTTAAGACAGACGCATTCACGACCGCATTGTCGAAGGAAAGAGAAATTTCCAAGACTGCCAAAATCGACGCGATGCCGAGCGCAGTCAGCGCTGTATTGATACCGCCATGGGTATAACCCCAGTAGGTGGCTAGAGCCAGTAGGGCGATAGAGATCAGAATAGATATTTTGAAATGCTTCATGGAGTTCCGAGAGTGGTGTGTCTGTGATGTTTATGGATGCGGCGACTTCATTATGAGTCTATTCAAATGATCGCTAATCATCGACCAAGTGAGTCGAAAGATGTGTGGTTCGCTGAGTTTAACCCATAGTCAGGCCAAGAGCCAAGGTTGCCTCGTAAAAGTCCCTAAGCTACGTGTCAGACTTCACACAAACTTCATCTTCGCTTCACTTGGCTTTTTTACACTGCAGGCTTTCAATTGTATCGGAAGTCATTATGAAATTACCAGAGACCACCAAAATCCTACTGATCAATCCGCCGCACACCGCGATCGGTAGTCGCATCCCCAAAGAGCAGCTGCCGCCATTAGGCCTGTTAAGTATAGGCGGGCCATTGATCGATGCTGGTTTTGATGTGAGCTTACTAGACGCTGAATTTGGCCCTATGTCTTTGTTTGATATCGTTCGCGCATGCAGAAAACAGGCTCCGCAGTATGTAATGCTGGGACATTCCGGATCTTCTTCAGTGCACGCCACGGTGGTGGTACTGTGCGCCATGTTGAAATCAACCATGCCAAATCTGGTCATCATTTATGGCGGTGTATTTCCTACTTATCATTATGAACAGGTGTTGAATGAAAGTCCTTACATTGACTTCGTCGTACGGCGTGAGGGTGAGCGTACCGCTAAGCAGTTGATGCTTGCTTTATGTCTGGGCGCTGATCTGGCGGCGGTGGATGGGATTGCCTATCGTCAAAATCATGAGATACAGGCCACGGCTGCGGCAAGCATGTTGGAGGATCTCGATGCTTATCGAGTAGGCTGGGAGCTGATCGATCATAGTCGTTACTCGTACTGGGGCGGCAAGCGCGCGGTGGTAGTACAGTTTTCACGAGGCTGTCCCTATCTCTGTAGTTATTGTGGTCAGCGTGGATTTTGGACGCAGTGGAGGCATCATGATCCCGTAAAATTCGCCAAAGAAATGGCAAGACTATATAGAGAAGAAGGTGTCGAGTTAATTAACTTTGCCGATGAGCTACCCACCGGTTCACGTAAAGCCTGGAAGGCATTTTTGGAGGCGCTGATCGCAGAGAAGGTGAATTTAATTTTGGTTGGCTCCACCCGTGCTGGCGACATCGTACGCGATGCGGACATTTTGCATTTATACAAAAAGGCCGGCGTGATTCGATTTTTGTTGGGCATAGAAAGCTACAACGAAGCCACACTCAAGAACATCAAGAAAGGTGCCAGCACCAGTGAGGATCAGCAAGCGATTCAATTGCTGCGCCAGCATGGCATAGTTTCCATGGCGACCTACGTGGTCGGATTCGAAGAAGAAACTGATATCGATTACTGGCACTCACTCAAATACTTGCTGCGCTACGATCCCGATCAAATTCAGATGCTCTACGTCACACCGCATCGCTGGACGCCCTATTATCCTACGGTCAGTCAGCGACAAGTGATACAAACTGATACCCGTAAATGGGATTACAAACATCAAGTGCTGGCAACTAAAAAGGTGCCACCCTGGCGCATCTTTATGTGGGTAAAAACCATGGAAGTCATACTGCAAATGCGCCCGAAGGCGATTTATCGTAACTTATTCAGCCGCGACCGCGATGTCGCCTATGCGATGCGCTGGTACACCAAGATGGGTAGACGTGTTTGGTTTCGGGAAGTGTTCGATTTTATTTTCAAAGACAAGCGTGTGAAGAACGGTCCTAGTTTGGAAAGTTTTTTAGGTAAGTCTTTGCATGAGCGTGAGAATGCAATGGCTAAGTCTAAGTTCAGACGCAAAGTGACCGCGATTAAGGTGGTGGATTTGCGTTGAGCGGAACGAGGTAAGTTCAACCAGTGACGGTGGTATGAATAGCGGCCGATAGTCCGAGGTGACACATATCGACGACTTACTAGCACGCCCAAAGTTTGCAAATATAATTTGTGCCACTAGCCACTACTTTGCCGGGCTTTCTACTACAATGTCCCCATTAAATTTACGCTTAGCATTTCCCAATCATGGCAAGACTTCCACGCTTAGTAATCCCACATCAGGCGCATCACATTACCCAAGCCGGTATCGACGGCAAGATTATTTTTGTCGATACGGCGGACTATGTTGTCTTCATTGATTGGTTAAAAGGGGCAGCGAAACAATTTAGCGTTCAGATTCATGCCTATACCATTTTGCCGGATCGTCTTCATTTGCTGGCGACACCAAGTGATGAATTGGGATTGGGCAAAATGATGCAATGGTTGGGACGCTATTACGTTCCCTATTTCAATGCAAAATATAAACGCAGCGGTCTGCTGTGGCAGGGCAGATTTAAGGCGACGGTATTAGAGGCGCCTCAATATTTTTTGCCGTGCTGCGTGATGATAGAAGAAATGGCGGTACGTCAGCATTTGGTAGCGGAACCCAATAGTTATCCGTGGTCGAGTTGTCAGCACCATCTGGGTATGCGGGTTGATCCTGTGGTAGCGGATCATGCGATGTATTGGGGCTTAGGGAATACGCCTTTTCAACGCGAAGCAGCGTATCGAGACTTGCTCGAAAAAGGTCTCTCCTCCAGCCACCTCAAGGCAATTAACGATGCCACTAGTAAGGCGTGGGTGCTGGGCTCAGAAGTATTTAAGCTAGAAATGGCGAAGCTGACTGAACGCAGGGTTGAGCCAGCAGCGCGTGGGCGACCACGGAAAAAAGCTGTGGTCGCTAGCTGAAACTAATACATTAATTTAGCTCGTCATCTTTGTAGAACTTGGTGCCTTTAATTGTCGCTTGAAGCGCTAGGCCTGCTTCTGTGATCTGATAAATGGTCATGCCCGCGACGCTCACTTCGCCGCCGACTGCAGCGCCTTTGTCACCTGCTTTGGCTGCCGCATCGGCGTGGGCGCCAAATTCCCATCCAGAATTCACAAATTGCTCAAACGCTTTTTGTGAATGAAAGATAAAGATGGTACGCACATCTTTGACACCTGCGCCAAGACCGATGCCTGCTTCTGCCATACGCATATAGGTTTGCTTACCACTACGATCTTTAGCGATGCCATAGCCACCGCTAAAACTGGCAATCAATAAATTGACGTTGGCCGTGCTGAATACAGCAGTACCATAAGCAGCGTCGACTTTGGCTTTTGCTTCAGGTTTGGTTTTGTAGAGTGAGACTAATGCACTGTCTCGCATCGTTTGTACTGCCTGTCGTTTTTCACTAGGGTTGTTTCCTTGTGTCGTCGCGCAACCAGATAAAATACCTATTGCTAAAATACCTGCAAAGAGACGGCGACTAACTAAGCTAATTTGGATCATTTTTTTACTTTCGTAGAATGGGTAAAAGGAGAGCGCAAATGCAATGCTTCAATAGCGCAAGTTGACAAAGCATTTTAATGTTGCTGAGTACTTACCTAGGGCAAACTTCGTCATTAAAAAAGTAAGTGCGTTTAGATATCGTACCAGTGTTATACATTAACACATCATAGAATCGAGTGGCCCACGTCAATAAATGACGACATCGCCTTGGAATTAGTATAAAACTTAGTCGTTTAACTTGTTGATCGTGGCGGCATTGTGTTGCAGTGCGAATGTAAATGCGCAAAAGCCAGCGACTGATGTGATCATACAAAACGCTGCAGTCTGGACGGTCGATCCGGTTAAAACACAAGCGTAAGCAGTGGCGAAACTGGGCGATACGCTCGTCGAGCTTGGGACTAATCAATAAATCGCGCTTTGGCATCGGTTGGACGCTTGCGCCTCTGGACCTTATGAGTACAATTCATGCAGCTTCACGCCTGCCAGTATCGATCGTCAGCTACCGCAAGGTGGGGATCTAGAACAAAAAATCACCGTCGCCGAAGTTGTGAAAGCCTATCCCATGGGCTCTGTTTATGCTGATTTTTAAGAGTAGGTGAGAGGCAGTATGACCATCGGTAAATTGGTCAACATTGTGATCTTGTCGCAGGATATTCTTAAGATCGCTCCCGAATAAATTAAAGAGGTCAAAAATTGAGAAAACCATTGTGGTCAGTAAATTGGTGCATAGGCGTTAGTGATAGACGTAAGTGATAAACGTCGCAATACCAATTTTTTCAACTCACTTTTTCTCTTTATCAATATTCCGCAATAGCGACCAGACCATCGCACCTAACACGATCAGTGCTGCAACCAGCGTTGCCCATAACCAATAGCGCTTTTGTGCGCCTTCATGTTTGTCCGGTGTTGGTGTTTTGATGGGGTCGCTGACACCAATTTTTTCCGCTGTTGATGGCGGCATCCTTACTTCCGCAAAAGCCAAAGCCGTATCGCGCAGATTGAGTTTCGGCATTAGTGTGCGGACTTCCAGTGCTGTGCCTTCTTTCGTGGTGGTCGAAAATTCTATCCGATAGGGCGCATCACCACGCGCCAGAAACGCCAAGTTACGACTCAATGTTCCTAGGGAAATGGTGGGCGCTAGCGTACCTAAGTTTTTCACGCCAGCTGGAATTTGCAAACGAATTTTTTTGAGGGCATAACCTCCGAGAGACAGGTCTTCGGTGCTAATTTCTCCAGCGGGAAGCTCCAGGCGATAGGCGTTGATATCGCCGAGAAAAATCTCTTGTGTAGTTGGGGATGCTGCCAACTTTTTTTGATGGCGCAATACATATAAGGGATTGCGAAAATGCTGATGAGCGTTGCTTGGTTTCGCTGTTGTTGGGAGCTCACCAAAAATCTGTACTTTAGCCAGGGTATTCTTCTCTTGTAAGTGCAGTCGTAAACTATCAATCGGTGTGTTCGCTGGCACTTGGTATTCACAAGAATTCGCATTGCATAGCTGCGCTTGGATAGGCGCTGTCCATTGCATCTTTGGTGTGACGAGTTCTTGTTCTTGTGTGTCAATCTCGATAGCCAAAATCTGCGGCGTAGTCTGAGATTGCTCTGAGCTTGTTTGCGCGCTTAAACGTAGATATTTTGCTTTGCTGTGTCCAAGATCCAAAGACAATTTTTGTATTGTTTCGCCTTGATGTTGTAACTGCACAAGTTGTTCGACGCCACCAATGCTAGTCCACGTTTTAAAATCCTCACTTACCTCAATTCGTAAGGGGAAGATGCCCTGAAAATTTTTATCGATGCGGACTCTGGCTTGTATTAAACGAGCGGCTGGATTTAACGTGCTGGCATCAATAATCCAGGCACTGATTGGAGCCTTTGCATTTCCTGTCGGCGTGAATTTGCTTTGTGCGATTAAACTGCCATCGGTCTGGCGCAGGATGTCGAGCGAGATGACTTCCTTATTTTTCCCTCCCTCTTGTGACGTAGCCAATATGGAAAAAAATGGCAGCGTATGGCTTTCTATCTTTAGGCTTTCTGTTGTGCTTTCTAGCCAGGCATAGTTCAAGAAATCGCCTTTCGCATTGCGTATCTTCAGATCAGATAATTGACTGTTAGCACTTCGTGGATAGATTGCCATCGGTATCCGTAACGCGTAATACGGTAGGGATTTTTCGGTGGTGGTCGGAAGTTCAATAATGACCTCGTCGTTGACAGGCAGCGCAAATGCACTGCCAGCGACCATCACGATCCCTGCACAAACGCCGAAATGATATAACCGCTTAAGCATGATTGTTTTCTCCGCTCTCTTTCATGTTCTCAGTAGTGTTCTCAGTAGTTTCCTTCGCAGTCTCGCTCGCAAGTTTCGGCTTAACAGGTACTGGTGCAAAATAGCCGACTACCAAGAAGGCGATACCAACACCGATGAAAGACACGATACGGTACAAACCGCCACGACCCGCCAGTTCAATCACAAACAATTTCAAGACCACGACGCCGAGTAAAACTACACCTGCAATCCACACAGTGCGGGAGGCGCGACGATTGCCATACAACATCAGACCCACGCCGCAAAGTGCCCAAGCTATCGATACAGAGGCTTGTGCCAATCGCGACGCAAATAGGGTATCAAAGTCCCACGCGATATCACCAAAATGGTGTTCTGAGCGCAGCACCGATCCCGTCAATAATGCCAGGCTAGTTAGTGCAATAATTCCCATGGCGTGTGGTCTCGGTAGTTTTACTTTGGCGGTTTCTGGTAGGTGCTGCCACCAACTATACAAGCTCAATAAGATGATCATCTGCGCCAGCTCTAAAGGATTCAGCAATGGCAGGTAAGGCAAGGGCGAGGCATTACCAGCCGACAAAATATCGCTGACCCAGCACCAGATTAAAAGATAGAGTGCAATCGGCGTGCAAGCCTCTTGTAAATACACGGTGCGATACTGTGAAACAGGCCAGCGTAGCGCGAAGAATCGACTTCCCAATCCAAATAGTGTTAATGCTGGTGTCAATATCCATGCCAATAAAATCCAACTTGAGGTCGGCTCACTCAAGAGGCTAAATTGTCCGCGCAATTCTGCAGAAATGATAAATAGCGCTAACCACAGCCCTAGTATGTGCAGCCATGCCAAAAGGCGTGGGTGCTCAGTATAAAATCTCTCTTGCTGTTTCAAAGCAAACCAATGCCAGATAAAGGCACAAGGCCAAGCGATAAATCCCCATGAAGTAGATGGCAAATAGGTGGCTAGGCTACCCGTCATACCAAGATCTGCGGCGTAGATAAATAGTCCTAAGCTGACCGCACTCAATAAACCCATAGGCGTCCAATTACGCCATTTCGCCAGTATCAATAAGAGTGCGGCGGTAGCTACGCCTATCGCAATATCGGCGTTGGGAAGCGCATCGCGTTGCTGCCATTGCGTAAAGGCAGACGCGGTTTCTGCTAGCCAAGCCATCAACCACCAAGCCAGACCCCACAACACCGGCAGCCAAAGCATGACGGGCTGATTGCACCAAGGATTTAGCCAGGCGCGGAAATGGGTATTGCTGTCATTCAGATTCGTGTCGTGACTTTGTGGCTTACTTGGTGCAGATAACTCACGTAACACGGCCAGAAAGCGTTGGGCTTCAGCACGTATCTGATCACCGCTCCACCATCCCGAGATTGCTAAAGATAAAGCAGCAAAGAAGCCCAAATTCATCAATGGCGCATTGCCATAATTGTCGCGATTGCCGAGGAAGAGTAGTGCGCAGAAAGCTTGCACGATGAGCGAGAAAGTCGCTAGCGGCGTATGCGACATAGACAGTGCACCTGCCAAAATCAAGCAAGCGGTCAAGGGCCAGAGCGCGGCCGCTTGTGGCAACGTCAAGGCGAATAGCATAGCGATATGCAGCAAGCTAAAGGCGCTAATTAAGGCCACGCTATTGAACACGGACCATGCTGGCGGCACACCTTGCATTTCTGCTTCGCGTTTGTGACGCAACATGTGACGTCCGGCATTGAAGAGTATAGACACAGCGATGATGACGGCAGAAAGCATACCGCGCCAGCCATCTTGTAATAAACTTTGTGATTCCGCATTGCTGTTGGTATGTAGGGTCAGCATGAAACTGATTAATGCTAATGCTTGCATCGTTGCTGCAATCGGCCGTAATGCCGGTAGTTGGCGGCGTATGCCCTGATCCGAGACAAGCAGAGCCAATGCTGCGCAAGCCGCCGCTGCAAAAGTAGGGCGCAGTAGGAGCCAAGGCAAAAGAGCAAACGCCGCAATGCCTAGCCAGGGCAGACAAGCAGCGCCCACTGATTCCCAGCGCGCCGTGTCTTCCTGCGAGCGACGCAAATGCAATGCCCACATGCTGAGTGCACTCAATCCCAATAAAACGGGTCCGAGTAACGAGCCCTCTAATAGGGCTTGCTCAGGTATAGGGTTAATACTGATTGCGTTGAGTAATTTGAACGCGGCGCCTGCGATGACGACAAAAGCAAATGCGCGCGCGTAAGGCCGGTCTTGTCGTGTGCCCAACCAAAACATACCCGCACCTTCAATCGCCCATGCAGCACTAGTCCAAGTACCTTCCAAGCCCAAAGGAATTGCAAGCGTGGCAAAAATCGCAGCGACGATGACATAGGCTTCAGCCAGTAGTGCTAAACCTTGTTTTTCTTTAGAGAAGATAAGACGCGCTAATATCAAGTAAAAGAAGGCGATCGCTAATGCCGAAAACGCTGCGCCAAATTCTGTGTGTTGCACCAACAGGTATTGCAGACCAAACGCAGTAATCGGATTGCCAAACACGAGTGCGCTGTCAACCCGACCTACCATTTTTATGCCCGCAAGTGGATTGCCAGCTTGCTCGGCTAAGTCGGCTGTATGACGCGCTTCCGATAAAGTACGGCGTGCAAACAGCACACCAATTAGAGCAAACAAGACGAAGAAGAAAATCAAGAATGGCTGCACCAAAGCATAATCGCTATCAGCATAAAATTTATTCGCCCAACCTATAGCTAAAGTAAAGGTGCCAACAAATGCGATCACATTCAGGACGCGCCAGGCGTTGAACCAGGCGACGAGGAAGATACCGACATCGAGTACCGCTAGAAAAGTAAATAAACCGAGAGGGCGATTCGCGCCTGTCGATGTCAAGATAGGTGCAGCAAAGCCCTCCAGCGCCGCGATAATCGCCAGCACCGGTGCTTTTTGTAAGACCGCTAGCGCAGCACTTAGGACCGATATGGCAAATAGAAAAGCAAAACCAATTTCCGGTGCGATCAGCGCATGCACTTTGAGCGCTGACAGTATGGTCAGATAAAACACACCGATCGCCATCCCTTGCAGACTCAGCGCATAGTCGCGTCGCTTGTTACGCAATGTCCAACCTAATCCTAACAAGACAAGGCCCGTCAGTGCCACGCCAACATAGCGCAATTCGACCGGCACCGTCACGCGTTCTGCCGTGTAGCGCAGTAAGAAAGCAAGGCCTAAGAATAAAATAAGGACACCCACTTTTACCAGAATATTGCCACCATAGATAAAATCGGCGACAGGTTGGGGCAAACTCTCGCGGAAAGTCTTGCTCGGTGGCGGCGGTAATTTTTTTGCGACAGGCCTGACTGGCGGTGCTGCGATGCTAGGCGTGGCGATGGTGTTGAAAGTGACGGGCGTTGGTACTGCGACGCTGGTTACAGCCTGCTCGGTTACTAGTTGTAGTGCTAACTCTGGCGTGTGTGGACTCAGGCTCAGGTCATTCGCAGTTTCTACGGTGATGGTCAGATCAGATTTGGCGCCGTCAATTGCCGCTTGCATGACGTTATTTAATTCTGGTTCTGGATTGCTGTGAAGTTGGGTGCTTTGATTTTGCGTGTCTGCAGGCGTTGTCGTCGCCGTAGTTACTTGAGCATTCGTCTCTGCTTGGGCTGACGTTTCGGTGACGGCGTTGGGTGCTGCTTGCACCTTGTCGCTACTACTTGAAGAGCGGTAGGCACGCAATTCTTCTTCCAAGAATTTCAATTTTTGCTCTAGGCTAGAGATCGTTCTTCGTAATTCATTGAGTGCCGCTGCCGCTTGTTCATGGAGGATCTTGTTGGATTTTTTGAGCGTGTCAAAGCGGATGCTCAAATTGATTTGCACAACCACGCCGAAGATTGCGCCACATACAGTATAAATAAACGCTGTGCCGGAACCTCCGCTGCCTAAACCCAACGCCAAACCAATCAATGCGCCTATCCACCACATAGCCTGCCCTTTCAAGGATGACCCGAAGTCAATGCAGGAACTGTAAGTAGTATTAGGGTTTTTTGCAAGAGAAGATCGCAGACTATGCGATTGTTGTAGCGACTTAGGCTAGCTTTGGTCGCTGCATGACAAGCGCAGCTTTTACTTAGCTTCTCGCAGCTAGAGGTAAAAAAATGGTAAATCGCGTCCGCTAATCCGGTTCGCCCCAGCTTACCAACCGTTCGCCACAAATCGGTAGTTCTAATTTTTGGGTGACCATATTATTTAGTCTAGATTTTGCATTTCAAAAATGATGCTAACCAGGTCTTAGTCAACGATAAAGGGCGATCACAATGCAGGTTCAAAACAGTAGCTTGAGCAATGCCACCTATGCCACTAGTACGGTCAGCTACGGTCTATCAGCCCGCCGCAATGATTTGGAATTGCTGCGCATCGTGGCCTTATTCATTCTGATTTTTTACCACACGGGCATGCTGTATGTCAGTGGTTGGGACTTTCATTATAAGAGTGAGTACCAAAGCGAGACTGTGGCGAATTGGATGTTATTGGTCAATCCATGGCGCATGTCTTTGCTGTGGTTAATTTCTGGCGTCGCATTACGTCATGCTTTGCATAAATATGGCGCATGGCACAGCTTGCAGCAGCGCTGCGTGCGCTTGCTCTTACCCCTATTGTTTGGGGTATTAGTTGTGGTGCCGCCGCAGTTATTCATAGAAATGGCAGGCAAAGCACAATTGCCTGCGAACTTTAGCTATTTGGATTTTTATCAGGTTTTTTGGAATCTGAAGGATCCACTCTTTGACCAATATAAAGGCGGCATATTGCCGCATATGGATGTGAATCATCTGTGGTACTTACGTGAGTTATGGAAGTTTTCTTTGTTGCTGATCGTTGCGCACTTTGCTTGGAAAAGCTTGAGCCGAAAGTTTTCGCTTGCGATCGTTTCTTTAGAAAATAAAGTGAAGCGTCTGGTTGCGGTGAGCTGGCAGGGTGCTGTCTATAGTGGGCTGGTAATTCTTGCGCTGGTTATTTTGGATGTTGTTCATCTGGACGACCGCAACATAACTGGATTTTTGTTCCTGGTAGTTGGTTACGCGCTGGCATCTGCCAGTTCTTTTTGGCAGCATGTGTTTGAGAACCGTCAAAGATACCTAATCTCGGCAGGTGTTTTTTATGTGCTCTTGTTGTGTGTCTATAACTTTTTGTGGATAGTGCCTGAACGTAAAGCACTGCCGTGGGTCGACCCAGTAGCCGCGATCGTTTATCGCTTGTACGGCGGCTTCTGCATCATGGCGGCGCTCGGCTATGCCAGACATTTCGGAGAGCGCTTTCAGCTATTTTCAAAGCGTTGGAGTGAAGCAGTATTACCGGTTTACATCGTACATCAAAGTTTGATAGTGATTGCAGCCTACTGCTTAAAACCGTATGCAGTTGGCGCTTGGTTAGAACCAATTTTAGTTATTACTTTCACCTGCGTTGCAAGCTATTTGATTTACAACGTGATAGCACGTATTAACATTTTGCGGGTTTGCTTTGGTTTGAAATGGAAAACGCCTAAACAGCTTGCTGTATCAGCTTCTATGGATATAAGTCAGGGTGAACAATTTGGACAAAAATTGCGTAATGGATTGGCTTATATCGTGCTAGTGCCACTGGCTGTGAAATTGATTTTGTAGAGGGTGCTTCGGGGGAGATGGTATTGAATACGCTAAGCGCTTCCTAAAGTATAGGAAGCGCTTTTTTATGCTAGCTCGGATTGTCAGCCTGGATTGTTAGCTTGATTTAATCGACTTCAGGGCGATCCGAACGCATCCAAGTATAGGTTAAGCCGAATAATACGGAAGGTGCGGTTTTGCGTTTTACCAAAGAACTATTTTCATTTGCTGCGCCCACGACGCTATCCAAGCGTAGCCCGCCAAATACACGGAAATTATTGGTATAGCTATGTGAAATAAATGCAGACATACGCCATGAAATCAATCCCTGTTTGGCTTGATACGCGGCGCGATCTGGAAGTACTTGATCTGGTCGGACTTGATAAAAAGTTTCTGCGATTTGGCGATTGCCAACGACTGCCGAAAGGCCGGTGCTGTAGCGCCAGCCGCCAAAAGCACGGCGTTCAAATTCTATTTCTGGTTCGAGTGTGTAGCCTTTGTGTTTGAAGCTATTACTTAAATCAAATACAGCACGTAGCGGCAATTCAAAACGCCAACGACCATTCGCTTCTGGTTCACTCAGATTCCATTTAAAACGAGGGCCAAATTCAATCAAATTTCCTAGTCTTTCCATGCCACGGCGGGCAGCGACTTTATCTGAACTGGAACCAAGTGCGCCAGCAAATCCGATGTCGAATTCAAAACGTGGCGTCTTGATGGCACGGTAGCCAGTGTTGCCACGATCGACTCGAAAATGTTCGCCACGATATAAAAAATAAGGTACTGCCAGTACCCGATTCACGTAAGTATCGGACCCAGGATAGGCTTGCTGGCTCAAAGCAAATGCGGACGCACCAAATTCCCATAAAGGTAATGGCTCGGCATCCTTCACTAAGGGAGTTTTTGTAGATTGGTCGCCCATGTCTGTTGGTACGTTGACCAGTTCTTGCGCATTGCCCGGCAAAGCGAACAATCCGCCAGCAAGCAAGGCTAGCAATGAGGTGGTATTTTTGATTGAGTTTTTGAACATTGATAGGCCTTTGAGAGCTTTAAAATGATAGAAATGTGAGCAGTGTAACGCAGCTAATTAAAAAAAGCTTTCGAAGAAAAAGTAAGCTTGAAAAGATCACGTACGATTTAATCTGAGTGCGCCATATTTAGATATTGTGCGATGTATGAACGTGACAGACTGACCCGCTTAACCGATGGTTGATGACTGCGCTCCTCAAAATTTGCACTGTCTTCATTTACGAAATTTTCTGTGTTTCTGTGTTTCTATTCCTCTGTGGGATAGCAAAACAAGTTTCTAATTTTCCTGTATTTTTCCGCGCAATGCTTTTTGCATTCCGTGATTACTTTTGCCATCGAGCCGCTTGCGTTGTGAACTACGCGTAGGCCGGGTTGCACGCCGGACTTTGGGTAGTGCCGCTGCTTTATCAATGATTTCCTGCAGGCGTTGCAATCCATCGTTGCGAT
Organism: uncultured Undibacterium sp.; assembly: GCA_963511665.1. Lineage (GTDB taxonomy): Bacteria > Pseudomonadota > Gammaproteobacteria > Burkholderiales > Burkholderiaceae_D > Undibacterium. The sequence continues at coordinate 86,321 of CAUPKC010000004.1, forward strand.
TTTGTTCCTGACTGCGCGATTGCTGTGCTTTGAGAATGATCACGCCATCTTTGCTAATCCGTTGATCGCGCGAAGTGAGCAGACGTTCTTTGATCTCGTCAGCTAAGGATGAATGTGCAATGTCGAAACGCAAATGAACTGCGCTGGAGACTTTATTCACGTTTTGACCGCCTGGGCCTTGTGCGCGAATCGCATTAAATTCGACTTCGTTCGGATTGATGATGTTCATAGAATGGTGCGAGCGTAGGTTGAACTAAGTTAAACCCAGATTTTCCATTAGGCGCGTCTTCGACGCTATTTGAGCGCTGGCGGCGCATTGTTAGTCACTTTTTTGGTTCTTCGTTGCAAATAGCTCGCTATTTTCGCCTCATTCACGTAAAAACTGCCTCGAAAAGTGCATCCACCATCGTCTCAAATCCTAATGGAAATTCTGGGTTGAAAATTGAGATAGGTGGACATGATAGCCGAGATCATAGCGATCACAGAGATCTAAGCCATGATAGCGGCAACTAGCTTCACTCATAATTTGAGGAGTTCTGATTCCTTTACTGCTAAGATCAGGAAACTCTGTTCGCTCATGAAGTATCTTTGGATTCGCCTTATGTCGATCAAGACTACATGGTGTGTTCTTGCATCTTTGGCGTTTGTCGATTCGTGCGGTGAGCTCATTGGGAGCAACAAAAACAAACTCACGTTCAAGCGCGAATCGAGATAGCCCTCAGAAAAGAAGCAATGCCCATTTCACAAATAGGACAAATTGCGGAAAAAAATGAGAGTGCAATCAAGATCGCGACAGGCCTTCGACAATTCGTTGATGAGGTCGAAAAATTCAGCCAAAACGCCAGTGATTTCGCTCGTTTAACAATGATCGCTCAAGCATTATGGAGCGGTCAGCAACGTGGCAAATTGCACTGTAAAGTAAATTGTGTTTTGACGGCGAATATCGTGCAGTGTAGTACACGTTAAAAGTTTGATTTGCAAACATATAAGTAAACCCGAAAGACGCCAATGAGTTACTTTGATTTCTGTTGTAAAAAACCAGTTTTATTGTCTCGCCTGTTATAAGCAGGGGTTTTATCAGGGGAATGTGTTGACAGTGAGTAACTCACTTGGCAAAGTAGATTACATATCGATGCTGGCAGCATGACGTGTTATTTTGATTAGGTGATTTCTTGCAAAATTTCAACAGGATTAGGTTCGAACGAATTGGCCTTGCATACATTTTGTGTGCCTTTCTGCTGTTGTTTTCTTCTTTTTCGATTGAGGCATCCACTTCTGAGTTACGTTTCCAACGATTGTCTGCACTGGGAACCGATCAACTATCTACTTTGTCATTGCTGCAGGATAAACAAGGTTTTATTTGGATAGGTACCAATAATGCTGGTTTGTATCGCTTTAATGGATACCAAAGTGATAAATACCAAAGCGATGCGAGCAATTTGGCGAGTTTGCCGCATGACAGGATATCGGCGTTATTTGAGGACAAGGACGGACAAATTTGGGTTGGTACGCAAAATGGTTTGGCGCGGTTTAATCCAGAAACCAATAACTTCACGCGATTTACCCCGAGTACCGGTGTCAATAATCAGCGCATCATCAAGTCGATCGTCTCCGACGGTAAAGCTGGTTTCTGGCTGGCGACTTGGGGCGGCTTGCAACATTTTGATCCTGTCACCGGTAGTTTTACTTTGTATTCACATGATCCGGGTCGACCTGACAGTCTAGCCAGCAATGATTTAAATGCGATTGCGGTCGATCCACGTGGTGGCGTCTGGGCAGGCACTTGGCCTGCCGGGATTGACTATCTGGCACCTGGCTCAAAGAGCTTCCAACACTATCGAATTGATGACGACAGCGCGCCAGATTCCAAACTAAATATTGTGCGTTCCATGTATTTGGATGCACAAAAAAAATTGTGGATAGGTACAGAAAATGGCGTGGTGCTGTGGCAAAGTGAAAGTGACTGGTCAAGTCGACGCCGTTTAGATACGCCAGCTAGTCGTGTCAATAATATCTACGCTGACCGATATGGCGTGGTGTGGGCTGCGACTTTATCCGCCGGTTTGCTGCGTTGGAATGCAGACACCAAACAATTTACACAATTTGTGAAGCAAGCGATTGATCCCTATAGTCTGCCTTCAGATGATGTGCGGGCGATTTTGCATGATCGTGGCGGTATGCTGTGGGTAGCTACCTTAACCGACGGTATCGCAATGACGAATCTGAATAGTCGAGGCTTTCGGCGCATTATTCCATTTGATGCCGACGCCCAAAATCCCAGACCGAATAATTCTATAGGGCGCATCGTTGGCGCACCGGACGGAAAATTATGGTTGGCGAATAATAATGGACTCGCTTTATTTGACCCCAGCAATGGGACTGTACTCAAGCAGTTTCGTGCGGACAAAAAACGCCCCAATGCGCTGAGCAATGATTTGGTCTACAGCTTGCACCAACAAGCGAACGGGCCATTATGGGTAGGCACCTCAGTTGGTTTGAATCGGCTAGACTCTCCCGATGGGGTGTTTACTGTGATGCATTTTGGGAGCATCGCCGATGACTACATTAATGTGATTGCCGCGGGTGATGCGGGGATTTTGTGGTTAGGAACCGGGAATAGTTTAATTCGTTATGACATAGTCACAGGTGCGCACCGTAAGTTCATTTCTGACCCGACTGATCCCGATAGCCGCAGCGCCAAGGGAACGACCACCATCTTGCAAGACAGTCGTGGTCGCTTGTGGGCGGGCTCTGAATGGGTTGGTGGCGGGCTTGATTTGCTCGATCAAAAGACCGGTAAGTTTCGGCATTTTCGGCATGATCCTAAGAACCCTAGCAGTATTAGTGCGGATAATATTTCGTCCTTATACGAAGACACTAAAGGCCGTATTTGGGTTGGTTCGGTGAATGGTTTAAATCAGGTAATCACTGATCAGGATGGCAGCATACGATTTCAACATTTTTCTGCAAGAGACAGCGTAGGCCCAGCAAAAATTGTGGCGATAGAAAGTGACTTGCAGGGCAAGCTCTGGCTCAGTACCGTCAATGGTTTGATTCGTTTTGATCCTGATGCAGCGAAGCTTGAAACATATATCGCCAGTGATGGTTTGTCGGATAATTTTTCTGGTGCGTCTTTTGGTGATGGCAAGGGTATCTTGTACTTTGGTGGTACAAAAGGTATGAGCGCAGTGTATCCGGAGTTAGTGCAGCGTTTTTCAACACCGCCACAGATTGCGATTACCGATATCAGTGTATTTAATCGTTCGCTCAAGTCTGGAAAAGCTTCCTCGGGTGTGAATTTAACGGGTTCTATCACCGCACCAAAATCATTACGCATAGAGCAACAGGAATCGGTTTTTTCTTTGGAATTCGCTGCCTTGCATTTTACTAATCCCACACTGAATCGGTACGCTTACCGTCTCGAAGGATTTGATCGAGATTGGGTAGAAGTCGATGCAGAACACCGCAATGCAACTTATACCAATCTGAATCCCGGCGATTACATTTTTCAAGTCAAAGCAAGCAACGATACTGGCCTTTGGGGCGAAAATATTGCCAGTGTGAAGATCGCGATTCCACCTAAGTATTGGCAAACTATTTGGTTTCGCTGGCTTGTCTTTTTTCTGACGGTGGGATTGTTGTTTGGTGTTTATCGCTGGCGGGTGGCGCATTTGACTCGTGATCAACTACGCTTAGAAGGATTGGTAGCAGTGCGCTTGCAAGAGCTGATTGCGCAGCAACAAGTCAACCGCGACAGCGCACAGCGTATGCAAGCGATCTTGCAAAATGCGGCAGATGCGATTTTGACGACAGACAAGAACTGGATCATAGAATCGTGTAATCGTGCAGGCCTGCAGTTATTCGGCTGGAATGAAACTGAAATCAAAGGAGTCTCGTTTATCAAGCTGTGCAATGAAGACGTGACGCCGCTCTTGTTGCAGCACACAGGCAGCTCTGATTTCCTAGAAAAAGGACATAGTGAGATGGAGGTGCAGCAGGTCCGCGCGGACGGCACACCATTTTCTGCGGAGTTATCACTGAGTGGTTTTACCGATGCAGGCGAAAGAAAGTTTATTTTAATTGTGCGTGACATTACAGAACAAAAACGCGTCGAACGCATGAAAACACAGTTCGTTTCGACCGTGAGTCATGAGCTGCGTACACCGCTCACCGCAATTCGCGGTAGCCTTGGTTTGATGGTGGGAGGCGTGACCGGTGAATTGCCCGCTGCGGCTGCCAAACTTGGACAGATCGCACTCAATAATGCTGAGCGATTAGCGCGTCTCATTAATGATTTGCTCGACATGCAAAAAATTGAAGCGAATATGATGGATTTTAATTTCCAGCGTTTGCCATTATCGGGACTGATAGCTGACGTACTGGAATCGAATCAGGCTTTTGCGCAGAAACTGGGTGTCTCTCTGCTGTTAGATAGCGAGATACCTAGTCTCGCTTTAAGGATAGATGCCGATCGTTTTGCGCAGGTGATGGCAAATCTGATGTCGAATGCCTGCAAGTATTCACCTGAAGGTGGCATGGTCAAATTACGGCTGATCCAACTTGATAATGACTATGTCAAAATTCAAGTCGAAGATCGCGGCCCTGGCATTTCTGCGAGTTTTTTTGATCGTATTTTTCAGAAATTCTCACAGGCGGATGCCTCGGATACGCGCGCCAAAGATGGTACTGGCCTAGGCTTAACTATCGCCAAAGAAATGGTTGAAAAAATGGACGGAAAAATCGGCTTTTATGCCAACCCGCTCGGTGGTGCGATATTTTTTGTTGAGTTTCCATCCTATCCACTCTAGTTGGAAAAGAGTGTAAAAAAAGATTTGGGTAAATTGTCCTACTTACGCCCAATCAAATCCCACTTGTTGCCATACAAGTCCAAAAATACCACCACAGTGCCATACACTTCTTCGCGCGGTTTTTCGGTGAAAGTCACGCCATGCGATTGCAGATGCGCGTGTGTTTCCCAAAAATCCTCAGTCTCTAAAAATAGAAATACCCGCCCGCCAGTCTGATCACCAATATGTGCCGCTTGTTCAGGCGTAGAGGCTTTTGCCAGCAATAATTTTGCACCTGTCGATCCGGCTGGTGCGACTACCAACCAGCGTTTATCAGGACTGATTTGCCGATCTTCGAGGAGTTCGAAGCGCAGCACTGTGGTGAAATATGCTAAGGCTTCGTCGTAATCACGGACTAGGAAGCTGATGTTGGCTATGCTTGTTTTGCTGGTCATGGTCGTTGATTAGTATTGTTGTAGTTGAAATTTATGTGTCGCTAAATTATTGAAAAACAAGAAGCCCCTCGTCTTCGAGCAAGAAGATAATGGTCATTAGGCGCAGTGTACAAAATTGTAGGGCGGGTGCAACCCGCGCCGCCAAGCCAAGTAGTACCTGAGCAGCGCGGGTTGCACCCGCCCTACGAATTGCTGATATTGCCTTGCTTAAAATTATCCTGCACATCAAAAATTAAACTAATTGTACAGAGCTTGTGACATCGACTCACTCACTAACCTGAATTACAATCTTGCCACGCGTTCTACCCGATTCACTTTTAGCGTGCGCCGCGGCGATATCTTTGAGTGCATACACGCTGTCGATAATGATCTGGATTTTACCTGCATCTATCAATTCAGCCAAAGCTTGTAATTGTGTGGCACTTGGTTGTACAAAGCAAAACAGAGGTGTTGCACCGACTAGTGCTGCAGCTTCCTCAGAGGGTTGTGAAATGATCGATACCAAACGACCGCCGCGTTTTAAAGTTTGCCAAGACTTGTCCTGTATCTCGCCGCCCATGGTGTCGAATACGACATCAATATCACGTAAAGTAGAGAAGTCTTGTTGCGTGTAGTCGATGACTTCATCCGCACCCAAGGCTTTGACCAGTTTCACATTTTTTGTCGAAGTCGTCGTGATCACGTAGGCACCGCGCAGTTTGGCTAACTGAATCGCGAAAGTGCCAACGCCGCCAGCGCCTGCATGAATTAAAACGCGTTCGCCTGCTTGTATATTCGCGCCTTCATATAAAGACTGCCAGGCAGTTAAGGCGACCAGTGGTACAGCTGCAGCTTCTTGCCAATTGATGCTGGCGGGTTTTGCTGCGATCTCATTGGCGCGTACAGCGATATATTCGGCATAGGCGCCGTCACGTGCAATGTCGGGACGCGCATAGACGGCAGCGCCCACGTTCCAGTTGCTGACATCGCTACCGACCGCGACAATTTCACCAGCAAAATCCCAGCCCAATGTCAGTGGGAAAGTATGCGGAATAAAATCTTTCAAATAGCCTTCACGTACTTTCCAATCAACCGGGTTGATACTACTTGCGTGGATTTTGACCAACACTTCGTCGGCCTTGATGACAGGCATAGGTGCGTCTTCATACGACAAGACTTCGGCATTGCCATATTGGTGAATACGGACGGCTTTTTGTGTGTTTTGCGCAGTTTGTTCCACAGTGTTTTGCATAATGTTTTCCTTTAGGGACTAAATATTCGTTTTTGAAAAAGTGAAGATCAATTCACGATGAAAACAGTCTACGCCTGATTTTTTGTTTGATAAATGAGCTGTAATTCACATTATTTGTTACACTGAGTAATTAATTTTTGAGTCTCGAAGAGATAACAGAGTTGCTTATGGTACGCATTACCCGTGATTTTGATCCCGTACAACTAGGTTCGATCGAGCTATTCTGCAAAGCAGCCGAGCTTGGTAGTTTTACTTTGGCGGCGCAAACTTTGGGCTTAACACCTGCTGCCGTGAGTCGTTCTATTGCGCGTCTCGAAGCGCGTTTGCAAGTTAAGCTATTTGCCCGCACGACGAGACAGATTCGGCTCACTAATGAAGGTCAACTGTATTACGAACAATGCACACAAGCACTTACCCAAATACGCGAAACGGAACGCACCTTGAGCGGGAAACATAGTGATCCCAGCGGTATCTTGCGCATTAGTGCGCCGACCACGTATAGCCATCATCGTTTGCTGCCCATCATGCCGCGTTTTTTTGAGCGCTATCCACGCATTAAGATTGAGTTTAATATTTCTAATCGCAATATCGATTTTGTTGAAGACGGCTATGACATCGCGATTCGTCTCGGCGCCCCAGAAGATTCTCGTTTGGTGGCGCGCAAATTAGAGGACGCGAAACGGGGCATTTTCGTATCGCCCACTTATCTCGCACAATATGGCACACCGCAGACCCCCGAGGATTTGCGGCAGCATCGTTGTCTGCAATTTCTATTGCCCAGTACGGGTCGCCCTTTCCCATGGTTGGTGACTATCAACGGTCAAGAACAAGAATACGCGTTCACATCTAGTATCAGCGTGACTGACGATGTCTTAGGCTGTGTCAGTCTGGCGAAAAGTGGTGGTGGGATTTGTCAGAGTTTTCAATACATCGTAGAAGAGGATGTGCGACAAGGACGCTTAGTCGAAATCTTGCACGACTACACGCATGGACAAACTCGATCGTATTCTATGTTGTATCCACAAAATCGCTTGATGTCAGCCACCGTGCGTGCTTTTGTGGATTTTGTATTGCAAGAGATTTCACTTAAAAATAAATAGCTAAGAGTGCATCGCTAACCGGGAATGTACGCTGCACAGGTGGTAGGTACTGAAGTTGAAATTGGGGCTGATTCTACGGCGGGAATCACTCGCCAGGAATCTCAATTACCATTGACGGAAAACGACACATACCTTGCTCGCATCTATCATAGCAAATTCTTTTGCGCCCCATGGACGCAATTGCACGGCAGGCAAATTAGGATGCAAAAGTTCCGGTGCCCGCGCCACGATTTCTGCATGAATTTCATCAATATTATCAATCTCAATAGCGATCTCCGGCCTATCCAAGGCAGCCAGTTTTGCATCCTCCATCAGATAGACTTTTACTTGGTCCCGGCCTAAGACAGAAATGCTACTGTCTTGATGCAATAGTTCAAAGCCAAGGCCACGGATGAATAGATCTAAGCCGACTTGGATATCGGCATAAAAGAGTTTGGGGATTAAGCTGAGCATCATTTTGGTGTTCCTTTAATTGAGCTATTCGACATTTAGGTCGGTACGTTAACACTGAAGTAGCTGAAGTAGCGCGTGTCATGCCTAAGCGACGAGTGACTGTTTGCGTATTAAGTCTAGGATAATTTTGCTTCCCGAAAGCTAGAAGGCGATAAACCGGTCACTCGCAAAAACTCTTTATTAAAATTCGATTTACTACTAAATCCCGACTCCTGCATGACCTCAATGACTGTCATCTCCGGCGCTTCGATCAAGAGTCGTTGGGCTTCATGGATGCGTTGATCATTGAGGTAGACAGAAAAACTCTTGCCGTAAATCTGATTGATCGCATTCGATAACTGGCGTGCTGGAACTTGTAGCTTTTTGGCGGCTTGAGGTAGCGTGATGCCGAATTCTTGTTTGTGTAACTGCTCGGTTTTGACCAGATTTTCCCAACGCTGAAACAGTGCTTGCGCTACATCGGGAGCAATGGCTGGTGCGGTGACTTGTAGCGTCTGTTCGCCAAATTGGTACATCCATTCTAGCCAGTCGCTGCGTTTGAGGGCGGCTAACATGATGCTGATATTGATGGAGAAGAAAGCAATACTGGCGACCAAGAGGGAAATAGAATCGCGTAAAGCGACGCCGTTTTGCATTTCCAGACTGACCGCGATTTCTAGCAGGATGTTAACCAGCGCTAATAACATTAAGCTCATTAGCCAACGATAAGCAGGCATCGCGTAGCCACCGAGGTGAGCAAGTGCTTGCTGGCCTAAACGCATTTGTATCCCGATCATCGAGGTATAAATGACAAAGCTAGCAAGAATAGCGACATCGATCAAAGCTCTGAGTGGTTTGACTTGGCTAAGTAGGATGAAGATCATGGCACCGAGGCCGAAGTGCCAAAGATCACTTTTTAAGAATCGGGAATCTTGTCGGCGTACACACAAGAAATACACATAGAGGCAAGGGCCAAGCAACATCGCGAGTAGGGGGCGGGTGAACGCAAAAAAAGCCGTGTGTCCGTTGAGTATGGCAGCGAGCGCAATACTTTGATGGGCGTATAGCAGGCAATTTAAACCCAAGAGTCGTTTTGGGATGGGACGCATGGCAGTCATGGCTAGCATTTGCGCTGCTAATAACAGGCACAAGACGGCGTTGGCAATTTGTAGGTGGCTGATGATGGATGGCATGTTTGTCATCATAAACGATGTTGCAGCGCTGATTCAAAAAATGCTTGGGTGATAAGTCGTTTTTTCGAGGCTCGTGGAATTTCGTATCTATTCTGCAATTAGGCCGGGAGAAATGAGCATTTGAATGTCCTCAAACAGGTTTCCCCCGTCCTTCATCGCGTTTTAGGTCGAAAATTTGGTTTTGCGCGAAGACACTGAAGTCCTTACCAGCCCAAAAGGATTTCATGATGTTTTCTGAATTTATCGTTTCGCCGCGTTTCCTTGTTGCGTCCAGTTTGCTAGTGTCTTTATTGGTGCCTACTGCTCAGGCGGACAGCATATTGATTAAGCAAGTTCGGATTATTAATAGTGTGAGCGACGATCAAGCTAAAGTCTCCAAAGTCACCGACGTGTTAATTCGTGATGGCAAGATTCAGGCGATCACCACAAACTTGAGTAAAAACGCAGGTAAAGCGACAACACAGATCGACGGTCGCGGTCGTTTCTTGATCCCTGGTCTGATCGATAGTCATGTGCATCTCGATGGCGTGCCGGGCTATGCCGGCGATGATCCAAAAGATGCCGCATTGTTGCAAGAGGCTAGAGCACAGATGCCACGTAGTTACGCCTACTTTGGCTTTACGACCGTATTAGATCTGACCGGTGATGCCGATTTCATCGCGAAATGGAATGCGCAGCCTGCCGGGCCACAGGCACATTTTTGTACGCCCGTCACGATACCCAACGGCTATCCAGCTTCGTGGATGGATAAGGATTTGCAGTTTCAGGTGCCCGCAACTAAGTATATGTTGTTCGATCCTGCGCAGCCGAATGTTTATCCAGCCAACTTCAAAACCGATGATCACACGCCGCAAGCCGTGGTGAAAGCCGCAAAGCAAGATGGCGCCAATTGCATCAAGGTGTTTTACGAAACGGGGTTTGGTCCGAAAAAAAATCTGCCTGTGCCCTCGGTCGAATTAATACAAGAAGTCGTTCAGCAAGCCAAGCGCTTAAACATGCCTGTATATTTGCATGGTAATTCCCAAGCGTCTTACGAATTTGCCTTAAAAGCAGGGGTCACAACTCTGGTGCATGGCATGTGGCATGAAGCCAAAAACGTAGAACAATTTGCCAATCAAGCTAGACTCAAACAGATTGCAGATGAGATTACCAAAGCAGGTATTTCTGTGCAGCCGACGATGCAAGTTTTGTACGGCGAACATGAAGAATTGAATCCTGATTTTTTCAAGAACCCAATGGTGGCGCAGGCAATTCCGCAGCGATTGATGGCGTGGTATCAAACCGAAGCCGGGCAGTGGATGAAAAATATTCTGGCAGCGGACTTTGAGCCAGCGACAAAAACACCAGCAGAGTTATACCAAACAGTAAAAACTATGTATCAAAAGCCGCTTTCCACGGTACGCCGTATGACTGCGGCATTACATAAAAATGGTGCGCAATTATTGTTTGGAAGCGATACCCCTAGCGGCCCGTTTTATACGCAATTCCCCGGTATCAATGGACGTTGGGAAATGGATAGGTGGTTGGAAACAGGTATGAGTTTGCCAGAATTATTTACTGCGCTAACGATGAAAAATGCCCGCGCAATGGGTTTGGAAAAAAACATAGGCAGTGTGGAAGTCGGCAAACAGGCAGACCTGTTATTACTATCGGCCAATCCGTTACTGGATGTGCGTGCTTACGATACGATAGAGCAGGTCATTTTGCGTGGAAGAGTTCATCAACGCGCGGCTCTGTCGGCGCAGTCCCAGTAAGGCGATTGAATAACTGAGCGAAGTTCTAACATTGTTGTCCGGAATAGAAACTTTGTCCGACTACAAGAATGTTAGAACCAAGCGCGCTGTTCTGTTGACTTTGTGTAGGCTTAAGTTCCCCACTCAATATACTCAATACCTGCTTGAATTTGCCCAATAATTTGCGCTTGATTTTCTGCGCTCTCGCTGAAACTGACGAGCACATCAGCACGAGAAAATGAGCCGCTACTTAACTTATTGTTCCAATAATTGAAACCACCAACATCCGGTGCGCGATGCAAGACGTTTTGATACAGTGTCGTTATAAATGCAGCGTCAGTTGGAAAGCTGCCATACATTGAGCGGAACTCGTCAGAACGATAAAATTCCGCAGCGACTTTCGTCAGGTTCATGCCATCATCTAATTTCTCGATCCAGTAGCCTAATCCTTTTAGATCGGGCTCGCGATTAAACGCAGCTTGATATAAACGATAAGCTTGGCCAGCAGCACCATCAAGATCAAACGCTAAAGCGTAATCATCAAAGAGCAAACGTTCTACTTGCGATACGGTATCGACACCATCGTCACCCAGCTTATCTTTGATGACAAAGTTGTTCAGGCTGCCGCTAATGGAATACTCGTCGATTTTTCCCGACATGATGAGAAAATCCAGACCGTTACCGCCGTTAATGTAGTCGTTGCCAGCATTATTTTCTATCGTGTCGCTGCCGGCATAGCCATTGATATTATCGTCGCCTGTACTACCGCGCAGATAATCACTTGCATTGGTGCCATAGACGTTCAATCCAGCGACTGTGCTCGCTTGCAAGCCAATCACATAGTCAGTAGCCGAGTAGGAGAGATTGGTGACTCGCAGATAGAAATCGCCATGCGAATAGCCGCCAGTGTAGTTAAAAGCGATGCGACCATCGGTGTCAATATTGGCAAAGCTCGTGTCAACACCACTTAATGGAACGCCGTAGCTATCGGTGATAACAAGCTTAATACCGCTGTACGTGGCGCGCCAGTCATTGCTGTTGCTATAGTTATTCGTCGCATCGGTCGACACAAGAATAGAATAATTGCCTGGGCCATCGAGATTTAATTGATACCAGTCAGTCAGATCATTCGCAGACAATTTGCCGAACGACACCATGCCACGTTGCACCTGAAAAGTAGAACTGAGGCCAATAGAATCAAAGCCCTTGGTTCTCTCGTCGAAATAACTGCCTTCACCATCTATGTATGCCATATAAAACTCCACTCGTTCCGATATCTTGAATTCATATTGAGTGTCACGACGATCTGTGCTTACCCAATTTTTAAATGTCTAACTATTCACTTTAAATCTGAGAGCAAACTTAAACTTAGCTCCTGTCACCTAAACGTCTGTAGATCGATGCGCGATGACAGCTTTGTTAAAAATGTTTAAATTCCTAGATTTTTGTAAGCTAGCTTGAATTAGCTTGGACCTACTTAGGCGCAGTGGCAATGCGATTCCTCAGGGTGTTCCTTGTTCGAAATGACGTAGTTTGGCGCAAGATGGCTCCGATTCCGTGCGCTCATTACTTTGAAATCTTGAATAAAAGCTTTAACTCGGCAATACTGTGGGACTATTTTTGAACCTAGCTTATCCAATTGGCGACACCAAAAGTCAAAAGTCACTCGTAGCCCAACTTTCCTTGCGCTCTTTTTTGCGCTTTTCATTCGGATTATGCAAACCATGTCTAAAGCCCACTCACTATTCAGGCAAAAAATGAAGAACATCCTTGTCGTGCCCCTGCTTTTTTGTACTTGTTCTGCCATTGCTCAAGAAACACTTTGTGTCATTAAGGTGTCCGGCACTGAAAACACAGTAAACATTAAAGCGACTCAAGATCCTTATGCTTTGAGTACGCTTAATCTGGAAGGCGGATTTCGGTTTAGCGGTCAAGTTTTGCAAGATGCCGTAACGAAGCAGAGTAAATTAAAGACATTCACGTATCACGAATCCAAAGATCGTTATGTTCTGATCCATGCAAGTGAAAATATGCTAGACACAGCTATCTGTACAAGCGCAAAAAAAGCGACCCAAGAATTCGGCCTGCAACGCGTTTATTCGCATAAATATGAACGCGAGTTGAGCTTCAGCTGCAAAACTACTTGTTCAGCAGGAGTACAACAATGAATCGCGCGCTTTCTTCATTTAGACAACTTTCTTTAGCGCTTATTTGCAGCACGGCGTTGATCTGTAATGCGTATGCGCAAAAACAAGATGTGCGTATGCTATTTGTCGGCGACATCATGCTCGATGAATTACCCGGAAAAGTCATCGCACAAGGAAAAAATCCATTCGCAGCTTTTCAAAAACAGTTCAAACAGGCAGATCTGAGCTTTGGTAATTTGGAATGTGTGGTGGGATTGAATGGGAAAAAGGAAGATAAGCCATTTACCTTTTTGGCTCACCCTCGGGTCCTCAAAACCGTGAAATCGCATTTCTCCGCTGTGTCTTTAGCCAATAATCATAGCGGTGATTATGGACCCAAAGCCTTTGAGACCATGTTGGGCTTATTGGAGAAGGAAAAAATTCCTTACTTCGGTGGTGGGCGGGATTTGCGCACTGCACATGCACCCTATCTGGTCGAAAAGAATGGGCACAAAATTGCTATTTTAGGTTACGACAATTTCTTTCCGCGTAGTTTTGAAGCTTTAGAAGATAGACCAGGTGTGGCGTGGGCTGATGCCGATCAAGTGGCTTTTGATATTCGCCATGCGAGAGAAAAACTCGGTGCCGATATCGTCATTACCTATCCGCATTGGGGCTGGGAGCACGAGCCGCAGGCGTCAAAACATCAAGAAGAATTAGCGCGCATTATGATAGACGCAGGTGCCGATGCGGTCGTCGGCGGACATCCGCACGTGACACAAAATATCGATATCTACAAAGGTAAGCCGATTTTTTACAGCTTGGGTAACTTTGTATTTAACGGATTTGATACCGAAGAGTCACAAACGGGTTGGGCCTTGGAATTAGTCTTTGATGCCAACAAAAAAGTCACTTGGACCATTCATATCGCCAAACTCGATAAAAATGGTATCCCAAAATATGCGGGTGTTTTGGCAAAACAGGAGATCGATAAGTTCTTTAAGTAATATTGCGCGATCCTGTTGAATATTTGTAAGGTTTTTGAGGGATTTATCTGAGGGCTTGAGGATTAAGATCTGGTGTTGTGTTTGATGACAACACGCTGTTTTCAATTTGTCGCATACAAATTGCCAGATCTGAAGTGCTCAGTTCAACTACCGTATTGGCATTGATACAAAATGCCAATAATTCAAAGGGCAAGGCTTGGTTTCGTAGTAAGGTATGCCATGGTAGCGCTTAATCTCCCGCCATCATTCAATTTCCTACGAAAGAAGACCCTATGAATGCTCGACTCATCGCTTATCCTATTGCTTATCTCATAGGTACTATGCTTTCCGGCGTTGTAATGGCCGATGACTTGTTTGATTACTACAAGCGTCTGCATGCCAATCCAGAATTGTCGCATTTTGAAATCAATACATCTGCGAACTTAGCTGCAGAGTTGCGTAAAGCTGGCTATCAAGTGACAGAGCGGGTTGGAAAATATGCTGACGGCAGTCGTGCCTATGGCGTCGTGGCTGTATTAGAAAATGGTCCTGGACCGCGCTTGCTGATACGCGCCGACATGGATGCATTACCGATCGTGGAAGAAACCGGTTTGCCTTACGCCAGCAAAGTGAAGGCCAAGAATCTTGCCGGGCAAGAAGTCGGTGTCATGCATGCTTGTGGTCATGATGTTCATGTGACGACTCTGCTTGGGACTGCGCGTGAACTGGCAGCCCGTCGTAAAGAATGGCACGGCACTGTGGTGCTGGTGGGGCAACCATCCGAAGAAACTTTAGATGGTGCGCAAGCATTGTTGCGTGATGGACTGTATCAACGCTTCGGTCGCCCCGATATGGCACTTGCCATGCACGATTCTCCTGGCCTGGCGACAGGTCAGGTCGGTGTCTTTTCTGGTGCGACTCATGCTGCAGTGACCTCAATCGATGTGACTATCCGCGGTATTGGCGGACACGGTGCCGCACCACATCGCGGTAAAGATCCGATAATGATGGCAGCCCAATTTATCAACCAGATACAAACGATTGTTAGCCGCAATCAAGATCCAATGAATTCCGCTGTCGTCACTGTCGGCAGTATCCACGGCGGGACGAAACGCAATATTATTCCCGACGAGGTTAAACTTGAGCTGACAACCCGGGCGAGTAGCGACGCTGCCATGAAAATCATCGTAGACGGCATACATCGTGCAGCTGAAGGTGTCGCTGTCAGTAATGGCCTAGCAGAAGACCGCAAACCTATCGTCAAAATCATCGAATCTGAAACAGGACCCAGCAATATCAATAATGCCGCGCTGGCAGCTCGCGTCAAAAAAGCGATTTCTGGTGCACTTGGTGCCGACAAAGTTACCGATGGTTTTGGCATTATGGGCAGCGAAGATTTCGCCCAATACAGTCTACCGCCTGAACGCCCGATTCCAACGGTACTGTTTATTTTGGGTGTGATTGATCAAGAACTATTGGCCAAAGCTAGTACAGGCAAAGCCTACGTCCCCGGCACCCACACCAGCAAGTTTGCACCGATGGCCGAACCTGCTTTGAAAGTGGGCGTGAAAGCCATGACTGCTGCAGCGATAGACTTGCTGCAGAAGTAAGGGCGTGGGTTAGTGGATGGCGACGTGAATGTGGTGAGTATTTTGATGGCGCCAATTTGGATGCTCTGATTAAAGTAGCTTGTTGATATTAAGCGAAGTGTGGGAAAAAATTTTCCCGTCAGATGCTATGCGCATTACTAGTGCAGCTAAATCGATGTCTTATTCTCGTTTGCCAGAAAATTTGCCACGGCCAAATTTAGCTAAATACCAGGTGCCACTAACGGCACCTGTTTTGGCTTGAATTTTTATCAACAAATTTCCAAGTCTCTCAAAACCCGCACCACGCCTCGCTCTTTTTTGTTATACCTGTCCCATAGCAGGTATAACAGAAGGAACAAAAGAGGCTTGTACATTTGATTACTTTCACACTTTCCTAAAGTGGTTTGGACGTGCTAAGGATTTGCTCGATAGCTTTGCTCCTTCATGACCACTTCTCGCATAATTGAATGCCTGCGGCTCGTCGCCACTGCGCATTTCACAGCATCCTTAGTAGTTTAAATAATTACTCCGTCCCTAATAAAAAATATCAAAAAATAAGACCAGTTTTTGTAAACTCTGACCCTATTTATTCTTGTTGTGAAATCTTTTGCGCTGCACTATTCTTGAGCCCAAGTTTGATTTTTTTATTGTCGATTGGGTGATTTCCAAAACTTTATTTGGAGTTATTCAGCAAGCAGATTGAGGTACTTCGGTATCACGCAGAGTAGGAGAAAGCTATGCAAGCACAAGGTTTATACGATCCAAGTAATGAAAAAGACGCCTGCGGTGTCGGTTTTATTGCGCATATCAAGGGTAAGAAGACACATGCCATCGTTGAACAAGGCTTGTTGATTCTGAAAAATCTGGATCATCGGGGCGCGGTGGGTGCTGATGCCTTGATGGGCGATGGTGCGGGTGTCTTGATTCAGATTCCGGATCAATACTACCGCGAAGAGATGGCGAAGCAGGGTGTGGAATTGCCGCCGCCGGGTGAATATGGCGTCGGTATGATCTTTTTGCCTAAAGAACATGCTTCTCGCTTGGCTTGCGAACAAGAGATCGAACGTGCGGTGCGTGCGGAAGGCCAAGTTGTCTTGGGATGGCGCGATGTGCCAGTGGATCGCGAAATGCCAATGTCACCGACTGTGCGTGAAAAAGAGCCTGTGATTCGCCAAATCTTCATCGGTCGGGGCCCTGACATCATGGTGACCGATGCCCTGGAACGTAAGCTCTACGTGATCCGTAAATCCGCTGTGCATGCGATTGAGGCTTTGCACCTCTTGCATGGTAAGGAATATTTCGTACCGTCAATGTCGGCTCGCACGATTGTCTACAAAGGCTTGCTGTTGGCGGATCAAGTCGGCGTCTACTACAAAGACTTGCAAGACGAACGTTGTGTCTCGGCTTTAGCTTTGGTGCATCAACGTTTCTCTACCAATACTTTCCCAGAATGGCCATTGGCTCACCCATACCGCATGATTGCGCACAATGGCGAGATCAATACCGTCAAAGGTAACTTCAACTGGATGCGTGCCCGTGAAGGCGTGATGAAGTCGGCAGTGCTCGGCGATGATCTGCAAAAACTCTATCCTTTGATTTTTGAAGGCCAGTCCGATACCGCGAGTTTTGATAATGCGCTCGAACTTTTGGTGATGGCGGGTTATCCAATTGCCCAAGCCATGATGATGATGATTCCAGAAGCCTGGGAAAATCACACGATGATGGATGACAACCGTCGTGCCTTCTACGAATATCATGCAGCGATGATGGAACCATGGGATGGTCCAGCGGCGATGGCATTTACCGATGGTCGTCAAATCGGTGGCACTTTGGATCGCAATGGTTTGCGTCCTGCGCGTTACATCATCACTGACGATGATTTGGTCGTGATGGCGTCCGAATCTGGCGTCTTGCCGATTCCAGAAGCACGCATCATCAAAAAATGGCGTCTGCAACCAGGCAAGATGTTCTTGATCGACTTGGAAGCAGGTCGCATCATCGACGACAAAGAAATCAAAGATACCTATTCCAATGCTAAGCCATACAAGCAATGGATTAATTCTGTGCGTATCAAACTCAATTCACTAAAAGGTGAAGAAGACAATACGCCAGAAGCGGCTTCTCTATTAGATAGACAGCAGGCCTTCGGTTACACACAAGAAGACATCAAATTCTTGATGGAGCCGATGGCGGTATCGGGCGAAGAAGCAATTGGCTCTATGGGTAACGACTCCTCCTTAGCGGTGATGTCGAATAAACTCAAGCCGCTGTATAACTACTTCAAACAATTATTCGCGCAGGTCACCAATCCACCGATTGATCCTATCCGCGAAGCGATGGTGATGTCACTGGTCTCATTCATCGGACCAAAACCAAATTTGCTGGACACGAATAACATCAATCCACCGATGCGTTTGGAAGTGTCACAGCCTGTTTTAGATTTCGCCGATATCGCGAAACTGCGCAACATCAGTGCGAACACTGGCGGTAAATTCAAATCTTACGAGCTCGATATTTGCTATCCAGTCGCATGGGGCAAAGACGGTATCGAAGCACGTCTGGCATCAATCTGCGCCGAAGTCGTCGATGCAGTGAAATCGGGCCACAACATCATGATCATCACGGATCGCAAGATGGATGCGAATTTTGTGGCGATCCCGGCTTTGTTGGCGACTTCGACTGTGCATCAACATTTAGTGAGCAAGGGTTTGCGTACCACAACCGGCTTGGTGGTAGAAACTGGCTCCGCGCGTGAAACACATCATTTCGCTTTGCTCGCAGGCTATGGCGCGGAAGCGGTGCATCCATACTTAGCAATGCATACGCTTGCTGATATGGCGAACAAACTCAAAGATGTCGATGCAGAAAAAGCCATCTACAACTACACCAAAGCCATCGGCAAAGGCTTGCATAAAGTCATGTCGAAAATGGGTATCTCGACTTATATGTCCTATTGCGGCGCGCAGATTTTTGAAGCCGTTGGTTTGAATAAGTCATTGGTCGACAAATACTTCAAAGGCACAGCGTCAAACGTCGAAGGTATAGGCGTGTTTGAAGTCGCGGAAGAAGCGTTGCGTCTGCACAAAGCTGCGTTTGGCGATGATCCAGTATTAGCGAATGCACTCGATGCGGGTGGCGAATATGCCTTCCGCATCCGTGGTGAAGATCATATGTGGACGCCCGATTCGATTGCGAAACTCCAGCATTCGACACGTTCAAATAATTTCAATTCCTACAAAGAATACGCACAGATCATCAATGACCAGTCTAAGCGTCACATGACTTTGCGTGGTTTGTTTGAGTTCAAGATTGATGCAAGTAAAGCGATTCCTTTGGATCAGGTTGAGCCAGCTAAAGACATCGTCAAACGCTTTGCGACTGGCGCGATGTCCATGGGGTCTATTAGTACCGAAGCCCATGCGACTTTGGCCATTGCGATGAACCGCATCGGTGGTAAATCGAACACCGGTGAAGGTGGCGAAGATCCAGCGCGTTACACGCAAGAATTGAAAGGCATTCCGATTAAGCAGGGCGCGACCATGGCGTCGGTGATTGGGGTTGAAAATGTCGAAGTCGATATTCCTTTGCAAGAAGGCGATTCCCTGCGTTCACGTATCAAACAAGTAGCGTCCGGTCGCTTTGGTGTGACGGCAGAATATTTGATCTCTGCGGATCAGATTCAGATCAAGATGGCACAAGGTGCGAAGCCAGGTGAAGGTGGGCAGTTGCCAGGTCATAAAGTGTCAGACTACATCGCGAAACTGCGTTTCTCTGTGCCAGGCGTGGGCTTGATTTCTCCGCCACCGCATCATGATATTTACTCCATCGAAGATTTGGCGCAGTTGATTCATGATTTGAAAAACGTTAATCCACGCGCTTCTATTTCTGTGAAGCTGGTGTCAGAAGTCGGTGTGGGTACGATTGCTGCCGGTGTGACCAAAGCAAAATCCGATCACATCGTGATCGCAGGTCATGACGGTGGTACTGGCGCTTCTCCTTTGTCATCTGTCAAACATGCAGGTACACCGTGGGAACTCGGATTGTCCGAAACCCAGCAAACTTTGGTCTTGAATGGTTTACGTGGTCGTGTTCGTGTACAAGCTGATGGTCAAATGAAAACAGGTCGCGACGTCGTGATCGCTGCAATGCTGGGAGCTGATGAAATCGGTTTTGCCACAGCGCCGCTGGTAGTCGAAGGCTGCATCATGATGCGTAAGTGTCATTTGAATACTTGCCCAGTTGGTGTCGCGACACAAGATCCAGAATTGCGTAAAAAGTTTTCTGGTAAGCCTGAGTACGTCGTGAACTATTTCTTCTTTGTCGCAGAAGAAGCGCGTCAAATCATGGCGCAACTCGGTATCCGTACTTATGATGAATTGATCGGCCGCGTTGATCTCTTGGATAAATCCAAAGCGATCACCCACTGGAAAGCCAAGGGCTTGGATTTCAGCCGCATTTTCCATCAAGTCGATGCCGGTGCGGATGTCGCAACGCGTCACGTTGATGTTCAAGATCACGGTTTGGACAAAGCCTTGGATAACAAGTTAATCGCACAAGCGAAATTGGCTTTGGAAACAGGCGAGAAAGTGTCCTTTATCCAGCCTATCAAAAACTTGAACCGCACTGTCGGCGCGATGTTGTCCGGTGAAGTTGCGAAGCGTTACGGCCATGCGGGTTTGCCAGATGACACGATCCATATCCAATTGCAAGGGACAGCAGGTCAATCTGCAGGTGCTTTCTTGGCGCGTGGCGTCACTTTGGATTTGGTTGGTGAAGGTAATGATTACGTCGGCAAAGGTTTGTCCGGTGGTCGTATCATCATTCGTCCGAACACAGAATTCCGTGGTTGGGCGGTCGATAACATCATCTGCGGCAATACAGTCCTATACGGCGCGATCGCAGGTGAAGCCTTTATCAATGGTGTAGCTGGCGAACGTTTTGCGGTACGTAACTCAGGTGCTTTAGCAGTCATCGAAGGTACTGGTGATCATGGCTGCGAATACATGACGGGCGGTACAGTCGTGGTTCTCGGTGCGACAGGTCGTAACTTTGCAGCGGGTATGTCAGGCGGTATCGCTTATGTCTACGATCCGGATGGTGAGTTTGCCCCTAAATGCAATATGTCCATGGTCAGTTTGGAAACCGTATTGGCGGGTGACGAGCAAGAGAAAACGATTCCGAAATCGCAGTGGCACGCCAAGACCCGCGGTGCTGAACCAGAGACGGACGAAGCGATTTTGCGTAACGCAATTGAGCGTCATTTCAAACACACAGGCAGCACGCGCTCACGCAATTTGTTAGACGATTGGGCACGTAGCCGTGCCAAGTTCGTCAAGGTATTCCCGCATGAATACAAACGCGCTTTGGGTGAGATGTATGCGGCGAAAGAGGCTGAAGTGAAATTGGAAAAAGCGGCTTAAGGGCTAAACAGCATCGCCGCAGAGGCGCAGAGTACGCAGAGGAGCAGGAAAGCGGTAAAGGAACGGCAAACTGGTTTTGCCCCTTCCCCTTCAAGGGGAAGGTTGGGATGGGGATGGGTTTTAGTCGGGTAAGTTATTCTTAGTTTTCACGACCGAAACCCATCCCCACCCTAGCCCTCCCCTTGAAGGGGAGGGAATGTTCAAAGACCTTCGAACGTTACTCGTTATCTCTGTGTTGACAGGTTTTATACAAGTTTAATTGTGCGCATTGCGCCTAGCTAGATTGAGGTTTTATCATGGGAAAAGTAACAGGTTTTATGGAATACCAACGCTTGCAAGAAGCGAGCGAAGCGCCTAAGACACGCTTAAAGCATTACAAAGAATTCTTGATGCATTTGGATGACGGCCAAGCCAAAATTCAAGCAGCACGTTGCATGGATTGCGGCATTCCGTTTTGTAACAACGGCTGCCCGGTCAACAACATCATCCCTGACTGGAATGATCTGACTTACAACGGCAATTACCAACAAGCCTTGGAAGTGCTGCACTCGACCAATAACTTCCCTGAGTTCACAGGAAGAATTTGCCCTGCACCGTGCGAGTCTGCTTGCACACTCGGCATCAACGAGCTGCCTGTCGGCATCAAATCGATAGAGCATTTCATCATCGATAAAGGCTGGGAAAACGGTTGGGTCACACCACAAATCCCTGCGCAAAAAACAGGCAAAAAAGTCGCTATCGTTGGCTCAGGCCCAGCAGGTCTGGCGGCAGCACAGCAATTGGCACGCGCTGGTCATGATGTGACCGTCTTCGAAAAAAATGATCGCGTTGGTGGTTTACTGCGTTACGGCATTCCTGATTTTAAAATGGAAAAATCCCACATCGACCGCCGCGTTGAGCAAATGCAGGCAGAGGGCGTGACTTTCCGCACCAGCGTTTTGGTTGGTAAAGATTTTCCAGCTACGATTACGAACTGGGCGAAAGAAACGGTTTCACCCGATGATTTGAAAAAAGATTTTGACGCCGTGATTGTCGCAGGTGGTGCAGAAGTGCCGCGTGATTTACCTGTGCCAGGTCGCGAACTCAAAGGGGTACATTTTGCGATGGACTTTTTGCCATTGCAAAATAAGGTGAATGCAGGAGACAAGATCAAAGACCAATTGTCCGCTAGTGGCAAGCACGTCGTGGTCATAGGTGGTGGCGATACAGGTTCCGATTGCGTCGGCACCTCCAATCGTCATGGCGCAAAATCAGTCGCTCAATTTGAACTGATGCCACAACCACCAGAAACAGAAAACAAACCATTGGTATGGCCATACTGGCCAACCAAATTGCGCACCTCTTCTTCGCACGAAGAAGGCTGTGATCGCGATTGGGCAGTGGCGACAAAACGCCTAGAAGGTAAGGGCGGCAAAGTAGAAAAACTGATCGCCTGTCGCGTTGAATGGAAAGACGGCAAGATGTCCGAAGTACCCGATTCTGAATTCGAAATGAAAGCAGATTTGGTACTGTTAGCCATGGGCTTCGTTTCACCAGTGGCACAAGTCTTAGACGCCTTCGGTGTCGACAAAGACGCCCGTGGCAATGCTCGTGCAACGACTGATGGCGAAGGCTGCTACAAAACCAATGTAGAAAAAGTCTACGCAGCAGGCGACATGCGCCGTGGTCAATCGCTGGTCGTATGGGCGATCCGCGAAGGCCGTCAATGTGCGCGTGAAGTGGATGTGTTCTTGATGGGTGAATCAGTTTTACCGCGTTGATTTTTTGCGATGAATTGAAGTCGTAAAGCGTTTTTTGAGCAGCACCATGTTGTTTAAGGTTTCCCTCCAATGTATTCATTCGTGAATGTATTGGAGGGTTTTTTTATGGGCGATTCATTTTTCACCAAAGACTCCGATGGAATCAAAAGTGCATTGGATGTCGATTTACTATTGTTGAATGGATTTGAGGGCACTGTAAGGATTCGTGAAATAGCACGACCAATCACAAATGCGCACAGTCGTCCCCAATTGAAAACATGATTGGATGACAAAGGTGCATCGATTTATTTCCTTACTATTGAATGAGACTGATATGACCCATTTCCTCAAAAAAATTCTCTCCGCTTTCGCGCTTTTCTTCGTTTTTTCAAATGCGTATGCGCTAGATAAAGAGCCATTCACGCAAACGCGTTTTGATGCGTTGCAAGCCTCAGGCGCTGTCGTGTTGATTGATATCTATGCGCCTTGGTGCCCAACTTGCAAACAACAGCAAAAAGTATTTGAGCAATTCCGCGCTGCGAATCCAGACAAAAAATTCACGATTTTAGTGGTCGACTATGACAAGGATAAAGACGTCGTGCGTCAATTCCGAGCGCCCCGTCAGTCTACTTTGTTACTGTATCGCGGCAACAAACAACATTGGTTTGCCGTTGCTGAAACTCGTCTTGAAGTGATCTCTGCAGAGATCAATAAAGCCATCGACTATAACTACAATTAATTCTATGTCACTCGAATTTGCCTCCGTCACCATCGCCCTTGTGGCTGGTGTGCTTAGTGTCCTATCACCATGTGTTTGGCCTTTGGTGCCGATCGTGATGACGTCCGCCAGTGGTCAAAGTCGCTTAGGGCCAATTTACTTGGCGCTTGGTTTGAGTTTGTCATTTGCCATTGCGGGTGCTTTCTTATCGTTCATCTTGCTCAATTTGGGCTTGAACCCGGATGCCTTCCGTTCCGTCGCCGCAGTATTGATGGTATTGGTGGGCTTGATCTTGGTAGTTAAACCTTTAGCCGATTGGATCAATCAGCAGATGTCCATGCTCAGTAGTCGCTTTGATATTGGCAGTGGCTCAAATAGTCTGGGACAGTTTGGTGTGGGTTTGCTGCTGGGCTTAGTGTGGTTGCCTTGCGTTGGCCCAACCTTGGGCGCAGCGATTGCTGTGGCGTCGATTGGCCAAGACATGGGTATGGCATTTCTAGTGATGTTTGCCTTTGGTATCGGTACAGCTTCTGCTTTATTGCTGGCAGCGTTTGTTTCAGGGCAGGTGCTGAAGCGAGTTCGCCCAGGCTTATTTAGTCGGGTGGCGAGTGCAAAAATGGTGTTGGGCTATCTACTCATTGTGCTCGGTGGCATGATACTCGTGGGTTTAGATAAGACATTAGAGATTTACGCTAATCAGTTGTTACCTGATTGGGCGATTTCGCTTTGATGTGATTTGGTTTGAGAATTAGTTTTGAGATGGGGATAGCGGTGGATGCTATCCCCATTTTTTTCGTAATCGCATGGGTTGAGTTGGAAGTTCTTCATACTGAAAAAGGCGTTGTACATTTCTTTTTCACTTCCGGTTAGATGCTATTTTCACAGTCATGGAAAACACTGCTTCGTATTTGGCTTGCTTGCTGTGATTTTTTTTAACTCAAATTTAGTTTGTTCAAGCCATGCAATCTGCATCTTTTGCCGATTTGGGTAAACCTAGTTTTTATTGCGGTTAAACAATTTGACCCAAGTCTGATACGGGTTTGAGGATAGCTGAAAAAATTGCTTTATTTTTGATGTACGGTTATCTTTTCAACTTGTAAAATTAAATCACGTCAGGCATGTGACCGCAATACAATAATTTAGAAGAGTAATTTTGAGGAGAAGTGAATTGAAAGCACTTGAAAAACGTACGTGGTTTATCTTCCTAAGTCTGGCAATGTCTGTAGGCATTTCAGCGGTCTTGTGGCGTACTGCCGGTCTGCCATTCGGATCCGACAATATTTTGGCGACCACGCCCTTTCTATTTTGTATTTTGGGGATCGAGCGCGGTGTAACGATTCTCCTGTCATTAATGCTGATCAAAATGAAGCCTAGTCTCGGCGAAATAGCCTAACTCTCATTCAAGCTGATGCCTTCGGCACCGCTTAACTTCAACGCTTTGCATCTTTCAAATGAGTTATATCGACACCTTTGACCATGAATACCTTGGTAAACTTGGATACCTTCCGATTTATCATCCGTTGGTTACTGAAATTTGTGGGAAATGGGGTAACTATGAATTTTCTTGCTCCCCGCGAAATCTAATACTCGGCGGCGGTGGCGGTGAGCATCCCGCGTTAGTTATACATCGACTTGAGGTGCTTGTTGCCAGTTTCATTCTTGAACAACTAACCGATGAAAATGAAAAATTGCTGAGCCCAGAAAATATAGATTGGCTTTCCAGCTGTATGAGAATAGATACGAGCGAGGTTTTAGAATATTGCGGTTGGAATTTACGAGACTCGGCTCGCTTTGTCGAAATGGCCAAGTCTACTAGTCATTTCAGGCCTCTCGAAGAAGGTCAATCAGTTGAAGATTGGCTATTTATGTTGCTAGGTGAATTTATCTATTATTCCTTGCCAGACTTGAATCCAGTGCCTTTGGACGTTCTAGATGACTTTAAGAAAATTGAAATCAGATCGATAATGCAAAATGTTAAAACCAATCCACCCGGTTATCCGCAGTGTGCTGGGCGGCTTATCGTCGACGGTACGTTAGTTTGGGGCAACCATCGTTGGAATCGATAAAGATGCATAAGATGACATTGGTAGCGGACGCACGGTTCAGCGACTCGCCATATTTTTTGTGATCAGTGCGAGTGCCACACAATTTTGTGTTACGTGCCAGATGAAGTTAGAGGACAAGGATAATGTCAGGTAAAAGTCTAAATGCTCGGATATCTGCTTATAAAGATGCTTTCGCGAGCGGAGAGATACAAAAAACTTACCAAAATTTGGTCGGTATTGTTCAAAATCTTAGAACTGATTTTTCCAAAACGTATACAGGTGAGTACTCAGTAGCGAACGTGCTGCATGGCTATATAGATTTCACTTATTTTTATCTGCAAAATGACTACCTCAAAAAGCACAAACTTAAGCTAGCTATCGTACTTAATCACCACCAAGTACACTTTGAGCTTTGGCTGCTTGGACAAACAAAGGACGTTCAAATTGCTTACTGGGAAAAATTGAAAGGCACGAAGTGGGTGAACGAAAATATAATGCCAGAATGGTCAATTTTAGAAATAGTAATGCTTGCCAAGCCTGATTTTGACGATGCTGAGAAGCTATCAGAATCGATTCACAGTTCATTTAGAGTTCTGTCAAAGGATATTTTTGACACACTCACGGCATACAAGTAGCGGCACATAGCAAGTTGCTTAATTTTGTTCCGGCCACAAACAGCGTGATCTACACGGGATCGCCTACGCTACACGGCGGCAGCCCATTAGTAGTGCGTTATGTGCTTTCACCAACGAATAGGAAACGTTTTAGATGTTAAAAATATTTAGAGTTGCCAGCCTGTTAGAAGGTTGCTCATACCTTCTTATATTGTGCGTATCATTTGGGCTTATTGACAGAGGACTTGTATTCACCATTGGCATGGCACACGGTGCATTGTTTTTTCTGTATTTCGTACTTTCACTCCTAGCTTCACATAAACAATCATGGTCTGTCGTTGTGTGGCTCCTTGTTCTCTTGGCATCCATTGTTCCATTCGCCTTTGTGGCTGTAGAAATTTTTGTAAAAAAAGAGCTACAAAAAAATGAAAAAAGCACTTAACAATTCAGTCAACTTCGCGCCTTCGATGCCGGACGCACTAGAGCTCGCCGCTTATTTCAAACATTAGCCCCCTCAAAGACATCCTCCAAAGGCTCAAGTATGACTCGACTCTTTTTGCTAGCACTGCTTGTGATGTCCTTCAGTTCAAGTGCGATCGTCATTCGACATGACGTTGAGGACGCCAAGTATCGAATTCCTGCGTCTGAGTTTCCTGCTCTGGTCGACATGCCCGGCGAGGGGCATGGCGTATTGATTGCTCCGCAGTGGGTTATTACCGCCTCTCATGCTATTACTTGGCAATCTGAAATCAAGCAGGTGACTATTAACGGAGTACCTAGAGACGTCGAACGTATCGTGATACACCCCGGATACAAAAAGCCGCCGCAACAGTTACTTGACCAGGCGCTGGCCACTTGGGATTGGACGCTTTTTAGAGTGTTGCTTTCCTCCTCCGACGACATCGCACTTATTAAGTTGACGCGACCCGTTACCGACGTGTCTCCTGTTGCAATCAACAAGGGTGACGGCGAGATCGGCCAGATGATCACGATTATTGGAAAAGGCGCTACGGGGAACGGAGTCACTGGCTACGAATTTAGCAGCTCCCATCGTACTGAGCTTCGCCGTGCGTACAACAAAGCAACCAGCGCCCACGGTCGCTGGCTCTGCTATGTGTTCGACCAGCCTTCGGACGCACTTCCTCTTGAGGGGGCGTCCGGAAGTGGTGACAGCGGTGGGCCTATCCTTATGCGGGTTGAAAAGGAATGGCTGCTGGCCGGACTTACTTCCTGGGTAGACCCTCAAAGTTCCATTGGGACGCCCGGGCGGTATGGCCAGATCAGTTGCAACGTCCGCCTGAGCCATTACAAGGATTGGATCGAAAGCGTTATTGCTGCGCAGCCTTAAGGGTAGGGCTGAAAGTTCGTTCAAGTCGAACTTGCCTCGTTCCCGCAAAAGGCGGTTACAAAAAAGGGTCATCGTCTTTTTCCTTAACTAGGGAAGTCGGCTTAACTCAGGCGTTTGCTTTAAAAATCCCATGCGAATAATCCACTGCAGCTAGCGCAATGTTGTACCAATTTCCCGCCATCGATTCACCCTCAGTCATGTAGGGCGGGTGCAACCCGCGCTGTGTATCGGTCGACCAACTATAGACATTGGATAGGCGGCGCGGGTTTCACCCGCCCTACAAGACTTACTGCCAATGTCCAGCCTAATTGCAGCGCTCGCCTTGGTGTTTACTCCTTCTTCACAAGCAGCAAAGCCTGCTTCTTTTCTGGCCAATAGCCATCCGCTGATTTTACTTTTTCTGGAATATCGCGCTCCCACAGCCATTGCGCGAATTTGTTGGTGTTGAGATAGAGTCTGCCATTCTCCATTTTCCAGCGATGCGGATCGCCTGAGGCGTAGCTGTCATTGGACATGCCAAACGCGCAGTGGCCGCCGTATTGTGGCGCGTATTTTTCTGGATTGGCGATGAATAACTCGCGGTTGCTGCTTGAGGCGAAATGCCATGTGGCGCCTTGCCATTCGAACGATAAACTCGCTTTGCCGAGTACGGGTTTGTTGTCGATGAAGTAGGCGACGGTGTCGTATCCTTCTAGGGCGGGGCCGTCTTTAGCGCCGTAAATCGGCGATTGCGCGTGGGCGGTTTGGCTTAATGGGGCGAGTTGGACGAGTGCGAACAGCAAGGACATGAGCACGAGTCGTATTTTTCCTGATGGTGTTTTCATGGGTGTCTCCGGTAAAAAATTATTGCATTTGGCGGCGATAGCCGAGAATGGCGAGGCTTAACATAACGGTGGCAAAAAGTAGAATGGGTAAGCTTAATTCGATTAAGGCTACGCCTTCGGCTTGTCGAAACAGGTCGGCACGTAGCACGCGTAAAAAATGGGTGAGCGGCAGCAAATCGCCTGCGTTTCTGGCCCAAGTTGGCATGGCGTGAAACGGGAACATAAAGCCAGAGAGCAAGATCGAAGGCAGATAAAAAAACACGCCCAATTGCATCGCCTGCATTTGGGTTTTGGCCAGCAAGGATAAACATGCGCCGAGACCCAATTGGCCGAGGATAAAGCAGCAGGCTGCGAACCATTGCGCCAGACTTGCCCACGGGGTTTGAAATAGTTGGTGCGCCACGATTTGTAAGAGCGCGAATAGCACTAAGCCGATGGCGGCGTAGGGCGCGAGCTTGCCAAAGACGATTAAACTGGCGTTGACTGGCGTGCTCATCAGGCTCAACCAAGTGCCGCGCTCGCGTTCTCTGACCAACGAAAACGCTGCCATCAAGGTGAGTGTGAGCGTCAAGATGACGCCGACCAAGGCCGGCACTAAGTAAGCGCCGCTACTCATGGGTTGCAAGAATGCCGATTGGCTGGCTAGCTCGATTTGGCCTAATTCTGATTGTAGTGTGACTTGCGTTAAAGGGAATTCCGCTGATGCGGCTCGCAGTATTGATGTTGTGCGCGCTGTGGTTTTTTTGTTCGAACTGGTTGGTGCTAATGCCGTCTGTAGGTGGGACGTGAGCATGCTTGCAGTCATCGCTACATAGGGATCGGAGCCATCAAATTTGAGCTTGATCGGCAGCGCTAACGATTGACTCAGATAGTGACTAGGGGCGGCAGGAATCTGTAAAACAAAACGCACGTCACCTCTTTGCAAAGCGGCGTTGGCTTCGCGCTCGCTCATGGGCTTTGGGCGTAGGGCGATCAGTTGTGACTGATTGAGTTTGTCAATGATGAGTGATTGAATTTCATTTTCTTGTGGGTCGGCTTTTGTATGTGGATCTGGCGCGGTGCTGACCCAGGCACTAGGCCAATGTTTGGGGCTCAAATCGATTGCAAAGCCAAATAGAAGAATCTGGGCAATCGGGACACTGATGAGCAAAATAGCAGTGAGTCGATCACGACTTAATTGCCAGATCTCTTTGGTCGCTATGCCTTTGAGCCTGAGCCAAGTTGCTTTTGTTGACGACATGGTTTTCATATAGCCACCGCTTGCGTGTTTTTTTCTCGGTCTGAGATCAGTAGTGCCGCACGTAGGCCATCTTCTAGACTAGGTGCAGACCAGTTTACGAGATACATTGATTCACCAACCGTTATTGATTGTGTGGCTTGATCCTGCGCGTCGGCTTGCGCATCGACTTTCGTAGTGACGACGCGTAATGTGTCGTGAGTGATGTCGGTAAACAGCGTTGAAAACTGGCTGGCAACGGTGTCGATCAGATTTTGCAACAGCGCTGGATCTGCAGGACGTGATACCTCCATCACCGCCAAATCAAAATGCGCGCACAGTGCAGTCGGTGCGCCTTTGTATTCTATGCTGCCACGATGCAAATGAATCAGATGATCCGCACGATACGCTTCGTGTGGATCGTGTGAGCTGATGATGATGCGTGTACCACGCTGTTTTTCCAGATCAATTTGCTCCCAGATACGCGCTTTGGCATCAAGGTCTACGCCTGCTGTCGGTTCGTCTAATAGCAATAAGCTCGGTTGCGCTAACATGGTCAAAGCAAAGGCTAAACGCTGCCGCCAACCGCCGGATAATTGTTCCACCCGTTGCGCTATGATAGGTACTAAGCCGTAGGTCTGACTCACTGTGCGACAGAGCTCAGTGGGGTCTGGTACGCCTAGCATCGCGGCGCGAAATCGCAGATTTTCCATCGCGGTGAGTTCGTCGTACAGACCACCTTGCTGCGGCATGTAGCCGATCTTGGCACGATCAACGGCTGCTCGTGGTGTCAGTGCCGCATTGAGCACTTCTCCTTGGCCTGTGATTTTGGCACTGCCCTGTAAGCCCGCGATTAATTTTAGCAAACTTGATTTGCCCGCACCGTTCGCACCATATAACAGCGTGACACCATCGCTTAGACGCAGGCTGACATCACGCAGGATGGGATGTTGACCATGATGCAGACTGACTTGAACTAATTCGACCTTCGCTTCACTCTTCAAGGACGAATCCTCCATACGAATACTGCGTGGCCTCGGCACCTAAAAATATGCTGGTACGTTTTTTTGCTACCACGTCGGCTGCTGAACCTGTGCGGATAGCGTGGTCGAGTGCTGCCCAAATACTGGCGCTGCCGAGATTGCCGACTTGTTGCGCATGGCGTGAAATTTTTCCTATGGGAATGTCCCAATAGTTCGCCAACCAAGGGGCAACTGCGCCACTCGCTTGATGCGGCACGATGAAATCTGCTTGGTCGAGCTTAATCCCATGCTGCGCTAACACCGCGCGCCCTGCATCTAACAACATCGCGCCATGCTTTGCGACCGAGGTAAAATCATGTTCAAACAAGAGCGGTCCAGCAGGCGGGACGGAGCGATCTGAGCCGCCATAGGGCAGGCACAAACCGGCGGTGGGCGCTTGTTGGCATTGTCCAAAGTAAGCATGACTCAGCCATTTTGAGGCCGCGTCAGTCGTTTGGTTGGGACCCGTATTGGAGCCTGTATTGGAACCAGTATTGGGACCAACAATTACCGCAGCAGCACCATCGCCCATCTGTAAAAAATTGACCCACTGACTACTGTCTTTTTTCAGGACTTCAGGTGAGAAATAAACCGAGCCTGTTTCGACACCGACAATCGCGACCGGAGCCGAATCGGGGTGTGCAGTGAGCGCAAAAGCAAATTGCAGGGCATTGGCAAAACCTGTGCAAGCTTGTCGCAACTCGACGTGCGGACCTTCATAGCC
>CAUPKC010000005.1:0-110414 GCA_963511665.1 uncultured Undibacterium sp.
CCGTACGCTGGTAGGTTTGCAAGTACCGAAAAAAGAAATGAAAGCGTTTAAGGAATTTTTGAATGGCCTAGGATATCGCTATTGGGATGAGAGCGATAATCCGGTTTATAAACTTTTCCTAGGATAAAACTTAGGAAGCTGGATAGGACATATCACCTATTAAGTTCGAAAATGTAGGGCGGGTGAAACCCGCGCCGCCAGATCATTAAGTACCTGAGCAGCGCGGGTTTCACCCGCCCTACATAAACACGCTAACTTGATAACTGATTGTTCATTGTCCAGCTTACTTTTTTAATTAAAACAAAAAACATCATGAGCACCTCCAGCAATTCACCTGAACAATCGCAACTCGGCAAAACTTCTGCGTATCAAACGCAATATGACCCGAGCTTGATTTTCCCGATTCCCCGCGCTGAAAAACGGGCTGAAATTGGCCTCAAAATCGTCGATGGTAAGGCAGTCAATTTGCCATTTTTTGGGATGGATTTTTGGAACGCCTATGAGGTCTCATGGCTTAATCTACGTGGCAAACCACAGGTTGCTATTGTTACGGTATTCGCACCAGCTGACTCGCCAAACATCGTTGAATCAAAATCGTTCAAGCTCTATTTGAACTCGTTTAATCAAACGAAATTAGCTGGCACTGACGCTTTATTGAGTTTATTGCAAACCGACTTATCCAATGGTTTCGGCGCACCTGTACAAGTAAGCATTACACCGCAAGACCAATTCGGCAAGTCGGCCTTTCAAGAATTTGATGGCTTATTGCTAGATCGACTCGATATCGAAGTCGATCAGTATTCACCGATGCCAGAAATTTTGCGTGCTGACCACAGTCAATCTGCGGTCGAGGAGACCTTCGTTTCTCACCTGCTAAAATCTAATTGTCTAGTCACTGGGCAACCGGATTGGGCCAGCGTGCAAATAACTTACATCGGCGCACCGATCGATCAAGAAACACTCTTGCGTTATTTAATCGGCTTTAGAAACCACAATGAATTTCACGAACAGTGCGTAGAGCGGATTTTTTGTGATCTCATGCAATATTGCAAACCGCAAAAACTGTCCGTTTATGCCCGCTACACGCGTCGCGGCGGTTTAGATATCAATCCATGGCGAAGCAATTTTTCAACTGGCAAGATGCCATCGAATTTGCGCAATGCACGACAATAAACTCTCGTTTTTTTGCTTAATCTGATAAAAAGTCAAGTTCAGCATGATTTATTGTTTCGCATTTGACACAATTATTTGTAAATTTTCTTTCATTAGAAAAGATGTTTATACTTGCTGTTCGATACTGCTTAGAGTACATTTACTTGACTTTTTAATAAATTCGCTACGGTCGTAACTTCGTGAAGTCTCTAAGCTTTTTTACGTATTCTCCAAGGCACTTTGTACTGACCACAGATCTATGTATCTCCAGAATTGGCAATCGCTATTAGAACAACATGCACAAGATGCTGTTATCGTTTTAGTCGAAGGAACGATCGTTCACGCAAACTCATTAGGGATTAAGTTACTACGGGCTAAAAATCTTAATGAAATTTCAGGAATGCGCTGGAACACATTCCTTATTTTCAAACAGGCGAATCAACTCAAGACCCACCTCCAGTCTGGAAATAGCACGCTGCCCAATGCGATAGCGGAACTTTGTCAATTGCAAACCCGCGACGGTGCACAATTGGATATCGAAGTGCGCTTGCATAGTTTCATGATACAACGCCAAACCGCTTATGTACTGCGGCTTCGTGATCTGCAAACCCAACCGATGCCAAAGACATTCCAGTTCCAGTTGCAATCGGTCAACGCTGGCCTACCTAGCAATGGATTAAATCACGAGGCATTGCATCACGAGAAAGAGATTCTCGAGATGATTGCGCTGGACAACCCACTGACACAAATTTTGCAAGACGTCTGTGATCGTATGGAGCGCTTACTCGACAATGGTTCGATTTGCGCGATTATGTTGTATGACAGTGATACAGAAAAATTAAAGCTGGCGGCAGCACCTTCTATGGAAGCGGAATTTTTAAATGAAATTGATCACTTAGAAATAGGTTTAGGTAGCTGGTCATGCGGTGTTGCTATACAAACCGGCAATATCAAGATTGTGGAAGATATTGCTGCCAGTGAACTCTGGTACCAAAACAAACAAACGCCAACACGTTACGGTTTTCAGTCATGCTGGTCAGTACCGATTAAAACTGCATTCAACACGCTATTGGGTACGGTTGACATCTATCACCGCACCCATCGCCATCCCAGTGATGATGAACAGACTTTAATCATGGATGCGATGCATGTCATCGCCCTAGCGATCGACAAAAAAAATATGGAACAAAGTCTGGCGACCAGTGAAGACCGCTATCGTTCCGTAGTCAACAATTTGACCGAGGGCATTATGGTTATCGCGCCTGGGGGCAAAATCTTGACCTGCAATCCCAGTGCCCGTCGGATTTTGAAAATTGTCGACATTGAAAGCATGGGTCGTCGTCATCGTTATTTCAAACGAATTTTCCGCGAAGACAGTAGTGAAATTAAAATTGGTGAAGATCCAGCGTCGCTGGTGCTGCGTAACGGTGATCCTATTACCAATTTATCCTTGGGTCTTGAACTGATTGATAACACCATAGTCTGGCTCTTAGTCAACGCGCAACCGATCAACTCTTCGCGCAATAGTAATAAAACCGAGGCGGTCTTAATCTCCTTCGCCGATACCACTGAAGTGCGCGAAACAGAACGCCAATTGCAATACATTGCAACACACGATGCTTTAACTGGCCTGCCAAATCGACACCAGTTACATCAGCGACTGGAGTACGCCCTTTCGCACGCCGATGAACAAAAAGTCGCCGTTATATTCCTAGATCTCGACCACTTCAAAAACGTCAATGATACCGCGGGTCATGCGGCTGGCGACGGCTTGCTTTGTGATGTTGCAAAACGTCTTTCATCTTGCATACGTGCCACCGATATGCTGGCACGCTTGGGTGGTGACGAATTCGTGATTGTGGTGGAAGAATTTGCAACTGCTCAACATTTAAAAGAATTAGCAGATCGCATATTAATAAAAATGAGCGAACCTTTTGTGATTGAGCAGCACCAATATCATTTAGGAACGTCAATTGGTATCAGCGTTTTTCCGCATGATGGTACTGATGGCCCAACTTTACTGCGTTGCGCTGATTCCGCCATGTATCTCGCCAAAGAGCTGGGTCGAAATAACTATCAATTCTTTACCTCCGATCTA
Organism: uncultured Undibacterium sp.; assembly: GCA_963511665.1. Lineage (GTDB taxonomy): Bacteria > Pseudomonadota > Gammaproteobacteria > Burkholderiales > Burkholderiaceae_D > Undibacterium. The sequence goes on from CAUPKC010000005.1 coordinate 3,251, forward strand.
ATGATCCGGGCTCAGCATCGCTATACGTTAGAACGCAATCTGCGGCGTGCCTTAATTGATAATGAATTCCTTTTGTATTACCAACCCAAAGTCAGCCTGGTAGATGGCAGTATTTTGGGCGCAGAAGCCTTAATCCGCTGGCAAATGCCCGACATCGGGATAGTGGCGCCGAATGAATTCATTCCGTTTGCGGAAGAAATAGGTCTCATAGTCCCGATTGGTCGCTGGGTCCTCAGCAAGGCCTGTGAACAGGCGCAACAATGGCGTCAGACCTATAAAATAGACTTCAAAATCAGCGTCAACATTTCGCCTCGTCAATTTCAAGATCCCAAACTGCCCGAGTTTATTTTGGAAGTTTTGTTGCAAAGTGGCTTACCTGCCCATGCACTCCAATTAGAAATTACGGAAGGTCTGTTAATGGTTGAAGCGGAACATTTAAGTTCGGTATTTGATGCCATCAAGACTCTGGGAATTAGTATTTCGCTCGATGATTTCGGCACTGGATTTTCATCCTTATCTTATCTACAACGCTTCCCTATCGATAATTTAAAAATAGACCGATCTTTCATTCGGGAGATACCCGAAAATCAAGATTCTGTCGTACTCACTAAGGCAATTATTGCGATGTCCAGCGCATTAGGCATGAGCGTCACCGCAGAAGGTGTCGAAAATCTGGAACAAATGGAGTTCTTAAAAGAGGCAGGCTGCGATGAGATTCAAGGTTTTTATTTTAGTCGCCCCGTCTCCGCTGATAACTTCTCTGCCATATTACGTCAGCATAGCATCACTAAACTTTAAAATAGCCTTCAGAACGCACTGTGACACTATCTAAAATACACACAAAAACCGAGTGAAAAATTCCCTGAGAAATTCGCTTCCACATTAAAAGAAGCCTATAATCGCGGTCTAAACATCATAATTTACTGGCAAAAATAGCAATCTTGGATTTCACCCTGTCAGCAAGAACAGATGTCACCAAAACCCACGGCCAACGAGCAGTAGTCTCAGATTAAGTAACATGACGAATATCGCAAAAATTCTTCCCCTAGAGAATGTCTTACTCGACTTAGATGTGTCTAGTAAAAAACGCGCCTTTGAACAAGCCGGACTGCTGTTTGAAAACAATTGCAGCATCGCACGTTCAACTGTGTCGGAAAATTTATTTGCGCGTGAGCGCTTGGGCTCAACCGGTTTAGGGCACGGCGTCGCGGTGCCACATGGTCGAATCAAGGGTTTAAAGAACCCAATCGCGGCGTTTGTTCGCTTATTAGATCCAATTCCATTCGAATCACCAGATGGATTGCCTGTTAAGGTCTTGATCTTTCTCTTGATGCCCGATAATGTGACACAACAGCATTTAGAAATTTTGTCAGAAATCGCAGAAATGTTGTCTGATGAAGCATTTCGCGATGCCTTACAAACCGAGCAAGATGCTAGTTTAGTTTACAAGCACATTATTACTTGGGAACCTAAGCTGCCCTAATTTGAGTGCTTAAACTCATTCTCCTGAAGCATGCGAGTTTCCGGTGAAAACGATAAACAATTCACCGCGAAACAGTGATTAATAACTGACAGGCACTGTGTGATTTTCCGCTTAGTTGATTTTTGAATTGTGATGTTTGAAGTTTGATGTTTGTTTGATGTTTGTTAAAGCCGAGTAAGCCTTATGCCACTAGCGACAGAACTAACCATACAAAGAATCTTTGATGATAATCGTGACACCTTACAGTTAGGCTGGTTCGCAGGCTTTTCAGGTGGAGACAAACAGATTACCGAAGATGCAACTGCCTCATCCGATCAGGTAGGTCATCTAAACTTAATTCACCCTGGCCGGATACAAGTTCTCGGTCATCAGGAACTCGATTATTTCCACCGATTATCGCCTGGTTCGCGTGCCAATCTAATTAAAGAGCTGGTCGCAGGTCAACCCCCTGCCCTGATTGTGGCGCAAGGTCTGGAATCACCACAGACGTTTTTGAACGTGTGTGATGACAATAATATTCCTCTGTTTTCCACGACTTTGCCTGCAGCACAGGTGATCGACTATCTGCGCGTCTATCTCTCTAAAAAACTAGCGCCACAAGTTACTATGCATGGCGTGTTTATGGATGTATTAGGCGTGGGTGTTTTGATTACGGGCGAATCTGGTTTGGGCAAAAGTGAACTAGGCTTGGAGTTAATTTCGCGTAGTCATGGCTTGGTAGCTGACGATGCAGTTGAATTCTCCCGCATTGCACCGAATATGATAGAAGGTCGTTGTCCTCCTATTCTGCAAAATTTATTAGAAGTCCGCGGTCTGGGACTGCTCGATATCAAAGCGATTTTCGGTGAAACCTCAGTGCGCCGCAAGATGCGCCTGAAATTGATCGTCCACCTGGTTCGCCGTAGCACGCTGGAAGAGAACTATGAACGTCTGCCAATTGATTCACAGTCCGAAGATGTCTTAGGCTTGCAGGTCAAGAAGGTGGTTATTCCTGTGGCAGCTGGCCGTAACATCGCGGTACTGCTCGAAGCGGCGGTTCGCAACACCATATTGCAATTGCGTGGCATCAATACTCTGGAAGAATTTATGGAACGACAACGCCGTGCCATGGATGAAACCTTAGGATAGGCATGCGCATCTTATTGATTTCGGGCATATCTGGTTCGGGCAAATCCGTGGCATTAAATGTCATCGAAGATGCAGGATTTTACTGCGTAGACAATCTGCCACCCAGCCTGCTAATGGAATTAGTTAGCACGCTGCAAGCCGAAGGTGTCAAAAACACCGCCATTGCGATTGATTCGCGTAGCATTCAACAATTGCAATCGATCCCCGCCAACATACAAAAACTACGTGATGACGGTCATGAATTAAAAGTATTGTTTCTCACGGCGAGTTCAGAAACTTTGATTGCGCGCTTCTCAGAAACACGACGAAGCCACCCTTTATCCCATCATTTACAACAACAACAATTCAGCAGCGAGCCGCTCAGTCTGATCGAATGTATTTCCAAAGAACGTGAATTGCTGGAGCCTTTGCAGTTTCTCGGTCACGTGATCGATACGTCCTATTTGAGCGCCAATACTTTACGTAGCTGGATTAAAGATGAAATCGGTGTTGAGCAAGCGCCACTGATACTCATGTTTGAATCCTTTGCATTTAAAGTTGGCGTTCCACTTGATATCGATTTTGTGTTTGATGTGCGAATTTTGCCAAATCCGCATTACGACCATAGCTTACGTCCTCTGACTGGCCGTGATCAGCCCGTAATTGATTTTCTCGAAGCGCAGGCGATGGCGCAAGATCTCTACACCGACATTCACAACTTTATCGAAAAATGGTTACCGTCATTTAAGCAAGACAATCGTAGCTATCTGACGATAGGTATCGGGTGTACAGGCGGGCAACACCGCTCTGTATACATGGTAGAAAAGCTGGCAAAACATTTTCAACAAACTGAAAAGGTTTTAATTCGGCACCGCCAAACCCATTAGTACAATAGGGAATGAAGTAGATCTTTCGTGCATCGACATCAAGACACTCACAATAAAAAAGCCGCTCAACAATCAACTGAACGGCTTTTTAACGCTTACGTACAAACCAGCATTTACTCCATCACAACCTGACGCATTTTCTTAGCAACGAACAACAGACTTGCAACCACAATAGCACTACAAACGCTGAGCGCAATCGCGATAGCACTTAGACTGACCAATTCACCTTTGAGTACTTGATTCATCATTTGCGTTTGCGCCATCACGGGAACCCAACCCAACCAAGCAGGTTCTTTACCTGGATTCAGAATAAAAAACAAAGGTAGGAACGAGACAGCCAAACTCAACAATTGATTGCGTACATTGGCCTCTTTAAAGGTTTTGCATGTCAAAGACAATGCAACTTGCAATGCAGACAGCGCCGCAGCCAAAGGTACCAACACCACCAAGAATGCCAGCGCATCTTTCACACCAAATTGAAACTCAGCTCGTAAAGCTTCATTTGCAATCACGGATTGTGCAGGAAAAAAACTAGCCACCGTCAAAATCACGATCAATACACTGACTGTGGCAACCGCCGCTGTTTTACCAACTGCCAATTGCAAGCCCGACACAGGATTCATCATTAAGGGTTCCAGTGAACCACGCTCACGCTCACCAGCCGTACTATCAATTGCGGCGAACATGCCGCCCATCACAATAGCCATAATCAATACCATCGGCAACATACCAGTGATCGTCACTTTTCGTTCATCTGGGCGACTGATATGACGTTCTTTGACGGCAATCATCTGCAACATTTCTGGAGAACCACCACGCATCATCAAATCCAAACCGATACGCTCTTGCACATACCCGTTTAGCAGACGGCGCAGCGGTCCCAAGCCCATTTCCGCTTGACGATTCGACGTGTCATACGCAATTTCCAACTCGACGCGCTTCGCTTGTGCCAAGGTATTTTCAAAGTGCTCAGCGATCAGTAAAACTGGCTTGGTCAATTCTTTATTGCGTGATTTCTCTTCATAATCAGCAGGTGCCTGCTTAATTTGATAGCCTTGACGCAAGATGTAATTTTCCAGACCAGGTGCATCTTTCATATTCACTGCTAGCACCGTGCGATCGACAGCCTGCGATTCAACCTGCGACATCACGGTAGAAAATACAAACAATAACACTGGCACCAATAGCAATGAGCTCGCCAACACCATTATCAAAGTGCGACGATCACGCATCGCGTCGGAAATTTCTTTCCAATAGATTGCTATTATTTCTTTCATGCGATACTCCCTTGCGTCAAAACTGCAGCCGCAGTTATAGAGTCAGAATTAGTAGATTGCTGCTTGTCTAGAAATGCTAGCTTGACGAAAGCATCTTCAAAATCGTTTTCCTTTGCCTGTAACATCAATTCAGAGACAGTACCTGAGGCGACGGTTCGACCTTGTGCAACAATCACAACGGTGTCACATAAGCGTTCGACCTCTTGCATAATATGCGTCGAAAATACGATGCATTTCCCGCCGCCTTCAGGCGTTCTTAACCACCGCAAAAATTCACGAAGTGCACGGGTCGCCACCACATCCAAGCCATTGGTCGGTTCATCCAAAATAATATTCTTGGGATCGTGGATCAATGCACGCGCTAAAGCGATCTTCATTCTTTCACCTTGGCTAAAACCTTCTGTACGACGTTCCAACAGATTATGGATTTCTAGCCAATGCGCTAATTGATCGGTGCGTTTTTCTATCGTGGCCATATCCATACCGTGCAATTTGCCGTAATACTGGATGTTTTCACGCGCGGTCAGACGTGGATATAAACCACGTGCATCTGACAAAATACCGAGGCGCGCCTGCGAAGCCGTCTGTCCTTCTTTGACCTGAACATCGTCAATCTTGATAGAGCCGCTATCCATTTTTAACATTGATGCGACCATACGCAGACTAGTCGTTTTGCCCGCGCCATTCGCGCCGAGCAAACCTAATATCGCACCATCTTGCGCAGTGAAACTAACGCCATTCACCGCTTTCACTTTTTCTGAACTACGCGCACCAATACCAAATTTTGGCTTGCCTAATTTGACAAATTCTTTATGTAAGTCTTCAACAATAATCATCTTATTCTCCTGCTTTCTTCGCTTCGACTATGGTGGGACTATCACTAGCTTGAACCGGAGGTAACCAGACCAAAGGACGTGGAATCTGTCGCACACAAGTTGCGTCCACTTTCAAGGCGTCATCGTCGGTTTTAGCAGCTAAAAATTTATCCAACACCTCGCGGATACAACCATGTGTCAATAAGCCGTGGCCAGCATTTTCCACACTGATATGACGCGCTTTGTTACCCAATGCTTTGGCGATCTGATCACCGTTGCGAGTAGGCGTGACCGGATCAATGCCGCCACTCAATAACAGAACTGGCGATTTGGAAACGGGGGTCGTAAAAAATTCTTGAGGAATGTTTGCACGAGGCCAGTTAGCACAAACCTTGTCGTAGGTTTCCGCCATTCTTACCGTGAATTCATCAGCATTGGCGCTCGCCGCTCGCGGTTTTGCATAAGCTTCACTACACCAAACTGAATAATGCATACCCATGGTCAAACCACCCGGCCCAGCTTGATTAAAGCTGCCGCTTAAACTCAGCAAGGGATCTAATCTCCCCTTTTCCGCTTGCGTAATTGCATACGGCAATGCGGCTGTCATCGTTGGAGAATACAGGGCTTTAAACACCATACCAATCAAATCATCACTCTGTATTTTTGTGTTTATCGTGCTGACTGCACGTGAATTGGTGAAAGTGAATTGACGAGGTGTGTTGTTCAACAACCGCTTCCAGCTTCCAGCCAAATCTGGATAGGCGGCATTACAACGGGGATTCTTAAGGCAGTCTGCAAAGACGCCTTCCAAGGCAGGCTTAGCATCAGACGCCAACAAATTCAGATCTGGCGGCACTACACCATCTATTACCAAACGACGCACTGATTGAGGAAATTGACGTAAATATTCCAAACCAACACGTGTACCGTACGAAGCGCCAACCAGATTAATCGCGCTGTAATTTTGCGCCACACGAATGGCTTCCAAGTCTTGAACCGCAATGCTGGTGCTATAGAATTGCAAATCTCCATGAGGCAATTTCTGCAAGCTCTGCATACAAGCCTGAGTTAGTTTCAGTGCACCCTCTTTATCGAGAATCTTTTCGCTCGTCTCTAGTTCAGTACAACGCAAGGGAGCACTTTTTCCAGTACCACGTTGGTCGACAAATACCAAATCACGGCGACGATTGAGTTTGCCTAAAACAGCTTCACCAAAACCTGCGGCCTCAACCGCACTTTGACCCGGACCGCCCGCTAATAAAAACACGGCGTCAGGTAACTTATTTCTATCTTTGGATGGCAACACGACATAATGCACGTCGATTTTTTTGCCGTCCGGTTTAGCCGGATCAAGCGCTCGTTGAATTTGCCCACATCGCACTTCTTGTGGGAAGCTGGAAATACGGCAAGGCTTGGTGTCGGCCTGCGCTGTTTGCACATAAGTTAACAGACTCAGGGGCAAGCTCAAAGTCGCTAGACCGAGCACACGTCTAAATGCTGGATTAAACAAGATACACTCCTTAACTACAAATTCGAAAAAAATGACTTCAGGGTACCCCTAACAACAGAGCATCATTCTAGCGATTTGTATAAAGAAAATATACCGATGTGACCAAATCCGAACAGACGTGATGAAATACGAAAAAGCCGGAATGAATCTTGACCGCGCTCGGGCGTATTGACCTAATGCCTCACCATCTATATCAATGCGCCGATAAGTTAATTGATTTAAGGTCGGCTCAAGTTTAGTAGTAAGGTCTTTACCGGTGCTGGTAGTGCAGCTTGCTCAATTTGTGCTAAGGGATACCAAGCGACATTTTTTTCAGCGATAAAATGCAATCTTTGGGAAAGACGAAAATGCAGAGGGCGAATATAGAGTTTGAAATGAGTAAAGCCATGAGTCAGTTCGGGTAAATCAGTTGACCATGCGATGTCACCAAATCGTCTGACTAAACTCACTACTTGATCATCCAAACTCATGAGGCGCGGATCAGCCAAGAAAGGCGTTGTAACATCTGTCTGAAACAGATCTGGCGCAGGTGCTTTGCCATTGCCTTCGCACATACCATCCAATTCAGGCAACGACAACAGCCCCCCCCAAATACCGCTATCGGGTCGTTGCTCCAGCAAAATGTCGCCCTCATGCTCTAAGACCAAGAGCACAGTATGCTTTTCTTTCTGTTCCCGCTTGGGTTTGCGCACTGGTAATTCGGCCGTGCGCTGCGTAGCGTACGCCACGCACACTGGTTGCAAAGGGCAACGCTGGCAAGCTGGGCTGCTACGGGTGCAAAGCGTAGCGCCCAAATCCATCAGACCCTGAGTATATGATTGGATATTCTGCTTGGGTAACAAGGCATTCGCACGCAACCATAAATCATCTTCCACTGCTTTAGCACCAGGAAAGGCTTCGATGCCAAACACCCTGGCGAAAACACGCTTCACATTACCATCCAAAATCGCGGCCACAGTGCCATACGAAAATGCGGCTACTGCCGCAGCGGTCGAACGCCCAATACCCGGAAACTCTTGCAACATGGCAGGATCAGAAGGGAAATTGCCCTGATATTTTTCCACGACCTGCTTGGCACATTGGTGCAAATTACGGGCGCGAGTGTAATAGCCCAAACCTGCCCATAAAGCCATCACCTGCTCAGCTGGTGCGGCAGCTAAATCGTGTACCGTGGGGAAGCTTTCCAAGAAACGCTGGTAATAAGGAATAACCGTCGTAACTTGAGTTTGTTGCAGCATGATTTCTGACAACCAGACTCGATAGGCGTCGCTGGTCTGCTGCCACGGTAAGCTATGTCGGCCATGTTGCTTTTGCCAACTGATCACTGCATTTGAGAAACTGGGATCGTAATACGGTGACTCTTCCTGCATTACCTTATCGATACGAATCATTTTTTTGGCATGGCCATCTTCTTGCCTGCCATCTAACTTCGCTGATGCTTTTTTCATGTACCCAAGACTCGATTCGAATTCAATATACGACCCACTTGCTTCTTCCAAGATTCCTATTTTGCAAGGCGCTTACCAGCATATTTCATCACTAGGCCCTTAGGCCCTACCGCCCAACCATGCAAAGCATCAGCAAAGCCAAGTGCGTTTAAAGGCGTTTCACCCAGCACTTCCCAACTTTTACCTGCGTCTTTCGTTACGCCAGAACCTGCCAATCCGCCCACCACAAAGGTGTTGCTCTGCCCTGGAACTGCCATCACTACCGACAAAAATCCCATAGGTAATGCGGGATTCGCACGCCAGGTTTTACCGCCATCCTGACTAATAACCGCATTGAGTGTTTCACCTTTGGCCTTCTGATAATCTCCACCAACAGCAAAACCGGTTTGTCCATCTGCAAACGCTACGGAAAACAAACCTTTAGGTGGCGCACCAGCGGGTATTGCGGTTTCAGCCACGCTCCAAGTCTGGCCTCGATCAGTAGAATGAAATACCCGCGTTTTCTCGGCGCCCCCTGTAGCAAACCAGACATCTTGTTTGCCGTAGATCGCAATGCAAGTGCCGCTGGCAGCAAACGCACCTTCGTTCGCTAAAGCCTTCAATTGAGTCAAATCACGCGCCGCGTTTTGCCAGCTTTTGCCACCATCATGTGTGATTAAAACTTGAAATTGCCCATTAACCGGATCACCGAAAATCACACCGTTTTGCGCATCCCAAAAATCAATCGCATCCCAAAATCCACTCGCATCGCCATTCACCGTCATCAATTCCCAATGCGCGCCGCCATCAACCGTCTTATATATTGTCGACGCTTTTCCGGGGCCCGCGCTCATCGCTATCGCAGTGAATTTATCGATGCCTTGAATATCCCGAAAATCTAAACTGGCCGCTTCAGGGAATTTACTGGCGATCGAGACGTTCTCCCAATTATCACCATCCACGGTACGCAAAACCGTTCCCTTCGCACCGCTGGCCCAAGCCACGTTGCGATTCACGACAGATAGACCACGCAATTCGACGGTCACGCCGCTATCGATTTTTTTCCAGGCGTCTTGAGCCAAGGCGGAGAAACTAACTGCCGATGATACTAATAGCGCCAAGATTAAAGTAGTTTTTTTAAATTTATTGCCAGAGTTTGGGTTCATGTTGTTCTTCTGCTCCAAATAGAAAAAGACGCCGGTCTTTCTTTTGACCAGGCGTCTATCGATTTTTTGTTACCTCAATAATTTATACCGCACTCATCTCAGAAGCCAAAGCTTTATTGATGTTATTGCGTAGCTCTTCTAAAGTTTTTTTCTGTACTTCTACTTCTGTATACATAGTTTCAAAGCTGGCGATTTTCTCTTCCAAGCTGTCGGTGGCAACATGGATTCGCTGTATCGACTGCATGCGATTTTTTAATTGATTTTTATGCTCGCGAATCTGCGCTTCTATCGGTGCCATCACCACTTTTTGCCAGGCTTCAACATCACGATTCGCTTGAGAAAAACTCTGTTTAACACGCGCAGAAATCGAATCAAAAAACTTTTGCATCAATACTTTTTGCGAGGTCGTCATCATAGTGATGGTACTAAACTGTCGCAGAAAAACTTGTTCTATCGCGGTCACTTCCTGCAGGTATTTATCCAGAGAAAAAGGCATAGGCGAAGTCAACGCCAAGCCGTGCTCGGTAGAAAATTTACGATACATGATGGACATCATTTCTGATATCTCATCCGTCTTGCGATTGGATGCGGTCAAATTCAATTTGACCTGTTCAAAAAATTCTTTAATCGCTTCCTTCAGTCCTAATGAAAATCGACTCTTTTCCATCGCTTCACGCGCGGTCGCAATTTCCGCTTTCAGCATATCCATGCCCAAGGTGGTGTAGACCTCGGTAGATAGTCGCGTAAACACAGCGCGCGTGCCCTGCATCTTAATTAAGCTGGCATCGAATTCTTGCTTTTCCATAGTCACACGTTTCATCATGTGTTCAACCACATTTTGATTCTTGCCACGCAGACTCTTCAGCTCATGCAATTGCTCGTTAACACCACGTGCACGCGCCACGATAATCGCTTGTTGACCGTCGGCGATTTCTTGAATATCCGTGCTTAGTTGGGCACGGATAATATTTTTCTTAGACGGAATTAGTTCTTTCGATAAAGCGTATTCTAATTTTGGCAAGCGACTCTTCGCCAATAAGGGCGCATCCTTATTAATTTTCGCAACCAAACCTTTTTGCGCCGAGATGGGAAATACTTGACTTGCTTCTATCGACAAATTATGTGCCACCGTCGTAATTTGGTGCTGAATCTGCGATTCAACTTCTTCTAGCGTACGCAGCTCATCCCACATGCTGTCGATCTTATTGAGCACTACCATGCGACCAGGTCCGCCGCCGATGTGATTGCGCCAGACATCGATATCGCTCTTGGTAACGCCTGTATCTGCCGCCAAAACAAACAATACTGCGTGGGCATTGGGGATTAAATTCAAGGTCAATTCTGGCTCGGTACCGATCGCGTTCAAACCAGGCGTATCGACGATAATCAAACCTTGCTTTAACAAAGGATGGGGGAAATTGACAATAGCGTGACGCCATTGTGAAATTTCGACTAAGCCATTCTCATCGACCTCTAAAACAGCATCAGGATCGGCTTCATCGTACAAACCATATGACTTCGCAACTTCCTTTGTCACTTTTTTGGTCAAGCTGACTTGTTTAAAAGCTTCCAGCATGCCATCACCCGATTTTGGATCGAGCGGAAGTACCGTCCAGATATGATGATGTCCTTTGTATTCGGCAGTGCTTAAAGTTTCGCTGCGAGTTTCTATAGGCAGCAGACGTATGCACGGCGGAATAGTCTCGTCATACATTAATTCAGTAGGACACATCGTGGTACGACCAGCCGACGAAGGCAAAATTCGCTGACCATAATCAGCAAAAAAAATCGCATTAATCAATTCTGATTTGCCGCGCGAAAATTCAGCGACAAAAGCGATAGTCAATTTATCATCTGCCAGCCGCTCTTTGAGACGTGCAATTTTTTGATCGAGGGCACTGTCAGCAAAATCAGATCCAGCAATCCAAGCCCGATATTGCTCTATGGCTTGAGCAACGTCTTTACGCCAGCTACTGTATTCCTGGAAATTCTGAACCAAATTACTCATATCATCCTCAATGTTTTCTCTTGCAATTTAATACCTATCCCTAAAAAACAGGGCGATTCACATAGCAGCAAGGGTATTAGCCGTTTACTTTACATGCCATCGAATGGCGACATTTTTTATGTTGCCGCAGATAAAACCGTATTCTGGCTCACTTTTGACAATTAACACAATAAAAGCTGCTGCGTTGACCTTGCTTTATGTGTCTAATTATTCCTTGACAAACACGGCAGGGCTCCCCAGCACGGTCATAAACAAAATAATTCTGTTGAAAATAGCCGGTTTTTCCATCTGCACCGACAAAATCCTTGAGCGTACTACCACCCTGCACGATAGCTGCTGCCAAGATTTGTCGTATCGCTAACGCCAACGCTTGATAACGCTTAAGACTGATGCGATGGGCGGCAATTTTGGGATTAATTCCTGCCTGAAACAAGCTCTCCGATGCATAAATATTACCAACGCCGACCACAATATCGCCAGCCAGCAAAACTTGTTTGATCGCGGCGGTGCGCTGCCGGGTCTGTTTGAATAGCAATTGAGCATCAAAACCATCTTGCAACGGCTCCACACCCAAATTACGTAACAGTAGATGTTCATCGATTGCACCGTCGGCCGCATCATGCCACAACACGGCACCGAAACGGCGCGGATCAGTCAATCGTACAAGTTGATTCCCAAATACGATATCAACATGATCGTGTTTTTGTGCTGGAGTTCCTATAGGCATGACACGTAAATTCCCCGACATGCCGAGATGTATCAATACCGTACCTGAAGCAAAATGTAATAAAAGGTACTTACCGCGTCGCCCTGTCTTTTGCAGGCGCTGTCCTACAATTTTATCTTTCAACTGCAAAGGAAAAGGCCAGCGCAAACCTTCGCGGCGCAAAATAAGGTCCGTTACGACGAAACCTTCCACGTGAGGAGCAAGTCCTAATCGTGTGACTTCAACTTCTGGCAATTCAGGCATTGGTGACTCGTGTAATCGTAAATTTAATCGTAAATTTAATCGTAAAATTCGTACTTTAAAAAATGCTTTAAGAGCCCAAATAGATGTTCCGGCCTCATTATTGCAAAGTTCTGCTCATCCGTTGATGACTGATACAATTTGCTATAAGTCATATTTGAATACGGCGTAGAATCAAAGCCAACGTTGCAAGAATTAGTAAGCCTACTCATATCAGCTATCGTCAATAGAATAATGACCGATAGCTTCACCAAAGGAATGGCATTGAAGAATTTGGTTCTCACTCAAGCTCACAATATGGCTATTGTACCCAGACTTACGCCAGCAACACTCGCCGGACAGACAAACCCCGCACAATTCAAGACAAAAGGACTGATTGCCAGACCGCAGCGTGTCAAGAGCCTACTACTACAATCCTTAATTGCGACGATAGTCTACGGCGCGATAGGCAGCAACCCGGTATGGGCGCGCCAGACAGGTGCCACTATTATCAAAAACAAATCCACATCGCCTAAAGTTCTGACAGAAAATCAAGCCCCTTTGCCGAATGTGGCGTTAAGTAAAGATATTCTATATAAGCTAACAACCTCAGAATTGGCGGTTCAACGAGGTGAATGGCAAAGTGCTTTTGTCACAGTACTTTCAGTTGCGCAGCAAACCCGCGATCCCCGTTTGGCCAAACGTGCAATGGAAATCGCCATGGGTGCGCAGCAGATGGACGAATCTATGGCGGCCTTGCGTCTGTGGCGTGAATTAGCACCTGGCTCAGGCGAGGCTGAGCAATACTATTTGAGTCTGATGGTGGTGCAGAATAATTTCACTGAGATTCAAAAACTGTTCGCGGAAAAATTGCGCACCAGCGATCTCAACGAACAGATCGCACTTATCCATCATACACAGCGGGTGTTAGCGCGCATGCAAGACAACAAGCAGGCTTTCAGCACGCTGGAAGCGATATTGCGCCCCTTTGCCGAAACTTTTGACGCTCGCATAGCGCTGTCCCGTGGCGCTTTCCGCAATAAGGATAGTGTCCGAGCATTAACCGAGGCACAAGCAGCAACACTGCTACGTCCGGACTCGGAATTAGCGGTATTAACTTTGGCTCAGGCATCGGAACCTCAGGACGCCTTAAAACTGGTATCAGACTATTTACAAAGACTTCCACAAGCAAAAGAAGTTCGCCTAGCCTACGCCACCATGTTGATTGAAAATAAACAATTAGCGGCGGCCAAGCAAGAGTTTCTTTTCCTGCTAAGGGGGCAAGAAAGTAAAGGCGAGTCAACCACTCAAAGCCTATACACGCTGGGCGCGATCGAGATGGATTTAGCTCAGATCGATGAGGCGGAAAAATACTTCACGCTATTCCTACAACGTGTCACCGAAGAAGATGATGCCAGCCCGGTCTACGTCAATCTGGCGCAAATCGCCCTGCAACGCAAAGATAAAAAAGCTGCCGATCTATGGCTAGCGAAAGTAGAACGCAAGGACGGCAAAAACCCTGCTTGGTTCACAATTCAAATGCGGCGTGCTCTATTGATTGCCAGTGATGGAAAATATCCTGATGCACGCAAATTTCTGCAAGCTGTGTCGCCAGAAAATGACGTCGAAAGAATCCAGCTATTGCAAACTGAAGCGCAGATCATGAAAGATGCGGGCCAAACACTGGAAGCCTTCGTGCTCTTACAGTTGGCCTTGAGTGAGTATCCTGACAGTAGCGAATTATTGTATGACTTCGCAATGCTGGCAGAAGTGCAAAAACAATATCCAGAAATGGAGGGGGCGCTAAAACAGTTAATTCAAATGATGCCGAACAACGCGCTAGCATATAACGCACTTGGCTATTCTTACGCAGATAGAAACATCGAACTACAAAGCGCTCAAAAACTGATCGAAGCCGCCAACCAACTAAGCCCGAATGATCCTTATATTTTGGATAGCTTGGGTTGGGTTAAATTCCGACTCAACAAATTACCCGAAGCCGAACAATTTTTACGCAGCTCATTCGCCTTACGCCAAGATGTCGACGTTACGGTGCATTTGGCGGAAGTGCTGTGGGCGCAAGACAAGAAAACAGAGGCAATCCAGTTATTTAACGATGCCAGAAAAAAAGATAATGACAACGCCTTATTGAGATCCACCTTAGAACGGCTAGGTCTGGTTTTGCCTTGACTTGAATTAGTAAAAGCCTTATCGATACATGCTAGCCAACCACAAGAAAGACTAAAAAGTAATGAATATTGCGTCGCCACGCCCAGCACGTCGCTACAGTAATGGGATCTGCAGCCTCTTGATACTCGCTTGCTGTGCGCTTTTAAGCGCTTGCAGCAGCACGAAATCGCTGACCCCACAACAAGCAGCGAAGCCTCGCAGCTTGCAAGAAAATTTGCAATTGAATGGACGCATCTCGATACGGTATCAACAAGATCAGCAAGAACAAAGCGTCAACGTTGACTATGAATGGCAACAAACACCGACAGAATTACATATCAGCCTTAGCTCTTTTCTAGGTCAAACCGTCGCGAATATTCATCAAACGCCTTTCGGCGCAAGCCTAGAGCAAGCTAAACAGGAAACCCGCTATGCCGCCGATATCGAACAATTGCTGATTGATAGTTTGGGCTGGTCTATCCCGATTAACGATTTAAAAACTTGGTTACAAGGATTTGATTTGCAGCCCAACAAGATTGCTATTGCGATCCCAGCGCAAGATGGCTTCCAATTAAATTCAAAAGGGTGGCAATTGCGTTTCGTCAAATGGCAGGAAGACGCGGGACAAATCCGCCCTAAACGCATAGACTTGGAAAAAATGACTGAACAGTTTGGCTTGGTCAAAATCGGCATCATAATCATGTAGCTTTTCCTATTGTCGACACGATTACGTTTTGATTATTAGAATTAGAACCAATCCGTCACCATCAGTCCTATCACCATACACTTCGCATGCGTATTTCCACACCCACGAATCGTCAATGGCTGGCCTGTCCAGCCCCTGCCAAACTAAACTTATTTTTGCACATCACCGGGCGTCGTGCTGATGGCTACCACTTATTGCAAAGCGTATTTCAACTGATCGATCGTTGCGATACCCTGGATTTTCATGTGCGTACGGATGGCACCATACAAAGACTAAATCAAGTTGAGGGGGTTCCCGAACAAACTGATTTAGTCATACGTGCCGCACGTCTGCTACAACAACATAGCAATAGCCAACTCGGCGTCGATATTTACCTCCACAAAAACTTACCGATGGGCGGCGGAGTGGGCGGCGGATCATCCGATGCGGCAACTACGTTAATGGCTTTAAACCATTTGTGGCAATGTGGTTTGGAGCAAACTCAACTCATGCAACTTGGCCTGCAACTAGGTGCGGATGTACCTTTTTTTATTTTTGGACAAAATGCTTTCGTAGAAGGCATAGGCGAGCAAATGCAAGCAGTAGAAACCGACGAACAGTGGTTTGTCGTCATAGAGCCGGGTGTTCATGTGCCAACTCCTACAATATTTTCCGCCAAAGAGTTGACAAGAGACACGAAGCCCGTCAGAATAACGGACTTTTCCAGTACAGCGAAAACTGAATGGAAAAATGATCTGCAAGCTGTTGCTTGTGCTTTACATCCTGAAATTGCGAATGCCATAAGCTGGCTCAAACAATACGAAGTAAATCAGGGTGACGCCAAGATGACGGGATCAGGTTCTTGTGTTTTTTGCGCTTTTTCCAGCGAAGCAGCAGCAAAAGCGGTTTTACAACAAGCACCTCATTACTGGACATCGTGGATTGCTAAAGCATTACAACAACATCCTATAAATTCTAGGTTGCATCATAAAAATTTGGTTGATTGCTGATTTCGAGATAAAATAGCTGCTTCGCTGATTATCAAATGAAATTCGAAAACGAAACAAGCAATTGATAAAAAGTTGTGTAGGGGAGTCGCCAAGCTGGTTAAGGCACCGGATTTTGATTCCGGCATGCGAAGGTTCGAATCCTTCCACCCCTGCCATTTAATTCCCAAGCCGCCGCATACAAAATGATGCGGCGGCTTTTCGGTTTTTTACGGCAGTATTTTCAGTAATCATTACAACAAGAATTCGAACCGTGATGCTGAGTATTGTTCTCTTGATGTGGCTTTTTTATTCCCTTAGGTGATCTCATGGCACACGCTCTCGACAACATGATGGTCTTTACCGGTAATGCCAATCCTGCTTTAGCGGCAGGCGTTGCAAAGCAACTCGGCATTCGTCTCGGTAAAGCTGACGTTTCCAAGTTCTCTGATGGTGAGGTGATGGTCGAAATTAATGAAAACGTGCGCGGTAAAGACGTTTTCGTATTGCAATCGACTTGTGCCCCAACCAATGACAACTTGATGGAAATCATGTTGATGGTCGATGCCTTGAAGCGTGCTTCAGCTGGTCGTATCACAGCAGCCATTCCTTATTTCGGTTATGCGCGCCAAGATCGCCGTCCACGTTCTGCACGGGTTGCGATTTCGGCCAAAGTGGTAGCGAACATGTTAGAAGAAGCTGGCGTTGGTCGTGTTTTGATCATGGATCTGCATGCAGATCAAATTCAAGGTTTCTTTGATATCCCTGTAGACAATATTTACGCATCGCCCATTTTGCTGGGTGATCTGGTTGCAAAGAACTACGATGATTTATTAGTCGTTTCTCCTGACGTTGGCGGCGTGGTTCGTGCACGTGCTTTGGCAAAACGCTTAGGTTGTGATTTGGCGATTATTGATAAGCGTCGTCCAAAAGCCAATGTATCAGAAGTCATGAATATTATTGGTGAAGTTGATGGTCGCAATTGCGTGATCATGGATGACATGGTTGATACTGCCGGCACTTTGACCAAAGCAGCTGAAGTATTGAAAGAACGCGGTGCAAAAAAAGTATTAGCTTATTGTACGCACGCTGTCTTGTCTGGCCCAGCAATTGATCGTATCAACAATTCTCCACTCGATGAATTAGTGGTAACCGATACGATTCCTTTGTCAGCAGCAGCGCAGGCTTGCCCTAAGATTCGTCAACTGTCTTGCGATAGTTTGCTGGCTGAGACTTTCCGCCGCATTACTAAAGGTGAGTCAGTCATTTCTTTGTTCTCAGAATAAAGATTTAGAATTTGGTTTTTCTGTTTTGGTGCACTAAACGCATCAAAACTTTTTTCACTCTCCTGGTCGCGGGAGAGTCAACGCAAAATGAGCGCAAATCAAACCGCGCATAAGTTTGCTTATTTTGGAGTATTAAAATGAAAGTAGTCGCATTTGCACGTAACGTACAGGGCACCGGAGCGAGCCGCCGCCTGCGTATTGCTGGTCAAACACCTGGTATCATCTACGGTGGTACAGAGCCAGCAGTGAATATCTCTTTGGATCACAATGCTTTGTTCCATGCATTGAAAAAAGAAGTATTCCACTCTTCCATTCTCGACATGGATGTTGATGGTAAAGTAGAAAAAGTATTATTGCGTGACTTCCAGATGCACGCGTTTAAACAATTAGTATTGCACGCTGATTTCCAACGCGTTGATGCCAACAAAAAGATCCACGTTAAAGTGCCTTTGCATTTCGTGAATGCTGACATCTCTCCTGCAGTGAAATTGTCTGCAGCAGTAATCAGCCACGTTGCTGTTGAATTGGACGTAGAATGCTTGCCAGCAGACTTGCCAGAATTCATCGAAGTTGATCTGTCCAAATTGGAAGCTGGTCAATCAGTGCACGTATCTGCATTGAAATTGCCAAAAGGCGTTTCTGCTGTAGTACACGGTGATGACGCAACAGTTGCTATCGCTGTTAAACCAGCAGGCGCAACTTCTGCTGAAGCTGACGCAAAATAATTTAGAAGATTCTTCTTTTAAATTGAAAGCCACCCTCGCAGGTGGCTTTTTTTCGTCCTAAGCTTTTAAACCCAAATTTTCTATTAGGCGCGTCTTCGACACGATTTGAGCGCTGACGGCGCATTGTCGGTCATTCTTTTCGTTCTTCGTTGCAAATATCTAGCTATTTTAGCCTCATTCACGTAAAGACTACCTCGAAAAGTGCAACCACCATCGTCTCAAATCCTAATGGAAATTCTGGGTTAAATAGACACGACGACCCCAATCAATCCAATTTTCATATTAAAATCACTTTTTTTATTATTATGTCGGGACGAACTTAGGAATCAAGACTCGACTTATTTAAGATAGTTAGCGACAATCAAACTCCTCTACAACAGAAGTACCGCAAAAACACATCGTCATGTGTCGTCAACGGACTTTGCATTACTTAAGGAAACGCATAGTGTCCTCGTTCAAGAACTTCCGCCTTACGCTCATCGCCGCAACTTTCGCTATCTCGCAATTTGCCGTTTTCGCACACAGCAGCTTTGCCCAAGGCACAGGCGCACAAATTCAATATGACACCAGTTATGACATTCTCAGCCCGGTACGTGCCAAGCATGGCATGGTATCGAGTGAACAAGGACTTGCGAGTCAGGTTGGCTTAGATGTATTGAAGCGCGGCGGCAATGCAGTCGATGCAGCTGTCGCGGTTGGCTTTGCTCTAGCAGTTGTATTGCCACATGCGGGGAATATAGGTGGCGGTGGCTTCATGTTGATTCATGATGCTAAAAGCGGCAAAGACATCGCTCTCGATTTTCGTGAATTGGCACCCGCCCTCGCCCATCGCGATATGTTTTTAGATGCCAACGGTAAAATTATTCCCGGCAGCTCAACATCCACCCATTTAGCTGTCGGCGTGCCGGGCACGGTCGCTGGCTTGGATTTAGCTTTGCGCAAATACGGTAGCATGACGCTCAAGGAGTTGATCGCACCCTCAATCAAATTGGCAGAACAAGGTTTTGAAGTCACGCCTCATCTCGCACAATTATTGGAAGTTAGTCGCAACCAATTGGGTAAATGGCCATCCAGTCGTGCCATCTTTTTCAAGGGCGACAGACCTTTGCATGCGGGTGAAAAACTAGTTCAAAAAGACCTTGCCAATTCGCTGCGATTAATCGCACAACAAGGTCCGAAAGTTTTCTATGAAGGTGTCATCGCTCAAAAGATCGTGGCTGAAATGAAAAATCATGGGGGCATGATCAATGCGGACGACATGAAGAATTACAAAGCCATAGAGCGGGATGCTGTGAAGGGCAATTATCGCGGATATCAAGTTGTATCGATGCCACCACCGAGCTCTGGAGGCGTTCATATCATCCAAATGTTGAATATGCTGGAACATTTCCCCATCGGTCAACAAGGCTTAAACAGTGCTCAGACTATTCATACCATGACTGAAGTCATGAAGCTCGCGTATGCAGATCGCGCCGAATACTTGGGTGATCCCGAATTTATTAAAGTGCCAGTCAGCGGCTTAACATCCAAAAAATATGCGGATGAATTGGTCAAAAAAATTGATCTGAATCGCGCCACGCCCTCCATGCAAATCAAACCAGGCAAACCGCTACCTTACGAGAGCGATCAAACCACTCATTACTCTGTCGCAGACAAATTCGGCAATGTCGTCGCAACCACTTACACGCTAAATCTGCTATTTGGCAGTGGCATCGTCGCTACCGGGACAGGTATCACCCTGAATAATGAAATGGACGATTTCTCGGTCAAAGCGGGCGTACCGAATGCGTTTGGCTTAATTGGCGGTGAAGCAAATTCCGTTGCAGCAAAAAAACGTCCACTCAGCTCTATGACGCCAACGATGGTGTTGAAAGACGGCAAGCCATTTTTAGTAACAGGAAGCCCAGGTGGCAGCCGCATTATTACGACGACCTTACAAGTTATTTTGAATGTCATTGATCATCAATTAAACACCGCAGAAGCGACCATCGCACCACGCATACATCATCAATGGGAACCAGATCTCACACGCCTGGAACGCGGCTTCAACGTCGATACATTAGAACTTCTCAAGCAAAGAGGACACAAATTTTCAATAGGCAGGTCTATTGGCAGAACACAGACGATCAAGATCAGCGATGATGGCTTTGAAGCTTTTGCCGACCCACGCAACCCAGATGGTCGCGCCTTAGGGTATTAATTCCGCTGATATAAAATTGAAAGCCCCGACATGATCGGGGCTTTTTTTCGCCTTTCATGCTCAGCACTATGCGCTTAGTGACCCCAAATTTTTTATGCATTCGCAGCAAAAACTTAATCCACATCAAATTTCAAATTATTACTTCAACTAAAATGAACTCCTAGTATCTCAACTTAGTGCACAACAACGGGAGTCCGCGTGGCGATTGAACTTTTCAACAATGGCAATCATAGCTGCATCATGTTCAATGATTTGGTTACCGGCTCTACCGAAGATGCAGTACAAGCTAACCAATTTTTGATTGTCTCCGGCGGCCAAGGTGCCTTGATTGATCCGTCCGGCAATATCACCTACAACGCACTCACCTTGGCGATGCAAAAGTATTTGCCCAAGAAAAACTTAGCATTTCTGTTCGCGTCACATCAAGATCCTGACATTATCGGTGCCCTCGACAAGTGGCTCTATAGTACAGAATGCCATCTCTATGTGTCACAACTATGGGCACGCTTTGTGCCACATTTTTGCAACTTGAATCGCGCCGATGGTCGAATCATTGGCATCCCCGATGAAGGTATGCCGATTCCGATGATAGCGTCTACCCTGTACGCGGTTCCGGCACATTTCCTGCACGCCGAAGGCAATTTTCAATTTTATGACAGCACCTCGAAAATCCTGTTTTCTGGTGATATGGGTGCATCTTTGGTAGAGGCCGATAGCATCAATAAACCGATCACCAGTAAAGCCGAATTCCACGACCAGTTGCACACCATGAGCGGTTTTCATAAACGTTATATGGTATCGAACAAGGTCTGCCGATTTTGGGTCAATATGGTGCGTCAAATGGATGTTGCGATGTTAGTGCCACAGCATGGTCGCTATCTGACAGGTGAAGCTATTCCAGCTTTCTTGGATTGGATAGAAAACCTGCAATGCGGAATTGATCTGTTCACTCAAGAGCATTATCGCTTTCGGCTCGTGCCAGCCTAAACCCCTCGCTTGGCATTCTGCATTTCATGTGCCAGCCGTATCGACATTCATCATGTTCGGTTAATGAGTAGCATTTGAACTGCACTCAACTAAGGCATCGACAGCGATCTCAAAAGCGGCACATTGGGTGAAATTCTCTTATGGAAAACGAGTCATGCTGGCGCAACACATTGCAATGCTAGAAAATTGAGCAGTCCTGGATATTTAATCAAAAAAGTCATCTTCAATTATGGAGAAATAATGGAGATTGTGAATCACAGCTAAAAATAATTAGCGATCTCACCTAAAAACATCTTTTATCTGCTGAATCTCGCTTAAAGCTTGGCAATCTTCCTTAGCCACACTACACTCGACGCAGAACCTTCATCTCACTATTATTTCGCTAAGACCTCACAAACTTTACCGTGAAATTCTCTATCGGCCTACGTCTTTTTTTTGCAGTGTTACTCTCTATTTTGAGTGTTGCATTGGTCAGCCTGCTCGTCATGAGCGAGAAGGTAATATCCAACTTTTCTGACTACGCCGCCAACATTGATTTAGACCGCTTGCATGAAGTATCGAATGAGTTAAGTGCTCAATATCGGATCAATCGAGATTGGTCTTTTTTGCCAAATACGCCTGATGAACAGCGTCTCTGGTTCGGCAAAGAGTTGACGCGCATTCACGAAAAGCGCGAACGTAAAGCACAGCTTAGGGCTTCAGCCACCATTCCTGAATCCAAATCTAAAACAACCACGACGGCAAGACCCGCAGAGATCCACACTGCCAAATTACCTGCCCTACCACCACCTCCACCCTACAGAATTGCACCACTGCCAGATGTTGAGCTAGCATCAATATCATCAAACAGCAAAACAGCGGCCCGCATCGAAAACAAACCGATAGCACCGCCAGAACCACCTGCGCCGCAAGCGTTGCCAAGCCCTCCAGAACCGCCAGCGCCCCCGCCGCTACCACCATTGCCTTCACCTATGGGTGCGCAAGAAACAGCGCCTTCAGCCACAGCCAACATACAAAGTAACAGCGCGAGTAAAACTGTTGGCATTGAAAAAGGTGATCTCTATTTGCGTATAACTTTGCTCGACCGAGACTCGCGCTATTTAGCGGGACTACCCGATAATCCTCTCGGAGAAAATTTCCGCTATTTGTATCTCGACGGTGAACAAATTGGTTACTTATTGGTAAAGAAAACGACAACCCAACCGGATCAATTTGCGAGTGAATTCTTACAAAGTTATGGTCGCACCATCGCTATGATAGGCATACTCAGCGTGTTGCTAAGCGCTATTGCTGCAAGCTTGTTAGCTATGCATTTTCGCCGTCCAATCCGGCATTTAGCGGATGGTGCAAAACAGCTATCCGAAGGGCGTTATAGCACGCGACTTCACATGACTCGTAGTGACGAACTGGGTGAGTTATCTGATAGTTTCAACGCCTTAGCCGAAAAGCTAGAACAAGCAGAGATAAGTCGCAAACAATGGGTAGCCGATACCTCACACGAATTGCGCACACCGGTATCTGTGCTGCGCGCGCAAATTGAAGCATTACAGGATGGCGTTAGAACTACCAGTCCAGAGAATATCGCGCTTTTATTACGTCAGGTCATGTCACTCAACAAGTTAATTGATGATTTATATGCTTTAGCCCGAGCCGATATTGGTGAGCAAGTTTTTCACTTTCAACCGCTTTGTCTGAATGAGTTAATCGATGAAGTGCTAGATAGCTTCTCAGAAAAACTAGTGCGAGCGCAGCTAACTTTGAAAACGACTTATCAAAACCAAATCAAAGAGAAAGTTTACCTCAAAGCAGATCCAGAACGCCTGCGCCAAGTATTTATTAATTTGCTTGAAAACAGCGTGCGTTATACCGCATCTGGCGGCCATATTCATCTCACTATTGCACAAAAATCAGAAGCGCCAACATCCTATATTGTGGTCACACTAGACGATAGCGCACCAGGTGTGCCTGAACATGCATTGAAGAATCTAAGTGAGCGTTTCTTCCGTACTGAGAGTTCTCGCAATCGCCAGCATGGAGGTTCCGGACTTGGACTGGCACTGTGCAGCCGCATCATAGAAGCACATGGTGGAAGCATCCATTTTTCACATGCCGACCTGGGAGGTCTGCGCGTGATAATTCAATTACCGCAAACCTAAAACCCTCTACAACATGATGCCCACTGCAACAAAACACATACTTATCGTCGAAGATGAAAATGATTTATCTGCCTTGATCGCCGATTACGCTCGTCACGCCGGATATCAGGCGCATATTATTGCCGATGGCCAAATGGCATTACTACACATCAAAGCACAGGTACCCGATTTCATCGTACTCGATTTAATGCTGCCGGGACTAGATGGGCTCAGTCTATGCCAAGAAGTCCGCAGTTTTTCTCCAGTACCAATTTTAATGTTGACAGCTAAAGTTGAAGAGGTTGATCGTCTGCTTGGTCTAGAGGCGGGTGCCGATGATTACTTATGCAAACCCTTTAGTCCGCGTGAATTAATGGCGCGTATCAAAGCCATATTGAGACGTAGCGAACCCAAAGATCCAGCGTCACACCTATACTGCGCTGTAAGTTTCAATGTGGACGAGTCAGCACAAACAATCGCACTGAAAGGAAAAATACTGGATCTGACACGTAGCGAGTATTTAATCTTAAAAACTTTTATCGCCCACCCGGGACAAGTCTTTTCACGTATACAGTTATTGGATCATCTGAGTCAGGACAATTTCAATGTCACCGACCGTGCTATTGATAGTCATATCAAGAACTTGCGTAAAAAATTAGAGCTGGTTCTGCCAGAGATTCAGGCTATCCATTCCATCTATGGACTGGGATATCGTTTCGATTATCACGAATAATGTAAGGCTTACATAATCTCTCCATAATTGATTTGCACAATCATAGCGTTGGATAGCGGCACCAACATTTCTTCAACTCTA
The DNA here is from genome assembly GCA_963511665.1 of uncultured Undibacterium sp. Taxonomy (GTDB): domain Bacteria; phylum Pseudomonadota; class Gammaproteobacteria; order Burkholderiales; family Burkholderiaceae_D; genus Undibacterium. Next base: position 27,864 of record CAUPKC010000005.1, read on the forward strand.
TGGAATCAATATGAAAACTCTACTCTTTTCTTTAGCCCTACTAGCAAGCTTTCAAGCGAACGCAGCCGAACAAGACATCAAGTATCCCTGCCATTCCAGAGAAAAAAATTGTCCACCGCCACCGCCTATTCTAATTCCACAAAAAGTGTATGACAGCTGCGCCGACCAGGCGGTGGGCACCAAGTTCACATGGGTACTTAACAAAGAGCACCGAGTTATTCGTGGAACTTGCCAGCGTGTCGGCACAATCGTCACTTTTGTGCCGAACAAAAACGAAGAATAGAACAAACCAAAACCGTTTTCTCTTCAAATTTATCCATAATTTACTCACAATTTATTTGCATCATATGGGCACTGGGCAAACACCTGACAGCACTAAGCCTAGGTGTTTGCTTATTTCAATCAACCAGGAGACATCATGAAACCTATCATTGCTATTTTACTGTTTGCCGGTTTGGGCGCAACAGGTTTAACATTGGCGCACAACACATTTAACATCAAATTCAAAGACAACTCAGGGAAGGTCATTACCATCGTTTGTAATGATGAATCAACAAACAAGGTATGTATCAAACCGCCAGCACCGCCAGCGCCACCCGAGTTACCGCCGATGCCGAGTCTGCCTTCACCGCCGTTGCCGCCGCCCCTACCTGAATTAACAAGTCCGCCAGAACCACCTAGCCCACCGGAGCCGCCAGAGATTGTTATCCCTGACGAAGTACATCAGGCCTGCAATGGCAAAACCGAAGGCAATGCGGCCAGCTGGAGTAAAGGAAACAATCAACACTACTCAGGCACGTGCACTAAGTCGCTGGGAAAAATGCGCTTAGACGTACGAAGCATTTCAATTTCAAACTAAAACTAGTTTGATGTTTCACTACAGGGTAGCTCCAAATATTCAAAATTTTAAACCATGCTAGGAACAAGAAAAATTTTAGCCCGGTGCATCTGTCTGATAGGGCAAGGACAAATTTTTTCTCGCAAGCACGCATCACATCGAAGTCTGAATTTTTAGAGCTATCCTACATAAGAGCTTCCCCGCTCTCAAAAGGGGAAGTTTGAATCAAAGTGATTTATTTATTCTTTCCTAAACTTTTTTTAATTCGACTCTATGATATTTTCTTCATCAACTCAGCGCTGCGTCAAACTTTTTTGTCTAGCAACTTTTAGCGCCTTCATTCCTAGCGCACCAGCTGGAGCGCAAATGCAAAGCGCTACAAATGATTTGCTAATTACCGCAAAGGACAGACAAGTAGTTATTCAGCAGTTACAACAAAGTATGAGTAGGAAATACGTATTTCCCGAAGTGGCACAACAGGTAAATACGATGCTAGCGCAACGTCAAAAGAATGGCGACTACGACAAAATTACAAGCGCGCGTGAATTCGCCAAAACATTGACTGAACATTTGCAACAGCAAACCAAAGACAAGCACTTGAGTATTCATGTCGAGCTCGATGCAATCCCAATTGGCAACGCGAACGGCGAGCCTAGCCCCGAAGAAAAAATCCGCATGGATGCCGAAGAACGGCAATTCATGCAAGCGGTGAACTATGGTGTTGAGCGGATTGAGCGATTGGGCGGCAATGTCGGCTACTTTGAATTGCGTGGTTTTGGTAGGACTGACATTGTGGGACACGCGATCAGTGCTGCAATGACACTGTTAAATGCCAGCGATGCGATGATTATCGATTTGAGAAAAAATGGTGGTGGCTCACCACAAACCGTGGCGCTGATCGCCAGTTACTTCACTGACCCTGAAGTTCATTTGAACGACATCTATAACCGGTCAGAAAACAAGACAAGACAAATTTGGAGCACTCCCTACACAGCCGGACCGCGCTACGATAAGAATAAACAAGTCTACATCTTGACGAGTCAACGCACCTTTTCTGCTGCGGAAGATCTGACCTACACATTACAGAGTTTAAAACGCAGTATCACCGTCGGTGAAGTCACTGGTGGCGGCGCGCATCCGGTTGATGGACAGCGACTGCATCCGCATTTCATGGCAAGCATTCCATTTGGACGTTCTATTAATCCAATAACCAAAACCAATTGGGAAGGCTCGGGCGTGCAACCTGACATACTGAGTAATGCCAACGATGCTTTAGGAATCGCCCATCGTAAAGCATTGGAAAATTTACTGACGAAGGAAAAACATCTTGGTAAAAAAGCGGACATTCAACGATCTTTGGACAAACTCACCAACGAGAAAAATACCAGCACAAAGTAACTTATCTTCGCCAGATGTAAAATGGTGGCGTTCTTGATTTGCGAACGTCACCATCTTCTGAACATGTTCGATAATTAGCACTTCCATAAAATTAAGGGGTATTGCATGTTGATACGACACTTCATCATGATCGCACTGAGCCTATTTACCGCTCTTGCGCACGCGCAAAGGCCAGACTTAGGTACCGACTACGAAGTCCATGACAACTTACTCATCAAAGGCAGTGATGGTGCCAGCATTTCGGCAATCATGGTGCGCAAGAAAAATCAGCAACAAGCCTCACCAACTATATTGCAATTTACAATTTATGTGCGTGATCGAGATCTGCTGAGTTTAAAGGAAGCGGCGGATCATGGCTATGTTGGCGTCATGGCATACAGCCGCGGCAAGTACCTCAGCCTAGACCCAATCACACCTTATGAATACGATGGTAGAGATGCGAATGCCGTCATTGATTGGATCAGCAAACAAAGTTGGAGCAATGGCGCTGTCGGTATGTACGGTGGAAGCTACAATGGATTCACGCAATGGGCGGCGACGAAGAATTTACACCCAGCTTTAAAAACCATTGTGCCCTATGTCGCTGGCGGCCCTGGCATGGGACTACCAATGGATAACAATATTTTCATTAACCCCAATTATCAATGGGCTTTTTATGTGAGTAATAATAAAACCCTTGATGACGCCGTCAATAATGATCGCCAGCGCTTTCGCAAAATGCAATTTGATTGGTGGTATTCAGGTCGCGCCTATCGCGAAATAGATCAAATCGACGGCACACCAAATCCTTTATTACAAAAGTGGTTGCAACATCCTGCCTACGACAATTATTGGCAAAGCATGGTGCCGTATCAAACAGATTTTGCGCAGATTAAGATTCCCGTTTTATCCATCGATGGTTACTACAACGATAGTCAAATTTCTGGTCTCTATTATCTGAGAGAGCATACAAAATATATACCAAACGCGGAACACTATCTCATAATCGGCCCTTATGGCCATTTTGGTGCACAACGCGGCGGGGAAAAAGTGCTGAATGAGATGGAGGTGCCGTCTTCAGCGCTCATTGATACCAAGAAAATTACCTATGATTGGTTCGATTACATACTCAAAAACGCCAGCAAACCAGCAATACTCAAAGACAAAATCAACTATTTCGTGATGGGCGAAAACCAATGGCGGCATGCGCCTTCTTTAACAGGTATGGCGAATGGACAGTTACAATTTTATTTGAGTACCTCCAAAAAAAATGGCACCTATCGTTTACAAGAAAAACTCCCTCCAGCAACGCAATATTTGACGCAGACTGTTGATTTCAAAGATCGACAAACCAGCAATAACGATTATTATCCCTCACCTATCCTTCGCAAAAACATCGATACTAGCAATGGATTTATTTTTATGAGCGAACCGCTGGTGGAGGACATGATTATCAACGGTGCTTTTACTGGTGAAATTGTCGCCAGTATCAATCGACGCGATATGGATTTTGGTATTACCTTGTATGAACTAAACGCTAAGGGCGAGTATTTTCATTTATCGTATGTGATTGATAGAGCAAGCTATAGCAAAGATCGCAGCCAGAGGCAACTACTCGAGCCACATAAGATAACACGACTGTCATTACCAACGACACGCCTCGTCAGTAAACAAATCCAAAAAGGCAGTCGTATAGTGGCGTATTTGAACATCAATAAAAACGCATTTTCACAGCTCAATTACGGTAGTGGCAAAGATGTCAGCGACGAAACCATACTTGATGCAAATGAAAAATTGATAGTAAAGTGGTATGCGCACAGTGTGATCCGGATTCCGGTATTGCGTCTAGGATCCGCTGCATTTTCTGCACCTTAATCAAAGGCGAGTCTGCATGGTCTCTACAATACTCTGCAGATCGCACTAATTACCGAACGACAAAAGGCGATCAGTTGATCGCCTTTGAGACCCAAGAAAATGCCTTTTTGAATATACCTTCCTGGACGATCTCTTCCGATGGATTGGTAGACACACTTTCCGTTTGCTCCTTGTCCAAATACTCGCGCAATGCCGATTCCTGGCGATAACGATTCTGAAATTTCAGATCTGCATCACGCACGCATTGGGTAATGATAGCCTCGGCACGATGCAGATCGATTTCAAAAAAATCTTGTTCGCGCCGACCGCAGCGCGCTTTTTGCAAAGTCTGCATGATCGCTTCTATCGCACCGCCACCGTCTTGCGCGCGTAGTTCAAAAACACATTCAAAACTACCGGGAATGCTATTGGCTTTATCACGATTCAACTCTAAAGCCTTAGCCCAGCCAGAACGCCGACTCAAACCGATTTGCAAAAGCCCTTCTTTCAAACCAGAATTTCGCAAAATATAGACATTGCCTGGTACGCCACGCAAGCGACTCTGCTCACTGTGTTTTCCCCGCTGCTGCGCAGTGGACGACGAAATCATAAAGCACCTCAAATTGATCAAACATAGTATCAGTGCTTAGTGTAAGAAATATCACGACCACATAATCCGTGGAATAAGTACGAGAAAACAGGTCAATTCCAATCAATGATGACAAATTGGCGCAATTCGATTGCTTTTGACTTAAATCTTTCTGCATTACTAGCGATTTCTGCATCTAAATCCGCATTTTCAGCACAAACCAAAATCAGTTGCTACCATATAATAGATGCAGCCTTTTTACTCCTTACCTTAATAGCACTATTATGAATAGCCAAGATTTAGAAAACATTAATGTCAGCTCGTTTGCACCTATGCCAACGCCGGAAGAGCTACATGCCAAGTTGCCCTTATCTGAACATGCCGCAGCTGTCGTCGATGCTGGACGTGAAGCACTGAAAAATATCTTAGATCGCAAAGATAATCGGTTGATCATCGTCGTCGGCCCTTGCTCTATCCACGACCCAATCGCAGGACTCGACTATGCACGTCGCTTAAAAGCCCTACAAGAAGAAGTAGAAGACAGCATGCTACTGGTCATGCGTGTGTATTTTGAAAAACCACGCACGACAACCGGATGGAAAGGCTATATCAATGATCCTTTGATGGATGATTCATTCCAGGTTGATCTTGGCATGGAAAAAGCCCGTCAATTCTTATTAGACATCTGCGAACTTGGCTTACCGACCGCGACTGAAGCGCTAGATCCAATTTCACCACAATACTTAGGTGATTTGATCGCCTGGACTGCCATCGGTGCACGCACAACAGAATCGCAAACCCATAGAGAAATGTCGTCAGGTCTATCAACGCCAGTGGGTTTTAAAAATGGCACAGACGGCGATATCAGCATCGCTATCAATGCGATTTTGTCAGCCTCACACCCGCACTCTTTCCTAGGTTTAAATGGTCAAGGTAAAGTATCGGTCGTACGCACGCGCGGCAATCAATATGGACATGTGGTATTGCGTGGTGGCGACGGTCGTCCCAATTACGATACCGTGTCAGTGGCAATGGCAGAACAAGCATTGAAAAGAGCAAAACTGCCTACCAATATTATTGTCGATTGTTCACATGCCAATAGTTACAAAAAGCCAGAGTTGCAACCACTGGTGATGGCGGATGTGATTAATCAAGTAGTCAATGGCAATCAAGCTTTGGTCGGACTTATGATTGAATCCAACATCGTCGCTGGTAATCAAAAAATTCCTGAAGATTTATCGCAATTAATCTACGGCTGTTCAGTAACCGACGCGTGTGTGGATTGGGCAAGCACTGAAGTAATGATACGTGAGGCAGCGGTGCGATTACGTGAGCGTAGCGAAAATCGGCGTAAAATCGATGCATAGAATCTTACGAACTTTTTCTAAAAAAATGCGTTTTATGGCTTCCTCAAGCAAATCAAGCTCTTTCCTGTTCGCTGGCAGCATGCTGTTACTTTCTAGTTTTTTAAGTGCCTGCACGAGCGCCGGTACTTCGGGCAAAACTGCAGTCATGCACAAAGACGAATTTGGCATGTCAGATATGTTCACTTATAGCTTTCCCAGTACCGATAAGGAAGGCTGTGAGGCGTCCAGACGCGCTTTATTAAGTCAAGGCTACATCATCAGCGATGCCAATGATAACAACGTCAAAGGTCGCAGGAAATTTCAATCCGATGATGAAACCCATGTCGAGATTGAATTTAATGTCGTGTGCGCGCCGAATAGCAAAGGCAGCAATAGCACCACCATTTTTATCAACGCAGTGCGTGACCGCTATTCACTAAAGAAAAACAGCACCAGTGCTAGTTTGGGTGTTGGCGGTATCGGCTCGATCTCACTGCCCTTTGGTGCCAGCAATGATTCTATGGTGAAGGTCGCCAGCGAAACGATCGCCGACGCTAAGTTGTATGGTCGTTTTTTTGATTTAGTCGAACGTTATCTGGATGATGTCAAAAAATCTGATGAAGCTGAAAATGCAGCTAATTCAACTACCGCACCCAGCCAGCCCGCTCGACAGAAACAGCAAACAGAGCAATTGAATTAAACCTATTTACAATACACATTCAAAGAGCTGTTTATCGTCATGATCTGGTCACAATGTATCGTTATTCTGTGAACTCATCTGACTACTCCTCCAAGGGTGTGGATTTGGCCCGCATAGATTGCGGGCCTTTTTTTATCCGAAATTTGTAAAAAAATTATTGTTCTGGCGGCAGTGTCGTCAGCGGCTCGGTGATATCTAAGGTTTTCACACCGCCACCGTTTTCATATTCGGCATACATCCATTTACCGTTCACATTCACAAGATTATCAGGCACGGGGCGGACAAATTCGGGCTTGCCATTTAAGGCATGGCGCATCGCGTCTATCCAGATGGGCAAAGCAACTGTAGAACCGAACTCTCGGCCACCTAAAGATTTGGGCTCATCAAATCCCATCCAGGATACCGCCACAATATTGCCAGCATAACCCGCGAACCAACCGTCAACCGCATCGCTGGTGGTACCTGTCTTACCTGCCAGATCACGTCGTCCTAATTTTTGGCTAGCAGATGCGCCTGTGCCAGAGCGCACGACTTCGCGCATCATACTATCGACCACAAAGGCATTGCGGCTATCGAGCACGCGTAAGTCTTCAGTTGGCAAAGCTGGCACGTTCGCCTGAAATAACACCGTCCCCTTGGCATCAATTACTTTGTGAATCAGCCACGGTTTAACCTGATAACCACCATTCGCAAAAACCGCATAAGCACCTGCCATTTGCAAAGGCGTGACTGAACCTGTTCCCAAAGACAAAGTCAAATTAACCGGATGCTTGTTCTGATCAAAACCAAAACGCATTAAATAATCGCGGCCATATCCGGTGCCAACTGCTTTCAAAACACGCACTGCCACTACATTTTTGGATTGCGCTAAAGCGCGTTGCAGTTCAATTGGCCCATCATATTTACCATCATCATTACGAGGATCCCACTTGAGTTCTTCTTCTGTAGTTTGCGACAAAGGCACATCGTTGATTAAGGTATCAGGAGAAAACCCTTTTTCTACCGCCGCTGAATAAATAAATGGTTTAATCGCCGAACCAGGTTGACGCCATCCGCTAGTGACATGATTAAACTTTTTACGATTGAAATCAAAGCCACCGACCAGCGCACGATATGCGCCATCATTCGCATTCAATGAGACGTAAGCAGCATCAACTTCTGGTGTTTGTGTAATCGACCAGCGTCCTTTGCTGTCTTGCATGACACGTATCAAAGCACCTTCGCGGATTTTCAAATCACGATTCGCTTTTGCCTGCAATGCAGAAGTCGCGAGACGCAGCCCTTCTCCCGTAATTTCTACCGATTCTCCCGTTGCCAGATCAGCCTTGATAAGCTTAGGGGATACCGAGGTCACGACCGCAGAAACCAAACCTTCACTTGAGGGATATTTTTGCAAAAATTCATCAATAGCATCATCGCGCAGATCTTCGCGTGTTGGCAATTCAATAAATGCTTCCGGTCCACGATAGCCGTGACGCTGATCATAAGTTAATACATTGCGACGTAAAGATTCATACGCGGCGTCTTGTTCATCTCGGTCTATCGTCGTGATGACTTTCAAACCCATGGTATAGGTTTCTTCTTTGAACTGAGCGTAAATACTCTGACGCACCATTTCAGCAACGAAAGCTGCATGCGATTCGAACTGCGGCACTTTGGTCACATGTATGCGCTCTTTCGACGCTTGCTCATACTGCGATTGAGAAATATCACCGTGTCTCAACATACTTTGCAACACTAGCCCTTGCCTTTGTTTGGCACGCTCAAAATTAACAGCGGGATTATGGCGCGCAGGGTTTTTCGGAATGCCCGCCAACATAGCTGCTTCGGCAATCGACACATCTTTTAGGGCCTTATTGAAGTAAGTACGAGCGGCACTGGAAAACCCATGCGTACGTTGACCAAGATAAATTTGATTCATATACAACTCAAGAATCTGATCTTTGGTCAAGGCATCTTCTATGCGTCGCGCTAACATAATTTCGCGCAATTTGCGGGTAATGGTTTTTTCGCGCGTCAAAAAGAAATTACGCGCGACCTGCATGGTAATCGTGCCACCACCTTGTGGAGCGCCGGTCGCCGTAGATACGACTGCACGCGTCATACCGATATAATCGACACCGTGATGTTCATAAAAACGCGCATCTTCTATGGACAAGATTGCGCGCTTCATCACATCGGGAATCTGAGCAATTGGGACAAAATCGCGGTGTTCTTCACCAAATTCACCGATCAAAGTGTTGTCAGCCGTATAAATACGCAGAGGAATTTTGGGTTTGTAATCGGTAACCGCGGTCAACTCTGGCAGGCCTGGTGCTAATATCAAAAAAACATAAGCCAACATGGACAGAATAAAGACTGCCATTGCCGCTGCGAAAGCAAGTAACCATTTCATAATTGTCAACCAACCTGAAGGTAGGCATGATAAAAACGCACAGTGTAAACGGACTCGAGTGCGCTGCAAGACTTTTCTTTAACTGGTACCGCATTTTAGTACCCCGCAGCGCGTTGTTCAATCTGGTGCAATCATACTTAGCCAGCAAACTGAAGAAAGCTTAGTCTCTGGGATTGTCCTTTTAACTAAGTCTTTATGTCTACAATACGCAAGCGGCACAGTCTGGCACTCTTCAGCGCTATCCTGTTACTGCATCTGGTCGTGCTATTCGTGATATTTATCGTCGACGAACCTTTACAAGGCATTAATAAAAGCCCTCGAAACAGCACACAATTAGTTTTTCTCAGTGCGATGAAACCAGTACTGCCACCGGTGATAGAAAACCGCACCCAGCCAAAATTGGATCGACACCCTAAATCAGCAACAACACCAAGGACTAGTGCAATAAGCATTACAAGCAATTCGCCTGCAGTTAATTCTGTACCTGTTATACCCCAACCCATCACACCCGAAACCGCTGCGCCCACTGTGCTACCGCTTGATCGCAATGTCAAACAACTGACCCAGCAACTAGAAAGAGAATTACGCTTTGAAAAACAAAAAGAAGAAGCGGCAAAACCACCGAATCAGATAGCGCGTGAGTATTGGGAAAAACAAAACCGTCCCTACAAGGATAAATGGGAAGAGCTAGCCCATAAAATTGAAAAGGCGGGTGTACCACGCGACCCACAAATGGAAACGTTCAAAGCACCTGATGGCACACAAATCACCAAAGTAGGCGACCGTTGTTATAAAGCGCCCGATCCCGGACGAACTTATTTGCATCAAGCAGAGGCACGTAGGGTGATTTGTTCTCGATGAACAGAACAATGTCATCGATTATTAAGCCCTGCCTCTGAAGCCCATTTGGCCAACTCCAGTGCCAACGTTGCGATCGTGTCATCCCAATTTCCTGATTTAGTTTGACGAAAAAGTCTCACAAACTCAGGGTACCATGGCGAATCTGAGCGAACATCAAGCCAGCGCCAATCACTTCCATATGCGGGAAGTAGAACCCAGCAAGGCTTGCCCAAAGCACCTGCGAGATGTGCTACTGCTGTATCTACACAAATAACGAGATCGAGTTGCGCCACAATTGCCGCAGTATCGGCCATATCCAACATGCTAGATCCGAGAGCGATAATAGCTTGTGAATCTGGTGCTTGCATTGCCTCCTCTTCCCCCTGTAATTTTTGCAAACTCACAAACGTAATATTCGGCACATGCCACAATGGGCTGAGTACACTTAGTCCAGGCAAGGATCGGTTAGCATCATTTTTATGTAGTTTATTGCCTTTCCAAACTAATCCAACCTTCAAACCTGAAGTCGGCAAATGATGACGCCACCGCTCAATGCGATCTGGTCTCGCGTGTAGATAGGGTAATTTGTTGGGTATATTTTCTAGCGTGGTTGAGAAATATAAGGGAAGACTCATGGGGAAGGACCAAAAGTCATGTTCAGGTACTGTGGTTGGTGCGACATCTGTAATAAATTGATCGACACCATCCGCTGTTTCCAGTAGATCCTTTAAAGGTGCAGGGCCAACCAAAGTAAGTCGAGACACGCCGCGCTCCTTCAATAGCGTCGCATAGCGAACGAATTGAATATAGTCACCGAATCCTTGTTCGTACCAAATCAACAGGGATTTACCTTCCAATGGCTCGCCATGCCATTGCGGAAAAGATAGCTGGGGCAGTATCGTTGTCGATTTCTCCAACCGCGGGTCACAACGACACTCATGATAGGGCCAAGCTTCTTCGTATCTTCCTTGGGCTAAAAGCACCATGCTTAAGTTGTGCATTGCAATGAGGAATCTAGGTCTGAGCTCAAGCGCTTTGCGAAAGCAAGTTTCGGCTTCAGAAAGACGTTTAGTGTCCTTTAATAAATAGCCCAAATTACAATATACCTCAACAAAATCACCCTTAATCGAAAGCGCGCCACGATAGCAAATTTCTGCTTCGGTGTAACGCTGTAAAGACCCAAGAATATGTCCAAGATTGAAATAGGCTTGGCTGAAATTTGGATTAATTTCTAGAGCGCGCCTGTTCGATCCTTCGGCTTCAACAATTCGGCCTTGAGCGACCAAGGAAACGCCTAGATTGAAATGTGCAATTGCAGAGTCTGGAACTAGCTCAATACTATGTGTATAACAAGCTTCCGCCTCCGAATGTCTACCTTGTTCGTCGAGGGTAAGTCCCAAATTGAGCAGCGCCTCATGGAATGTTGGGGCGATCTGTAGTGCTTCGCGATAACAAGTTTCAGCCTCAAAAAGCATTTGCTGCGCATAAAAAACGTCGCCGAGCTTGTTATGTGTCTCGGCATCCCGGCTATCAATCAAGATAGCTCGCTGAAAGCATTCGGCAGATGCAGCCCATTGCTGTTCTTTGAATAGGCGATCTCCCATATCTTTGTAATATCGCGCATCTTGAAGCAAAACTTCTTCAACCTTCGATTTGTTCAAATAAGAGATACTTTGAGGACTACTTTTACTAGCATCCCCACCTGCACCTTTGTCCTTATTTTTTACTGTCGTTGATGCTTTTCCACTTCGAAACAGGCTTGCGATTTTTTTAAACATTGACACATTTTCCTAATTTCTTATTGATCAAACAATCTGGATCTCGGAATACTCTGGAGAGCGATTTAACTCCTAAAGATCGTTGCCTGATTACAAATGAGGTTGACTTATTTGTAGCGCATAGCTTGGTTTTACTCGATTTCTACATTTTCCTTTATCAATACACTCCAAAGCGTCAAAATGAGAGGCGACAGCTCTAGTTTGCAATGATTTCCGAAGTGACAAATAAAGTGTGGCTGAGTGCCAAAATCGCTGCTGCATTACGGAGGTGTACGATCATCGCTTTCGTTTCTCATTCTTCCAAGGTCTGCAATAAATACAATTTTTGATACAGACCATTTTCTATCGCCATTAAGGCCGTATGATTTCCTTGCTCTACTAATCGTCCATGGTTCAGAACGATGATTTGATCTGCATCGCGTATCGTTGACAGTCGGTGAGCGATCGCCACCACCGTGACGCTACCGCGTAAATCGTTCAAGGCTAACTGCACGATTTGCTCAGTTTCACTATCGATGTGCGAAGTCGCTTCATCTAGAAATAAAATCTTCGGTTTTCCTGCCAAGGCTCGTGCGATTGCAATCAGTTGCTTTTGACCAGTAGAGAGTTTCGCACCACCCTCACCTAAAGGCGTCAGATAACCATGTTCTAATTGCAGAATAAAATCATGGGCGCGTGCGGATTTGGCGGCGGCTACAATATCTGCTTCACTGATATCGCGTCCCATCGCAATATTCTCGCGTGCGTTCGCGGCTAGCAAGAAAGGTTCTTGCGGCACCAGACCCACACTGGCGCGAAAATGTTCATCACTGAGCTCAGCCAAATCCAAACCATCAACCAAGATCTTGCCACTCTGCGCCGTGTAAAAGCGCAACAGCAAACTTAACAAAGTCGATTTGCCGCTGCCAGTGTGACCAACAATGCCGTAAAAACCACCTGCCGGTATCGTCAAATCAACGTCGTGCAGAACCACTTGTGAAGGATCATAACCAAAACATACTTTTTCCAGATGTAATGCGCCCTGTGTAATTTCTGCTGCATTATATTTTGCTGCTGCTGTCGCTTCTTGCAATAAAGTATTCACCCTCGCAGCCGATACGACCGCTTGCTGAATTTGTCCAAACTGCAAAGTAATTTGTATCAGTGGATCGACTACCCTGGCAATATAACTGACGAAGGCATACAAAATACCGATTTCCAGACCAGAAAAATTGCGCTGTCCAAAAACAAATATGACCACCACTAACAGCAAAGAATTCAGTAAATCTAGCGCTGGCCGTAACAACCAAGCATTGGCACGTAATTCATCGACGCGCGCCGTATAATGTTTTTGATTGGTTGCTTCAAAGCGTTCGCCGAAACCATGCTCAGCATTACAGGCTTGCAAAGCACTCATGCCATTAATACTCTCTGCTACCTGAGCATTAATATCACTTCGCATTTGACGTGCACGCGTGACCGCTGGCGCACTCCAGCGCTGGTAAAACCAAACAATGACCACCACCGCTGGCACTAACATCAAAACGATCAACATCAAACGCGAATCCAGCCACGCCATTGCGATCAAAGCACCCAGCACAACGATCGAACTATCGAGCATGACAAATAAGACTTGCACGTATAAATTCTTAACCGCTTCAGTATCATTGGTGACGCGGCTTACCAGTTGTCCGGTAATGGCCTTATCAAAAAAAGCCATAGGTAAACGCAGGACATGGCCATACACTTGTTCACGCAGACGACGCACCGAACGCATCGCGACACCCGCTAAGCGCAACAACTGCAAATAACGCAGCCAGGTCGCTAACCAGCCAGTAAGAACAAAAGTGAGTAGCAAACCAGCCATCATCCACATATCATTATTTCGTGGCAGCAGATAATGGTCAATAAAGGCCTTGCCTAAAATTGGGCCAATAGCCTCCAAGCCCGATGCCAGGAATAAAAAGAAAATACCCAACAGGACGTGACGCTTTTCTGGCTGCGCGGCTTGCAGCAAGAGTTGTATGGCAAGTTTTTTTTCTGATACTACTGGTTTCATTGTGTTGGTCTTCAATTTTTTCAAGCGATTTATCTACAATAGATTATTTGGCATTTAAGTAGAGTACGCCATGCACTCCGTCCGCCCCTACACGGTCAAGCCTATGTAAGTTCAATCAAGCCGCTTCAAGAGCTGCTTCAAGTTGTTGATATTTCCACTGGCTCGCATACCAAGCATCGAGTTCCAATAACTGTTGGTGCGTGCCTTGCTCAATCAAAGCACCTTCTCGCAACACAATAATATGATCGGCCTCGGCAACAGCGCTTAAGCGATGACTGACAATAATCGCACTGCGCTCAGGCCGTGCAACCCTGAGTTCTGCCAAATGTCGCAGGATGCGCGTTTCGGTATCGGTATCGACGGCAGACAAAGCATCGTCTAAGAGCAGCAATGGGCTTTCTGTCAGTAAGGCACGGGCTATCGCGACACGTTGTTTTTGTCCACCCGACAAGGTCACGCCACGCTCACCAACTGGCGTATCGTAACCTTCTGGAAAACGCAAAATATCTTCATGAATCGCCGCCAAATCAGCAGCATGCATGATTTGCTCACGTGTCGCTTGTGGATTCGACAAAGCGATATTGCTAGCGATAGAAGCGGAGAACAAAAATGGTTCTTGCGCCACCCAATTGATGGCGTTACGTAAGCGTTCTAAAGGATAGGCATTCAAGTGATGTCCGCCCCAAATTACTTTTCCCTGGGCTGTTTCAAACTGACGCAGCAGGAGCCTGACCACCGTCGACTTACCCGCTCCAGTCGGACCAACAATACCTAAAGTTTGGCCGGCTTTTAGCGTAAAACTAAGCTTCTTCAATGCTAGATTGGTTTGCGCCGGATAAGACAAGCTGACATCGTCAAAACGCAGCTCACCGACTGGATCAAGCTTCAATTGTCCTAGATCTTGTATTACCAAATCGGCTTCTAATACAGGACGCAGACGCCCCCACGCGGCTTTTCCTCGCTCCAATAAAGACAGTACCCAACCAGCAGCAAACATAGGCCAGATCAATTGACCTAAATACATACTAAATGCGGTCAAATTACCTATCGTCATTTCGTTCTGCCATACTAAGTAAGCCCCGACGCCTAGAGTCAATGCGCCAGCAGCCGTCAAAGTGACGCCAACTGCCGGTTCATAAGCGGCTTCCCAACGTTGTGAACTTAAACTCGCTGCTGCAGCATCTTCTGCCAATTGCGCAAATTGTGCCGCGCTACGCTGCTCTAGACCCAGCACACGGAGAGTACGTACACCAGAGATGGTTTCTTGCACATGGTCGTTGAGCTTACTAAAGCGTTCTAAAGAATCTTTGGACGCATCATGCACATGATGCGTAATCCGTTTAAATGCCCATGCCATAAAAGGAAACGGCAATAAAGTCGCTAATGCCAAGCGCCAATCCACACCCAGCGTCATCATACTGATCACTAATACGAAGGTCATCAAACCATCAAAGCCTGCCAAGGCAGCTTCACCGGCAGCAAGCTCGATCGCGTCGGCATCATTGGTACCGAGCGCCATCAGATCACCGGTGCGCTGTTGTTGAAAAAATGCAGGGCCTTGTAAACTCAAACGTTGATACAAACGTAAACGCAATTGCGCGCCCAATTTATAAGAGGCGGCAAATAACTGTAAACGCCAACCGACGCGTAAAAAATAAATCGAGACACCCATCATGACGACAGTCGCTAACTCCCACACCAAGGCCTCTCCCGCCAAATTGTGCACCACCATCGCATCAATGATGTGACCAATCTTACGGGGAATCAAAACGGTAAGCGTCGCCACCAAAAATAACATCACAGCGGCAGCGATATAGGCTCGCCAATATTGACGAATGAATTGCGCAAGGAGTTGGTACAGGGTCATGCTAGGACTTTCAATTCGTGATCTTTCGCAGCAGAGGCGCAGAATACACAGAGGAGATGTTTTGAGTAAAAAAACGCTAAGTTCCCTGCGCTTCTGCGGCTAATGCTTTTTTATTTCAACATATTCCACAAAAAAGAATAGGTTATCGCTGACATATCCGCACGTTGCGCATTGTTTGCGGCTCCGCCGTGACCGCCTTCGATATTTTCGTAATACCAAACATTTTGATGACCTTGCTCCAGCATTTTCGCTGCCATCTTACGGGCATGACCTGGATGTACGCGGTCGTCACGAGTCGATGTGATGAACAAGACATTCGGGTATTTCACTTCCGTTTTGACGTTGTGATATGGGGAATATTGTTTAATGTAATCCCATTCTGCTGATACATCTGGATTACCATACTCGCCCATCCAGGAAGCGCCCGCGAGTAGCTTGTTATAGCGCTGCATATCGAGCAAAGGTACTTGACTGACAACGGCATTAAACAAGTCTGGACGCTGCGTCAATGCTACGCCAGTTAACAAACCACCATTACTACCACCCATCGCACCCAAATGTTTTGGCGTCGTGACTTTGCTACTGATCAGGTCTTCTGCCACCGCAGCAAAATCATCATAAGCACGCTGGCGATTCTGTTTCAACGCAGCCTGATGCCAACGCGGACCATACTCACCACCACCACGAATATTCGCCACTACATACACCCCACCTTTTTCTAACCAGGCTTTACCAGTGCCACCTGAATATGATGGTGTCAATGAGACTTGAAAACCGCCATAGCCGTAAAGCAGCGTGGGAGTGCTACCGTCCAGTTTGATATCTTTTCTATGAACCATAAAATAAGGCACTTTGCTACCATCTTTCGATGTCGCAAACCGCTGTACTGTCTGATATGGGCTTGCATCAAAGAAGCTTGGTGCTGACTTCAATAACTCAAGTTGATCAGTACCCGCTTTGGCCAATTGCAAAACGCTAGGTGTCAAATAGTCTGAATAGCTCAACAAATAGTCATCCAATTTTTCTGCGTCTAAGGCGCTAACGCCGACCGCTCCCATGGTCGGTAAATCGACATTACGTGCTTGCCATTTTCCACTGTTGAATTTCAACTCGACCAGCTTGCTCTTAACATCTTGCAGTAGCTGCATCAATAAAAAATTCTTGGTTGAAGTTAATCCTGTGAAAGAGATTTTTTCTGTCGGTTGAAACAAGACGGTGAAGTGACGATCACCTTTTAAGAATGCCTCAAAGTCTATCGCCAGCACACTGCCTTGCGGATAAGTCTTACCGCCAGTCGTCCACGATTCATTCGGTGTCACGATGAACTGTTTACCGAAGAACTCATAACCGGTCTGCGCCGGGATATCAAGTTTTTGTAATTTACTACCGCGCATTAAAAATACTTCTGAGGTATAGAAAGTGACAGCACGATTCACGATCTCGTGCGTGATGCCTCGGTGACTGCTGCGACCTGCGGACACACTAATATCTTCTTTTTGACCTTCAAAAATAGTCTTCGCCGTGCTGATCGGTGTACCACGCGTCCATTCTTTGACGATACGCGGATAACCAGAATCAGTCAGGGAGCCAGCGCCAAAATCGGTACCAATAAACAGTGTATTTTTGTCGCGCCAAGATACGTTCATTTTGGCTTCTGGTAGAGCAAAACCATCTTTCACAAATTGCATAGTCTTCAAATCAAATTCGCGTATCGTTACCGCATCCGCACCACCACGCGAGAGATTAATAATGCAGCGATCATATTCCGGTTCACGGCATTGGCTGCCTTTGAATACCCAGTTTTCATTTTCTGTTTTAGCAATCGCATCGATATCCAAAACCGTTTCCCATTTTGGTTGCGGCTTACGGTATTCCGTCATACTGGTTTTACGCCAGACACCACGAGGATGCTCGGCATCCATCCAGAAGTTGTACACGGCATTGCCAATTTTCTGTATACCCGGAATCCGGTCTTTAGAATCAAGGATGACTTGTAAATCGCTGCGCAACTTTAAAAATCCGGCATCATTATCCAATTTTTGACGGGTTTCTTGATTGCGTGCCTTGACCCAATCTAAGGCCTTGTCTCCGCCCACATCTTCCAGCCATTGATGTTTATCATCGTTCTGCGCCATTGCACTGTGCGCCCCGGTCAATAATAAACAGGCGGCTAATAATTTCATTCTTGTTTTCATAGATTTTTTCAAAAGGAAATTGATTGAATAAATTTCATTCCAGATAGGAATCAGAAAAGTATAAACGCAAGCGGGCTCTGACCAACACACTAGCGTAAATTAATATATTTGCATCTGTATTTTACTTGCTACGCACAGCGACATTATTGCGAATCCAACCTTGCATATCTTGCCAAATTCTGGCGATCTCGGTTTGATTCGGCATATTCAAAGCGTGGGGTAACTCTATTGTTAGCACAGGAATCTCCTGATGCATGCCACTATAGTTGCCAAGCGAACCAGGATAGACGCCAACCCGATTGAAATGCAGACGACCAAATCGAGTCGGAGGTTCTGCTGGGCCATCAAGATCGAGCACACCAAATGGTGCATGCACCGAAATGATCACATCGGGTTTAAACGATTTGATGGTGTTAAATATCCATTTACTCTCAGGCTCAGAGATTGGCGCTTTACCCGGATAACGGCGCGGGTCACTTTTGGTTTTTATTTTCCAATATTGCAGTGCTTCTTTTTCCCAATTGGGCGTCGGAAAATTACGATTCAAATCAACTCCACGCGCATTCACCCGTGTCGCCTTAGTGGCAAGTAATCCGTCGGGATTAACCAAGGGTACTACTTTCCATTGAAACTCTTGAACACCGGTCTTATGCATGGTCTCCAGCCATTTAAAAACCACTGCGGTAGCCGTCTTTTCATCGCCATGGATGCCGCCAATCAAAAGCACACGGGTTGCCTGCTTGGCACGCGGATCGGCTGCAAAATCCCGGCTCATCAAATGCAGGCCTTTAAACGACCGGCCGCCACTCGGACTTAATTTACTTAGGCGACAATCATTTAGGGAAACTTTAGGTAAGCGCGGCGTGATTTGCTTACACCAGTCATTGGTGACTTTGTTAGCAGTGCTTGCAGTTACAGTTACCGCTTCAGTTGCATTCTCTGCCAGCGCGCTTTCAGAAAAAGAAAAGAGCGATGCGCTCACCAGCAGCATCGCTCCAATCATATTTCTTTTATTTCTATCAAACACAGACAACAATAATGTGAGTTTTAGAATCAAGGGAAATATCCAATCGTATTTCAAACTCACTTACAAACTCAATTACAAGCCAGCCGCTGCACGCAGGATCTGCGCCTTGTCGGTACGCTCCCAAGTGAACTCAGGTTCTTCACGACCGAAGTGACCATATGCCGCTGTTTTTTGATAAATAGGACGTAACAAATCTAACATTTGAATAATGCCACGTGGACGTAGATCAAAATACTCGTTGACGAGTGCAGCAAGTTGTTCATCAGGGATTACGCCTGTACCTTCGGTGTAAACCGTCACATTCATAGGACGCGCCACGCCGATGGCATAAGCAACTTGAATCTGACATTGTTTCGCCAGCCCAGCTGCCACGATATTCTTCGCCACATAACGCGCCGCGTAGGCAGCAGAACGATCGACCTTAGTAGGATCTTTACCTGAGAATGCACCGCCGCCATGTGGGCAGGCACCGCCGTAAGTATCGACAATAATTTTACGACCAGTTAAACCGCAATCGCCTTGTGGACCACCGACGACAAAACGGCCGGTAGGATTGATCAGGAACTTTGTATCTTTCAACCATTCTGCGGGCAATACCGGACGGATAATTTCTTCAATTATCGCCTCGACAAAAGAGGGCTTCATTTTATTGCCGTCACTTTGATCCGGGCTATGCTGAGTTGACAGTACGACCGTATCAATACTATGCGGTTTACCATCGACATAACGCATCGTGACCTGGCCTTTAGCGTCAGGGCGCAAGAAAGGCAAACGTCCATCTTTACGCAACTGTGCTTGGCGCTCGACCAAACGATGCGCGTAATAAATTGGTGCAGGCATGAGCTCTGGCGTTTCATCGCAGGCATAACCAAACATCAAACCCTGATCACCAGCGCCGATATTTAAGTGATCGTCAGAGGCATGATCCACACCTTGTGCGATATCATTCGATTGCTTGTCATAAGCGACTAAAACAGCGCAACCTTTGTAATCAATACCGTATTCGGTATTGTCGTAGCCTATACGCTTGATCGTATCGCGCGCGACTTGAATATAATCAACGTGTGCGTTCGTTGTGATTTCACCCGCCAAAACTACCAAGCCAGTATTGACTAAGGTTTCAGCCGCAACGCGGGAACGTGGATCTTGTTCGAAAATAGCATCCAAAATCGCATCAGAGATCTGATCCGCAACTTTGTCTGGGTGTCCTTCAGAAACGGATTCTGAGGTGAAGAGAAAATCATTTGCCATCGCAGGCTCCTATAAAATGTGACGTTAAGTCGCAGTAAGAAAGAGTTCCTGCGACGCTTTAGCGAAATTTATTACCCGCTTCGCAAGTTGTCTGTTTAACTCGGCGGGGGCAACCCAAGTGTAATTCCAATGCCTTGGAATCATTTCATTCAGTTGCCAATATGTGCTATTTTACGCCTCTTATAGAATTCGTGTCGAATCGCCTTAGATCTTTGGGGTGTATCAATATGAAAATATCCACCATTCTTAGTATTTCACCATCACTCCCAGACTCATGCTAATTCGTCTGTTCCGCTTTTTAGCGGTTTTCCCCCTTCCCTTTTTGCACATTGTCGGTGTCGTGCTCGGCTACCTGGTCTATGCCTTATCACCAAAATATCGCAAACGTATGCGTAGCAATATGGCATTGGCTGGTTATGAAAGCAAACTTAGTGTTGCGCTACGCGAAGCTGGCAAAAATATTATGGAATTACCCTTAATCTGGTTGGGCAAACCTGATCGCCTGGCCGCTAAAGTGACTTTAGAAAATTGGGAAATCGCCCAGGCCGCAATCGATGCAAAAAAAGGGGTAATCTTTTTGACGCCACACTTAGGTTGTTTTGAATTGTCCGGCAAATCAATTGCCTTGCGCACCAAAATGACGGTCTTATATCGCCCTCCACGCAAAGAAGCGCTCAAGCCCTTACTTGAAGATGCACGGGCTTCCAGCGGCATGTTATTGGCGCCGGCAAATCTCTCAGGCGTACGTGCACTAGCAAAAGCTTTGAAAAAAGGCGAAGCGATAGGATTATTGCCAGATCAGGTTCCGCAAGAAGGTGAAGGTGTTTGGGCTGACTTTTTTGGACAAGCCGCTTACACCATGACCTTATCTGCGAAATTAGCAGCGATGACTGGCGCACCGATCATTCTGACCTATGCCGAACGCCTACCTTTCGGACGCGGCTTCATACAACGATTTGTCCCATTCGAAGAGTCTTTAGATGGTGATTCAGCACAACAGGCGCGCGCAATAAACACGGCGATGGAAAAACTTATCGCGAAAGCACCCAGTCAATATTTCTGGAGCTATCACCGTTATAAAAAACCAGATGGCGTGGCGGGCCCTGACGATATTCGAGTACAGGAAAACGCATGAGATTTGTTTTAATTATTATGTGGCTGTTGCACTGGTTGCCACTGCCCATCTTGGCACGTATTGGTGAAGGCTTAGGTAGCCTGTTGTTCTTAACATTAAAACGCCGTCGCCATATTTGCCTGACCAATTTGCGCCTTTGCTTCCCAGACATGCCTGAAAGCGAACGGGTAAAGATCACGCAGCACCATTTTCAAGTTTATGTACGTAGCGTATTAGAGCGTGGCATTTTGTGGTGGTCTTCGGAAAAACGCTTACGCAAACTGATTCATGTCGATTACAGTATGCCTATGGCTGAGATGGTAAGTAATCCAACGATCTTCATGTGCCCCCACTTTGTCAGTCTCGACGTGGCAGGTGTTGCGGTGATGCTGGAGTCTTCTTTGTGCTCTATCTACACGACACAGCGCAATAAAACCTTTGACAGAGCGTTGCGTCAGGGGCGTTCACGTTTCCGCCCTGTGAAGCTTTTCTCACGGGCTGAGGGCGTCAAACCCATCATTCGCGCCATGCGCGACAATCTGCCGTTTTTTATGTTGCCGGATATGGATTTTGGGCGTAAAGATGCAGAATTTGTTTCCTTCTTTGGCGTACCGGCCGCGACCTTGACGGCATTGCCTCGCATAGCCGCAGCGACTCATGCAAAAGTGATTCCTGTGATTGCCAGCATACGTCCTGGATATGATGGCTGGGATGTTAAATTTGACCAGCCTTGGCGTAATTATCCGCATGACGATATTGTCAGCTCAACCCGTTATATGAACGCCTATATCGAAGCAGAAATTCTGAAAATGCCTGCTGAATATTTCTGGACTCATCGTCGATTTAAGACGCGCCCAGAAGGTGAAGCTAATGTCTACAAAGAATCAAAGACAAACTTTCAGGATACGCATCACTGAGATACGAAAAAGCCGTATTCTCAACAAAGAATACGGCTTTTTTTCAGCTACGGCGAACCGTAGAGATCCGCTAGCAAGCAGTCGACAATAATTCAACTTCCCCATCCAGCAAAGTATTCGCTGGCAAAACGTCCATCGATTTTAGTCTTTCATAAATCGGCGTGAAGTCGGGTGCGGTACCATCAAACAATTGCTGATAACTATCAATCACAAAATAAGTTTCCTGATACGAATCGATCTTATACAAGGTACGCAAACAACGTTCAATATCCAAACGAATGTGGCGCGAGGTCGTACCAGGTGTTAGGCAGTATTCTACTTCACCACCAGAGGACAAAATACCAGCACCATAAATGCGAATGCCTGCGGGCGTATTGATCAAACCAAACTCCACAGTGTACCAATACAAGCGCGCCAACTCATCCAAGCCACCGAGTCGCATGGCTTTTAATCCGCCTTGACCGTAACGCTGCATATAGTCAGCGAAAACCGGGCTAAATAACAAAGGCACATGACCAAAAAAATCATGGAATACATCAGGCTCAACGATGTAATTGAATTCTTCTGGCTTGCGCAACCAAACAGTTACTGGGAAACGGCGATTCGCCAAATGATCAAAGAAGGTTAATTCTGGAATTAACCCTGGCACAGCGACGATCGTCCAACCCGTAGCTGCGAATAATGCTTTTGAGGTTTTCTCAAACACAGGAATACCGGCACTAATGTCCATTTTAGCCAGTGCTTCTATGAACTCATCACAGGCACGTCCCGGCAATAAGGCCGCCTGACGTTGATACAGCTTGCGCCATAAATCATGCTCTTCTTCAGTGTAAGCTGCCCAGTCTTGTTGCACGACATAATGCGCATCCATATGCTCGTAGTCGCCACGCAAAGCTGCGCCGTTTGATTTCTCTGCTACGGTGGCGAGAAAGTCTTCGTTTGAAACTGAGGTTTCCATTTTTGTCTCCAAAAAAAAGCCAACAAGGATGTCAGCTTTTTTTAATCTACGAATAAAACTTAGCGCGTATTAAGCTGCGGCCTTAAGCTGTGCCATTACACTGTAGTTTTAGTGTCATCTTTCAATACACCGCGACGTATCTGATCCAGCTCAATCGATTCAAACAAGGCGCGGAAATTACCCTCACCGAAGCCTTGATCACCTTTGCGTTGAATCACTTCAAAGAAGATAGGACCGATTACCGTCGTCGTGAAAATTTGCAATAACAATTCACGTGAGGTTTCTGTACTCTTACCATCCATTAAAATACGCAATTTGCGCAGCTCTTCGACGTTCTCACCGTGTCCTGGTAAACGACGGTCAACCAGATCATAGTAAGTATCTATCGTGTCTTGGAAAGTAACGCCAGACGCCTTCATGTCCGCAACAGTCTTGTACACATTATCGGTACCCATCGCGATATGTTGCACGCCTTCGCCATGGTACAAATCGAGGTACTCAGAGATTTGAGATTTGTCGTCTGAAGACTCATTGATAGGAATGCGGATTTTGCCGCAAGGCGAAGTCATGGCTTTTGATTTCAAACCAGTCAATTTGCCAGCGATATCGAAGTAACGAATTTCGCGGAAATTAAAATAAGTTTCGTAGAAATCTGACCACTCTGCCATGCGACCACGATGCACATTATGTGTCAGGTGATCGATATAGGTTAAACCATTACCTTTATGGTGTGGATCAGCGCCTGGAATCGCCACAAAGTCAGCATCGTAAATACTGATGTTACCGATAGCACCTTCTGCGGCACCATCTTTACCTTGCCAACGATCCACAAAATAAATCAAAGAATCGCCGATACCTTTGATCGCTGGAATATTCAATTCCATAGGGCCAGTTTGATTATCAAAACCCCAGGCACCTAACTCCAATGCACGCTTATAAGCAAAATTAGCATCTTTAACGCGAATCGCAAATGCGCAAACAGAAGGACCATGTTTGCGTGCAAAGCGCTGCGCAAAAGAATCTGGTTCAGCATTGATGAGGAAGTTCACATCGCCTTGACGATACAGAGTGACATTCTTGGTGCGGTGTTTCGCAATCGCCGCAAAACCCATTTCTAAAAACAATTTTTCCAGTTCTTTTGGGTCAGGTGCCGCATATTCGATAAATTCGAAACCGTCTGTCCCCATAGGGTTTTCCCAAGTTTGTAAATCCATTTTTATCTCCGAGGTAAAATTTGTTTTTATGGCGCGCAATGCAAGCTGGTGATTCTCAATTCATTGACCCACAGCATGACAATAAAACAGATCACTTGCGCCAAATCAATTTGCCAGTATAAAGCTTAGAGAACGCCATAAAATTCCAAAATTCCGCACAATTTCAATTATTTGAGCAATAATATTGCGACTAATGTCAAATATAGAGCACAAAATGACGAAAATAGAATTGGATAAAATTGACCGCAAGATTTTGGCGATTTTGCAGGTCGATGGCAGGCTCACCAATCAAGAGGTAGCCGAAAGAGTCAATCTTTCGCCCTCACCTTGCTTACGTCGCATTAAAAGATTAGAAGACGCCGGTGTAATCCGCAAGTATGTCGCACTAATTGAGGCGGAAAAAATTGGTTTGGGCTTACTTGCCTACATCAATGTACGTTTAGACAAGCATACAGATACGCCCTCAAAAGGCAACACACGCTCACCACGCATCGATTTTGCAGCCTCAGTAGAGCAATGGCCAGAAGTCGTCGCCTGCTACGCCATGACGGGGGAAATGGACTATCTGCTACGAGTACGGGTTGAGGACATGAACCACTTCTCGCGGTTCATGATGGACACACTTTTAAAGCATCCGGCGGTATTAGATGTGAAATCCAGTTTTGCCTTACAGCAGATTAAAGATACGACAGCATTGCCGGTAGGCGGGAGCTGATTAAATGGAGAGGTCAAGGGAAATGTACTTACATCTTCCTCTTTTAATTTCATACCATAAAAAAATTATAAATTGACGTACCACAGACTATTTCGCCAACGGCACTTGCACTTGATGCACCGCGCTGCGACGACCATCCGGCAATACAGTCAAGACCTTAACCACAACTGGCTTAACCAAGCTAGCTTTGAAGCTAACAGGCTTCTTGTAAAGCGATGCATCCTTATCAGGTGCACTACCATCCAAACTGAAATACATTTTACTTCCCACAACAGGAGATTTCAAATTCAGCACTGCTTCATCGCCTTTCAATATAATCTGATCCAATCCTTGTGGTCGAGGAATACGATAAGCAATTTTCTGCGCGCTCAAGCGTGAATAATGCGGTGCAATTCTTTGTTCGAAATGCGTAAATTGACGTTGCTCTTGCTTAGACCAAGCAACTTCTGCCATCGCAAGAATACGGGGAAAGACCATGTATTCTATTTTTTCAGGGGTGCGCAGATACTCAGTCCAGACATTTGCCTGCACCCCTCGTATTCGGCTTTGTTGTGTCGCCGTTAATGCGATTGGAACAGGGTTATACGAATACACTTTCTCCAAACTAATTTCGCCACCAAGCTGCCACATCTCCTGCTCTTTGGGGCCTTGTCCTGCATCAAAGTAACACCAGGACGTCGGACTCATAATCACGTCATGCCCTTCTTTTGCCGCAGCGATTCCGCCCTCTTCACCTCGCCAAGACATTACGGTGGCGTTGGGAGCAAGGCCGCCCTCCAAGATTTCATCCCAACCGATCAGGCGTTTGCCTTTGCTGTTGATGAATTTCTCTACGCGTCGAATAAAATAACTTTGCAACTCTTCCTCATTTTTTAAACCTTCGCGTCGCATCACTTCTTGTGCTAAAGGACTGGCCTTCCAGCGCGTTTTAGGCGCTTCATCGCCACCGATATGAATATACTGAGAGGGAAAAAGATCGATCACTTCGGTCAATACATTTTCCAGAAAAGTAAAAGTTTGTTCGCTAGGACAGTAAATATCTTCGAAAATCCCCCAGTTAGTACCCACCTCAAATGGCCCTGGCGTACACGCCAACTCGGGATAGGCCGCCAGAGCCGCCAAAGAATGGCCGGGCAATTCTATTTCTGGAACAACGTTGATATGTTTCGTCTTTGCATACGCCACAACTTCTCTGATCTGTTCTTGCGTGTAAAAACCACCGTAAGGTTCGCCGTCTCCAATATAGGGTTGATAGTTTCTGTCTTTCGTTGTTTCCTTACGAAATCCACCTATCTCTGTCAACTTTGGGTAGCGCTTAATCTCTATCCGCCAGCCTTGATCTTCCGTCAAATGCCAATGAAAAGTATTGAGCTTATAGACGGCCATCTGATCTAATAATTTCTTAATGAACTCTACGCTAAACATATGACGCCCGACATCCAGATGCATACCGCGCCAGACAAAGCGAGGCTGGTCCTGTATTTGAGTCAAAGGTAATTGAATATGTGCCTGGCCTTGCATAGGCAATAGCTGTAGCAAGCTTTGCAATGCGTAAAACTGTCCATGTTCACTCCCCACTAATTCAATACCATGTGGCTGAATATTAAGTTGATAGGATTCATCCTTAACCTGCGCAGCCTTGGGTGCCCGAAACACAATGGCATTGAGTATCTTTTTGGTAGGCAGACCTTGATGCAAGGTGAGTTGCCATTTTTGCGTTGAGGCCAAAGCCGCGATCAATAATTTTGCATTACTTTGCGAGGCAGCATCCGCAGCATAAACCTGCACTTGCGAACTCAATTTGAAAAAGCCGTGCTGACTGACTATGTTGTGCGGGAGTGGAATGATGGGCAAAGTGACTGTTTTCATCTCAGCCAAAGTTGGAGAACTAAGCAAAACAAGACATAACACCAAGATACATCGCAACATAAATACCTCCCATATAAATCAGCAGACAAACCTCTAAACCACATCTATCCTTATAACGAAGTGCTATCTTTGTTTCAATCTTTTAGCACAAAATTAATGAAGTTTAGTGAATTTAGTAAACAGGTCGCCAATAATTAGATTGCAATGTAAAAAGTAAGAAATTCTGCTTTCAACTTTTTACTTAAGGAAGTTCAACCTGCACTTTTAAGCCAGCGATACAGTGAGACGACCTCAGAATTCATTACCTTTTTAACTAAATACACGTTAAAATTGTGACGGGTGCGCACCTATCATGGTGTAGCAGGTTTCAGCGAAGGTCGGGCCGCCTCGCGATTTTTTTGTTTGAGACTATGACCCATTCCTCACTCGAGCTGATTGCCGCCGTTCTATTCGCGATCGCTCTCATTCACACGTTCACCACCAAACAGTTCGAGCGCCTCGCGCATCGCTACCCCAAGCATGCGGGGCTATTTCATCTCTTAGGCGAAGTCGAAGTCGTCTTCGGCTTCTGGGCTATCGTGTTAATTTTCTGTATAGCTGCGATCAGTGGTGGTGATAAAGCGCTGAAATACGCCGAATCGCGTCAATATACCGAGCCCTTATTCGTGTTCGTGGTCATGGTGATTGCAGCATCTCGCCCTATCCTCCAATTGGTGATGGGTGCAGTCGAGTTTATTGCACGATTCGTGCCGTTTCCGACAGCGCTGGTCAATGCTTGGCTTGGCTTAGCGGCAGTACCACTACTGGGATCACTCATTACAGAGCCGGCCGCGATGACCATTGCCGCATTGATACTGGCACCCCAAGTATTCAGGCCTGATATTCCTGAACGCGCAAAATATTTATCGCTGGGCGTTTTATTTGTGAATGTTTCGATTGGGGGCACTTTAACTTCCTTCGCAGCGCCTCCCGTATTAATGGTCGCTGCCACTTGGCAATGGGACTCGGCCTTTATGCTCGCCACTTTCGGCTGGAAAGCGGCGATTGCCGTCGTCATCAATGCCACCATTGCAGTCTTGGTGCTCAAAAGATATTTGCCTGAGTCTATGGCGCTATCAGTGCCAACTGGTTCAATTGACTTGGCTGACACTCAAAAAAGAAAAAGCGTTCCCATAAGCTTAAGCCTCGTGCATATCGCTTTCTTGGTAGGGGTGGTCACTTTCGCCCATCATCCGGTCGCATTCCTTGGTTTATTCCTCATGTTTTTGGGTGTGGCGCAAGCCTATGAACGCCATCAAAATCCCCTCATCATTAAAGAAGCATTATTGGTTGCGTTTTTTCTTGCTGGCTTGGTTGTTCTAGGCGGGATGCAGCAGTGGTGGCTACAGCCATTGGTGTCTAGCATGTCGCCCAAAGCACTCTATTTTGGCGCCACCGCCCTAACGGCAATAACGGACAATGCTGCTTTAACTTATCTGGGCTCTTTAATCACTGGCATCTCTGAAGAAGCCAAATACAGCCTGGTCGCTGGTGCCGTTACTGGTGGCGGCCTGACCATGATAGCGAACGCCCCGAACCCCGCAGGTGTTGCCTTACTTAAGCGTGGATTTGCAGATGAATCTATTGGTGCTGGCGGCTTATTTTTGGGTGCGCTTATCCCAACGTTTATCGCTATTTTCGCATTCACTTGTCTCTGATATTCAAGACCGACTTCTGATTGGTAAAGCTAGTTAAATATCAATATGATTAAGCAGAAAATTTTTGCATCAGGATTTATCGTGTTGGGCTTCCTTGCTTTGAGTTTTGGTATTGTTCAAGTAATAGTCAACGACTTCCCCGCATTCGGGCGTTGGAAGACTCAATCTTTTTACGCCACGTTGAAATACTTATTTGGTCCTTATGCGGTATATGTAAACGCATGGATTTGGCTGGTTATTGGGGTGTTAATTATTTGCTCAGGAATTAAAGATTTGCAAGTAAAGTCGATTGATTCAAATGTCCAGAAAGAGAGCAGCAAAAGAACGACGCGACTAGGAAGACTGCGAAATCGGATTTCTCGAAGCAAAAAAATCAAGGGAAGCGCAGATGTTTAACAGGACGCTCAACACGGAAACTGCGCATTTAGGCATTTCTATGACCAACATTTTTTCAATCTTTCGCTCTTCGGTTACGGTGCGTTGCCCGCAGTCCCGATCAGCTCGGCGTTAAACACCAAATAAAAAAAGCGCCGGTTAATTTCCGACGCTTTTCTACTTACATGAGTATTTAATCGACTACTACAACCAAACAACATTGAGTGCCGCCAGATCACGAAAATTAATTCTTCGGCTCACGTTTCAACAATTCTTCTATCGTCACGCCAACTTCCGCTTCGCCGGCAAATGCCGTGCCGGTCTTCTTGATTTTATAGTTCACCATCGTATGACGATAATCTTTCATCGACAAAGGAATGTACTTAACCTTTTTTGTAATTGCGTCTGCATTGTTCAGGTAGTAATCGACAAATGCACGAACCTCAGGACGCTCATCGGCTTTCACATTGACATAAATAAACAAGGGACGC
Source organism: uncultured Undibacterium sp. (assembly GCA_963511665.1). Classification (GTDB taxonomy): domain Bacteria; phylum Pseudomonadota; class Gammaproteobacteria; order Burkholderiales; family Burkholderiaceae_D; genus Undibacterium. Next base: position 57,309 of record CAUPKC010000005.1, read on the forward strand.
GCTAAAGGTTTGTAACTGGCATCCATGACCGTCTTGACGGAAGGCAGCACTGCTGTTTTACCATCTTTTTGTACGATAGCTGCTGCTTTCAGTTTTTTGCTATTTTCTGAATAATATGCAAAACCTAAGTAAGCCAACGCGTTCACGTCACGCGATACGGCTTGCACAATCACATTATCATCTTCGGATGTCGTAAAGTCAGTGCGACTCACTTTTGCCTTACCATTGATAGCTTCGGTGAAGTAATCGAAGGTACCTGAATCAGCTCCAGGGCCTATCAGTTTAATCGGCGCTTTTGGCCAAGCCGGATTGACTTGGTCCCAAGTAGTAATTACACCTTGCGCCGCAGGTTCCCAGATTTTTTTCAATTCTTCTACAGTGATTTTACTGAGGAATTTATTCTTAGGATTAATCACAACGGTGACCGCATCAAATGCAACTGGCAGCTCCATGTAATACACACCGTTCTTGGCACACTCGACCATTTCTTTTTTCAAAATCGGGCGTGATGCATCAGAAATATCAGTTTCGCCTTTGCAGAATTTTTTAAAGCCACCGCCAGTACCAGCAATGCCGATAGTAAATTTCACTGCACTATTTTTTTCACGGAAGCTCTCTGCCATCGCTTCGGTAATTGGAAATACGGTACTGGAGCCATCAATCTTAATGGTGCTTGGTACAGCTGGTACTGGCGCCGGTGTTTGTGCTCGTGCGAAAGCAGGGTACAAGCTAACAAAACCTGCCAGCATCAACATACTTAATGTAGCAATTCGTTTTTTTTGCGTTAATGATTTCATGTGCATTCCTAATTTTTTAATTCATTCGTGATTCATACCTTAGGTGTCGTAAGCAACGACGAGTCAGGTCAACGCTCTGCAATAACACTAGGATCAGGCGCTAAGCCATAGCCCAGACGTACGATTTCAACCATCATCTGTGCGATGCGATCGCTGGTAGAAGAAATATTGCGCAAGTCTTCTGCCCGAAAATTTGGCGAACTCAAGGCTTTGTCATAAAACACCCATTGCTGCTGTGCCAAATTCAAACGTTCTTTTAAGGCCTTATCAGAACCCGTTTCATCCGCCAACAAACTCATTCCATTCAAAAACTCGATACGCGACTGCGCCAAATCGACTTGCAAACCTTGCTTGGCTTGCATGTTTTTATCCATAGAACGCAACAAGACAATTTTTGCCATACGCTGTGCCAAAGATGCCTGACGTAATGCCAGACCCGTGATGCGAGAAGTGGTATCGTTGGTTTCTGATTCAATCGCAAATGACAAGAAATTCATCTTGATCAAAAGATCCTCGTTCACGTCATACATGCCAGCTGCCGTTTTAGCATTGAGTCGTGGCAGTGATTCGACTTGATCGTTCAGTGCGCTGCTAACACGGTTAAAAGCTTTGCCCGTTTTTTCACTCTTCATTTGCTTGGAAAGATCTTTGCTTAAGCGCGCGATGTTTTGCAAAGAACGCGTACGTTCCACTTCCGTATGTCCGTTCAAAATACCAAGCGCCATTTGCAAACTGAGCTTATAACTACGCTCAGATTCCAATCGAAACATACCAGCTGTCAATAATGCTGGCTGCGCTACATTTCCACCAGGCACTTGCACTGGACGGTAATCCGCACTGGCTGCTGTTCCACATAGGAACAAAGAGGCGATTGCGATTTTGAGGGATTTGTGTGACATCATTTTCTCTATCATCTGTGAGTTCATTCGATTTTATTTAGGAGTAAAAAAATCGTTTCGGGTTTATTTTTTTTGTGAACGAATTATAGATAGAGGATGTGACGGGATTATTACAATCCTAAGTTGGATGCGTTTCCCGACCTTAGCTTTACGCTTGTGGGCTTGTCTATGAGAGTTTCGAGATGGTCCGCTATGTTATCTATGCAACGTCTGCACGATTTACATAAACGCTTCGTCAGAGGGTGACGAGTTCGTAAGCTCACGAATTGCATCAATACGAGCAATACGAATCGCCTCGGCAATTTTTTGCGCAGGCGGTTTTGCGTCTGACGATTCTGCAGTCGTTTTTAGAAGCACTTGTTGTGCAATTGCACCAGCATTCACCGCTTGTGCCGTCGCTAATACACGCGCTAGGAAAGCGCGTTGTGGGAATTGAATATTGTCTAAACCAGCGCGTCCAAAACAGTCACATTCGGCAGCCTGCAACATCTCTAAAAAACGTTGCGGTTTGCGAAAAGCATCATTGCGCTCCAGCATATCTTGCAATGTCGCTGGACGCATTTCTTGTGAGCGCCCTACGTTGCCGTGATCCCGCGCCGTCATGATGGCAAGATCGCGACAATCGCTTGGCACTTTCAATCGCGTGCAAAGTGCTTTGACTAATTCTATGCCGCGTTCTTCATGGCCGTGATGGCGCGGCCATTGTTCTGGATCACTAGTGCCTTTACCTAAGTCGTGCATGAGCGCAGCAAAACGGATCGGCAAAGAAAACGCTTGTTGCGCGGCGTAATCGACCACCAGCATAATGTGTACACCCGTATCAATTTCGGGATGATGCTTGGGTGGTTGTGGCACGCCCCATAAGGCCGCTAGCTCAGGCATTAAACGATGTAGCGCACCGCATTCCCGTAAAACTTCAAACATACGTGAAGGCTTGGCCTCCATCAATCCGCGCGAAATTTCTTGCCACACGCGCTCGGGCACCAGAGCATCGACCTCGCCAGCAGCCACCATTTTTTTCATTAGATCCATGGTCTCGGGCGCGACCGTAAAGGCATGTGGTGCTTGAGAAAACCGCGCTGCAAATCGAGCGAGTCTCAAAATCCGCACCGGATCTTCTTCAAAAGCAGCAGACACGTGGCGAAAAACTTTCGCTTGCAAATCGACTTGTCCGTGAAATGGATCAATCAGATCACCATGTTCGTCGCGTGCGATCGCGTTGATCGTCAAATCTCGACGGATTAAGTCCTGTTCCAATGTGACACTGGCATCAGTGTGAAATACAAATCCCTTGTACCCTGCGGCGGTTTTCCGTTCAGTACGAGCCAGTGCATATTCCTCGTGCGTTTTGGGATGCAAAAAAACCGGAAAATCCTTGCCTACCGGGGTGTAACCTAATTCCAGCATGCGTTGTGGCGTAGCACCGACCACGACGTAATCACGATCTTGCACTGGCAAACCCAAGAGTGCATCACGCACCGCACCACCTACCACATAGGTCTTCATATTCAAGTTAATTAAGGAAAATCATACTTCGGCAAATCATCTTTTTCATCTATCGCACCGTGCACCCATTGCGCTACTGCAGGGTGACTTTCGATGCGTTCACAATAGGCTTGTAATGCGGGTGCCAATGAAACGCCATAAGTCTTAAAACGCATTACTACCGGCGCAAAGAAGGCGTCCGCAATGGAAAAATCCCCGAATAAGAAACGATGCGCGCCATAAGTGGATAAGCAATCCTCCCAAATCTCACTGATACGACCGATATCTGCCTGCGACCCAGCTGTACGACCCTTACCTGGAAAATGAGCCCGGATATTCATAGGCATAGCGCTACGCAAGGCGCCGAATCCCGAGTGCATTTCAGCGCTCACACTACGTGCTGTAGCTCGCGCTGCAACGCTTTCCGGCCACAGATTAAGTAGTGGGTATTGTTCCGCCAAATACTCACAAATCGCCAATGAGTCCCAGATCACCAGGTCATCCCCGAGCAATACCGGCACCCGTCCCGACAAAGAATATTCAGAAATTTTTTGTGTAGTATCGGGTCTGTCTAAAATAATTTTAATTTCTTCGAAAGGAATGCCAAAGGTTTTCAGCACCAACCATGGTCGCATAGACCAGGACGAATAATTTTTATTCCCTATCACCAAACGATAATTACTCTTCCGGAGCAGACTATGCAAGGGTGCTAAGGTGGTTTCTAAATCGGTATTATTCATAGCGTACTCCTACTGATTTTCTGGATCGTCAGCGTTCATACCTTTTGGCACTACAACGCCTAAACGTGCTTTCAAGGACTGCGGTTTTTTCTCTAGTAAAGCGGCGTAATACGTGGCATTTGAAAGCACATTTTTTACGTAGTCACGCGTCTCTGAGAACGGAATTGTTTCAGCAAAAATGGCACCTTCCACTGGGCGTGACAAAGTCGCACGCCAAGCACGTGGTCGCCCAGGACCTGCATTGTAGGCCGCTGAAGCCAAGGCTTGCGAACCACCCAGATCTGTCAGCACCATGTTCAAATAATTCGTTCCTAACGCAATATTGGTTTCCACATCATTGACCTGACGTGGCACATAATTCGACAAACCAATTTTCTTTGCAACCCATTTTGCGGTGTTTGGCATCACTTGCATCAAACCACTTGCGCCCACATGTGACTTAGCCGCCGTAGCGAAACGCGATTCTTGGCGTATCAAACCATATACCCAAGCCATGTCAACACCAACAGACTGCGTTGCCTTGTACATGGTGTCATTAAATGGGGTTGGGAAGCGTTGATTAAAGTCAAGCTCGCCCTTGGTTCTATCGGAGGTATTCACCATTCGATCAAGCAAATCATTTTGTCGCGCCAGTTCGGCTGCAACAATGAGTTCGCGCTCGTTCATTGCTCGCAATGCCCAATTCCATTCCCGAGTTCCCTCAAAACGCAAATTCATCGCATAGAATTTTAAAGCTCTTTGCAAATTCGGATTTTGTGCAATGGGCGTTAACTCTTCCGGCGTCACTGCCCTGGCTAAAGAGGGAGCGCCAATTTTTTGGCCACGTTCCTCTAAAGCTAATTGTCCATAGAAATGCATTTGATCAGAAATTCCAGCGAAGATTGCCTGGGCTTCTTCCTTCTTACCTTCTTGTTGCAAAGCACGACCGTTCCAATACACCCAAGCTGGCATGGTTTTGAGGCTGGTTGGCATCGCCGCAATCGCCGACTTCACCAGCTTCCAATCACCCTCGCGCAAAGCCATCCTTACCCGCCATTGATAGCCTTCCAGACTTAGGATGGCACCGTCAGCGCGCTTCCAATAATTCAAGGCTTCGGACTGTAATTTCTGTGAAGCTGGCAAGGCTATATTCGCCCACCCCTGTGACTTTTCATTGGCGCTAAGTTTCCCTGCATATCGTTGCAAGGCGACCGCCGCTTTTTCTGGATCGTCTTTAGCAGCACGACCTAAAGCTAGTAAAAATAGTTCACGACTCAGGCGATCTGCTGTGGGTTCCTTTTTTAAGAGATTAGTAGGTTTATCCATCGCTTCGATCAAGCGCTTCTCAGGAATATCCAACATTTTTCCTAAACGCTTCGCCAAAGGCATGGCGGAAGATTCAGCAGCAATGCGCATTTGCGCCCACAGATCTGCATCCGTAAATTGCCCTTGCTCATACAAACTATTAATCAAAGAATAGCAGCCATCGCCATACTGCTTAGGTGAAGTAATCAAAGTACGCGCTTCGGTGGCGACGCGTTGTTGTTTCTCGACCTTGGACAATAAGGCATAACATTTGACCTGATGATCATCATTGACCACGTAGGAAGGCAGTAATTGATCGAAATTCGCCCAGTCGCGACGAAACCCCAACACCAACAGCCAATCATTGCGTAAACGATCGGCAATCGCACTACCTTCGTATTTCTTCAAGAAACTATAGATTTCTACAGCAGAAGCGGAGCGTATACGGGTACGTAGCACATAGTAGTCGACATAGGACGGAATGCTGTAGCTCGCTAGTTGTGAGGCATGCATTTGCGCAGCTTTGGCGTCGTCATGCATAGCCGCGTCACGCAAGGCCATAAAGCGGTCGTCATCATTGACTGCCGCACTCGCAGTTACTGGTGCTGCCGCCAACTTCGCAGGGCCTGCGATGGCGATTTCTGGCAAAATTGCTAGCATCAATAGACCAGAAAGCAGTAAACTGGCGGGCGCTATCGGTCGCGACAGACTTGGTAATTTTCGTTCTAACATTTTCAAACAGATCCCTTCAAAACCTGTTAACAGTATGACACAGCCACTCCCTAGCGTAAAAGAAGAAATGCAGTCCGCAGATGATGAATCGATGATTCTATCGATGTCAACACTGAGCGTACGCCAAGAATTACGCAATAGTTCAATTCAAAAACGTAAAGAGACTCCGTTAGCGCTGCGTCAAGCTTGGGATCTACGTATTCAACAAAAATTACTGAGCATTCCGCAAATTATGCAAGCCGACATCATAGGCGTGTATTCTCCGATCCGCTGTGAGCCCAATCTGCGTGCTTTTTATCAAGACTTACATCAAGCCGACAAACAGCTGGCATTACCTGTGGTAGTCGCAAAAGACCATGCTTTAGCTTTCGTGCCCTGGGCTCCCGGCGATCCTATGGAGAAAGATGAATTTGGCGTATCGATTCCAACAAAACGTGACATTTTTGTCCAGCCCGACACCCTCTTGATTCCCTGCGTAGGCTACAATGCGGCGCGATTCAGATTAGGATATGGCGGCGGATTTTATGACCGTACGCTCGCAGAGCTGCCACAAGCTTATAGCGTGGGTATTGCCTATCAATTGGCCTATTGTGATTTTGCGCCTGAAAAATTTGATTTAGCAATGAGCTGTATCGTCACAGAATAAAGCGCTTACTTTCACCTTGAGTGACCATCTACTTACCCGAACTCACCCGACAGTAACTGTAAATACTTGAACTCACGCAGCCAGTCTTCATATCGATCGATCATCACAGTAATTGATTTAGCTCAAAACTAATGTTGCAGTGCGCAACTACACTGTCTTCATTGGATTTGGAAATTTTTGCTTGATATCGCACATTTATCTTTATTAGTCCGCTTATTTACCTAACTTATTTAGCTAACTTATTTAATCATATTTACAACCAAGGAAATGAAAATGAAAAAAATCGTTCTCGCTCTCTCTTTAGCCGCAATGGGCGTCGTTAGTGCACAAGCTATGGCACAAGAAAGCCAATGGCTGGTGCGTGGCCGTGTGGTCAATATCAGTCCAGCCAATGATTCCGATCCATTAGGCGGTGTTGGTGCATCAGATCGCATTACGGTCAGCAAAAAAGCTATCCCTGAATTCGACGTAACATATTTCTTTACACCGAATATTGCTGCTGAATTGGTTTTGACTTACCCACAAAAACATGATGTTTATTTGGATGGTAGCAACATCGGTACATTCAAACATTTGCCACCAACTTTGTCAGCGCAGTATCACTTCGCGCCAACTGCAAGCATCAATCCTTACATAGGCGCTGGCGTGAATTACACCAATATCTCCCAAGTCAAATTATTGGCTGGTAAGGGCGGTTTGGAAAACGACAGCTTCGGCTTGTCTTTTCAAGCTGGTGTGGATTTCAAAATCGACAAAAACTGGTCTTTCAACATCGACGTGAAAAAAGTACAGATCCGAAGTGATGTTATGGTTGCCGGCGCTAAAGTTAGCGCGGTGAAAATTGATCCGGTATTGATTGGCTTAGGTCTGGGCTATCGCTTCTAATTTCAGAAAAATCTGATCAGTCCTTTGCCAAATCGGCCTGATCTTTGGCGCAACATGAGCAATCATGTTGCGCTTTTTTTATATCTACTTGCGGTCTGAAAAAAAGAACCGCGACAAACCAAGATTCATTTACATTTTCTTTTTTGAGCTCTTTTTGGCTGGCTTTTGCACATTCTTGTCATCCGTATTTTCAAGCGCACTATCAACCACAACAACATCAGATTTCGACTTAGTTACGACTTTCTTGCTTTGTGTTGGTTTATCCGATTTCCGCGTCGACTTCTTTTTGGGGGCTTGCTCAATTGACTTAGTTGGCTCAGTTGGAGTCACTGCCATAGGTTCGACAACCGCTTCGAATGATCGAGATTGTAGAGTATTCTCAATGACTTCAAGCTCGTTCAAGTTTGTTGCGCTATGAATTTGTTCTGCTTGACTCAGTGGATCACCCGTTGATTCGCTAGGTGGCAAGCTTGTCAAAGCCTGATCCAATAACTCTATCCAATGCTTAACAGGAATCGCCGTCGCAGACTGCAAATGCTGCTGGCACGCCATATTGGCCGAAACGATCACCTGCGGCTGCGTTGCCTCCAACGCAGCGATCTTATGCTGACGTAATTTCTGTGCCAGATCTGACTGCAAAATAGAATAAGTCCCTGCTGAGCCACAACACAAATGACTATCTGCACATAATTGCACGTCGACCCCTAGGTGGCGCAACAAACCTTCTACTTTGCCTCTAATCTTTTGTCCGTGCTGCAGTGTGCATGGCGGATGCCAAGTCACTCGATGCTTAATGTCGCCACCGATTTTAGCAATCAGCTCACTTTCAAAATCAGGTAAAAATTCACTCAAGTCACAAGTCAACTTACTAATCAATTCCGCTTTGTCAGCGTAGTCGAGATCATGCTTCAGCAATTGTCCGTAGTCTTTCACCATGACGCCACAACCAGAAGCAGTCATGACGATAGCTTCAACGCCAGATTGACTATCAGGTTTCAATAGCGGCCACCACGCATCAATATTACGCTTTGCTGCGCTAATAGCACCGCTAGCATCATTCAAATGCAAACGCACCGCACCACAACAAGCTGCCTGCGGTGCCAGCATAGCTTGGATATGTAAGCGATCGAGTACGCGTGCGGTTGCCGTATTAATATGGGGCGCCAAACCAGGTTGCACACAGCCGTCGAGTAAAAGAACTTTTCTGGCATGTGTGGTTTGCGGCCAGCCGCTATCCTTAGTTAACTCCTTAGATGGTTCTGGTATTTTTTCACGTAAATTGGAAGGCAATAAACCGCTTACTGCACGCCCTATCTTCAAGGCTTGTTGAAATAAACGAGGGTTACTCAATCCATTCTTTAAAGTAGTACGAAGTATTTTTTGCGACCAAGAACGTCCAACTTGCTTTTCAACTAGCTCACGCCCTATTTCAAGTAAACGGCCATATTGCACGCCCGAAGGACAAGTCGTTTCACAACTCAGGCAAGTCAAACACCGATCAAGATGTGTCTGCGTCTTGGAAGTCGGTGTCTTGCCTTCTAAGACTTGTTTAATCAGATAAATTCGACCACGTGGCCCATCTAATTCGTCACCCAGCAATTGATAGGTAGGACAAGTCGCATTGCACATACCGCAATGTACGCAGGTGCGCAGAATCGCTTCCGCTTCCTGTCCTTGCTCCGTCGATTTAATCGTATCGAGTAATTGTGTTTGCATAAGCTTTCAGTCGAACAAACGTCCACGATTAAAAATCGCCGCTGAATCAAACGCCGCTTTTAATTGGCGATGTATCTTCAAAATCGGCGCAGCTAGTTCAGTAAATGCCGGCGAATCACCTGCGCCATAACGAAACCGCGTTACATGTCCACCCGCCGCTTGTATCGTTGAACGCAGTGTCACTTCGGGTTCATTCGTCCATAACCAGCGTTGCGCGCCGCCCCACTCAATTAAGGATTTACTACGTAGCTTTAAAGCTGGTGCAGTAGAAGGAAGCGACACTCGCCACAAGGCATAGTCTTCTTCTGGCGTAAAAAAATGATGGCTTTGCTCGCGCAAGCTTTTCCAATAATCATCGGCGCTATCGATTTCCTGCCCACCTAATTTTTGCTTCGCGGCGCGTAGCGCAGGCGCTGATCCAGAAAGACGTAGCATCAATCGGCCAGCATAATAACTACTGGCAGAAATCGGCAAGGCTTGCCCCGCCCAACGATTCAGATGAGACAAAGCATCGACTTCCGGCATTGCAAACATCAGACTAGTTTCGGCTACAGGTTTAGGTAAAACTTTCAAGGAGACATCGAGCAAAAGCCCGAGGCTTCCCAGCGATCCCGCCATCAAACGTGAGACATCGTAACCTGCGACATTTTTCATGACTTGTCCGCCAAAGTGTAAAACCTCGCCTGCGCCATTCATGACGCTTACGCCAAGCACAAAATCACGCACAGCACCAACACTGGCACGACGTGGGCCAGATAAGCCGGTAGCGAGCATGCCACCCACAGTTGCTGTCGGTCCGAAATGTGGCGGTTCGAAAGCCAGCATTTGTCTCTGTTGATCTAATAGCGCCTCGATCTCTTTCAAGCTCGTACCGCAGCGCGCACTGATCACTAATTCAGTCGGCTCATAACTGATTATGCCTCGGTAGGCTTGGGTATCGAGTACGGCATCAGTATCCGAAGCCGGATTGCCATACCATTGCTTAGTACCACCGCCTCGCAGTACCAGCCCCTGCTGTTGTGTAACAGCATTCAAAATTTGTTCACGAAATTGTTGAAGAATTTTATCCATCGTTTTTCAAATATTATTATCTGTCTTCTTCAAAATCGGGGTAAATCTGGGAAACGCAATTGTCCTTGACGAACATGCATACGTCCCATTTCAGCACAACGATGCAAACTAGGAATTGCCTTGCCGGGATTCAGTAAATTCCAAGGATCAAACGCTTGTTTCACTGAGTAAAAAGCGTTCAACTCAGCATCTTGGAATTGCACACACATAGAATTTAATTTCTCGATGCCGACACCATGCTCGCCTGTAATCGTACCGCCCATCGCGACACACAATTCTAGTATCTCTGCGCCGAAGGCTTCTGCCTTTGCGAACGCGCCTTCCTGATTTGCGTCAAATAAAATCAAAGGATGTAAATTACCATCGCCAGCGTGAAATACATTCGCACATCGCAAAGCGTATTTAATTTCCATGTCAGCAATCGCCTTCAACATACGTGCCAAATATTTGCGCGGAATGGTGCCGTCGACGCAATAATAATCAGGTGAAATACGACCCGCTGCGGGAAACGCATTTTTACGTCCTGACCAAAGTTTCAAACGCTGCGCTTCAGAGAAAGAGACGGTCAAATCGCTGGCACCAGCGTCCGTTAAGATTTGACTCATGCGGGCGATTTCATCAGCGACTTCTTCAACATTACCGTCGGATTCACATAGAAGAATAGCTGCCGCATTCACGTCATAACCCGCGTTCACAAAGGGTTCAACCATACGCACCGAGGTTTGATCCATCATCTCTAATCCCGCGGGAATAATGCCGCGCGCAATAATCTGCGCCACAGCCTCACCAGCTTGTTCAACATTATTGAACGAGGCTACGATCACTTGGGCGGTATGGGGCTTAGGGATAAGCTTGACCGTGATTTCTGTGACGATACCAAGCATGCCTTCAGACCCAATAAACACTGACAACAGATCTAAACCCGGCGCATCTAAAGCTTCACTACCTAATTCCAATACTTCACCATCAATCGTCACCACGCGAGCGCGCAAAACATTGTGTACAGTCAAACCATATTTCAGACAATGCACGCCGCCAGCATTTTCGGCCAGATTGCCGCCTATCGTGCATGCTAGTTGGGAAGAAGGATCCGGAGCATAATACAAACCAAAGTTGGCTGCCGCGTCCGAGATCGCCAGATTACGCACACCGGGTTGCACCACCGCTGTTCTGGCATAGGCGTCGACCTGCAAAATTTTATTTAACTTCGCGGTCGATAAAACCAAACCAAATTCGACTGGCATTGCGCCGCCTGACAAGCCGGTGCCAGCACCACGCGGTACGATAGGGATCTTAAACTCACGGCAAATCGACATGACCGCTAAGATTTGCGTTTCATTTTCGGGTAAGACCACGACGAAAGGCAATTGCCTGTAAGTAGTTAAAGCGTCACACTCATAAGGTCGAGTATCTTCGGGTTCGGCCAAGATACTTTGTGTTGGCAATACCTTGCGTAATGCCTTCAAGAGTTCTGGGCCAGGTGCCGATTGTCGCGCTACAGTTTCCATTTTTCTCGCTCATTGCCATGCTCTTAGTATTGAGTGTAGCCTGTGCCAGAGCGCTTGTGCGCGGGAAACAAATTTTCCATAAAAAAAAGACGCCGTAGCGTCTTTTTTTGTCCAAGCATTTTATACCCCACTACTTATTCGTAGCTCACTAAGCTTAAACCCATAAGGCATTGAACCCTATACGTTAGGTATTAAGCAGAGAAAGAGGAACCGCAACCACAAGTTGATTGTGCATTCGGATTTTTAATCACGAATTGTGCGCCTTCTAAATCATCTTTATAGTCAATTTCTGCGCCAACCAAGTATTGGTAGCTCATTGCGTCCACTAAGAGTTGAACGCCATTTTTATGCATAATGGTGTCGTCTTCATTTGTGATTTCATCAAAAGTGAAACCATATTGAAAACCTGAACAACCGCCGCCTTGTACAAAGACGCGCAATTTCAAATCTGGATTGCCTTCTTCTTCGATCAATTGTGCAACTTTCTCAGCAGCACTGTCGGTGAAGACGATAGGGGATGGCATATCAGTAACGGCGTTCATAGTAAGCTCCTACAAAAAATTCAGATCAGATCTCTATTATAGACCTTTCTTCAGTTTAAGGTTTGCGCTAGTTCGAAGCGGCTAACTTTAACACTGGCTCAACCGCCTGATCATGCCCTAACTTACCTGAAACCAAGGCACCATTCATCATCTCCAAGGCTTTATATTGCACATCGCCTGAAATACGCGCCTTACTTTGCAACTCAATCAACTCAGTAGAAATCACAGGGCCATTGATGACACCGTTGACAACAATATGACCAGCACGTACTTCGCCGTCAATGACAGCCTGCTCAGAGATAACCAAAATACTGGATGCGCCAGCTTCTGCAATCACATTGCCTTTGACATGCCCATCTATCCTTAAGCCACCTTTGAAATGCACATCACCATGAATATTGGTGGTTGCGCCTATCAGACTATCTATCGTGCTCTTATTCTTGCGATTAAACATGCAAACTCCTCATTGTTTTTAATGTTTCGACAATCAACAGTACTTCAGCATAGTCCATCACGGGAACAGGCTCATCACGAGACTACAAGCTAAGCGCTTGTTTCGCACGCAACTCACCTTTTTCTAGCACTGTCATTTGCGCAGATTTTACAATCGCGCCTTCCGGTAAAATAATTTGCCCTTCCAGCCTTTGATAATGCTTAAAGGATAATTTCAACTTCGCTGCTTCACCCGATTTAGGATCGGGATATTCCATCATAACAGGTTTACCCGCTTGAACTAGTGTCAAGCTGATATGCATTTCACCAGAAAAATCACGCACTGTTTTGCCGCCTTGCATAACCAAAGCGCGGTAACGTAACTGATTAGGTGCTGCCAATTCAATTTTAGTTTTTTGCAAGGTGATACCCTGCGGGCGATTCGCCGACGGCATCAAACTTTCAAAAAAAGCCAGATCGTCTTTGATCCTATTATTTTCGGCAGTTAAGGTATTGATTTGGTCGGTAAGTTGTTTCTGTACCGACTTCTCTATATTCTGCTGGCTATCTATGGTCGCTGCCGTCGCTTGCAACTTATCGCGCTCTTCCGTTAGGCTCTCGATTTTTTCTTGCAAAACAGTCATTTGTTCAGGCGAAAACTTTGGACCAAACGCAAAACTGCGCCCCATATCGTAAGTCCACATCGCAATTGCACCACCGACACCAATCACCACTGCAAACAAGGCAAATTTAATCGGCCAAGGCAAATGCTGATTGATGGTCATCTTCGACGCGGTAATGCGTCGGCGAAAAAATTTAGAAACTGGCATGGTCGCTGCGAGTCTGCGCTTACGGGTTCACTGGCACATGCTGCAGACCAGTTGACTCGTCAAGTCCGAACATAATGTTCATGCACTGCACCGCTTGGCCTGAAGCGCCCTTAACCAGATTATCCTGCACCACCAAAATCACCACATGCTTGCCATTTCCCGGGCGATGCAAAGCGATACGTAGCATATTTGAAGCGCGGGTTGAACGCGTCTCCGGATGAGAGCCAAAAGGCATGACATCGACAAAAGTCTCATCCTTATACGCGTCTTCAAACAGGGCTTGCAGCGCTTCGTTACTAATCTCTTGTGTCAGCTGTGCGTACAAAGTGGAGTGCATACCACGTATCATCGGCACCAGATGCGGCGTAAATAGAAGTTCGACTTTGTCTTTAGTCAGGCGCTGTAATTGCTCGATGGTCTCGGGTGTGTGACGATGGCCTGTTACACCATAAGCCTTAAAGCTATCGCTAGATTCAGAAAACAAAATCCCTATTTCAGCTTTACGTCCTGCGCCAGAAACACCAGATTTGCAATCAGCAATCAAATTACCCGCATCGATCACACCAGCCTTCAGCAGTGGTGCAAAGCCAAGTTGCATGGTCGTTGGATAACATCCAGGATTACCGATCAAACGTGCGTTCTTGATTTTGTCACGGTTCAACTCTGGCAAGCCATACACAGCTTCTTCCAGCAAATCTTTGCAGCTATGCTCCATGCCATACCACTTTTCAAACTGCGCCACATCTTGCATACGGAAGTCCGCTGCCAGATCAATTACCTTGACGCCGTTGGCTAAAAGCTCTGGTGCCTGTGCCATTGCTACACCGTGCGGTGTCGCGAAGAAGACCACATCACATTCATTCAGATTAGCTTTGTCAGGCGAGGAGAACGCCAAATCAACACGACCGCGCAGAGAAGGATACATTTGCGCCACAGGGACACCATCTTCTTTGCGCGAAGTAATGGCTGTCAATTGTGCTTGCGGATGAGTTGCGAGAATTCTCAATAACTCTACGCCTGTATAACCCGTTCCACCTACGATACCGATCTTGATCATTTTTACTGTCCTAAACTTAAGCTAATGCCGTTAAGAAATTATGCGTGCATTCTAGCAGCCGAATCCTAATTTCCCAATAGACAATTGTTTCTGATTGTTTTTGTCAAAAGGTATTTAAAGCTTTTTGCCGCAGAGGCGCAGAGAACGCAGAATTCGTTGTGATCTGTTTTATTGAGTTTACCAGTAGCGCCACGGAGACTAGCTCTGAACTACTTTGCATCGAACAAGCTGAGGCACGCCAAACCGACAACAAAAAATCTCTGCGCCCTCTGCGCCTCTGCGTCTGAAGTATCTTTACCAATCAACATTTATTCCTGACGAAAAAAAACCGCCAAAATTTGGCGGTTTTTTGTTCCAGCAAAAATCTGCAATAAGCAAATTAACGCTTGGAGAATTGCTTTGCGCGACGTGCTTTGCGCAAACCAACTTTTTTACGTTCAACTTCACGAGCATCACGAGTAACGAAGCCAGCTTTGGACAATTCAGATTTCAAAGTTGCATCGTAGTCGATCAAAGCACGTGTGATACCGTGACGAACCGCGCCGTATTGGCCGGATTCACCACCACCGTGTACATTGATCATGATGTCGAATGTTTCGAGGTGATTAGTCAACTCGAGTGGTTGACGGATAACCATCAAGCCAGTTTTACGAGAGAAATATTCGTCAGCTGGTTTGCCGTTGACAACAATCTTGCCGCTACCTGTTTTCAGGAATACGCGAGCAACTGCGCTCTTGCGACGGCCAGTTCCGTAGTTGTAATTACCGATCATGGCTATTCCTTAGATGTCGAGTACTTGTGGTTGCTGAGCTGCATGCGGATGCGTTGCATCTGCGTACACTTTCAACTTCTTGATCATTGCGTAACCGAGTGGGCCTTTAGGCAACATGCCTTTAACAGCCTTCTCTAACGCACGGCCTGGGAAGCGAGCTTGCATTTTTTGGAAGTTCGTTTCGTAGATACCACCTGGGTATCCAGTATGACGATAGTAAATCTTGTTCAGTGCTTTAGTACCAGTCACGCGCAGTTTAGCTGCATTAACTACGACGATGAAATCGCCCGTGTCGACGTGTGGAGTAAATTCTGGTTTATGCTTGCCGCGTAAACGGAGTGCCACTTCGCTGGCAACACGTCCGAGAACTTTGTCTGTCGCGTCAATCACGAACCAGTCGCGCTGAACCTCATGGCCCTTAGCGGAAAAGGTTTTCATGTTGAATCCTAAATAAAAAATATTAAAAACACCCTGATTTCGGTGGTTCTGCCATTACTACTTAACAGACGCTCCCTTGTTAAATTCTCTCCTGGGCGAACAGAGAGTCGGAAATTATAGTATTTTCAAAGACTTAGTGCAAGCACTGTTTAAGTTTTAAGCAGTTTCTCGACTATCTTCGTTCCGTTTCCTTTGCAGTTGGTGTCTAAAAGGGCAAAAAAAAACCCGAAGTCTCGCTTCGGGAATAAGTCACTCGAAGTGACGGAGGAGATGCGGGTAAAACAAGAAAAAAGAAATTCACACGAAATACAGGCTTTCATAGTAGGACAAGAAATCATGTTGCGCCAGAAAAACTTAATGCAATCAGGAAAGTAGAAAACAACTACCTTTGATTAGATAAAAAAATATCTACACTTTCCAAAATTATTGAAGAAAGCAATGCATTAATAATGTCGTCGGTGTCAGCAAAAAAAGAAGTAAGTCAGAAAAGGCCGTAGGTTTCATCGAAGTCCTAAACAAGAGAAACGGTTGCTCAGTTACAATATCCGACTCATCTAACCTCAAATGCAACTATCAAGGCAGGAGTAACAATGGAAGTGAATGTACGTTGGACCGGCGTATCCGGCATGAGTTTTTTGGCAGAAACTGGCTCTGGCCATGCCGTCTTGATGGATGGCGCACCGGAAGGTGGTGGGCATAACTTAGCACCGCGCCCTATGGAAATGGTCTTGCTTGGCACAGGTGGTTGTTCCGCCTACGACGTCGTCCTGATTTTACGCAAGGGCAAACAAGACGTGCGTGGTTGCGAGGTCAAATTATCGGCTGAACGCGCCGACACAGAACCAAAAGTGTTCACCAAAATTCATTTCCACTTCTTGGTCACTGGTCGCAATCTAAAGGCCAATCTGGTCGAGCGTGCGATCGCCTTGTCCCATGAAAAATATTGCTCAGCGTCGATTATGTTAGGCAAAACAGCCGAAATGACGCATAGCTATGAGATCATAGATGATCTGAGTACACCTTCAGAGCACGAACGCAACACGAAAGCGGACTAAGCGAAAAAGAAGCACAAAAAGAAAATGCCGGAAATAATCCGGCATTTTTTACGTTTGAAGCTAGCCTACAATTCAACTGAATGCTCAACAGAATTTCAGCCAAATTTCAGCTAAATAAGTTCAAGCACTTTGCTCGCGACTAAATACTTCTTTATAACTGAAGTAGAACGTGCAATACATCACCAAAGAAACGCTCAGCATCAACGGCAAAATCAACACACCTAATAAGCCACCACTTAGCGCCATCAAGAACGCGACCAAACTGAGAAGCCCGCACCACGCCAACACATACACCAGAAAGGCTTTACGAGCACGCCATACTGCAAAGAAGCTATAAAAAATCGCCTTCGCCGCTCCCATTCCGTGCCACATAACCAAAGGCCCACCATACCAAAAGCCCATCGCTGCCGGTGTATACACCGCAAAAAATACCAACATACCCAGGCCTATATTCGACTTCACTAAGGCTTTAGGGTCTGCCTTGGAAGGATCAGAAATATAATTCCAAAGCGCGCCATCGTCGAAGGGAATTGAGCAAGCCAAGGCAGCCAGTAAGGCCAATGTATACAAAGCGCCCAACAACAGCAAAGTACGCAAAGCGGGTGATCGGAAGCCGACGAACAAAGAACCCGTCGTAACCGGTTTACCCTCATCGATATCGCGGCACGCGTGCATGATGCCAATACCTAGCGTCGGCCCAAAAATAAAGGGAATAATCGCACCAATAAACGGCACCAGACTTAAACCTAAATTCACAAAGATCAAACCAAAGAACATGAATAAAAGCTCAAATGGTTTCTTTTTGAAGGTCGCAAAACCTTGTTGTATCCAATGCCAGCCTGCAATTGCCTGAGGAGTGTTCATACTAATTATTTGGAAACAATAGGTAAAGCCGGCGTAGGCTGGTTGACACGCAAACGCAAAATACGTTCAAAGTGTCCGGGATCATGTGGCGTCAACATTTCGGCATCACGCGGTTTATAAAAATCATAAACACGTGACAACCAAAAACGGAACGCTGCAGCACGTAGCATTGTTTGCCAAGCATCGTCCTCGGCAGCAGTAAATGGGCGTACTGCATGATAAGCATCGAGTGTGGCATTCACACGCGCCAAATCGAGTTCACCGCTCTCCACGTCGATGCACCAGTCATTGATCGTGACGGCGACATCAAACAACCAAGTATCGCAACCAGCAAAATAAAAATCAAAAAACCCGGTCAAACGTTCGCCATCAAACATCACGTTGTTACGGAATAAATCGGCATGTACGGGTCCGCTTTGCAG
Source organism: uncultured Undibacterium sp. (assembly GCA_963511665.1). GTDB lineage: Bacteria > Pseudomonadota > Gammaproteobacteria > Burkholderiales > Burkholderiaceae_D > Undibacterium. The sequence continues at coordinate 75,484 of CAUPKC010000005.1, forward strand.
CGCTTGATACGTTGCAGTCTGTGCAAACGCAGTTTGAAATGCGATTTCGTCTTGCATCAAGCTGCGGTTAGCCTCAGACAAAAAATCCAACACGGTCGGTACGGTCATTTGCCACCAATCTAGTCCACGCAAATTCGGCTGACGGATAGAAAAATCCTGCCCCGCCAAATGCATGCGCGCCAGCATCGCACCGACTTCCGCACAGTGGACAGCCAGTGGCGCCATTTGCGAACTACCGTCTAATTTACTAACAATCGCTGCGGGCTTACCATGTAAAGCAATGCATAATTCACCGTCCTGATTCGCGATCGGCGCTGGTACCAGCACACCGCGATCTGCCAGATGCCGCATCAATTTTAAGTAAAACGGCAATTGATCAAAATTCAGATTTTCAAAAATGGTGAGCACGTACTCACCTTTCTCGGTATCAATAAAGAAATTACTATTTTCTATCCCTGATGCAATACCGCGAATTGCTAATGCTTTTCCTAGAGGGAATTGCGTCATCCAAGGTGCCAGGTCTTGCAGCGTTACCGATGTAAATACAGCCATGTCTATTTTTGCGTAAAGAAGGTTATTTTTTAACTGGTGGAGTCGCTTTGGCGTCCATGCTAGCTGCACTTGCCGCAGAGGCCGCTGCACTTGCAGCTGCACTTGCTGGCACAGATTTGGTAGCGCCAATTTTCGAAGTTGAATTCGGACCAACTGGCAATACCGGCAGAGACTCTACTTCCTTACTCTGCTTATTACCTCCAAATTCCAACACCTTCCACTGTGCAGCACGATTCGCGTCACCCTCAGGCGTACCTTTTGGCGCGTCGTTAGGCTTCACGGTGTAGGTACTTTTTCCAGTACGAACCTGAACTTCAGTTACTTTGCCGTTATCTTTTCGCTCAACCGTTTTCAGCTTATTGCTCTCTTGCTTAATCAGCTTCACATCAGAATCTGGACCTTCTTCCAGTTTTTCTAATTTTGGCGGCGGAGGTGCCGTTTTTTCCTGCGCAGCGACCAAGGTCGATGCAGAGATAGCAAAACCAGCGGCGACGACACTAGCGATTAACTTCAATGAGCTTTTCATGATTTCCACTTTAGATGCAAATAGAGACAACAGAATTAACTAGCCGAAAAAAAACGATACTGATTGTACCGCTTAAGAAAAACAGCAGCATGCCCTACATTGTAACAAAGCATACACACAAGACGTTGATCTGCACGAAACTAAATAGCAACTGATTAGAAGGACAGAGACTTTGCATTGACAAGAAGCGACAGAAACAAGCCCGTAAAGATGTACGAACACATTTAACATGCAAGTTTCACAAAACATTCTTTATTTGCAATATCATAGGCATCTCTGGTACACGCTCAGCCTTATCATTCTTATTCGCCACCTATTTGCATGAAATCAAATTCCCTATCAAAGCCTCTATTTTTGCTCGCCCTTATTACCCTTATTGCGCTGATTACCGGTGCCGCTGTCTACGCGATCAAACTCAACGGTCAACAGCCAAGCAAAAATAATAGCCCGAACAGCACTATAAATTCGCCCCAGCAGGCAGATTTGGGCGCGACTCAAGTACTGCAAAGCGAATTAAACAGCTTGCTTGGTAACTATCGCAAAATTATCGTGCTATTCGCGGACGAAAAAAAACTCAAAGAAAAAGAACGCAATGAAGCCAATCGCGTAGGCCAAGCCTTGTTTCATGAAAACCTGACGCGCTTAAACAATGTCGATCTGATACTCAAAAAAATCGCAGAGGGTAAAGTTGAGGTGCGCTTACAAAGCTTCGACGACATTCTGACTTACATAGAATCGAATCCCGACCTCTACGATGCAGACCGCTTAGCGTTTCGTGAAGTATTACTACGACTGCAGAAAACCATCGCCAGCGAACAAACTTTGCCAGCGATCAAACTACACAAACGAGTCAGTGAAGACATCGCGGCTTTGAACGATATCGAAAAAGAATATGACAAAGAATTAAAGGAAGTCTTTGCCCGTTTTGAAACCCGTGCGATCGAGCTTAAGCGTGAGCGCTGGGATGACTATCTTGCCAAGCTGAGCAAATTATATAACCGTGAACAAATTCTGAAGGATTACGGCGTCATCTTGCCGTATCCAGAAAAACTCGACAAAGACGAAAAAGAAATATTCGGTTACGAGCTGCCCACAAAAACCGTCGTATTAACATTTGACGACGGCCCACACGCCAGCTATACCGAAGAGATCGCTGCCATCCTCAAGCAATACAATGTGCCAGGCGTCTTCTTTCAAGTTGGGCAAAATGTCGGCAAGGTCGATGCCACAGGCAAACAAAGCTTGAATAAAAATGCAGACACTAGCAAAAAATTAATGGATGCCGGTCATGCCCTGGCCAACCATAGTTTTAGCCACGCTTTACTTTCAAAAGAAAGTGGCAATGGCTTACACGCCGAAATAGAGCGCACCGATCAGTTACTCAAAACCATCAACGCCAAGCGCTCTCCCCTGTTCCGTTTCCCCTACGGCGCGAAGAATAAAGAAGGCATGCAGATACTCCAAACCTTAGGTTTACGTTCTGTGATGTGGAATATTGATTCACTAGATTGGGCCGACCCAGTACCAAGCTCTATTGTGAATCGCGTGATGAGCAACTTAGAAAAAGAAAAACGCGGCATCGTCTTATTCCATGATATTCACGAACGTACCGTCAAAGCTTTGCCCATGATCTTGGATAAACTTATCGCGGAAGGTTATCGCTTCGCGACTTGGGATGGCAGCGAATTTAGCGTCAGTCAAAAAGCCAACGCACAAGCAGAAAAAACTAGCGTCACCAGCGACTATCAAAACTCCTGGGCGATTGTGATAGGCATTAATGATTATGTGAAATGGCCTAAGCTGCAGTACGCGGTGCAAGATGCGAAAGCAATACGAGAAAGTCTGGTCAATCGCCTCGGTTTTAGCAACGACAAAGTCCTCACACTGAGTAACGGCGAAGCGACGCGCAACAATATACTAGCGCTGTTTCATGACAAACTAGGTCACGCGCAACTCAAGAAAGATGACCGCGTGTTTATCTTCTTTGCTGGTCACGGCGCAACTCGCAAACTCAGCTCAGGTCGTAATCTCGGCTACATCATTCCGGTTGATTCAGATCCAGAGCAACTATCGGTCGATGCGATTCCTATGACCGATTTGCAAAACATTGCCGAGAACTTGAATGCCAAACATGTGTTCTTTGTGATGGATGCCTGCTACAGCGGATTGGGTCTCACGCGTGGCGGCGGCACCTCAGCCTTCCTAAGAGAGAATGCGAAACGTATAGGTCGACAAATGTTAACGGCCGGTGGCGCTGACCAATTAGTCGCGGACGGCGGACCTAACGGCCACTCAGTTTTTACCTGGACTTTGTTACAAGCACTAAATGGCAAAGCCGATCTGAATGGCGATAATCTGATCACCGCCACTGAACTCGCGGCCTACATAGCACCCGCTGTGTCCAGCGTGTCACAACAGACCCCTGCTTTCGGTAGTTTGCCAGGTTCTGAGGGTGGTGAATTTATTTTTGAACTGAAAAAAGACGGTGAAGGCGAATTCTTAAGCGCCAGCACCAATCAACTGTCCAGCGAAGCGATTGCACTCAATAATAAAATCACTGAAGCGACAGCTAAAGCAGGAAGCAAGGAACCCATCATTATTAAGAATCTGAGCGGTGGCGAACAAAAAATCGCCGCACCAAAATTGGTAGAAGGCTCTTCCAAACAAATGGCACAAAGAGCGAATGATCTTGGTCTATTACACTATCGAGAAAAACGTTACGCTGAAGCTGAAGCTGCCTTCACCGAAGCGCTCAAACATCGACCTGAATTTGCCTTAGCCGCCAACAACTTAGGCTTCGTGTATTTGAAGCAGCAAAAATACGCAGAGGCCGCCCGTTGGTTCGAAAACACCATTCAGATCGATCCCTCGCGCGCTATCGCATATGTCAATCTGGGTGATGCTCAGATGTATTTGAAAGAGAAGGAAAAAGCCAAGAAAGCTTTTAATAGTTATTTGGAATTAGCGCCGAATGGGGCGAATGCGGCTTATGTACGTGAGGCATTGAAAAAACTCTGACCGACTTAGTACCAAGCATAAGAGAAGCAGCGAAATTCTTTTCTGCTTCTCTTCCTACTTGTCTTTAAGCGAACTAACGAACTAACCATCGCCGCAAAGCGAAACTCAAAGCATCCACCGCAGCGACCAAAATTAACATCGCTATGATTACAGTAGCCGCGCTAGCCATTTGAAAAAGTGACAGGTGATATTTCATCATTTGCCCTAAGCCACCCGCACCAACCACACCCAAAATCGCCGCAGCGCGTATATTGTTTTCCCAACGATACAAAGTGTATGAGAGCATCTGTGGCAGCGCTTGCGGCAATCGACTATAGAGAAATGCACCCGTGGCGGAAGCTCCATTAATCCGCAGGCTTGCTTCGATCTCAGGATTGATATTTTCTAAGCTTTCAGCAAATAAGCGACCAAACACACCCGTTGTATGCGCCGCTAAGGCGATAGTCCCAGCAAACGGCCCCAAACCCGCTGCAATCAACATCATCGATGCCCATACCAATTCAGGTATGGCACGAGCCACGTTCAATAACATTCCCGTCAAAGTTTTAGGCAAACGCCCAAATCGTCCACTCGCCGGCAACGCTAACAACAAACCAAAAAGTGCGGCAATCAAAGTTCCGAGTGCTGACATGGACAAGGTCTCTAGCGCTGCATGCCCTACGTTTTTCAGCATCGTCGCACTCAGATCCGGCGGTGCAAATCCACTTAGGAATTCACTGGCATTGCTTAAGGCATCTTGCGTCAGCAAAACACGCCACTCCAACTGCAAACTCCAAAAACTCGCGATGACTAGCGCCATAATCAAGCAGGCGATGATGCAACGAGACGCCGTCCACAGCACGGTTGCTGTAGGCATCAAGCTGTTTTCTGATGGCGAGAATGTTTTCACTTATTCAGGCTCTTTCTCGTAAAATAACTAAGCATATCGGCTGCAGCGACCAAGACAATAAAGACACATAAGATAGTCGACACCTCGGCACCTGCCAGCATCTTCAATGATTCATCCATACGCTGTCCCAATCCGCCAGCCCCGACAAAGCCCATAACAACCGAACCGCGAATTGCGCATTCCCAACGATACATCGTGTACGACAATAATTCAGGCAAAGCGTTCGGCAAGCCGCCGAACAAGAATGCCGATAAACGACTACTGCCGTTACGCAATAAAGTATCGGTCGCATGTGCATCGCTACTTTCCAAAATCTCTGCGTACACTTTGCCTAGCATACCCGCATAGGTCAGAGCGATCGCTAGCACGCCAGCCGTCGCTCCAAGTCCAACAATACGCACAAACAGTAAAGCCCAGACTAATTCCGGCACACTGCGTAACAAGACCAAGATCCAACGCAGCAATTGACGCAACAGGCGGGAGGAAATTCGCATCTTTGAACGCCCGATATGAGAGATCGACAAGTGTTCAGAGATGATCAAGGCGGCGGGTATCGCCAACACCAAAGCCAAGACCAAACCCGCCGTGGCAATTGCGATCGTCTGCCAGGTCGCTACTAAAACAATTTTAAAAAAATCAGCAGAAAGCTCAGGTGGAAAAAAATTCAGCACAAAGCGCCAGCTCGCTGACAAACTTTGCTGATCGATGAGTATCCACGGTTGAAATTCTGAATACACCAACATCGGCCATAACAATACCATCGCCACGATCGCGAACCCAACTCGACTTCGCCACGCTGGATCAACTGGGATAGGCAAATCTATAGATTCGGCTGGCTTTTTCGAAAGCATAATCAGCGGCATCAAAAACACCTTATATGATCGACCGCCGCCGTATCTTCATTAACCGCAATTTGTTCAACCTGGTCAGATCGCTGATTGGACAATTCCACACTGCTTTCATTTTCATACAAGGCCGCGATCATCGCATCTGTTAAGGGATTGCCATCGCCTGTATCAAACAGGAGCTCTCCATCACGCAAACCGATGATGCGTTGAAAATGCGCGCGAGCCAATTCGACTTGATGCAAACTACAAATCAAGACGGCCTGCGCGTCCCGTGCTTCTTGCTGCAAAACCTGTAAGGTCTGCAGCGCGAGACTTGGGTCTAATGCAGATAAGGGTTCGTCAACAATCAACAAAGTCGCGTCAGATACCAACAAACGCGCCAAAGCGCAGCGCTGTCGCTCACCGCCAGACAAGCGATCAACGCGTGCATACAATTTATCTTGCAATTGAAAGCGCGACAAAGCATGCCAGGCCAAAGCGGGATCAATCGGTTTAATCAGATTGCGGATTGCTTGCCACAGACTCCAGGTTGGCAAGCGCCCCGCCAACACCGCTGTCACGACTCGCTGGCGGTTTGGCAAAGGCGGCGTCTGTGGTGCCAAAAACAAGTGACGACGCATTCTATGTCGTTCGCTATGTGATAACTGCCACATCGCCTTACCCAGGAATTCAAGTTCACCGTCACAAGGCTGTATAGCCGCCGCCATGGTGTGCAACAAAGTCGTTTTGCCAGCGCCAGAGGGACCGATAATCGCAATCTGCTCACCCGCTTTCACGCTCAGTGTAATGAACTTCAAAGCCGGTGTTGTCGTCGTTGCAGATGCCAAATGACGCACGGAGACATTCGTTAACTGCAGCACCACAGGCGTGTTTTGTGACGATACCGAATCGGGCATTACTTCAACAATCCAGCTTGCTGTGCGGCCGCTTCAATCGCGTCGTAATTGTCTGCCTTGGTCGGGATAAATCGAGCAGTTCTTTGCAAATCTAAGATCTCTTTGTCTTTCGGATTATTGACATCTAAAGTCAAGAACGCATCAGTGATTTTCTTGCGCAATTCGGCTGGCATATCACTACGCACGGTCCAGTTATAATCAAAATAGCCGGGCGTGGTATAGAACACGCGCACGTGTTTAGGGTCGACTTTGTTTTGGCTAACTAATTTTTCCCACACAGAGATATTCAAAGCACCGGCGTCAACTTTACCGCCAGCGACGGCCGCCACCGTGGCATCGTGTGCACCTGAGAATGCAATACGTTTCATATCCGTATCTGGATTAACTTTGGCATTCAATAAAAAAGAACGCGGCATTAAGTGACCTGAGGTCGAGGATTCAGAGCCAAAACTAAAGGTCTTGGCTTTTAAGTCTTCCAATTTATTGATAGCCGGATTTGTCGTAATAAAAACTGATTTGAATTTCTCATCTTCCTCGCGCTGCACTAAAGGAATGACCTGATTCTTGCTACGAATCTTCGCTTGCACAAAGGTAAAACCACCAAACCAGACCATATCGAGTTTGCCTTTGATGAGACCTTCAACTGATGCCGCATAATCAGTCACTGGTGTGAACTCCACTTTCATTCCCAGCTTTTTTTCTAAATAGTCGCCAAGCGGTTTAAATTTACGTTGCAATTCCGTCGGCGCTTCGTCAGGGATGGCAGACACGCGCAGCACTTGTTGCGCATTCGCGATGCCACTACTTAAACATAAAGTACAAATAGCAGAAGTGAGCGTGACCAAAGTGGCACGGCGAAAAAGAAAAAAGCGCATAGTGTTATCCAATAACAAAGAAGTGAGCGCGCATCTTACGGGAAAACGGCGAGCTATAAAGAATATTCCCGCACTCAATTCGGGGCAAAAACAAAAGCCAAAATGCTACAAATACAGCATACGTGCGCGTTCTTCGTCCGACGGCTCAATATCATGCGCCTCGTAAAACGCAAAGATCGCATCCACCACATTGGCAGGCTCATCAATGATCTGCACCAAATTTAAGTCTTTATCTTCGATCAGTCCCACTCCCGCTAACTGAGTTCGGATCCAGTCTAAAAATCCTTGCCAAAAACTAGTACCGACCAAGATCACTGGAATCCGTTTGGTTTTACCGGTTTGCATCAAGGTCAATACTTCCATCAATTCATCCAGAGTACCAAAGCCACCGGGGAAAATAACGTAGGCATCGGCGTATTTGACAAAGGACACCTTACGCGCGAAAAAATGACGAAAATTTAAAGAAATATTCTGCCAAGGATTGGTTTTTTGTTCGTGAGGCAATTCAATATTCAAACCAACCGAAGCCGACGTACCATCAAATGCACCACGGTTTGCAGCCTCCATAATGCCTGGTCCACCGCCAGAAATGACCGCAAACCCCTCATCTGACAAGCGTCTAGCGACGTCAACACAGTTTTGATAGTAAGGGTTTTCTGGTTTAATTCGGGCAGAACCAAATATAGTCACGGCTGGCCCCAGCGCTGAGAGGCGTTCGGTAGATTCGATAAACTCTGCCATAATCGTGAACATATGCCACGACTCGCGCGCTTTTAAGGTAGTTGCCTTATCCTTATCCGCAATCTGGCGCAATTTTAAGATTCTTTTTCTGCTGTCATTCATTTCCAAGATCCTTATGCAAAAAACTCTGTTATTAGTCGACGGCTCCAGCTATTTATACCGCGCTTTCCACGCCCTGCCCGATTTGCGCAATATGCGCGGCGAACCGACTGGCGCGATTCACGGCATGGTCAATATGATGCGTCGCCTACGCCAAGATTATCCCGCAGCTTACATGGCTTGTGTGTTCGACGCCAAGGGCAAGACCTTCCGCGATGATCTCTATCCAGAATATAAAGCACAGCGCGCCCCAATGCCAGATGATTTGCGCTTACAGATAGCACCTATCCATCAGGCCGTGGCGGCGATGGGCTGGCCAATCTTGATGGTCGAAGGCGTAGAAGCTGACGATGTAATCGGTACGCTGGCAGTCGAAGCGACCGCGCGCGGCATGAACACCATCGTCTCTACTGGCGATAAAGATCTGGCGCAATTGGTGAACGCCAACGTGACCTTGATCAACACTATGAATAATGAGAAGTTAGATGAAGCCGGTGTGCTGACCAAGTTTGGTGTACCACCGAATCGCATCATCGACTATCTGACGCTAATTGGTGACACCGTCGATAATGTCCCTGGCGTGAGCAAGTGCGGCCCGAAAACAGCGGTTAAATGGCTAACCGAATTCGATAGTCTAGATGGCGTGATCGCCAACGCTGACAAGATCAAAGGCGTGGTGGGCGACAATCTGCGCGCCGCTTTAGACTGGTTGCCACAAGGTCGTGTCTTAATCACCGTGAAAACTGATTGCGATCTGGCTGATCATCATATTTCCATTGACGAGTCGCTCAAAGCAAGAGAAGAAAATCGCGAAGACATGATCGCCTTCTTGCAACACCAAGGCTTCAAGAGTTTATTGCGCGAGTTTGGCGCTGATCCGGTCGCAGGTTCAGCACCAGCTAAAGCAGCGCCAGCGCAAGGTGGCTTGTTTGGGGAAGAATCAAGCAATGTTGCTAGTAATACGCCAGCAGCCATCCCAGCCGCACCCGCCGTCACGCATTACGAAATGGTTCTGACCGAAGCCCAGCTCGATGCGTGGTTAGACAAAATCAATCAAGCTGCCCTGACTTCGGTCGATACGGAAACCACATCACTGGAACCGATGAACGCGCAAATGGTCGGCATCTCCTTGTGTTGCGAAGCTGGGATAGCAGCTTATATTCCATTGGCACATAATTATCCCGGCGCACCAGAACAACTGAATCGTGAATTGGTGCTCGCTAAAATGAAAACGTGGTTGGAAGATTCCAGTAAAGCCAAGGTCGGACAAAATCTCAAATACGACACGCATATTTTCGCCAATCACGGCATCCGTCTGCGCGGCATTTTGCACGACACCTTACTGCAATCCTATGTGTTTGAATCACACAAATCGCACGATATGGATAGCTTAGCGATGCGCCATTTAGAGCGTAAAACCATCAGCTTTGAAGAAGTCTGCGGCAAAGGCGCTTCGCAAATTTGTTTCGACCAAGTCGATCTGGAACGCGCTACCTCTTATGCGGCTGAGGATGCCGACATCACTTTGCAATTGCATCAGGCCATGTGGCCGCAAGTAGAACCGTACGACAAACTTCGCTTTATTTACGATAAAGTCGAACTACCTACCTCCGTCGTTTTACAAAAAATAGAACGTAACGGCGTGCTAATTAATCGCGATTTATTAGCGACGCAATCCAACGAAATTGGAACGCGTCTTTTGGAACTAGAACAAAAAGCTTACGAGTTGGCTGAGCAGCCGTTCAACCTGAATTCACCAAAGCAATTAGGCGAAATTTTCTTTGGCAAACTCGGTCTACCCGTCGTTAAAAAGACTCCGTCTGGCGCACCATCGACTGACGAAGAAGTTTTGCAAAAACTGGCAGAAGATTATCCGCTGCCAAAAGTCTTGTTGGAATATCGCGGCCTAGCCAAACTCAAATCGACTTATACCGACAAATTGCCAAAGATGGTCAACAGCGATACGGGTCGCGTGCATACCAACTACGCACAAGCAGTTGCCGTCACCGGTCGTTTAGCATCGAATGACCCGAATCTGCAAAACATTCCAGTGCGTACCGCCGAAGGTCGCCGCATTCGCGAAGCCTTTGTCGCAGCACCGGGAAATAGCATAGTCTCTGCCGACTATTCCCAAATCGAATTACGCATCATGGCGCACATTTCGGGCGACGCGAGTTTGTTAAAAGCCTTTGCCGACGGCGAAGACGTACACCGCGCGACCGCCTCCGAGATTTTCGGTGTCGAATTACCAGAGGTGACGAGCGAACAAAGACGTTACGCCAAAGTGATTAACTTCGGTCTGATCTACGGCATGAGCGCGTTTGGTTTAGCAGGCAACTTAGGTATAGAACGCAGCGCCGCACAAAGTTACATCGACAAATATTTCCAACGCTACCCAGGCGTCGCCCAATATATGGCAGACACTCGATTGCAAGCCAAAGCCCAAGGCTACGTAGAAACCGTCTTCGGCCGCCGCCTCTGGCTACCAGAAATCAACAGCCCCAACGGCCCACGCCGCCAAGGCGCAGAACGCGCAGCGATTAACGCGCCTATGCAGGGTACGGCTGCAGATTTGATTAAGCTCGCGATGATCGCGGTGCAGAATTGGTTGGAGACAGATCAGTTGAAATCCAAAATGATTATGCAAGTGCATGATGAATTGGTGTTGGAAGTCGTGGCTGAGGAATTGGAATTGGTGAAGCGTAAATTGCCTGAATTGATGGCTGGGGTGGCTGAGTTGAAGGTGCCTTTGTTGGCTGAGGTGGGGGTGGGGATAAATTGGGAAGAGGCGCATTAATTCGTCGCCATAAATCCCATTGTCGGGCGCAACGCGTTGTTGCTTGTCCTCGCAATACATGAGTATTGCTGCGGGAAGCGCCTAGCGCTGCATCCCGAAAATGGAATTTCTGGAAGCGAATTTTATCTATTCTCTAATTCAATAAGAATTGATTTTTGAGGCTTTGATACATTAATCCTAGTGGGGGGGAGATTGATGCGTAAAGAAAATTAGTCAACTGAGATTCCATAATTTCGTTTTTTGTACATTAAGCACTCTTACTTCTTGCGGTTCATAAATTTAGACTTTGCAAACTACTCTCAGCCATGTAGGGTGGGCACGCTTTTTGTGCCCACGCGGATTAGTTGGATTTGCCGAAAAACATGTCTCCTTGTTCTTTATTCTTTTCACCTTTTTCAACTAGGTAAGACGTAATCTTTTCGTAACCCGTAAGGCGTAATCTTTTCGTAAGGCGTCAATAGCCGCAGGCGTATTGCGCCGTATGAACGTTGATTATGGCGATCCATCATTTTCTTTTGCGCATTTGATTTACAAATAAATTGCTTCGCCGTTTTTCATCTCACCGTCGGACGGTGTAATACGGCTTCGCCTATTACACCCTACTCACGGCACGAATGTTTTTCTTTGTTACTCCACCACCCTGCTTAGTCTTTTCGTAAGGCGTCAATAGCCGCAGGCGTATTGCGCCGTATGAACGTTGATTATGGCGAACCATTATTTTCTTTGGCACCTTGGATTTGCTGATAAATTGCTTGACTGTTTATCTTACGACCGTCGGACGGTGTAATACGGCTTTGCCTATTACACCCTACGCACCGCAGGAATAACTTTCTTAGTTACTCCTTTGCCCTTTGTAATCTTGTCTTAAGGCGTCAATAGCCGCAGGCGTATTGCGCCGTATGAACGTTGATTATGGCGAACCATTATTTTCTTTGGCACCTTGGATTTGCGAATAAATTGCTTGACTGTTTATCTTACGACCGTCGGACGGTGTAATACGGCTTCGCCTATTGCACCCTACCTACGGCACAAATATTTTTGTTCGATATTTCAACATTGCTTTTCATGTTATATTTATTGCATGCCTAACTATCGACGCGCCTGGCATCCGGGCGGTACTTATTTCTTTACTGTGAACCTACTGGAACGTACTGGTAATGATTTACTGGTGCGTCACATCACTTTACTGCGAGAAGCGGTGCGTAAAGTGAAGGCGCAATATCCATTCACGATTCACGCTTGGGTTGTGCTGCCTGAGCATATACATTGTGTGATTGAGTTGCCAGATGGCGATAGCGACTTTGCTGTGCGCTGGCGCTTGATTAAGATCTACTTTTCAAAGTCACTACCAAAAACAGAGCGTCTATCAGCCACCCGCCTTCGTCGAGGGGAACGAGGCATTTGGCAGCGACGTTATTGGGAGCATTTGATTCGTGATGAGCGTGATTTTTCTGCGCATATGGATTATGTTCACATTAATCCGCTTAAACATGGTTTGGTGCAGCATGTTATCGACTGGCCGTATTCAACTTTTCATTCATTAGTTCAAGACGGTTTGTATCCAGTAAACTGGGCTGGTAATGAAACCGATCTACTTAGTTATGACGATTAAACCTTGTAGATCCCGATAAACACAATGAACTGCCATCTTTTCAGAAGCTTTCAATATCCATCGGGTAAGCGACCGCCTTTACCCCTTATTTGCCATTGGCCTTGCGCATCTCACGCGTCCTCGCTTCAATCTCTCGTTGTAATACCAATCCTTGACTAGGCGGTGGCGGAGGTGCAGGCGGTCGTAGCGCTGGCGGTACCCAAGGGTCGCGTAGCGGTGTTTGCATCGCTTCGGGTGCAGCTGGGATGTCAAAGACAGTCGCTGTGAAGCTTGGTGGTGCGGCTGGTATGTTTATCGTTGGCGTGCTCGTCTGCACTCCTGTTAAAGTGCCTCGATAAAAAGCCTGAAGATCCGCCTTGCTCGCCACACGGGCTGCGTCATCCAGATAGGTCATATGTCCACCGGCATAATTGCGTACCAACATGCGACCGGGTAGGTTCAGGCGCGCCAGATCTTGCTCGGTTTGGTAGAAAGGCGTCGCCAAATCGTGGTAACCGTTCAGTGTTAGTACACGCAATTGCGGGTTCAGTTGCAAGGCCGCGCCGAGGTCTGGGATCGTGTCTGGAAGATTCTTGCCCGCATGACGAAAATCCCAGTTTTCGATAGCGGTGCCCGATAACACATAGGTCGACGCATTGCGGTATCGCAGCGTATCGCGCAGATAGCTGGTGATGGCACTAGAAAACGAAGCGCTGATGACGGTGCTAGAAGGATCGCCTTCACTGGCTAACGCGCTACCTACGGGCGCTGACACGCGTGCGTCATAGCGTCCAAGCAAGGTGCCAGGCATTAATTGATTACGGAATTGTCCCGATAGCATATTTAAATTACTCTGCCAATGAATGAGCGCCAGCCCAGTATAGTCGCTGAGTAGTGGAGGCAGCTCGGCGGAGACAGCGCCGCCGACCATTAGCGCATTGACTGCTGGCGTGTAGCGACGCGAGCTAAATTCGCGCATCTGCGTCATATGGCCACTCAGGTCGTCAATCTGCGGTCGGGCTAAGCGGTAATACTGACCAACAGCAGCATAACTAGGTAAATAGCCACCACAACTTACAACCGTAGGACCAACGACACCACAATTACTGTTGTAGTCCATTGCAGGCGCCTGTAGCACCAGACCAGTGAGCTTTACACCTGCACTCTCAAGTAGCGCTGCCAACACAGCGGTACGCGGCCCGCCATACGATTCACCGAACAAATATTTAGGTGAAGTCTCGCGTGCATTGACGGTGATGTAACGCTGCACAAAATCACGGAACACCGCCGCATCGACATCGACACCCCAGAAACTACGATTGCTAAAAGGGGCAATCGCCTGCGACAGACCAGTACCAACGGCATCAACAAAAACCAGATCGCTGGTATCTAATAAGCTTTCGGCGTTATCCACTAAGGAGAAGGGACGTGGCAACGAAGTGGACGGCATGAAGGTCGCCAGACGTTTCGGACCAAAGGAGCCCAAATGCAACCAGATGCTAGCGGAACCGGGTCCGCCGTTATAAAAAAAAGTGATGGGTCGCGTGGACGCTGATTGATTATCAGCGGTATACGCAATATAGAAAAACGAAGCCTGATCTTGACCAGTTCCTGCCACTTTTGCCGTCAAGTGACCCGCCTTGGCTGTGTAGGGAATGACTGTGCCGTTCAAATTGATACTGTGCGTCGTGTTGGCAGTAGCCTCGATCGCTGAGGCCAGCGAAGCGTTGGCACTCGAGGAATAGCTGACCGTATCGACCAAGGTACCTGGTAATTCTGCCACTGGATCGAGAGTACTACCACTACTATTGCCGCCACTATTACCGCTACTGCCGCCGCCTCCGCAGGCACTCAGCCCGAATAGCAGTGCCAGCAGGCCGCCCCTTAGCCAGTGATGTAACGATGCATTCATCATCCACCTCCATACACAGTTTGAATTTCAAGTCACTCATCCCCAGTATTTCATAACAAGTCGAAATTCACAATCACCGTATGGATGACATCAAACCCTGTAGCTGGCGCACGCTTTTTGTGTCGGCGCAGATTCTATAATTTAAATCCAAGCACCGACAAGCTTCAGGACGAATCAACTTCGATTACGAATAAAAGCACCAGCCGTAGTTTGGTAGAAATCGAAAGCCTGAATCATCGTGGTTTTATCACCATTCACTTTGACATAGATAACGTGGATTGCAGTCACATCGGAAAATTGATGATCAGATTTGATTGCGTGCTCCAAGATGAGTGCAATCGAGGTGGCGTCTTGCAATCTCAATTTTTTACTGATTTCATTCGAACGCGAATTAACAATGTTTAAGCTAATCTGATGTAATCCAATCTCAAGATTAATTTCACTATCTTGGTAGTGAGTCCGGCTCACTAATAGCTTGCGCAAATCGACTTTGTCTTCCTTGGCAACATAGGTTTTCGGCGTCAATTCAACTAGTGATGCCAAGGGATACGATAAAACAGGAGCCTGCACTAAGACATTTTCTGCATTCGCATTTACAGTCATTTTATGCAAGAAAATGCCATAAACGATAAACCCAACAAGAAATTTCAATGCCAGACTCGTTATGCTATCCAAATTGCTCTTGCGCTTAGGTGTGATGTATTTCATGGCATTTCTCTCGATGGGTAAGTCATGCGTCAAAGGGGAAACCTCAGTTTGCGCTCTTACCTGCCACTCTGGATGTACGTTAGCCAACATACTCGCGACATGCCCATTGCGGACACACGCATGGCGGTGAAATCGCAAACAAACACGGCAAGCCCTTCATGCTGCCGCGCGGGCATTTATCGAAGCAGCACTATCACGGTCTATTCGATATTTCTGACAATGGAAAACTCATCGTCAGTCGTGGAATCGGTTGTACTAATTTGCCGATACGCGTCAATGCTGCGCCTGAATTGGTGCTTTGTACTTTAGTCTGAATAGACATTGATCAAAGCGCGTGCATTGTTTGCGATTTTTTCTGATCGTCGTAGCCATGCGGGGTTGACACGCCTTTCACTACGCCCTGCGCTCAAACTTTTTATGTTTCTCGACCGTCACGCGTGGGCACGCTGAGGCCGTGCCCATCCTACATTTTTACTACCGAATTGCGATGATTGTTTGGTCATTCAAGCTAGGATATGTCCACTATTTCGGTTCATTCCAACAAAAAAACTTCCAGAGATTGCTTGAGCGCTACTCTGGTGGAAATCGCGCTTAGCGCTATGCCGTGTATCATTTCATCGACCGTGGTGCAGCAATCAGCGAGTATGCTGACTTGGTATTTTTCTGCCGCTTTGGAAATGGCAGTGTGAGTCACACAGTTTTGCGTCATCATGCCGCAGATGAGTAACTCTTGCACGTCTAGCGCTTGCAAAATCTCATCCAAATTTGTCTGGTGAAAACTATCAGCATAGCGTTTGATCACGATGGGTGCGTCGGGCGCGGCGGCTAAAATACGTTGATGGATTTTGACACCATCACTCCCCTCATTGAAGAAGGGCGAAACACCATTGCTCGGATTGGCGATATGTTGAACATGAATAATGTCGACTTTGTTTTTGATCGCATTGGTAATGGCTGATTCAATGTGTGTTAAGGTTTTATCTGCATTCCACAGTGGGTATTTACCAGTTGGGAAGTAGTCGTTTTGGACGTCGATGACAATGAGGGCTTGGCGCATGATGTGCTTTCTTTTGTGCTTGGAAAGTGGACATGATAGGCATTCGATGCCACGTTGAGAATTGTAAATTGTGTGGATTTGTAGGCTTTGACTTACATCTTGAAAGTATTAAGAATAATGGACAAAATGAATCGCGCCATTTTGCATCAGCTCAAACAAAATAGCCGCAAGACTTGGCAGCAAATCGGAAAAGAAGTGCACTTAACCGGGCAAGCGGTGGCGGCACGAGTGTCGCAAATGGAGGATCAGGGTCTGATCACTGGCTACACGCTAAGACAAGATAATGCGGAGCGCCATTTCATTACGGTATTTATGGAGACTTCTGATTTTGCTGGATTTGAACTCTTCTTAAAAAACGATGCGCGTATTGAATCGGCTTATAAAGTGACTGGCGAAGGTTGTTATCAATTGATTTTTATTTCGCAAAATGCTGGCGATTTGGAGTCATTTTTGAATGCCATGCTTAGCTATGGACGCTACAAAGTGGCAACGGCGATCAGGCATATCAAGTCATAAGGTCGGTCCCATCAATTTGATCACTCTGCAAAGTGCAATCTCTCTACAAGGAAAAAAAACGCAGGCGTATCGCAGGATGCGAGGTACAATAATTATCCTAGCGACATCCTTCCGTATCCCAATGATCTCACAGAAAATTTTAAACCAAACCAAACTACGTCCTCTGCTACTCGCCTCCAGCATCGTACTCTTGAGCTTCACACAAACGGTTAACGCGAACAAAATCTCAATCAAAATGCCAAGCGCACCAACGCCTGCATCAACACAAACCGCATGCAAGTCACTCGACGATTGGAATGAGCCTACCCATGCGCGGCGCATATATGGCAACACCTGGTATGTTGGTACTTGTGGTATCAGCGTAGTCTTAATCGCGACGCCGAATGGTCATGTATTGATCGATAGCGCACCGGAAAAAGCCTCCGCGGCTGTGCGTCAAAATATCCTATCGCTGGGTGTCAATTTGAATGATATCAAAACGATTTTGCTGACGCATGAACATCACGATCACATGGGCGGTGTGGCGAGCATGCAAATCGCTACGGGCGCGAAGGTTTTGAGTCGAAGCAATGTGGTCGACGTGCTCAAGTCCGGTAAAAACGACCGACGTGATCCACAGTTTGAAGAATTAGGCGGCTTTGCTCCTATCGCTAATGTTCATGCATTCGACGACAACAGCGCCATCAAAATCGGCAATACACAGATTCAACACATTCCTATGGCGGGTCATGCGCCAGGCGGTTCTGGTTGGACTTGGCAAGAGTGCGAAAAAAGTGTCTGCAAAAATATCGTGTTCGCAGACAGTTTAGGGTCTATCTCTGACAACGTCTATCTTTACTCAGCGCCAGACTCACTAGCGAACGCACTCAGAGAAAGCAGTCAACGCGTAGCGAAAACCGCATGCGACATTCTAATTACGGGTCACGGAACAGCGAGTGATTTATTAGCGCGTTTAGATGGGGCAAAGCCGCTGGTCGAACCACAGGCTTGTGTGAATTATGCGCAAACTGGTGCGATTCGTTTAGAGGACCGCTTGAAGAAAGAGATGCTCAAGTAGGAAGATGGGCACAAGAACTTTGTGCCCTTTTTTTTACGAACAGTATCCGCGCTGATAATTTTTCTAAAATTCGAAACTGGCGCGTTTTTTTAGGAATCGATTTATTTCAGAAAAGCCTGATATAAATTGAAGGTGCTGACCAAACTGATTAAGCTGCCCACCAAAATCAGCAGGGTCTTCGCTTTCAAATGCTTGGTCACAAACGCCGCAAACGGTGCAGCAACTAGGCCGCCCAGGGCTAAGCCGGCTACCAATACCCACACGGTGTGATCTAAAATCGAGAAGAAAGACGCAGCGACCACAACGGTTAAAAAGAATTCTGCAAAATTCACCGTACCGATTGTCGTGCGGGGGTCTTGACCGGAACCGACCAAGGAAGTCGTGACGATAGGCCCCCAACCACCACCGCCCGTGGTATCCATTAAGCCGCCGAAGAATGCGAGTGGAATCACCTTACTCGTTTTGATCTGGGACTTAGCTTTGATATGACGAAAGGCTTTACTAAATACATAAATGCCCATCAATAAGAGATACACACTGATATAAGGCTTCAGAGCCTTACCGTCAATACTACTCAAAATATAAGTGCCCGCCAGAGCGCCGATGATGCCAGGTACGAGTAAGCCAAAGAATAGTTTCTTATTCACGTTACCCATTTTGAGATGCGCAACACCCGAAATTCCAGTGGTGAACACCTCAGCTAAATGCGTCGCACCACTAGCCAAAGCCGGAGGCGCACCAGCGGCAAGTAAGAAGCTACTCGACGTAATGCCATATGCCATGCCCAATGCACCATCAATCACTTGCGCTAAAAATCCCACCCCAACTGCACTCCAAAACAAGGGGTCGTGCAAAGTCTGGGTGATCAAGGTCATGCCAGTTTGTTGATTACCGCCAAAAAACAGGCGAAACGCCAAATACACGACTAGTCCAATTAGAATCGCAACAACCGCATAACTGAGTATCCGCAAGATCGGATGCTCGTGCGCATGGGTCACTTCGTACTCGATAGGAGGCAATGCCAGAGCTTCGTGCTCAGGGTTGATGCTTCTATCATCAAGGTCGATGTGACGAATTTTCATGTTGAGGTGAACGCTGTCTTTACTGTAGAAAGCGTGATCATAGCCAAAGCATGCAAAAATCTAAACAACAGAATAACTATTTGCTTATGCGAGATGCTTGTATTGGTTATGGAAAGTCTCAGTAAAATAAAATAACAAGGCGTCTGGTGCCCGAATTTGCCAGGTACGGTATCCAAGTAAGACTTAACTCGGTATCAACATGACCGACATCCGACCAAGACCAGCCCATGCCTTGGGCAGCTTATGCAACACAATTCATTTCTATTAAGGTCTTTCTTCATCCTGCTCAGGTACTTTTACGAATTGAACATAACAGCGCACTTCGCTGATTGCTCCAACAATACAACAAATTACAATCGATGCTTGTGGGAACGGTTTCATTGATGAATACTTTTGAGAAATAATTGTATTCCCCATTTTTTATGGAGCAGAAGCAATGCCGATAATAACCCAGTTGCCAACAAATCAAACCATCACATCAGCGCAATTTGCGTGGTTAGGGCGACTGGCTGAGGCTAGCACGCCTCAAGAGACTGCCTCGTTGATCGTGCAATGTGTTGTAGACGAATCTTGTTGCGATACTGCTTTTGTGTCATGGCGAGTGGAGTCAACTGATGAGCAAAAAATCGAACCCTACACTCTTTTAAGTCCAGAAGAGCAGAGGCTGATCGATGCAGTAGTCGAGCATTCACAACGGTCTAGCACGCTTGATGGCTCGCAAATTGCACTGCCCTTGTTTCAGGGAAGCCCTGCCGTTTTGGTGGTGTCGTTGACGCTTGATCCCGCCATCGATACGCAAGCTCAAACTGAAAAATTATTAGATAAAGTCGGTGCTTTATTGCAGTTGGCAGGACAACACATGAAACGGGCACTGGCGTCGCTTGATCTTCAGGTTGCCATTGCTGATTTAGAACGTTCAGAGCGTCTGCAGCGTGCGCTCTTTGCCATTTCGGATCTAGCTGGATCCGATCATGACATGAACGATGTTCTCAAAGGTATCCATACCATTGTTGGCACGCTTATGTATGCTGAAAATTTTTTCATCGTTTTGCACAACACCGAGCGCGATAGTATCCGATTTGTTTATTGGGCGGACGTGAAAGACTCATCGCCAGACCCTGGCATTGAAATCCCAATGAACTCACGGGTGCATTCGCTCACTTGGTATTTGCTCCATGATCGTAAGACGCTTATGGGTAATAAAGATCAGCTCCAGGCGCAAGTCTCTGGACCACTAAAGATGATAGGAACGCTGGCTAAGGATATTCTGAGTGTACCACTTTTAAGAGATGGGCTGGTGCTCGGAGCGATCGTGGTGCAAAGCTATCGGGACGATATTTCGTTCTCGACCGATGATCGTACTTTGCTCGAATTCGTTGGCAGCAATATTCTCGTGGCGCTCGAACGAAAACAAGGTATGGAAGACCTTGAAACACGAGTCCAATTACGAACGATGGAGTTGGCCGATGCAAACCGCGGCTTACAACAGGAAATAATCGAACGACAACGCGCAGAACGCTTGCATGTTGCTTTGTTTCATATCGCGCAATTGGCTACCGCGGATATTAGTCAGTCTGAGTTATATTCACGTGTACATACCGAAGTGAGCGAATTAATTAATGCAGAGAATTTCTACATTGCACTCTTATCTAAGGATGGAACGACGCTTGAGTTTCCCTTAAGCGTAGACAGCAGCGGAGAGAAATTTGAAACTAGGAAAATCGGACGTGGATTGAGTGAATATGTACTCAATCATGGGAAAGTCAATTTTCGTAGCGAAGACATTTATGCCTTAGAAGCGGCAGGTGAAATTGACCTTAACACGGTAGGAATCCCCCCCTCCAGCTGGATGGGCGTTCCCTTATCGGTTGGGGAACAAACTATAGGCTTAGTGGCGGCACAAACCTATGGTGAATCGGCGGTGTACACTCAGGCAGATCAGGAGCTTTTGGTTTTTGTTACCTCACAAATCGCCAATACACTACATCGTCGCCTTGCTGCAGAAAGTCTGCAAAAAGCTAATGCTGAGCTTGAGCTACGTGTCCAAGATCGTACTCAAGCGCTACTTGAAGAGATTAGCGAACGTGAGCGTATCCAAGAGCAACTCAAACATGAAGTGATGCACGATGCACTCACTGGCCTACCTAACCGTGGTTATATCTTAGACCGACTCACACGTGTACTGGCGCAATTAAAACGCGATACGACCGACCATTGTGCATTGTTGTATTTAGATATTGACCGATTCAAAGTAATCAATGATAGCCTCGGACATTTAGCGGGTGACGAAGTTTTGAAAGAAGTCGCACGCCGCTTACTACTTTGCGTACGTGAACCCGATGTAGTAGCAAGATTATCGGGTGATGAATTTGCCGTCTTGCTCGTTGATGTAAAAACTCCCTCGACTGCGATCAGAGTAGCGCAGCGCATTATTGATACGCTACGCAAACCACTCAACGTCGCGGGCAAAGAAATCAATCCGACAGCCAGCGTAGGTGTGGCTATTATCGATGACCGCTACAATCTTGCTGATGAAGCGCTCAGAGATGCAGATCTTGCACTATACCGCGCCAAAAAAGTGGGGCGCAATCGATTTGAGCTATTCGATGAAACACTGCAAAAAAATGCGGTCAATGTATTAGCCATCGAGAGTGAATTGCGTTCCGCCCTGCAGTACGATCAATTTGAACCATATTTCCAACCTATTATTCACTTGAGTACCGGCGAAACGGTGGGCTATGAAGCTTTAATACGCTGGAATCATCCCGGTCGCGGCGTCATCGGGCCATTCGATTTTTTACGGATAGCAGAAGATAACGGCAGCATCGAAGATATCGATTGGCATATGTTTGAATTAAGCTGCCTTGCAATGACCAAACTGGCCAACAAAAACACTTATTTGACAATCAATTGCTCCCCCTTGCATTTCCGGCGCACCGATTTTGATACGCGGCTTTTAGAGCTACTGCAACTCACTGGACTATCGAATACTCGCTTGGTCACCGAGGTGACTGAAGGCTCTCTACTAGACGATACCGAACGTGTATGTGCAACCTTAGATCGATTAAGATTGGTCGGTGTCGGTGCCGCACTAGACGACTTTGGCACGGGCTATTCGTCATTAAGTTATCTGCACAAATTTCCCCTACGCATATTAAAGATTGACCGTTCGTTCGTGAATGAATTAAACAGTACGAACAACTCTAGTGTTACCGTTGTTGCGGCGATATTGGCGATGGCCAGTGCTTTGGGCTTAGACGTCATCGCAGAAGGCATAGAGACTCCAGAACAACATCGCACCCTGGTAGGCATGGGCTGCGGTTTTGGTCAAGGCTATTTCTTGGGTCGGCCTAATCCTATGCAACATTGGTTAAATTTAGAAAAATAATGAACCCTTCTTCGTGCGTGCATCTTGTGTCGGATCTCATAGAATATTCTGACTATTCAGAGCCTCTATCAATGGTGTAAAACACAGAGACTACCGTCATGGCGGCTTGATCCTGCATGACGGTAGTCACCGCGATCGGCGTTTTTTACCCGCAGTTTGATACACAGTTTTTTAAATGGCATAACGACGAATATCGCCCGCTCCCCTCTGAAAATGATGTGCGCAAAATGCTAGGGGCAACCAAACTAGATGCGGGTCTGTGTTCCACACTGCATTACACAGATATGAAAAAAAATAGAAACCGAAGCGATAAAGCAGAAATTTCGTGATCGCTGCAGTTGCTGCAATGTTGGTTTTGCGCGCCTTTGAACTCATTTGGCAGCTTCGACCATAAACTTAGTTCCTAAATTGTTTTACCTTTGTCAGATTTTTCAATCGCAAAAAGCAGGATTTAACATTATTTATCTAATAGCTTGGTGGGACTGACTCACTTACTTCTATAATGTCGATAATACTATTGATGCAAGCCAACCTTTCTGGAACCTGTATGAATTTCGTTTTTCGCCCGCATGGCAGGTTCAAAGTCTGGACTGAGGGTCAATTATTACTGACCGAAGTGACCGGCCCATGGAATCGTGAGCTTATAGATTACTGGGCGCAACAAGCACTTGATTTGGTCACGGAATTTTCTGCAGAACGCCCGTATGTCGCCATCACGACCGTCTTCGAATCAATATTGTGTCCTGCCGATGCAATTGAGAGAATCGCGCAAGTAGTACAGCACAGTCGTACCCATCTCCCCTGCCTGGCGAACGTCATAGTCGCAGCTAAGGATGTTGATGGCCGGGACATTGTCAAACGAACTTATCAGGGTATAGGTTTGGAGCCTATTTTTGAAGATTTTGATAGCGCAAAATCTTGGGCGGAACGCATCATCAAGGAACAGCAGACAGTCTGGTCAGATTCATAATCTGGATAAATCGCCAAAACAATCGGGTCTTGGCGGGGTGCAGATGATGGGTTTGTATCTGTAATTTCAGATTGATTCATCGAGTAACATCACATTTGAGCGCTTTGGATTCATTTTTCGTAGCCACTCGGCTATGATGTTCCTTAACACTATGTCAAAGGAAACACCATGGCACTTTTTGATCATCTCTTCGTTATCTTCATGTTGGTCGCGATTAGTGGCTTTTTCTCCATGTCGGAAATCGCTTTGGCGGCGGCTCGTAAAGTAAAGCTGCAGATCTTAGAAGCAGATGGCAACTTGCGAGCCAGCAAGGTGTTAGCCTTGCAACTCGAACCAGGACATTTCTTTACGGTCGTTCAAATTGCCTTAAATGCGATTGCCATTCTAGGCGGTATTTTAGGTGAACAATCACTCACGCCTTACTTTGCCAAAGTATTTCATTCGCTATTTGGTGAGGCAAGCTGGATAGACACCATGAGTTTTCTTAGCTCGTTTATCTTTGTTACTTCTATCTTTATCTTGTTTGCAGATCTCATGCCCAAAAAGCTCGCCATGGTCGCGCCGGAACGGGTGGCGATGTTTGTCGTGTCGCCAGTGCTGCTCTGTGTCAAATTATTCAAACCCTTGGTATGGATCTTTAATGGTTTATCGAATTTGATTTTCAAAACCCTCAATATTCCAACTGAACGCGATGATCAAATCACTTCTGACGAAATCCACGCGGTAGTCAATGCGGGTGCCGAAGCAGGTATCTTGCAAACCCGCGAGCACGGCATGATAGGCAACGTATTTGAATTAGAGAGTCGTACCGTGCCTTCCGCGATGTCGCAACGTGACAGCATTGTTTACCTGAGCTTACAAGACAACGAAGAAAGCATAAGGCAGAAAATCGCCGATCAACCGCACACGAAATTTTTGGTCTGTGATGGCCAAATCGACAAAGTCGTCGGCTATGTGGAATCAAAAGACATACTAAAACGCATACTCACCAATCAAGCATTTTCTAAAGTACAGGAACTGTCGCTACGCACTGCCTTGGTGGTACCGGACTCACTGACACTGTCTGAAATGTTGGAGCAATTTAAAGCAACGCGCGAGGACTTCGCCGTGATCATGAATGAGTACGCATTGGTGGTTGGTATCATCACACTCAACGATGTCCTGAGTACTTTAATGGATGGTATGGTACATCCCTATATGGAAGATCAAATTGTCAGACGCGATAACCACTCCTGGTTAATCGACGGTGCAACGACGATTGAAGATGTTTGTCGGGCTTTAGATATCGATGACTTACCTGAAAGTGGCAATTACGAAACTATCGCTGGCTTCATGATGACGATGCTGAGAAAAATTCCTAAGCGCACCGATTTTGTGATGGTGGGAGACTATAAATTTGAAGTGGTTGATATCGATCAGTTTCGTATTGATCAGTTGTTGGTCGTGAAGAAAAGTAATACGGAGTCTAAGGCATAGTGCTTTTGGCGCGTCCAGCACACTCTACTCCTCAAGAATTTTTTTGTTTAATTCCACTTTGTAAAAAAAGCGTCAAAGATCATTCCTTGACGCTTTTTCTATTTTTACACAATGAATATTACTTTATTTTCTTCGCTGGCATATTCTGCCCACCCTGCGTCAAAATCAATTGCGTGATTTTACCATCGGCAGCTTTTTCGAATTTCAACTGTGCGCCTAAATCAGGCGCGCTCAACGTATCTGCACTGACGGCAACGACATTAATTGGCCCCTGGCCTGTCGCTTGCGTAACGAATTTATTCCCTTCACGACGCACATGCAAAACAAAATTTGGCCTGAGCTCATAATCACCGACAAACACATCAAACTGCTCCGGCGTCATGGCAAAGGCTTTTGCGGCTTCAGGTAGGGCTTCATTCAATTTTGGATGAGAAATCGAAGTGCCTTGTTGATACACGACCGCATCACTCACCTCGCCTTTTGCGTTTTTATTGAACTCGACTCGCAATAAAGAATTATTGTCTTTGAAAAAGCCATTTTGCGAATACGCCTGCATGACAGTGCGCGGACCGTTGGTACGCGTCATCACTAATTTGTCGCCTTCGCGCATGACGATGCGGCGATTGTTCTCATCTATACGATAGACACCCACATATTGGTCTAAAGTCTTTCCATCAACAGCCACCGCTTTGAATTCAGGAATAGGTTTGCCAATCGCACTGGCGGCTAAGCGCATTGCCACCATCTCTGGTTGGGCCAAACCACCATCCGCATTGGTCAACACGGCAACGTAGACTTTATCTTTAGGCAGACTTAAAGCAAAAGTAGAGAAGCCTGGAATGCCACCACCGTGAGAGATCATAGTTTGTGATTCAAATTGGCCTATGCCCCAGCCATAGCCGTAATTGGTATCCTGTCCGTTCTTTAATTTGTACGACGTAAAGGCTCGTTTCCAATGTTCTGCTTTCAATAATTTTCCTGCACTGACAGCAGCATCCCATTTCGCCAGATCATCCACGGTTGAGGTCAGAGATCCTGCCGCATAAGGTTGAGTCATACTGATTTTCATACTCGGTTCAAACTCACCGGTACGCTGAGAATAGCCGGCAGCGCGTACTTGTTTGCTGCGTTCATAACCCTCGTAGGCCGTATTTGTCATACCTAGCGGTGTGAACAAACGTTTTTCTACAAACTTGGCATAAGGTTCTCCGCTTACTTTCTCTATGATGGCACCAAGCAAGAAATAGCCGGAGTTATTGTATTTGTAGGCAGTACCTGGTTCAAACTCCAAGGCGTCGTTTTTAAAACTATCGACCATTTCCTGCACGCTGATATCTTTCCCTGCACCAGCGACGAAATTAGGTTTTCCTGTATAACTTGGAATACCTGAAGTGTGGGTCAACAAATGTTCAACGGTAATGCCTTTACCGCTAATCGGATAATCAGGAAAAAACTTTGTGACAGGATCATTCAAGGCGATTTTGCCCTCTTCTACCAATTGCAAAATCGCGACTGAGGTGAACTGCTTAGTAATCGAACCGAGACGCATCACATGGTCTGCTTGCAATGCCTCTTTGCTTGCCATGTTTGCTATGCCATAAGCTTTGCGTAATAAGGTTTTACCGTCCTTCACGACAATCACGGTAGCGCCAGGCTGATTTGCTTTGTAATAGGCGGCTCCGATCTGATCGAGTTGTTGCGTAATAGTCGTTGTCGCGGTCTGAACGCTTACGGATGACTTATTACTGTCTTGCGCCAAGCTGACCGGGGATTGCAGTAGCAAGAGTGTGGCGATGGCTATTGGTGTTAAAGCGAGGGCACTGAATATTGGTTTCATAGATAGTCCTGACTATTATTAATATGCGGATTTTGAGGGAATAAGGCTTTGAAAAACAAGCAAACGATATCGCAAGTTCAGTCGACAATCTGGCAGTTTGCGATCAAATGCAAAAATTAAGGGTTAAATGGTATTTAAGCGGGCATTAGCTATTTATGCTGAGCTGCCAGACTTGCTTATGCTTTTTAGCATAGATCCAAGAAAAACCGCTCGCCATTAAGTTTCACTATTCACAATCCTGTATAAAAAACACGACACATACTCAGTGTTGTTGCGCTGCCTCACTGCTTCCCTACATCACGGATCCAACAAAAGCACCCTATAATGCACCATCGACGATACCGGAGGTACTATGATTTTTCGACATAATTTTGGACAGAAGTTCGCACATAATTTCGTACATAAGTTAGAACGCAAATTAGCAATGAGTTTGAACGAAACTTTCAAGGGCAATGGTAAAAGCAAAATCTTTATCTCTAGCTTGTGTCTCGCAGCGCTTAGCTCTGCCAGCCAGGCACAGTCACTGGATGTACTCCAAGGTAAAGCACTAAAGTCAGATGATGTCGTGGTTCAGCTGGTTCAAGAATTAGAGTTGGAAAAATATAAAGCGACGATCAAATCCCTAACTCAATTTGGCGATCGCCGCCAAGGTACAGAACGTAATCGCAAAGCCTTGGATTGGATAGAAGCGCAATTAAAATCTTATGGGTGCACCAATACTGAACGTCTGCAATACGAATACACTCAAGCACCTCCTGCTCCTGCCAATGCTAGTCCCGCACCACGCCGCAACGTCATTCCCAGTGGCGGACTGGGAGGCGCAGCAGGACAAGGCGGTAGTACTTTGTTTGGAAAGCGTGCAAAAACGGGCGTGAATACGGATCCACTCCTACAACCAGATGAAAAGCTACGTGCTATAAATGCCGAGCCAACGCCTGTCGGTACTTCAATGCGCGAAAATGTGTATTGCACCAAGATCGGCAAGACACATCCCGAAGAAATGTATATCGTCGGCGCCCACATGGATGGCATCGGCTTTGGTGAAGCAGCCAACGACAATGGTTCTGGCACCGCTATCGTGATGGAGCTGGCAAGAATTTTTAGCGCACCCAATGTCGAGACCGACCGCTCTATCCGCTTTGTACTATGGAATAACGAAGAGACAGGGTTAAATGGTGCCTACGCTTACGTTGCGCAACGCAAAGATTTACAAGGTATAGAATCACCTAAGGGTAGTGGTCAGTTTCCCGAACCAAAATGGTTGGGCATGGTACAGCACGATATGATGCTATGGGATCACGGTATGCCAATCGCAAAATTGGACGCAAAAGGAAAACCCGTACTGGATGCAGAAGGCAAGCCTGTTTATGAATCGCCGAAAGAACAAAGAGCAGAGGCTGATGTGAATATCGAATATCAATCAACCGCAAAGCAAGCCGATGGCGCAGCAAAATTGGCATGGTTCTTCCGCGCAGCGAATGACAAGTACGCGACCAATTACCCTGCTGCGGTGGGCTTCCATATGACGAATACGGATTCGGTACCTTTCATGGATTTGGTACCTGCCATTTCATTGCGAGAGAACGAGCGAGGCATGCACATAGGTGCCGGTTGGAATCCAAACTGGCATCAACCTACTGACGTATTTAGTACCTACTCGGATAAAGACTTTTTATTGGGTCTGAATGCTGCGCAAACGACTTTATCTGCGATTGCGACGCTGTCCGGCACTAAGCTAAAAGAAAAATAGTTGTCGCTAAATCTGAATAGGATGCCCTTTCAGTTCAGAACAAAATCGCCCTATGATTCAACATCATAGGGCGTTTTTTTCTAGGCCATATAGAGCATATTGAAGTAGTAAATTCAAAAACGCACCTCGTAGTTCAAGCGCACATTCAATTTCGATGGATTGTAATTCTGGCGCAGCACACTGCCTTGCGCGTCTTCGTATTCACTTTCTGAATATGCCGTCTGACGAATCACATTATTCATGGACAGGCGCAGATTTGACATGGTGTCAAATTTCCATAAAGCATAAGCCTCTAGACTACGATTGACCCGTCCATAATTCAATTGATTCGCTGAGACGCGCACCAGGCCTGCATTTTGAAAGGCATAGCCAGCGCCTACGGTTAAAGGATAGGCTTCTGGTTTGTAATCAAGGCCGATATTGGCACGAACAGGTACCTGTGCGTTTAGACGATTGTTCGGACCAGGTACGGTATCAATTGTCGAGTGGTTGAATGCGGCGTTCATACGAAAGTCGAGTGCCGGAGCCTGCTCCATCCACAAACGCATAGGAAACTTCGCTTCCAGTTCTATGCCCTTGGTCTGCGCATGGCCACCATTGACTGGCATATTCACCCACAGTCCGTCTTGCTGAAACAGTCGATTCAAGGTGATGCCGCTGATACGTCGTAAGAAAAAATTAGCACTAAAAACGCCGCCACCATCGACAAAGTGTTCATAGCCAAAATCAAAACCAGTCGCTAATTCGGGTTGCAAATTAGGATTGGCCAGGCCGTCTGGGCTGGTCGCAGAATTATTCGTAGAATAATAGCGGCGATGTACCAGATCCCAGGAATTCACACCTTTGTAAGTGCGCGAAAAAGCAAAGCGCAATTGCTGATTCGAGTGATCCGGAATTTTGTATAAGGTTTGAAAAATCGGGCTTAACACGGAAGAACGGTTATGCACATTGTCCAGACTATTGCCGCGACCATCCATGCTGATCGCCTCCCAACGCAAACCCAGATACAGCGATAACTGTTTGTCCAGAGTCCATTCATCTTGCGCGTACAAAGACGTACGCGCAATTTTGAACTCAACGTCTTCTTGCAAGTTAACAGGGCTGACGACCTCATTCATCGCTGTCGTACCGCGCGTCGAATTATTACTACTCTGCCAGCGCGATGCTAGCTCCCAACCAGCCGAAATCGTATGATCTTCGATAAACGGCGCATTGTATTTACCACTATGTGTCCAACCACGATTGAATGATTCGGTATCAACGTGCCGATCAAACAAAGCTTTTTCATTGGCATCTCGTCCCACGCTGCGCCCTGTCGATTGCGCATGCCAATAATGCGTGCCAGCACGCAATTCCAGCTTGGCACTATCGCCCAACTTTTGCGTCCAGCTCAGATTATTGTTCCAGCTTTGCGCTTCATTCGTCGTATCGTAATCTTCAATCGGAAAACTGTAAGCGATACCTGCTAAGCTATTTGTTTTGCCGCGATTGCGACCTTCATTTTCGTTCAAATTAATAAAGGCATTGAAGCTGAGGATATCTTCATTATCCAAGGTCCAATTCAGACGCGGAGCGGAAGCCACCGAACGATTGTGATTTTCATTATCCGAAGTATTTTGACGTAACTGAGTAATCACGCCCTGACTATCCGTTTTGCGAGTTTGGCTTTGATTGGCATTATTACTAAAACGCCCCACATTCAGATTCAAAGGCAGGCTGTAAGAAAATTGCTCCAGCTTATCGGACAATTGAAAACTGCCATACAAGCCACTAGGCACATCACCTCTTTGAAAGTAACCCAGCTTCACCTGGCGCTGGGTCATCGATATCGAGCGTTTCAAAATGATATTGATTGTACCCGCCACTGCCTGCGCGCTAAACTCGGCACTGGCTGATCGAACGATTTCTATTCGTTCTATTAAATCGGGTGCCAGACTTTCAATCGAAAAACCCGGAGGACTAGGCTCACCATTGAGCAAAATTTGAGTATATCCAGCGCCTAGTCCACGCATACGAATCGCACCGCCAACGACACTGACGCTGGGCAAGCGTTTTAAAACATCGGTAATTTCGGTATCGCCAAAACGGGCGATCTCTTCTTGCGTGACGACGATCTTACTGGCTGTATCAAAACGCCGTGCATCGTATTCACGATTGCCTTTTACTTGTACTTTTTGGGTTGGATTTTCGCTGCCTTTGGCTGGCGCTGTCGAAGCTGATGAGACTGCTTTGATCGCCTCCTTCTTTTGCGTATCAACTGCTTTTTGATTGCTTTGCACAGCATTCTCAAGACTATTCGCCAGCGAAGTGGCGCTATCTTGCGCTAACGCAGAATGCGGGAATGCGAGCACAAGGGCACTGACCATCAAAGAACCAGGAAAGAATGTTTTTAGCATAATAAAGTAATAGCGAGGCTTAACAGCCCTAGGTCAAGAAATGAAAATAGAAGCAAGAAGTCTGCTTCGCGAGTTCAGACTGCTGCTCTGCACAAAAGTTCATTGCAAATGCTAATTATTCCTCTGCAATGTTTGCATAGCGATGCGTCTTATGCATTTTTCCTCTACACTTATTCGCTTTCCCTTCGTTCACTTGGAGTTATGCCGTCATGATGCAACTTTTCTACTCGCCAGGAACCGCTTGTCTTGCCCCACATTTTCTACTAGAAGAATTAGGTCTGCCTTATGAACTCGTTTTAGTCGATACCAGTAAGCAAGAGCATCAGCAAGCGGCCTACTTAAAGCTCAACCCCAAGGGAAAAATTCCACTCTTGATTGATGTCTTCGATGGCGACGAGCTCCATTTAACCGAAAGCGCCGCGATCTGCATGCATTTAGCGGATAAATACGCAGTACAACAAAATGCCGCCCACTTCAGCCCAGCATTGGGTAGTGTAGAACGGGCGCTGCTAAATCAGTGGATGATGTATTTGTCGAACACGCTGCAAGCGGAACTGCTCAGTTATTTTTATCCTGAACGGCTGGCTGACAATGCAGAAACGGCAGAACAAATTAAGAAGCATGCGGAGCAAAGAGTGGCCGAGATGTTGGGTTACATTGATACGGAGTTAGCAAAATCGGATGGTGATTTTTTTCTTGGAAAATCCTTGTCGATCGCAGATTTATTTCTCTTCATGCTATGTCGGTGGACCCGCAATATGCATAAACCAGCGCGTGACTATACTCACTTGTCGCCCTACTTGGCACGATTAGTACAGCGTCCGGCAATTGCAAATAGTTTTGCACAGGAAGCGCTTACAGCACCGCTTTATTAGGCTGTAACTAAGCAATAACAAAGCTACAACTGAACAATAAAATAGTTGAAAAAATCGCGCCATGATGTGGCGCGATTTGTAATGGATAGAGGTTTTTAGGTTTTCTGCCAATAGCGCATACCAAGAAAAATAGGTAGGCTGACTGAACCCAATACGCAAACCCAGAGCATGGATTCTGCACCGACCCCAACGAAAGCCCACAAGCAATAGGCAGTGGCAAACAAAGCAGAAAGCGCCAAATAATAGGATTGGTTCAACTTAGCGGTCAAACGCTTCTGCTTCCACAGTTTAAACAAACCGACAGCAACGGCCAGATACAAGGGCATATTTGCTGCAGTGACCATCACACTCAAAAACGTAAAACCCTGCGCCAAGTTACGGCTATAGTTCATTAAGATCATCACACTCGCTAAAACACCAGTCACGATTAGAGCAGTGGCTGGCGCGCCTTGCCGATTTTGACGATTTAAGAAAGCAGGAAATACGCTGTGGTTCGCCATCGATACGGTAATTTCACCCGCAATCATGGTCCAGCCGTTGAGCGCGCCTAGTCCACTGATAATCACAAACAAAGCGATCCACAAACCTGCATCGGCATTCAAGTAACGATGAAACAAATCAACGAAAGGCGCATTCGAACTTGCCAACTGAGCTTGCGGAATCAGCAGTAAAGGAATCGCTGAAACACCAATGTAAATCACTGCTGTGATAAAGGTTCCCACCATAGTTGCTCGCGGAATAGTGCGTTCCGGATCATGCACTTTACCTGCTGGTATCGTCGCACTTTCGACACCCAGCATCGCAAATAAGGCGATGGTGCCAGCCGCCGCACTTGCCTCCCATGACAAAGGCGTGGTCGGAACCTGTGCAAGGAACACCGAAGCATTGGTACTCAATAGAAACGCGCCTAGTAGGAGTACCGCCACCATAGGCAAAAGTTTTAATAGGGTGCTCAATACCTGCACTCTTCCTGAGGTTTGTACACCTAGTAAGTTGACGACA
Organism: uncultured Undibacterium sp.; assembly: GCA_963511665.1. Classification (GTDB taxonomy): domain Bacteria; phylum Pseudomonadota; class Gammaproteobacteria; order Burkholderiales; family Burkholderiaceae_D; genus Undibacterium. The sequence goes on from CAUPKC010000005.1 coordinate 108,342, forward strand.
ATAAAGAACCAGATCAAGGCAATCGCACTCAAAGGCGCGAGCCAGGCGGTCTCAGTCAACACGGGAAACAAGCTGCTCAAATAACCCACGATCCCTATCGCCAAAGTCGAATTGGTAATGCAAACCGAAACCCAATAACACCACATAATAAAGAATGCAAAACCGTTTCCGAATGCGTAGCGTGTGTAAGCGTAAGGCCCATCGGATTGTGGAAAAGCCCGCGCAAAATGTGCAAACACTTGCGCAATGAAAATGCAGCCGACTAGCGTGATTCCCCAACCAATAAAGGCGTTCAATCCATAAGGTGCTAACGAGGCTGGTAGCATGAAGATTCCCATGCCGATGACATTGCCAATGATCAAAGCAGTACACATCCAGAAACCCAAGGGCTTACTATTATTTTTCATATGAGTGATACAGATTTCCGACGTGGATTGGGGACGAGTACATGCTACTTCCTTAAAACAACTAGCGCCAGTGATGTCTGCGGTTGTTGGTAAATCGCATCATGACAAATCACCCCAATGTGTGACCACAGCTATGCCTTGCATTGACGCAAATGCCCGCCTTTACCTATCGGCACAGTTGAATAAGTTCCGCTACACTGTGCAGTATTTTCTAATTCAAATATCTCGTTTGATCGTCAGCAGGTAAAGTCTATCAGCGTAAATTCAACAACGACATCATGTGCATCAACTACACCCCGAGCCGAAAAGATCAGATAACTGAAAAATTTTATGCAATGGATCACACGGGCAGTGAATGGCAAAATGAAGTTTGGCAAGACTACGCCGCACCATTTATCACCCACGATGCCCTAAAGCGACGCCAGGCTTTGCGTGGCAGCTATGGTTTAATTCCCAAAACAAAACTACCTCCTGGCAAACGCTTTAGCACCATGAATGCGCGCGCCGAAACCATAGGTGAATTAAGCAGCTTCGCTCGTCCTTGGCGCGAAGGAAAACGCTGCCTGATCCCGCTACAAAACTTCTTCGAACCCAATTACGAAAGTGGGGCGCCAGTGCGCTGGCAAATCGGCGTTGAAGACAGCACTGATTTTGCGGTAGCGGGTTTGTACAAAGTTTGGGACGAAGGCGACGGTCAACAGAGCTTTTCCTTCACCCAAATTACGATCAATGCGGACCAGCATCCACTCATGAAGCGCTTTCACCAACCGGGCGATGAGAAACGTGGCTTAGTCATTATTCCTAAAGCGGAATATGACGATTGGCTCAGTTGCAGCAATCCAGACATGGCCAGAGTTTTTCTACAACTCTATCCAGCAGAGGCGATGTGGGCCAAAGCGGCTCCGCTTCCTAAGCGAGTCACAAAAAAATCCTTAACTGAAGAAGAAGCCGCACCGAGACAAACTAGTTTGTTTTAGCTGAATTTGTACCTACTTATCTTCTCCGCTACAACGTGTCCTTGAAAAATTGCACATATTTTTCAAAGATGGCAAAAAATTACTTTTAGCCAATTGCAAATACTTGGCAAATAGACTACCTTGTGCTTCCTCTATGTCTTTTTTAGGAATTATTCTGTGAAACTTATTACGCTCCTGATGTTAAGTGCTGGCATTCTGACGCCTGGCATCGCTTTTTCCGCTGAACCAATCAAGGAAGTGCAAAACGCAACAAAATCCGCATCAGTAAAATCGGCGCAAGCGACACCTGTAAAAGTAACTTCAGTAGAAGGCATCACCGAGTACAAACTCGCCAACGGCATGCGCGTAGTACTGTTTCCCGATGCCAGTAAGCCGACCATCACCACCAATATCATCTACATGGTTGGTTCACGCCACGAAAACTACGGCGAAACGGGTATGGCACATTTGTTAGAGCATTTGCTGTTCAAACCTAGTGCTAACTTCGGTATCAAAAAAGGCACAAAATCCCCTGTGGAAGTATTGAACTCTACCGGTGCTGACTTCAACGGTACGACTTGGTATGACCGTACTAATTACTATGCGACTTTCCCAGCGAATCAAGACAATCTGCGTCAGATGCTGGCAATGGAAGCCGATCGCATGTTGAATGCAGCAATTGACCAAAACGATTTGTGGAATCCTAAAAC
>CAUPKC010000006.1:0-109000 GCA_963511665.1 uncultured Undibacterium sp.
TACTTGCGCGTGTTCCATCACTTGGCCTGCATACATCACATGGATTTCGTCAGTCATTTCAGAGACCACGGCTAGATCGTGGGTGATCAGAATTAAGCCCATCTGATGTTGCTGATGTAAGCGCAATAAGAGATCCATGATTTGTGCCTGTACCGTCACGTCCAAGGCGGTGGTCGGTTCATCGGCGATCAGTAATTTGGGTTCGCAACTGAGCGCCATCGCAATCATGACACGCTGATTCATACCACCCGATAGTTGATGGGGGTAGCAATCGAAGCGACGCACAGGGTCTGGTATTTCGACCAAGCTTAGTAGTTCCAAGGCGCGTTCACGCAAGGCTTTTCCGCGTAAGCCTAAGTGAACTTTCATCCCCTCCATCAATTGAGCGCCGATGGTGTAAGAGGGATTTAAGCTACTCAGTGCATCTTGAAAAATCATGGCGATATCTTTGCCAATAATTTTACGTCGGGCGCTGGCTGACAAACCTAGCAAATCTTGTCCGTTAAAGCTCAAGACATCCGCACTGACGCGCGCTGGTGCATCGATGAGCCCCATAATGGCCATCATGCTGACCGACTTCCCCGAGCCTGATTCGCCAACTATGCCTATGCGTTCGCCTTGCGCTACGCTCAGATCAATGCCATCGACGGCGATGCTTGATTGCCTTTTTTCGCCGAATTCTACTCTGAGATTTTTGACTGTGAGTAAGCTCATGGTTTTATCCTAGACGTTTCAATTTAGGATCGAGTGCATCACGCAAACCGTCGCCCATCAGATTGATACTCAATACAGAAATCAAAATGCTCAAACCTGGCATGGTCACCACCCACGGCGCACGATCAATGTAATCGCGTGCAGCTGCGAGCATAGTTCCCCATTCTGGTGTTGGGGCTTGTACGCCCAAGCCCAGAAAACCGAGTGCAGCAGTTTCGAGTATCGCTGCTGAAAAACTCAGGCTGGCATTCACGATTAAGGGCGGCATGCAATTGGGTAAAACCGTGTTTAACATTAAACGTAGCGTGCCCGCACCAGCGACCCGACTGGCAATCACATAGTCCTTATTCACTTCTGCCAAAGCAGCAGCGCGGGTTAAACGAGTGTAAGAGGGCAGGGCGCCAATCGAGATAGCGATCATCGTATTGATTAAACCTGGGCCCAGTACCGTAATAATGCAAATCGCTAACAGTAAGCCAGGTAAGGCCAGTAAAATATCCATCAAGCGGACGATCACAGGACCAGCGAAGCGCGTAAAAAATGCCGCCAGCAAGCCAAGAAAAACCCCCGGTATCAGCGAAAAAATCACCGACAAGCTACCTATCATGAGCGACACTCTGGCGCCGTACATCAGGCGCGACAGTATGTCGCGTCCTAATTCATCAGTACCTAGCAAAAATTGCCAACTGCCCCGCTCGTTCCATACCGGCGGAACCAACATGTGATCACGAAATTGTTCAATCGGATCATACGGTGCTAGCCAAGGTGCGAAGAGTGCGCAGAATGCGATTAACAGAAACACGACGGTCGCCGCCAAGGCACCGCGATTTTGGCTATATTGTTGAATGAATAGTCGCCAAGCTGGCGGCGGTGATTTGAGCATCGCAGTTCTGTCTTCTGCCGCGCCCAAATCCATTGTGTTCGCTGTGCTGACTATATTGGTGGGGTGGTTTTTATTCATCATGAATCTATTATTATTCTGAGCGCAGTCGTGGGTTGACAACGAGGTAGAGTAAATCGACCACCATGTTGACGAAGATGAAAATACTGGCTGATACCAAGATGGCTGTTTGTACGACGGGATAATCACGTCGCGCAATCGAATCGATTAACCATTTACCGATTCCCGGCCAGGAAAAGATCGTCTCAGTCAGTACCGCGCCTGCCAACAAGCTACCCGTTTGCATGCCGACCACGGTCAACACCGGAATGAGCGCGTTGCGCATCGCATGAATAATGACGATACGACTTGGCGATAGCCCTTTGGCGCGCGCGGTGCGCACATAGTCTTCGCGTAGTACCTCCAACATGGATGAGCGCGTCATGCGGGCAATCACCGCCATAGGTATGGTGCCTAGCACCACGGTGGGTAACAGTAGATGGCGCAGGGCAGAACCAAACGCACCAACTTCATCGGATAACAGGCTATCAATTAGCATAAAACCGGTCCGCGGCACAATGTCATATTCAATCGCAATCCGTCCAGACACTGGGGTCCAACCTAAATCGACAGAAAAAAACATCATCAAGATTAAGCCCCACCAAAACACCGGCATCGAATAGCCGACCGTCGCTAAACCCATCACCCCTTGATCAATCAAAGAGCCACGTTTGAGCGCCGCAATCACACCCAACACAAGACCGAACAAGCACGCCAAAAGTAACGCGGATAAGGCTAGTTCCATCGTGGCAGGAAACAGCGCAGCGAATTCCTTTGCCACTGGTTCGCGAGATACCAGCGAGAGACCAAAATCGCCTTGTACGAGTTTTTGAAGATAGACCCAGTATTGCTCAGCCAAAGGCAAATCGAGTCCCATGCGATGCATCATCTCGGCATGTTGGGCTGGATCCATTTGACGTTCACCCATCATGACTTCGATAGGGTCACCCGGAACCAGGCGAATCAGAAAAAACGCGACCAAGGTAATGCCGATAAAGGTCGGAATGACACTGAGAATTTTTTTAGTGATGAACAGCAGCATGAGCGTATCGACCTGGTTTTATTGAGTTGTACTGAATTTGGGTTACGTAGTGTGGCGCATACTATGGCCGTACATACACATTTTCAAAAGACACACTGCCATTGGGCGCCATGATAAAACCTTCCAGTTTCTGTGACATGGGAATATAGACGGTGGAATGTGCCATGGTCATCCACGGGCGCTCATACTTGAAAATCACTTGGGCTTTTTCGTAATACGCGGCACGTCGTTGCGGGTCTGTGGTCGAGCGTCCCGCTTCCACTAGGACGTCGAATTTTTTATTGCAAAACTTCACGCCATTTTTGTTTAAAGCACAGGTCAAATTGGTCGCTAAAAAATCATCGGGATCGCCACTGTCACCTGACCATCCGCTCATATACACATCATGCTCGCCCTTGGCAGCGCGTTTGAGATATTCACCCCACTCGTAAGTTTTGATATGAGCCTTGACCCCAATTTTTGCCCAGTCTTGCTGGATCATTTGCGCCATTAATTGCCCGTTGGGATTGGTTGGGCGACTCACTGGTAGGGCCCATAAGTCCAGTTCTATATTATCGCTAAAGCCCGCACTGGCGAGCAATTGGCGCGCTCTTGCAGGATTATATTCATTCTTTAATTGCTTGTTATAACCGGGAATTGAAGGTGGAAAAGCGCTGATCGCTTGCATCGCATCACCACGCGGAAACAGCACTCGAAACAAGGCATTACGATCCACCGCAATATCTAAGGCCTCTCGCACCAGTCGATTATTGGTGGGCGCTTTTCTTAAGTTAAAAGAGAGGTAAGAGATATTTAAAGCTTGAATTTTGGCGACCTTGACGCGAGGGTTGCCGTCTAAAACAGTGATGTCGACATCACGAATAGGCGCAGTGATATTGCATTCGCCCAAGCGCAATTTTTGTACGCGTACGTTGGGTTCGCGGCTGATGGAGTAAATCAGTTTTTGGGTGATTTGCGGTCCGCGCCAGTAGTCAGGATTGGCCTCCATGCGGATCACATCGTCTTTTTTGTAACTACGAAAACGATAGGGGCCGGTGCCTATCGGATAGTTGTTGATATCTGCAGCGCGCTTATTGAGTAGTAATTGTTGCGCATATTCAGCACTATGGATGGCTGAAAACGCCATCGCGAAATAAGATAAAAAAGCGGCATTGGCCGTCTTCAATTCAAAATCCACAGTGCGCTGATCGATCTTCTTTATTGAATTGATTTGTGCCGCCAAGCCTAAACTTTGCGGATAGATAAAAGAGGCGGGAAAGGCCTTATTAAACACATGCTGCGGGTTGGTCATGCGTTCAAATGTAAACATCACATCATCTGCATTGAGTGTTCTGGTCGGGGTGAAATACGGCGTTTGATGAAAACGCACATTGTCGCGCAGAACAAAACGCAGACTTTTAGCATCACTAGAAAATGTCCACGACTGCGCAAGTTGTGGCACCAACTCGGTGGTGCCACGCTTGAACATCAAGAGACCTTGAAATAGTTGATTGGTGACATTGCTGGTGCTGGCACTGTCCCATAAGCCTGGATCAAATCCTTCGGGTGACGCATCGGCGCAATAGATGATAGGTTTATTGGTCGAGATAGACGCAGCGACAGACGCATTACCAGATGCCTCGCCAGACGCATTACCAGTCGCATTGGCAGTAACGCCCATCAAAAAGAATAAAGAAAAAAAAGCCAGCTGTTTGTTCATGACATTCCTGTGGACGAGCGGTTCCTGCCCGCCGATGACGACTTTGTTCTACGATCATACCAAATTGAGCAGGTAATATGCGGAATGTTCAGGCTCTGGGAGAATACCTCTAAACTCGCTTCAGCATCATGCCGGATCAAGCCCGACATGATGCTGATGGTCAAGTGAGGGTGCGGACTAGAACTTGTAATTCGCGCTGACCGATAAACGACGTCCAAGTGGGCTAGCGACGCGTGGATCCCAACCTGCACCACCTGCGAAGTCCACATTGTGAGCAGTAAAGGACGGTGTGCGATTAAACATGTCAATCAAGATCACATTGATAGTCAAGTCTTTAAAGCCCGCATAGCTGGCAGATAAATTGTAGGTCGTGTACGGCTTAACATCGGCGACAAAGCCCGCAGGTACAACGCCATAAGGACGCTCATCTTTGTAGCCTGCTGTGTAGCGTTGTGAGAAGGTGGTACTCCAATCACCTTCGGAATAAGTGACAAAGGCATTGTGTTTCCAACGCACGTACAAATCACGTGGATACCATTCGCCCAGCAGTTCGTTATACGCATCGCTCTTAAATATACGGGACTTGAAGCTCTTGATGTAAGTACCTTCTACTCCAGCGTCCCATTTCCCAGTTCCCAGCTTACCGTTCATCTTCAACGCAAGGTCGATGCCGCGCAACTTGTCGCCATCGGCATTCACGTAGCCAGCCTGAATATAATCGATCTCGCCATTCGCATCACGGATCAAATTGTTCGGGAAAGTTTCCGGATGCTTGATGACTGCAGTGCCATCTAGCTCGGTGATGATCCCATCGCGCTTGATATTCCATAGGTCGATTGTTACTGCCATCCAGTCGAGCGGTTGAATCACGGTACCGATTGACCATTGCTTCGACTTCTCTGGATTTAAATTAATATTCCCACCAGATTTTTGATCTGGACGAATTCCGCAATACTGCAAATTACCTGGATTCTTCGGACATAAAACAGGATCGTCCACGTTGCCAGGCAAAGGTGAAATCGAGACGCCGGAATACAATTGGAAGAAACTCGGTGCACGGAAACCAGAGTTCACCGAGCCACGGAACATCAAAGTTTTTTCAATTGGCTCATATCGGAACGAAATCTTTGGATTGACCGTGCTGCCAAAGTCACTGTATTTATCACGTCGAATCGCTAGTTGTGCGTCAAAGCCTTTAAATACCGGCACAGCCATTTCTGCGTAAATCGCCGTAATGTCGCGCGACACTTTAGCAAAGGTTGCGTCAAATGGCGCGTCACGCACCGGCACCGTTGCAGTCTCATCGGACTTGAATTGATACGATTCACGACGCAAATCAAAACCGGCGGCGGCGCTCACCATACCAGCTGGGAGTGAAAATAATTCACCGGAAATTTTACCGTCCACTTGTACCAAGGAGGCTCTACCGCCGAACAGGGAAGTACCCGCAGCTTTTGCGCCTTGAATCAAGGCTAATGCCTCTGCGGATTGTGACTCGCCAGCTTTCAACCATGGATTAATCTTGCCTGAAGCTAAAGCCGCATCGAACTCTAGGCGCTTCATATAGCCATCGCCTAAGACAGAATTAGCGTAACTCTTGGCAGTAGACGCGCCTAAGCTGTAGTCCCACCCGCCAATTACCCCGTCAATGCCTGCCAAAATACGTGTTTGTTCAGACACTGTTTGGATGGTGCGGCCTCCGCACTCCATGCAACGCCAGCGATAGGCAATAGGCTTTGTCTTATCAAATGTTGGAATATAACTTGAGAGATCTTGATAGTACGGACCGCCAACTGGATAGGCATTTTTTGCCGCAATGCTGGTGGTGATTTGGCTTTGTTCGAACTGCTTGGTGGCGGTTGAACGTGAACCAACTACCTCGAAATACGCTTTGGTATCGTTATTGATCTTTAAGGTGCCGCGTGTCACGAGATTGAGATTGTCCACAGGCTGAATCAACACTGCCTGACCGGTGTAATCGTAGGCACAGGCGTTCGCGAATTGTGGACTACCCCATAAAGTACTCTGGTACTGTGTCATGTCAAAGCCAGAATCACACTTGCCTTGAAAACTCAATAAATTGGCACGGTTGTAGGTTTGCGCACCTGTGGTCGGTAATTTATAACTGGAACCAATCGCCGTCCCAGTGCCACCTGTCTGGGTCGCAAACGGTGTTCCCGTGGTATCGGGTGATAAACCACGTTCAGGTTGAAAACCATTCACGAATGAACGTTGATTTGCATTTAAGATGGTTTGTTTATCGTAGCTCACGGTTGCCATCAGATTATAGCCTTGGCTTTCCATGTCGCCCATGCCACCAACGATGGAAACGCCCTTGGTACTGCCACCACCGCCCTGAGTGACGTTGGTGCGCGCACTCACATTGACGCCGTTAAAATTCTTTTTCAAAATGAAGTTGATCACGCCACCGATCGCATCGGTGCCGTAAATCGCGGAGGAACCATCGGTCAAAATTTCGACACGTTCAACTGCCGCTAATGGAATCGAGTTGAGGTTAACTGCATTGCCTTTAGCACCATGCAAAGACACGCGACGACCATTCAGAAGTACTAGAGTGCTACCAGCACCCAGGCCGCGCAAATTGGCACTCGAGTTACCATTGTTGTTGCGATCATTAGAGCCGAGTTGAATACCTGCTTGTGAGGATAAGTTATCCGCCGTAGTGCCATTGGCCGACAGGGTCGCGATTAATTGCTCGACGCTGGTGGTTCCCGAGCGACCAATTTGCTCCGCGGTGATGACTTGAATCGGCAGTGCGCCTTCTTTTTGTACAGCTTTGATACTTGAGCCGGTGATCTCGACTTTTTGTAATTTTTCAACGGGCAAACTCTGCGCATAGGTGATGCCAGCTGCAAGATTTGAGACACCGATTAAAGCGATACAATGGGCTATGGTTGTTAGTTTCACTACATTCTCCTATTTGATGCTATCAATGAAATATTCGCTTTTTTCAGAAACATGTCTGTTCTGGACTACTCTCACAAAATAGGAGAGCTTGGTACCGCTTTAGGTAAACCGAAATTTTCTATTAGGCTTTGAATTGATGGCAGATGCACGTTTCTAGACAGTTTTGGCCTGCACGTGTAACTCATGGCAGGCCATGGGCTACAAGGAAGTCAAATCCTACTGAAAATGCGACGTCAAAGCTCAAATAGCACCTCTGTTGCGCCTAATGGAAAATCTCGGTTCAAATCCGCAACGATAATCGCAGACTCAGAGCAAGAGTAGAGGTTTTTTTAATAGCGTGACAAATGAAAAAACCCATGCGCTCAATAACTAAAAGATATAGTCTGGCCAAAAGCTATTCGTTTGGCGTTAAGTGCCATGCAAGATCATGATGTTAGGTCGTAAAAGCAGGGTGCTTGCGCAATTTCAGCCAAATTATTTATCAAATTTGGATGGCAGATGTTTGACCATGGTTGTCAAAAAGCGACAGATAGCCAAGTCTACCGGATTCGCCTTGGCTATTACTTAATGAAGTGGGCGCGTTGACTCTCTTGACCTACGCGATCGACCAAGCTGACGACGACTTCGGTGAGTTTGCCTAGTTGCAGGTCGTCGCTCATATCGATGCTTTGCGCACTGGGATGTTGCAGCGAGAAAATCCATTCGTGTTTCATCTCATGTTCATAGCGTCGCCAAATGGCTATTGAGCGTACTGCTTGGTGGTCGTCAAACGCGACTTCAATACGTTGTGGATCTGCAGTGCGTATTAATCGTGGTGTTGTGACAGTACCAGCAAATAACCATGGCGTTGCCGGGACTAGCGCCGGCGTGAGATAGCGTTCTTGACGCAGTCGCTGGGCGATATCTTTGCGATTTTGCATCAATGCCACCATACTAAAGTGAATATGTCCTGCACTCGCCTGTGCGCGCGTGATGCTGATTTGATTCAGTATCTCTTCACTTGTCCACGATTTATCGCTCTGATCAATTCGGCTGGTGTAAAGACCCGGCCATATGTGACGTGCCATGGTATTTTGACGAGTCCAATAATCTTGTAAGACACGAAATGCCTGGGCTTGTTGTTCGATAGGCCAATACAATTGCGGTGCGAGGTAGTCAAGCCAGCCACGTGCCAGCCACAACTCGACATCGGCATACAATTTATCGTATTGACTAAATCCCGTGATTCCCGGCGGCAAACGATCTGGTCGCCCGATGCCAAATGGACTAATGCCGAATTTTACCCATGATTTTTCTTGGCGCAGTTGATGCGCGATGTTTTCAACTAATCGATTGACATGCTGGCGGCGCCAGTCGGCACGTGAGAGTGCGCCACCCTCGTTTTGATATCGCGCCCAATTCTCTTCGTCGGGGAAATCGACTTCTTGGCCCGCTGCGTTCTTGATCGGGTAGGGGTAAAAATAATCATCAATGTGGACCCCATCGATATCATATCGGCGTACTACATCCAAGATCACGTTGAGGGTTTGCGCGGAGGCCTTCGCATCGGAAGGATCCATCCATAGTAAATCGCCATATTTTTTGACGGCGGATGGTATTTTTTTGCTTAAATGTTGTGGGCTGAGGTTCGCTTTTGAAAGCGCGGTTTTGACGCGATAGGGATTAAACCAAGCGTGTAGTTCCAGACCACGCTGATGCGCTTGTGTTATCCAAAACTGCAAAGGATCGTACCAAACTTGCGGTGCTCGTCCCTGTTCACCGGTTAAGTATTCACTCCAAGGCTCTAGCGTGGAAGAATAAATGGCATCGGCGCTAGGGCGCACTTGCAAGATGATCGCATTGAGTTGAATTGCTTTGGCTTGATCGAGAATCGCGATGATCTCGGCTTGCTGCTGCTCGCTACTGAGACCAGACCGACTTGGCCAATCAATATTCGATACAGTCGAGACCCATGCCGCGCGGAATTCTCTCGGCGCTGCTGGTGCTGCTGGTGTTGCTGCTAGTGATGTTGGTACTGCCTGCGCCAAATCTTGACGCGAGGATGCGGTCTTCTGGCTTGAGGTTTCCGGGGTGCTACTAACGGGAGCTTGCACTGCCGTCGTACAAGCGCTTAGTAAGAATAGCACTAACAATAATAATAAGAATCCGACGACGAGGTTGCTAACGTGCTTGATTGATTTGTTGTTGATGCGTGTAGAAACGGACGTCTTTGGAAGGTGGTAATTCATTATTTCTGCAAATAAAGGAAAAAGGGGAAACAGACATTAGACTTTAATAAACCACGATTTTTTCCACATCAAATAAGCAATCGTGAGCATCACCGAATTAAATAGTAGGGCGAACAGCAATGACGCATTGTAAGCAGAAATGGGGAGTGCCGTCAGCGGTGCGAATAAAGTTTTCTGTAAAGACATCGCGCTGCCATCACTTTGCACAATCTGTATAAATCCCATCAGCTTGGCCAATAGACTTGCAAGTGCAAACAGAAATAGCGCGTTGAGTCCATACATTGTGAACGGCAAATTGAGTGCGCGCATCCTTTGTTTTAATAGGAGTGACTTGCTGGCGTCGAGCAAATAATAAAAAATGGTGAAAACGAGTACAGCCCAACCTGTCATCAGGATGCAAAAAGAGCTAGTCCATAAACTCTTATTGATCGGCATCAAATAATGATCCATCACTTGGCCTAGCGCGACGCAACTACCACCGAACATGAAAAGCGGGAAAACCTGCTGGCGAGGCGGTATCGCGCTACTTATAAAACGTCCGGTCAGCACACCAAACAGCACACTTGCGGTCGCAGGCAAAGTGCTAAACAAACCTTCCGGATCCCAGGTTTTTGATTTCTTCCAGAGATGTCCCTCCATGAGGGTGCGATCCAACCAAGCACCAAAATCGCGTCCAGGCTCTAGTATGCCGTGCTCCCAAACACCCTCCGCGTCAGGGACAGGCACTAGTAACATCACGCCAGTATAGAAGATAAGAATGGCGAAGATCCACGCGCATTGTTGACGCCACGTGAAGTAAATAAGGATAGCGCCAGCCAACATGATGGTGAGCGCTATGCGTTGCAAAACACCAGGAATGCGTAGACTCAAGAGGTCAAAACTCGGGATGAAGTTGAGGACTAGACCGATCAAAAAAATAATTGCCGCACGGCGCAATAATTTCGAATAATGTAGGCGTCGATGTTCGGGTAAATCGGTTTTATTGGCGAGTGATAGTTGCAGCGAAACACCGACAATAAACAGGAAAAATGGAAAGATACAATCGGTGAGAGTCCAACCTGACCAGGCGGCATGTGCCAATGGTGGATAGATGTGAGCCCAATCGCCTGGATTATTCACTAAGAACATGGCGGCAATCGTCATCCCACGAAAGGCATCTAAAGATAGTAGTCGTGGCTTGGCAGCGTGCATTGTCGATTCTCACCAAAATTTAAAAAAAGAGGACGTTCGCACGCCCTCTTTCAAGATTCACCAGTCTTGGGGATAAGGTGAACAGTAAAACGTCTCAAATGTGGGGAGTTGAGGCGCCTATTCTTGACGTAGTACAGTTCAATTGGCATTAGCTGAATAGTCACGGAAGAATGAAGCCTATATTTTCATCTTTTGCGATTTGATGCGATTGATTTTTTGATCATGATGTATAGGAAAAAGTTATGCACTCAACTATCAAGATCGGCATTTCCCAAAAAATTCCATACACTAGCGTTATAGGGACATGCTAAAAAACCATAGGCGATTGGTAATTCATGCCCGTAGACTATGACTCTGTAACAGGACTTACGCAAAACAGACGCTAGCGTCGTTGCCGTCGACTCGCCGTACAATTGTACTGTCTTCGGCGACGCGCCTAGCTAGCGCAATTTTGCGTAAGTCCCATGCAGGCTCAGCATGGTTTACCCGAGCACTTGAGGAAATGAGGGAACATAGGATGATTACTGTTGGATCGATGCACCGTCAAATTTGCCTAGTATTAATCGGGTGTTGTTTTCCTATTGTATCTGCGCAAGCACAAGTACAAGCGCAGCAGAGTTTGCCGCAAAGTGTGACACAAGCCTTGCAGCAGGCAGGTGTACCCACTTCTGCATTGGCGGTGATGGTGCAGCCGGTCGATCGTAGCGCACCCAAATTAGCGATACATGAGGATGTGCCCATGAGCCCAGCCTCGACCATGAAAGTGGTCACTAGCGGGATTGCCTTGGAAGAGCTGGGGCCGACTTATCGATGGAAGACGCAATTGCTCAGCGATGTGTCATCGAAAATGACATTGGATAGGCGTATGAAGAAAAATACCTTGAGAGGTTCGTTGTATTTGCGTGGCGGTGGCGCGCCTGACTTGAGTTGGGATCGCCTCGGAATGATGTTGAGAACACTCTATGATCAAGGTATTCATCGTATCGAAGGCGATCTGATACTTGATCGTAGTTTTTTTCAGCCTAGTCGATTTGATCTGAATTTGCCCCCATTTGATGAAACACCGGATGCCTACTACAACGTGATTCCTGATGCCTTGCTGGTGAGTAGTAATTTGACGAGTTTTGAACTCGACAGTACGCAGAAAAAAATGCAAACGCGGCTGTCTCCGCCGGTGGCGCGAGTACGCCTCAACAATCGTATGACTCTCAGTGATTTTCCTTGCGCGCAGTGGGAACAACGCTGGATTCCGCCCAGCATCAAAACCGATCGCCGACATCGCACCACAATCACCTTAAGCGGCGAGTTTCCACGCGATTGCAAGATCACAAACAGCCTCAATATTCTTGATCGCAACTTGTATATCGAGAGTCTGGTGCGCCAACTCTGGACGGAAATGGGCGGGCAATGGACAGGGCACGCTATCGATGGCGTTGTGCCTCCGACCGCCACCATCTTGGTTGAAAAATCCTCGGATAGTTTGGCGGACAATCTCAGAATCATCAATAAACGCTCTGATAACGCCATGACCCGTTTACTGTATTTAAGCTTGGGCGCTGAGTTAAGTACTGAGTTAAGCGCTGGGTTAAGTGCTGGGTTGAGTGCGAAGGCCAATGGAGTAACCAGCTTCAACTCGGCACAGGAGCGGGTACGTCAATGGATGCGTCAGCAAGGGATTGATGACCAAGGTTTTGTGATCGAGAATGGCTCTGGTTTGTCTCGCACTGAGCGTATCTCCGCCAAACAAATGAGCTTACTTTTACTTCATCTAAGTCAAAGCAATTGGTTTGCTGAATTTAGCGCTAGCCTGCCGATTGTGGCGGTGGATGGCACTATGCGTAAGCGTTTAGTCGGGACAGTGGCTGCGGCGCGCGCCCGTATTAAAACCGGTACCTTGCGCGATACAGTGGCGGTGGCTGGTTATGTACGCGATCAACAAAATCGGCATTGGGTTGTCGTCGGTATGATTAATCACGAGTACGCAGCAAAAGCGCGACCTGCGCTCGATGCTTTGATTGCGTGGGTGGCATCGGGTGTCGAGAGTGAAGCAGTGCAAACACAAGCACAAGCAGCAGCGGAACCTGTGAGTCGCCAATAGTCAGTTAGCGCACCTCTGCAATAAGCGTAGCGGAACTAGCTAGAGAAAGAAATGTTCTAGCGGAAGGCAAAGCTCGTCATATCGATGGCGGGTGTTTCGTCACAAATTACATTACGCAATAAACTCGCACTACCGCAGGCCAAGGTCCAGCCAAGTGCACCGTGACCGACATTTAGATACACATTGGGAATAGGCGATCTACCCAAAATAGGAACGCCGGTAGGTGTAGCGGGACGCAAGCCCGCCCACGGGGATAATTGCTGTGTATCGTTTAAGTCCCCACTTTCAGGAAACAAAGTGTGAGTCGCGTTGACCAACTCGGCAATCGCTTTTGGTGGTATGCGTAAATCGTGACCAACTAATTCGACTCGACCCGCCACGCGAAGACGATCACCAAGGCGCGCATAGACGATCTTTTGGGATAGATCAGTGATGGAAATATGTGGCGCTGATGCGCTATTTGCATCGCGAATCGGCACTGTAATGCTATATCCCTTTAAAGGATACACAGGGAGTCGAAAGCCGAGCATGTTGGCAAAGCGCGCACTTTCTATCCCCATGGCGACGACAAAATGATCTGCGGTATGACGCTCTGTTGTAGAAGCTGTTGCAGTGTCCGTTTGGCGTAAGTTGATATGAGCTACTTTCCCATCGACGAGGTGCGCCGACTCGATACGTGCATTGGGTAAAAACTTAAAACGCGGTGATTGCGCCATGATAGCCAGCAAGTGTTGACAAAAAAGTGCGCAATCTCCGACTTCTTCTGCAGGTGTGTAAACACCAGCGAGCCAGCGGGTTTGTGCGTGTGCTAATGCTGGCTCCAATTCTATACATTGGGTGATACCCAAAATCGATTGCTGACAACCATATTGCGCTTGAAATGTAATCTGAGCCGCAGCCGCGTCGATTGATGCTTGGTCGCTCAGCATCACCAATTTGCCAGAGGTTTTGTGTTGAAAGTCAAACCCATGTTGCGCGCGTATTTGCTCGATTTGTATCTGGCTTAATTGTGCCAATATGAGCAGTTGACGGCTACTGATATTGGCTCTTTGATGATTGCATGCCACCAAAAATTGCCATAACCAGTGCCACAAAGCAGGATCAAGTTGCGGTTTAAAGCGCAGTGGCGAATGCTGGCTGAATAAATATTCAGGCCATTTTTTCCAAATCGACGCATCGGCCAACGGGGCAACATAGGAATAACTCAGCTGCGCGCCATTGCCTAAGCTAGTCATTTGCGCGACTTGGCTCTGCTCTTCGATCAGACTAACTTCATGCCCGGCCATTAACAACTCATAAGCCGTAGTAACGCCGATAACGCCGGCTCCGAGAACGCAACTATGCATACGATTTTGTTCTAATTAGAAGAGAGGATTTAAAAATAATGATGAGATAAGGTCGCGGTTGAATGGCATTACTCATTCACACTTGCGCTCATAGTTGCCAGCATCCAATGTGCTTTAAGTGCCTCCAGAGGCACCTCGCTGACCACCACTCTCGCGCCTAAGGCAATGGCATCGTAGAGTCTGACAATATCGGTAGAACGCATTCGGATACAACCAAAACTAGCTGCTGTTCCCAATAGACTTTCTTGTGGCGTGCCATGAATATAGATAAAGCGCGGATAGGCATTGCGATTGCGTTCTTCTAGTCCACGTAACCACAAAACTCGGGTGACGATTGGGTCTCGTCCAGGAGCCTCTACCGGTACCACTTCGCCAGTTGCTAGACGGTCTTTTAGGACACTACCGAGCACCAAATCGTCACCAAATTTTTCAGTGATTTCCATCGTGCCAGGCGGCGTCATGTAGCTGTCGGGCACATCGCCGATACCTTTTTTTGCGGTGGAAATCAGAAAGGAATCGCGTTCTTGACCATTCTCAATGAACAGCATTTTTTGCTCGGTCACAGACACAATCAGCACTTGTTGTTGTGCTTTCGCGTTGCTAGCGGATTTGCTCACTGAGGTACATGCGGACAAGCTAGATAGCAGTAATGCAAAACTGATCAAAGGCATCAGCAAGCGAGAAAAAGTCCATCCCATAAATCCACCATGTCAAATACGTGAAATGCTAGGATAGACTGCCAAAACGCATCTTACTAATGAGACTTTGCAAGGTGCGCATTACCGCAAGTTATGGCTGAGGGCTAGAGGTGAGGTTAGTGTGGCAGACGCGTGCCAAATCCGTGGATAAAGAACGCAGTCATTATGATGGTTTAGGTGGAACTGACTTTTTTTCCGAAATCTGATTCTATCTTTAAAAAAGCGGTCAGTATTAAGCCGGGCACTGTGCAAAGACAAGCCCAAATAAAGAAACTACCATAGCCAAGATATTGGGATAAGTCACCACTAAAAGCGCCCGGTATCATCATGCCTGCAGCCATGAAGCCGGTGCAAAGTGCATAGTGCGAGGTCTTTTTCGGACCGTCGGCAATCATCATCATGATCATTAAAAATGCGGTAAAGCCGAAGCCATACCCAAATTGCTCAATCGCCAGCGCGGTCGCAATGATCGTTAAACTTTCAGGTTGTACCAGCGCTAAGAAAACAAATGCCAGATTGGGTAAATGCATGGTCAGCACCATAGGCCATAGCATACGCTTTAAGCCATACCGCGAAATCAACCAACCGCCGAGCAAACCACCTATCGTCAAAAAAACGATTCCAACGATGCTATACGCGATGCCAAACTCTTGATTGCTTAGACCTAAGCCTCCTTTGTCGCGCGGGTCGAGCATAAATAAACTCACGACCTTTAAGGCCTGTGCTTCGCCGAGGCGAAATAAGAGGATGAAAAGAATCGCAAAAATGATTTCTTTCTTTTGAAAGAACTCACGAAAAGTCGCAGCAAACTCCGCGAGAACTTCTTGAGTAGTCAGCTTGCGCTCTGACGCTGCAAGGCTACTTTGATCACTCGTCGGGCGCGGCAATATCGCGGCATGGTACAAGGTCAATGCGATAAAAATGGCAGCCACCACCATCAATACAATCGACCACGACTGCGTGATATCTTGATTGTGTTGTGTCAATCGTCCAACAAAGATCACCGGTATGCCACCACCGACAATGTTTGCTACACGAAAAAATAAACTACGGACGCCGACGAAAGCGGCTTGCTCTGAACTGTTGAGTGCCAGCATGTAAAAACCGTCTGCTGCAATATCATGACTGGCGGAGGCAAATGCAATGAACCAAAACACCAGCAGGCTAATCGCGAAGAAATAGGGCGTATGCAGACTTAAGGCGAGTGCTGCTAGTCCTGCACCTATTGCCATTTGCAAGGCGATAATCCAAGAACGCTTAGTCTTAAAAATGTCGATCAGCGGTGACCATAGTGGTTTTACCACCCATGGCAAGTAAAGTAAGCTAGTGTAAAAAGTGATGTCGCTATTCGAAATGCCCAAGTTCTTATACAAGACACTAGACAGCTGTTGCGCAATGATGAACGGGATAGCGCCAAGGAATGCCAAGCTCGGTATCCACCACAGTCCATTTTTTTTTGTCAAATTTGCTGTCATGAGGGTCTGTTCGAGCGACGAACGTGATGGTCAATGAAGTTAATTCACGAATTAACTGCCTTCGCAAGTGTCATAGGTAGCATCGAACTACGCCAATCACTTGTTGTGCATACGGTATGCGTTAGGCTTATACACTAGCATAGATAGCGGCGATGAAATCTCTTTCGTTGTTGTGGCGATTACGTCCCAACAACGAAAGGGCGGCGCAGCTTGCATCGACTCTTATGTCTCATTTCAGATAACAATCGCAACAAGTCCGGGACGGAGAGCTCAAATCCCAATGGAAATTCTTGGTTTAATTGAACTGTTTAAAATCCGGCTTGCGCTTTTGGAAAAATGCCATCATCGCTTCACGAGCTTCTGGTTGTGACAACATGGCGCCGAAGTGGGCGTTCTCTTCATTCATCTTGTCACGGATCAATTGAGGCTGATTCGCTTTCATCAAGCGTTTGGTTAGGCGTATGGATTTAGCTGGCAGCGCTGCGATTTTAGCGGCTTGTTTTTCTGCATAAGGTAACAATTCTTCGACAGGCAAGACCTTATTAATAAAGCCCATTTCAAATGCTTCTTGTGCCAGGAATGCTTCACCTAGTAACAATTTTTCTGCAGCGCGTTGATAGCCAACGATTTGCTGGAATACCATGCTTGATGCATATTCCGGGCAGAGCCCCAGTGGTGTGAATGGCATGGAGAATTTGGCATTGTCTGCTGCATAAATCATATCGCAATGCATTAATAGGGTGGTGCCGATTCCCACTGCATTGCCAGCCACGGCGGCGATCACTGGCTTTTGCGCATCGTTTAATGCATGCATGAATTGATAAACCGGTGGCATATCCTCCGAACCCAGACTTCCTGCATGTTTCATAAAATCTTCCAGATCATTTCCCGCCGTGAAGACTTCTGGCTTACCAGTAATCAAAACTACGCTGACGTTTTTGTCGTCGTTGGACGCGTTAATCGCATCAGCCATAGCTTGATACATGCCGAAGGTAATGGCGTTTTTCTTTTCTGGACGATTAAAATTAATGGTCAGAATGCCGTCGTTGATGTGGGTCAGAATTTCCATGATGTCTCTTGAATTAAATGGTTTGTTTGGAAGCGATAATGCTGGAACGATCGCTGGAACAATCGCTGGAACGATGATTGAGCCATTGTAAAGCTTGTTGCCATAAATTGTGGCGGAACTCAGGCCGGAAAAAACCAAAGTGGCCGATACGTTTACTGCTGATATCTTGCGGATGAATGTAGCGACGTTCGACTTCAGCATGGCGGAAGTAGTCGTGCAAGCCATCGATATTTTTGCGGCTCATCATTTCGTCGTCGGTAAAGCTTAAACTTAAGATTGGTGCCTGAAATTGATGGTGAAAAGTGTCCATCGCATTGCCCTGTTTGTCGACAAAGTAGCGTTCATCTCGACACCAGCGCGACCATTGGTAAATAACGCCTTTCGGCAAATTTCCGACTTTGCGTAATTTCTTCCCAGGGAAGTAACCACAAATGCCCGTGTAAAAAGGTACTAAGAAATACCAAAGTAGCCATACGACGCGTTTGGTTTTCATGGAATTGAAACGCCAATAGCCTGTGCCTGAAGCAACGGTCACCATACCATCGATTAAGTGATTGTCCGGAAGGAGACCTGCCAACTGACCACCAAGTGAATGGCCGATGAGTAGTAGCGGAACCTCAGGCTGCCACGCTTTCGTTGCGAGCAGCGCTGCGTTGTAATCAAGCTCAGCCCAATCACTGATGTCGGCCTCAAATCCACGCAAAGATTTACTAAACTGTGGGAGCAAAGAATCACCCATGCCACGATAATCAAAACTCAACACAGCAAATCCGTGCTCGCATAAAAACGTGGCAAACGGCTCGTAATACTGCTGTCTAACACCCATCGCGGAAGGCATCAAGACCACAGCACGCACAGCTTCATCGGGCACATAGCGTCGACCAGATAGTTTAGTACCATCGCCAGCAGTGATCTCAATAATCTCTATGGGTTTCACAATGACTCCGTAAAAAAACCGCACAGTATTCGGTGTGCGGTTTAGTTTCTTTCCTAAGTATTCGAGTGTGAATCTTTGTTTGCCGCAGAAATTTCAGCTCAGGGATGCAGCGCAAGGCGCGAGGCGCAGCAATATGTCGATATTGCGAGCACCGTATTTGCAACCTCGACGCCGCGATGCGCCCTGAGGTGGGATTTATGCGGCAAACAAATTACATGCGTTCAAAAATACCTGCCGCCCCCATACCCGTCCCCACACACATCGTAACCATACCGTACTTCAATTTATTACGTTGCAAAGCATGGATAGTCGTTGCGGAACGAATCGCACCTGTTGCGCCCAGTGGGTGACCCAATGCAATCGCGCCGCCCATAGGATTCACTTTCGCAGGATCGAGACCAAGGTCTTGTACCACTGCCAAAGATTGCGCTGCAAACGCTTCATTCAATTCAAACCAATCGATTTGGTCTTGTGTGATGCCTGCAGCTTTACATGCCGCTGGAATCGCTTCTTTAGGACCAATACCCATGATTTCTGGTGGAACGCCGCGTACCGCGAAAGAGGCAAAGCGAGCCAATGGCGTCAGGTTAAATTGCTTCAAGATTTTTTCGCTAACCAAAATCAAAGCACCAGCACCGTCAGAAGTTTGTGAGCTATTACCCGCAGTCACAGAACCTTTAGCTGCAAATACGGCTTTGAGTTTTGCTAAACCTTCGAGTGATGTATCTGGACGTGCGCCTTCATCACGATTCACTGTACGTGTTTTGAGTTCGATTTCGCCAGTGACCAAGTTAGGTACACGGTCGATAATTTCGAACGGCGTAGTCTCCGCATCGAAGTAGCCAGCTGCTTGCGCCGCCAAAGCACGTTGGTGCGATTGCAGGGCGAAAGCATCTTGCGCTTCACGGCTGACTTTCCATTGCGCTGCGACTTTCTCTGCAGTCAAACCCATGCCGTAAGCGATACCAGCGTTTTCATCTTTCAGGATCGCCATGTTCATCGATGGATTGCTGCCCATCATAGGAACCATAGACATGGACTCCACACCAGCAGCGATCATCACATCAGCTTGACCAACGCGAATGCGATCTGCTGCCATAGCGACTGCCGTGATACCAGAAGCGCAGTAACGATTGATGGTTACACCGCCGATAGTATTTGGCATACCTGCTAAGAGAACACCCATACGAGCGATATTCAAGCCCTGCGCGCCTTCTGGGAAAGAGCAACCAACGATGGCGTCTTCGATCAGTTTTGGGTCAAGATTTGGCACTTGCGCCAAAGCGGATTTCAACACACCGACCAGCAAGTCATCTGGACGTGTGTTGCGGAACATACCGCGGCCCGATTTACCGATAGGGGAACGAGTTGCCGCGACGATGTAAGCGTCTTGTAATTGAGTAGTCATTGTCGTGTCCTCGATTAGTTTCTAACTGGTTTGCCGGTTTGCATCATGCCCATGATGCGCTCTTGTGTTTTTGGATGATTCAATAATTCCATAAACGCTTTGCGCTCCATGTCGAGCAACCATTGTTCGCTGACCATGCTGCCGTTGTCGATGTCGCCACCGGAAACGACTTCCGCAATCATTTTGCCGAGTTTGAAGTCATGCGCAGAAATGAAGCCACCGTCACGCATATTGATCATTTGTGCGCCGATGGTCGCGATACCATGACGACCAGTGACTGGCACCAGCTTACGCATAGGTGGACGATAGCCAGCGTCAAACATGGCGCGTGCTTCGACCTTAGCGACATGCAATAACTCATACGCATTGAAAACGATTACGTCGTTTTGATCGAGGTAACCCATCTTTTGTGCTTCTAAAGCTGACTTAGATACATTCGCCGTTGCTGCATTCGTGAAGTAGTTCTTCAAGAATTGCAACAGGTCTGTGCCTTTCGCATCTTTGGCTGCGCGAACTGCCGCTTCTTTCAAACCGCCGCCGCCTGGTACCAAGCCGACGCCGACTTCAACTAAGCCGATGTAAGATTCGAGTGCTGCTACGCGTTTCGATGCGTGCATCATCAGTTCGCAACCACCACCGAGTGCCAAACCTGCGACGGCAGCAACGACTGGAACATTCGCATATTTCAAAGCTTGATGCGCGTTTTGTAATTGTGAGATTGCTGGTTCGATAGCTTTCACACCACCTGACATAAACAATGGCAACATTGCTTGCAAATCTGCACCGGCAGAGAAAGCGCCGCCCTCAGCTGCATCTGCATGCCAGATTACCAAGCCTTTGAAATTTTTCTCAGCTTCTGCCAAGGCTTTTTCCATACCTGCAACCACGCCTGGGCCAATCACATGCATCTTCGTTTTGAATGAAAGGATTAGTACATCATCATTCTGATGCCAGATGCGTACAGATTCATCTTCAAAGAAAGTCACGCCAGCCGTCGCGCCTGTTTCTGCGCCAGCACCTTGGACAGGAGCGCGGAAGGCTTGACGCTCATACACGGCCAAGCTTGAACGTGGTACGAAAGTATTGCGGCTAATAGACCATGAACCTTCTGGTGTGTGTACGCCAGCTTTATCAGCAACCGGGCCTTCAAATACCCACGCTGGTAAAGGTGTTGCACACAGTGCTTTACCTGCATCGATGTCTTCTTTGACCCAAGTGGCAACTTGCTGCCAACCAGATGCTTGCCATGTTTCAAATGGACCGACGTTCCAACCAAAACCCCAACGCATAGCGAAGTCGATATCGCGTGCATTGTCAGCAATCGTCGCGCCATGAATCGCTATGTAGTGGAAAGCGTCGCGGAAAATAGACCACAAGAACTGTGCTTGTTTGTTAGTCGATTCGCGCAAGGATTTCATCTTCTTGACCGGATCTTTTTCTTTCAAGATGCGCGCTACCAGATCGTCGGCTTTTCCACCGCCGGTGACGTACTCACCGCTAGCGAAATCCAAACGCTGAATATCTTTACCAACTTTTTTGTAAAAGCCTGCACCCGATTTGGAACCGAGCGTGCCAGCCGCCACCAATTTTGCCAATACATCCGGTGTTTTGTAGACGGCAAAGAAAGGATCATCTTGCAAGTTGTCTTGCATAGTTTTGATCACGTGCGCCATGGTGTCGAGACCTACCACGTCAGCAGTGCGGAAAGTACCAGAAGAGGCACGACCCAATTTCTTACCAGTCAAATCATCAACGACATCAACACTTAAACCGAACTGTTCTGCTTGATAGATGGTTGCTAACATGCCGAAAATACCGACGCGGTTCGCGATGAAGTTCGGTGTGTCTTTGGCGTGAACCACGCCTTTGCCCAGAGTCGTCGTCAAGAAACCTTCGAGTTGATCGAGGATATCTGAGCGAGTCGCTGCGGTTGGGATCAATTCCACCAAGTGCATATAGCGCGGTGGGTTGAAGAAATGCACGCCACAGAAGCGGGATTTCAATTCTGCATCGAAACCTTCGGACAAAGCGGTGATCGACAAGCCAGAAGTGTTAGAAGCGAAGATCGCATTTGGCGCAATGTGTGGCGCAACTTTCTTGTACAGATCATGTTTCCAATCCATACGTTCTGCAATCGCTTCGATGATCAAGTCGCAGCCAGCCAAAACATCGAGATTGTCTTCGTAGTTGGCAACCTGGATCAATGCCGCATCGTCTTTGTCGCCGAGTGGTGCTGGATTGAGTTTTTTTAGATTCTCAATGGCTTTGAGAACGATACCGTTTTTCGGACCTTCTTTGGCTGGCAAGTCGAATAAAACGACAGGCACTTTGGCGTTAATACAGTGCGCAGCGATTTGCGCTCCCATGACACCAGCGCCGAGTACGGCGACTTTTTTGACGATGAAATTAGGCATTGACGTACCTTTTAATAAAATTGAAATACGAAATCAAACTTGGTTGGGGGTAGGGCGGATGTAAACCGCTTCGCCATTTTTACATCTTTTATTCCCCTCTCCCGCAAGCGGGAGAGGGGCTAGGGGTGAGGGAAGTTCAGCATACTCAACAATTATTACTAGCTGATTGCTCATTCAATTCGAGAAAAAATAGAACTCATCTTTCTCACACACCCTCACCCCAACCCTCTCCCGCCTGCTGGGAGAGGGAGCTTAAAAACTATTTAAAACAGGTCAGCTTCTAAAGACAACAAATTCGCAGAACCAGAACGCGCTTGACGAATGCACATGGCTGTTTCTGGATACAAACGTGCAAAGTAGAAACGGATAGTCGCTAATTTCGCTTTGTAGAACGTATCGTCAGAATCTTGTTTTGCCAGAGCAATCTTCGCCATTTGTGCGAAGAAGTAGCTGTAGACCAAATGACCTGCAACGCGCAGATATGGAACTGCAGCGGCACCGACTTCGTCAGGATTTTGGAACGCCTTCATACCAATTTCCATCGTCAGCTTAGTCACTTTATCGCCGAGTTCTGCCAATGGTGTAACGAACTCAGACATCGCTTCATCCGTACCGTTTTCTTCCACGAAAGCTTGTACTTTTGCACCGAATTTACGGAGTTTTGCGCCGTTGTCTTGCAAAATCTTACGACCTAATAAATCCAAAGATTGGACGGTATTAGTGCCTTCATAGATCATATTGATACGGGCATCGCGTACATATTGTTCCATGCCCCATTCAGCGATATAACCGTGGCCGCCGAAAACTTGTAAGCATTCAGATGTGGCTGCCCATGCGTTGTCGGTGATGAAGGCTTTGATGATCGGTGTCAATAAAGCGACTTCGTCCGCGCATTCTTTACGCACTTCTTCATCTGGGTGATTCAATTCTTTGTCGAGTTGCAGAGCAACATAAGAACAGAACGCACGACCGCCTTCGGCCCATG
This sequence comes from uncultured Undibacterium sp., assembly GCA_963511665.1. GTDB lineage: Bacteria > Pseudomonadota > Gammaproteobacteria > Burkholderiales > Burkholderiaceae_D > Undibacterium. Next base: position 23,173 of record CAUPKC010000006.1, read on the forward strand.
CTTTTGCTGTGAACAGCATACGACGTACGTCAGCGTGAACGATGATAGGATCAGCTGGTTTGTCCGGTGCTTTTATGCCAGACAAACTACGCATTTGAATGCGGTCTTTGGCGTAGATCAAGGCATTTTGGTAAGCGACTTCCGTCAAGCCCAAGCCTTGCATGCCCACGCCCAAACGTGCTGCATTCATGAACACGAACATCGCGTTCAAACCTTTGTGTGGTGCGCCGATCAGCGTGCCGACTGCACCATCCAAATTCATCTGGCAAGTGGAATTGCCATGGATGCCCATTTTTTCTTCGATCGCGCCGCAGAATATTGGATTACGTGCGCCTAAGCTACCATCAGCATTTGGCATAAACTTAGGCACCAGGAAGAGGGAGATACCTTTAGAGCCATCAGGTGCATCTGGCAAGCGTGCTAACACCAAGTGAATGATGTTTTCTGCACAGTCATGTTCGCCAGCTGAAATAAAGATCTTCGCGCCTGTGATTTTGTAAGTGCCGTCGCCTTGTGGTTCTGCTTTAGAACGCAGCATGCCGAGATCAGTACCGCAGTGTGGCTCAGTCAAACACATGGTGCCTGTCCATTCGCCAGAAGTCAGTTTTGGCAGGTACTGCGCTTTTTGTTCTGGTGTGCCATGTTCATGCAAACATTCGTAGGCACCGTGTGACAAACCAGGGTACATAGTCCAAGCTTGATTGCCGGAGTTCATCATTTCGTACATGGAATTGTTCATCACCAGTGGCAAGCCTTGGCCGCCGTATTCCGGATCGCATGCGAGTGCTGGCCAGCCAGCTTCTACATACTGTTGGTAAGCTTCTTTGAAGCCTTTTGGTGTAGTGACAGCATGGGTCGTCTTGTCGTGATGGCAGCCTTCACGATCACCGGAGTGATTGATAGGGAAGAGCACTTCGGAGCAAAATTTGCCGCCTTCTTCCAACACCTGATTAATGATGTCGGCGTCGACTTCTGCGTATTTTGGTAATTCCTTGAGTGCCGCTTCGACACCTAACAATTCATGTAAAACGAATTGCATATCTCGTAAAGGCGCGATGTATTGACCCATGATTTATCCCCTTTGGACTAATTAAATTTTTAAAAAAAATTACGAAACTAAAATGTGCGTCTAAATCTATTGGCGCCTGAGAATCGGCTTTATTACTTCCTAGGCTGCAACTTGCTTAAAGCTCTTATGCGCTCAATTTTGCGGGCGCATAAGATTGAATCATTCTTTCAAATCCGCGTTCTGCACGGCTCACGCTCCCTGATTTTTTCAAAAAACGTGCATCGTGGTGTAAAGCTAAAATCAATCCATACATCTCGAAGACGATTTGCTCGGGATCAACGTCTTGCTGCAAGTGATTCAATTCCATGGTTTGTACTGTTGCACGCAACAAAGCACCTTGCCAGGCATTGACCATCGCAACTAAGGCATCCCGGATCGGCCCTTGTCTGTCATCATATTCAGTCGCACCACTAATATAGATACAACCGGAGGCAATTTCATGCGTCACTCTTTGCACCCACAATCCAAACATAGAACGTAAACGAGGCAAGCCACGTGTTTCTTTCATGCTAGGATAAAAAACTTCCTGTTCAAATGTATGGTGATACAACTTTAGCACTTCAATTTGTAGATCTTCACGTGAACCAAAGTGGGCAAATACACCCGATTTACTCATATTCATTTGTTCTGCGAGTAAGCCTATGGTCAGGCCTTCCAGACCGTTTCTGCTCGCTGACTCTAATGCTGTGTCTAATATTGCTGCTCGGGTCAATTCACCCTTACGCATAAATTTCGATGTGATATTCATTGTTTTAATTGATTTTTTTCTGAATGGTGACAGCGATTTCAGGACACTGGAAAATAGTTTGGGCACTGAATAAAAGCACGCTCAATAAAATAATCGAACGACCGTACTATTCAACATGCGTCTTTAAATGTCAATCAGAAAAAACTCATTAGAATGGAATACCTACAACAATGTGCGCGATTACCACAGCACCCAATAATAGCCCTATTTTGTCTAGGGTGATGGCTTGAGAATTAATGCAACTTACCTAATAACTAATTCTTAAGGGGACGTTGTGCGTACTATGCTTGTCTAGGCGATTTCTAGGCCAGCAGGCATTATGGCCGTGTGCACGGCGTTCCTTATCTCCGAATGTTCATCAAGTAAAACCATATAAAAAAACGCCACTAACACCTGAGTTCAGATATTGGTGGCGTTGCATTTGGATATTTTGGATATTTTATTGTTTAGTTTTAGAATTCTTCCCACGTATCGGCACGTGCCGACGCTGCACTGGTTTCAGCTTTCAAGCGTGCAGGTTGAGCTGTCTTTTTTGCTGTGGAGGTTTTTCTTGTCGCGGCTCTTGGTGCGCTATAAGCTTGCTGATCAAGCTTAAACACGCTGACCACTTGCACTAGGTTGGCAGATTGTTCCTGCATAGTCGCTGCGGCGGCGGCAGCTTCTTCCACCAGTGCTGCGTTTTGTTGAGTGACACTATCCATTTGTATGATGGCTTGGTTAATCTGCTCGATACCACTGGTTTGTTCCTGACCCGCCGCTGTGATTTCGCTGATGATGTCGCTCACCCGTTTTACGCTGTCTACCACTTCTTGCATAGTGCTACCAGCGCTGTCGACTAAACGTGTTCCCTGAGCGACTTTTTCTACCGAGTCATTGATCAGTTCCTTGATTTCTTTGGCGGCACTCGCAGAACGCTGAGCCAAGCTGCGCACTTCTGAAGCAACGACAGCGAAGCCACGCCCTTGTTCGCCGGCTCGGGCGGCTTCTACTGCTGCATTTAACGCCAAAATATTGGTTTGAAAGGCGATTCCATCGATGACACTGATGATGTCGACGATTTTCTTCGATGACTCATTAATTGACGTCATGGTAGAAACGACTTCTGAAACGACACTGCCACCTTTTATCGCGATTGATGTAGCGGTTTGTGACAAGATATTCGCTTGCCGGGCATTGTCGCTATTATGTTTAACCGTTGAGGTGATTTCTTCCATCGAAGATGCAGTTTCTTCTAACGAACTAGCCTGTTCCTCGGTGCGGCTCGATAAATCAAGGTTTCCATTCGCGATTTCAGTCGCGGCGTTATTGATTTGCTCTGTGCCAGCACGTACTTCGCCAACCACCGTGAGCAGGCTGTTATTCATCTCTGACAATGCTCGGATCAACTGCCCAGTTTCACAAGTACTTTCGACTTCGATTTTATTCGTTAAGTCTCCAGATGCAATGGATTGCGCGAATTCGACCGCACTCTGTAAGGGCTTGGAAACGATTCGCGCCAGCGAGATCGCCATAATGAATCCAATCGCAATACTGATTGCCATCGCAATGATAATCATCAAGCGGGCTTTGACAAATAAATTGCGACTATTCTCCGCAGCTTTCTTCCCGGCTACCTGTTGGGCGTCGACAATTTTATCCAACATGCCACGCATTTTTTTATTGCTGGCTGAGGATTCTGTACGCAATAGAGCGACCGCTTCGGCGGTTTTTCCTTCGCTTGCGAGTTTCGTAATACGATCAGAAATCTGCGCATAAGCATTGAATGCGATTAATAGTTCATCAAGTGCTTTTTTGTCTTCCGCAGAATCCGCGTTTTTTAGAAATTCAGCATGATTTTTACGGAAAGCCTCAATTGCTTCATTGGTTCTGTCTTGGTAGGTCTTCGTTAATTCGGGGGTTTCTGCTGTCGATAGTTGGGCTTCTTGCGAGCGCATGCGCGATACGCTTTCCTTCATCCCCATACCACTAATCGAGCTGGGCATTAAATCATTCCCCATTTCGTCGGCTGCTGTGTTTAAACTGGTTAATTGAACAATGGAAAAAATCCCGAGAAAGCAAGTAAGCAGAAGAACGGCAATGAAACCCAGCATCAATTTAGTGGCAATTCTTAAATCATAGAACGCTTGCATTTGAATCTCCTTGGAAGATTTCTAAAGTGCTTCAGATAAGTATTGAGGAATAAATGGGAAAGATGTTGCTAATTGATAATATACGCTGAACTGCGCATCGTCGCCTCAGAAATTTGATTTAATTGAAAGCAAAGTTGCGTAAATGTTGTAGTTTTTTTTGGTATTTTTTTAATTATTAAATGGTCGGGGAGCGTCGTGTTTTTTACCGATCATTCAATCGAAACATTGGCTAACTGCCGTCGTTGGCGCTTCGTTGGGCGCTGTTGAAGTTGCGCAGCGGGTTCCGTATGTAAGCGCTTATGTTCCGACCTTTGTTGGCGCTTAGCGGTACTTTCCGCGGTTTCTGCGTACATCGTTTGCGCAATGGTCGCGGAGCCACGTACTTCCATGATGCGTAGAACTTCAATCTGCCAGATCTGTTCGGCATGATGAATTTCTAACATATCACCGACTTTTACTGCATGGGCTGGTTTGATTCTTTGTTCGTTCTGTAGTATGCGTCCAAGTTCGACTGCGTTAGTGGCCAAGCTGCGGGTTTTAAAAAAACGGGCAGCCCACAGCCATTTGTCGATTCTGGTACTAGTTAACGTCGTGATAGTCATAGCAAGTTAGCGGTATTGACCTAAAGTGGCGATGCGCATAATAGTACGATAAAACCAATACGCGACACGATGTTTGAGACGGCGATGCCAAGATAAACGAACGAGGCAGTTAGGATCGACTCGCACCGCGTCTTGTAAGCCTTGTTGTAAATGTCGCTTTAGCTGGTCCGCAAACAGCTGATCCAACACGATAATATTTGCCTCTTGATTGACGAATAGGCTCAAACCATCAAAATTGCTGGAACCTACGGTTGCCCAATCGTGGTCGATCACCGCGACTTTAGCGTGTAGCTTGGTTTTGTGGTATTCATAAATTTTTACGCCAGAGGCTAATAGCTTAGGATAGTAAGACTGTGCCACTGCGTCTTGCAAGTGAAAGTCCCCGACCCCTAACAGTAGGCTGACATCAACCCCGCGTTGTGCTGCTTTGATAAGGCCATTGCGAATTTTACGCCCGGGAGCAAAATAAGGATTCGCTAAAATTGCAGTGTGCTTGGCTGAGCCTATTGCCTTTAAGTAGGCTTTTTGTATGGTGCTGCGATTACGCAAATTATCACGTATGACCAGGGCGGCTTGACTGGAATGAGTGCTGGTGCTGATTGAGGGCGCGCGTAGAGTGACCGCGAGTTTTAATCTTTGTAACAACTGAAGCTTACCCATTTTTAGCCATTGAGCACTGACTTCTGTATGCACGCTCTGCACCAAATTTCCGCTAACGCTTACTGCGAAGTCCCAGCGTGCGTGAGGCAATGGCGTATTCCTGCCATCATCGGATAGGTAATCATCAATGATATTAATGCCGCCAATAAAGGCGAGCGCCTGATCCACTACAACAAGTTTGCGATGAGTGCGTGCCAGTCCGCGTTTGAACCAGGGATTGAAAAGACGGCATTGCACTCCGGCCTGTTGAAATTGCGTCTGCAACTCTTGCGTATGATTGGCACCCCCAATCCAGTCGATAATGACTTGGACGCAGACGCCGCGTTGAGCCGCATTGCATAAGGCTGTTGTGATAGTTTGGGCGGTTGCATCATTGGCGTAAATATAGGTTTCTAACAGTATCTCTTGCTGAGCATGGTCGATCGCGTCGATCAATGCAGTAAAAAAATGCGCACCCGTATGTAATAACTGACACTGATTATTATCGCTAAATACGAGTTTAGCCATGATCTGGAAATTGAGAAGTCAATTGCAGATCAACGCAAATTGGCACGTGATCAGAGAGCTGTGTCCAGGGCTTTCCGCTGAGCACATGGGCTCGTTCCACCTGAAAGCCGCGTAGGTAAATGCGATCCAGACTGAGCCAAGGCAATCCAGCGGGGAAGGTGCGTGCATGCACAGAATTAGCCTGGAAAAACGTTTTTACCGCCGCTAACTTGCTGCGTTTAATCGGTAATTCAGTGTTGCTGTGGTTGGCAACATCGAAAGCTTCGATGACACCTAATTCTTTATATAAAGTATGACTGAGCCCTTGGCTCCAGTCATTGAAATCACCCGCAATAATTAAGGGTTGCTTGGCTTCGACCTGCGTTTGTATTTGCGTAATCAATGCCTGAACCTGACGCCGGCGACTGCCTGCAAATAGACCCAGATGGATGACAAAGCAATGGGCAAGAATTTCGCCCAATTGCACTCGCACATGCAAAATGCCGCGCTGCTCATAGGCATGATCGGAGACATCATGATTGCTCGAATGCAGAATCGGTAAGCGGCTTAATAGTGCATTACCGTGGTGACCGTGTTCGTAGATGGCATTCATGCCGTAGGCCGATGTATGCGAATCCCCCGCTAAAAAATCGTGTTGTCCTTGTTCTGGCCAATTTGCATGTTTTTTCGCATGATGATCGTGTTGACCTTGAACTTCTTGCAGAAACACCAAGTCCGCATCGAGTAAATTGATCGCTTCTTTTAAGTCATGTATGCGGGCTTTGCGTCCGAATGCACTCACACCTTTGTGTATGTTGTAAGTGGCAATACGTAGCTTCATGATCTTGCCTTTGATAGTGCAATTGGAATTTGGATTCTGGATCTAAGAATCGATGTCATCATTTTTGTAGCGTTGGGGTAGTTGCAAAATCGCTTCGGCATTCGACGCAGAAAAGCACAAATCAGCCGCTGCTTGCAAAGGTAACCATTGATAATGCAAATGCTCTCTTGGCGCTAGTGTAACCGAGGTGTCGCGTGAGACACAAAGGCCGAAGACATATTCCTTGTTGTGGATCACACCCGGTGCATATCGATGACGCCATGTAGGGTAAATTTCATACACATTCGAAAGCTGCCAATCGCTCAGTTGGTGAGCTCGCGTATCTATCCCAGTTTCTTCCATCACTTCACGTTGCGCCGTCCATTCCAATGCTTCATCCAAGCTATCTTTTGAGCCAGTTACGGATTGCCAAAAGCCTGGTTTGTCCGCGCGCTCAAGTAACAAGACTTCTAAGTCTGGGGAGTAGATGACGACTAAAACGGATTCGGGAATTTTGAAAGTGTTACTCATGATTTTTTTGAAGATGGCGCTTGGCTAGTTGTGTTCGTAGTATGCCATAAAACCATCTGTCGATTGATCAGAAGCGGGAGTAGGTCATGTTTGATGCGCGTGCAAAGCGTGACACAGCAATAAAAAACGGCAGAACTTAGTCTGCCGTTTTTGGTTTTGTCGCGATAAAGTTCGCTTCAAATTTTATTTAAACGACCTTAGGCTCCGCTGCACGCAAACGAATGTGCAATTCTTTCAATTGCTTTTCATCGACTTCAGAAGGGGCTTGTGTCAATAAACATTGTGCACGTTGCGTTTTCGGGAAAGCGATCACGTCACGGATCGATTCTGCGCCTGTCATCATCGTCACGATACGATCCAAGCCGAACGCTAAACCACCATGCGGCGGCGCGCCGTATTGCAAGGCATCGAGCAAGAAGCCGAACTTCAACTGTGCTTCATCATCATTGATTTTCAGTGCGCGGAATACTTTGCTTTGTACTTCCGCACGATGAATACGCACAGAACCACCACCGAGTTCCCAACCGTTCAAGACCATGTCATAGGCTTTCGCGATACATTTGCCCGGATCTGTTTCCATCAAATCTTCATGACCATCTTTTGGAGCGGTGAATGGATGATGCGTTGCAGTCCAACGATCGTTTTCTTCATCGTGCTCAAACATCGGGAAGTCGATTACCCACAATGGACGCCATGCATCTTCAAACAGGCCATTATTTTTACCGAATTCGCTATGGCCAATTTTTACGCGCAAGGCGCCGATGGCGTCATTGACGACTTTAGCTTTATCAGCGCCGAAGAAAATCAAATCGCCATCATTTGCGCCAGTCAACTCTATAATTTTTGCCAAGGCTGCATCGTGCAAGTTCTTCACGATAGGCGCTTGCAAACCATCACGGCCTGCGGCTTTGTCATTGACCTTGATGTAAGCCAAACCTTTAGCGCCGTAGATACGAACGAATTGATCGTAAGCGTCGATTTCAGAGCGAGGCATGCTGCCGCCACCTGGTACTAACATACCGACTACGCGACCATTGTGCATGTTGGCTGCATTGGAGAAGACTTTAAAGTCCACGTCTTTCATGACCTCGGTCAAATCGGTGAATTGCAATTTAACGCGCATGTCAGGTTTGTCGGAACCATACAGACCCATGGCATCAGCGAAGTCCATGACTGGGAAAGGATTTGGCAAATCGATATCCAGCGTTTTCTTGAATACGCCACGGATCATGCCTTCAAACATATCGCGAATCTCTTGTTCGTTCATGAACGAGGTTTCGCAATCAATCTGTGTAAATTCTGGCTGACGATCAGCGCGCAAATCTTCGTCGCGGAAGCATTTGGTGATTTGGTAGTAGCGGTCAAAGTTTGCGACCATCAACAATTGTTTGAACAATTGTGGTGATTGCGGCAAGGCGAAGAAGTTACCTGCATTGACGCGGGATGGCACCAAGTAATCACGTGCGCCTTCTGGCGTAGATTTGGTCAACATCGGTGTTTCGATATCGATAAAGCCGTTTTCATCGAGGAACTTACGCACTTCCATCGTGACCTTATAACGCAAACGCAAATTGTTTTGCATTTGTGGACGACGCAAATCCAATACGCGATGTGTCAAACGCGTTGTTTCAGACAAATTGTCATCATCTAACTGGAACGGTGGCGTCACGGATGGATTCAGAATCTCTAAGTCGTGGCACAAGACTTCGATTTTGCCCGATTTTAAATTATTATTAATCGTGCCATCTGGACGATTGCGTACGATACCAGTGATGCGTAAGCAAAACTCATTACGTACAGTTTCTGCGTTCTTAAAGACTTCAGCGCGATCTGGATCGCATACTACCTGCACCAGACCTTCACGGTCGCGCAAATCGATAAAAATAACCCCACCATGATCACGACGGCGATGCACCCAGCCACACAGGCTGACGGTTTGGCCGAGTAATGCTTCTGTAGTAAGGCCGCAGTAGTTGGTACGCATGGACATAATTTCTTACCTGTCTTCTTAAAAGTTAATAGCTTTGATGTTAATTCGTCGAGGTTAATTGGTGAGTACTAATGCACCTGTATTAATTCAACCTTATTATTCACTAATTTGATTCATTAATTTTATTCATTGTTTTTACTCACTAAGCGTGAGACTTGTTCAATTCGCGTAGGGCTATTCGCATAGCTAGCGTTGAACAAAGCTAATTACAAATCTTATTTTGCGCCGCTGCGGCTTGTTCTGCCACTTCAGGCGCGACGACACCCATTGAAACTACGTACTTAAGCGCCGTATCGACGCTCATATCAAGTTCAATCGCATCCTTTTTGGGGATAATCAAAAAATACCCAGATGTTGGGTTGGGGGTGGTTGGGACGTAGACACTGACAAAATCGTCACCTAAATGTTTGGCGACAGCACCGCTAGGTTGGCCAGTTAAAAAAGCGATGGTCCATGAACCTTCTCTTGGGTATTGAATCAATAAGGCTTTGCTGAAGGCATTGCCAGAGGAGGAAAATAGGGTGTCTGAAACTTGCTTAACACTAGAGTAAATTGAGTTGACAATCGGAATCCGGTTTAACAAACCTTCCCATGCAGCAACGACATAATTGCCAATGAAATTTTGCGTTAATAAGCCCGTCACGAAAATAATTAGCACGGTCAATACCACACCAAAACCAGGGATCTTGAGACCGATCAAGGCTTCTGGACGCCAGCTTTCAGGAAGTAGGAACAAGGTTTGATCCATGGTACTAATGACAGCATGTAATACCCATGCTGTAATCGCAAGCGGTACGAGAATCAACAATCCAGTTATAAAATATTTACGCATAGTATTGAGATTGGTGGTTGAATTTAAGCCGCTTTGTCGTTGTTGCTTGCGTTAGTCGTCGCGTTGGTACTGGTGCTAGTGCTGCTATCGGTGTTCGTTGTTGCCGCCGCAGGAGCAGATTCCCCTCCTTTTACGTCGGGTTTTGTGTCTACATTTGTGGCAATGCCCGTGCTTTCCTTGCTCGTATTTCCACCACGGAAATCAGTGACATACCAGCCCGATCCCTTTAACTGAAAACCAGCTGCAGTCACTTGCTTTTTAAAGCTAGCCTGATGGCATTCAGGGCAAACCGTGAGTGGGTCTTCCGACATTTTTTGCAGCACATCTTTGGCAAAGCCACATTCATCGCAGCGATAAGCATAGATAGGCATTTTTATCCTTAGGAAAACTCGTAAAACCCTGAATTATAACGGTTTACCTCACTAATTTACAGAAAACGCAGTTACCGTAGTCAGAAAGAGTGATCTAAGAACCATAGAACCGCTATATAACTGGTTTGTAACAGTTATATAGCAAGTTTACTTCAAGGGTATGACAAACTAAATTGCCGGTGCCTGGGGGCTGTGAGGTCTGATTTGAGGCAATAAAGAACCCAACAACATGCCGGTTAAACTCATCAACACGCCAACTAATTGTGGCGGCCAAAATTCTTCTGGCGCATTGATTTCCAATAAGATCCAAGAACTCAAGCCTAGAATAATAGACAATAAAGCACCTTGCTGCGTCGCTCGTTTCCAATACAATCCAAAAGCCAAAGGAACAAAGGCTGACACTAGAGTGACCTTATAAGCGTTTTCTACCATTTTGTAGATACTTGCTTCGGTATTCATGGCAAATAGCGTCACGATGACGGTAAATATTAAAACGACAATGCGCATCATCAAGAGGAATTGTTTGTCGGTTTGATTCGGGAAGAAAGGTTTCATGATGTTTTCTGCGAACGTCACCGATGGCGCCAGCAAAGTTGCACTGGCACAGCTCTTAATCGCTGACAATAAAGCACCAAAGAACATGACTTGGGCGAACAAAGGCATGTGAGTCATGATCAGTGTCGGCAAGATCATTTGAGAATCTGTATCGATGAGTTTGGCGACCATGGCAGGATCAATCAAGCTTGCTGAGTAAGCCAGAAACATCGGGATAAATGCAAATAAGAAGTACAAACTTCCACCTAAAATAGCGGAATTGGCAGCAGCATTTTCAGTTTTTGCTGAGGCAACGCGTTGAAATACATCTTGTTGTGGAATGGAACCGAGCATCATCGTGATCCAGGCGGCGAAGAACCATAAGACTTCACGTGTGGTTGGCGCAGGCCAAAACTCCATCTTTCCAGCATTGACGGCGTGGGTCACAACGGCGCCAGCACCACCAACCATATTAGATACTTCCCAGCCCATATAGAGCATACCGATCATGATAATGATCATTTGTAAGAAATCCGTAATCGCGACCGACCACATGCCGCCCATCAAAGTGTAGATGAGGACGCTGCCTGCACCGATGATCATGCCGGTATTCATATCGATCGCACCGCCTGAGACGACGCTAAACACCAAGCCCAAAGCTTTGATTTGCGCCGCAACCCAACCTAGATAGGAGACCACAATACAAAGTGAGACTAAAACTTCAACAGTGCGGCCATACTTCGCTTTGTAGTAGTCGCCTATGGTTAGCAAATTCATTCTGTAGAGCCGGCGAGCGAAGAAGAGGCCGACGAAAATCAGGCACAAGGAAGAGCCAAATGGGTCTGCCACTACGCCTTTTAAACCTTCTTTGACAAAGGTGGAGGAAATTCCCAAGACCGTTTCGGAACCAAACCAAGTCGCAAAGACGGTCGCAGTGACGATATACATAGGCAACGAACGACCCGCTACCGCGAAATCTTTTGAATTCTTGACGTAGCGGGCGGCATACAGCCCTACACCGACAGAGATAATCCAATACAGAACGACAAGCCACAGCAGAATATTCATGGAAAAATAGCAAAAAAGAAAAAGAATAAAAATGCCCGCAAATTTTCGCGGGCATTATAAGACATTAAGGCAATTCAAGATAATTCAAGATAACTAAGACGATGCAGAATTTTATCTAAGTTTGATGCATTAGTTGGTGTCCTGCTACCAACAAACTTAATTTAATTGTTTAAAACAGGATAGAAATGCACCAAATAATAATTATCTAGTTGACAATCATTTGTTTAATTTTTTCAACGATTGCCTCCTTGCTGACGGGTTTGGTAATATTGCCAAGAAAATTTTGGCGCGACAATTGCGCAACCAGAGCAGCGGAATGCATGATGTGTGAGCTTTGGCCGGACATTATTATTACACCACCGGTAAATTGCCGTTCTCCCATTTTCTTCATGAATTCAAATCCGTCAATATCTGGCATCTGTATATCGCAGAGTAAAAGATCAGGCCTCTCTATTGCATTGTCAAAAGCGAGTAAACCCGCTTTGCCACCATTTGCCGTCATTATTTGACTGACGCCTAATTCATTTAAAAGGGAGGAAACAAAGTCCACCTGAAACTCGTCATCGTCTACGATCAATACACTTAGATCTTGATATCGTTTTGAATTGGTATTCGGCATTGACTGCATCCTTTTGGTAAAAGTTATCAATAAAAAGTGTTTAGTTCGGCTTGTTGGATGACGCTGGTTAGAAGTAATAAAGCAATGCAAACAAAAAGGCAAGCTCAAGAAAGCCGCAGAAGTTCTACCTCGCTAGCTTGATTTTTTTGTCCCGTTCTATCGCTTTAATTTTCGCGTTTTAACTTCTTCTCCCAAGCGATTTTCCAGTCCATGAATTCACTGGCAGGCATGGCTTGAGCCACGAAGTAGCCTTGAACGTCGTCGCAACCGGATTCCACGATGAAGTCCCAATCTTGTTTTGTTTCGACGCCTTCGGCGACCAAATTTAAATTAAATATTTTGCCCAGTTGAATACTTGAATTGAAGATAGCTCTTGCTGCTTCGTGGTCCAATGCGGCATTCACAAAGGCACGATCAATTTTTAGTTCGGTGAAGGGTAACTGCTTGAGATTTTCCATCGTTGAAAATCCAGTGCCAAAATCATCGATCGATAATCCGAATCCTTTAAGACGCAGGCGTGTCAGTATCTCCAAGCTAACGGTCAAATTTTCCATCAGGCGTGATTCGGTCAGTTCTAAAATGAACTGAGAAGGGCGCACGCCAACTGATTGTAAAATGGATTCGAATTGTTCAGGTAAATCTAATTGAGTTAAATTGTCCGTGGAAATGTTAACGGACAATTTTATTTGGTGTCCTTGTTTATGCCATTGACGTAGTTGCATTGCACTTTTCTCCAAGACTATCTTACTCATTGTGTCTATGAGGCCGTGTTTTTCAAGTCCTGATACAAAAGCAGAGGGGCCAAGTAAGCCGCGAATAGGATGACGCCAGCGCGCGAGACATTCTGCGCCTGTGATACGTTTCGTACTGATGGAGATTTTTGGTTGAAAATGAATTTCTAAACAGTCCTCAGTAAGTCCTTTTTTCAGATCTTCTAAGGATAGCAAAGCCACTTTGGGTAATGCACTTGAATGCGTAGGTGCAGAAGACTGGCGTGTCAGCGCTTCCAGCATCTCTTCAGTATCTAGGGGTTTTTGCAATGAACCTAGCAAGTTCAAACCGTAAGCGCGCGTCAGATTTTCGGCAGCCTTAATCACACTGCGATCCGCAGCGCTCAGGATAATGATTCCCCCTTGATAGCCATTTTCGGCAACAAGACGTAAGAAGCTAATACCATCCATTCCAGGCAAAGTCAGATCACAAAGTATGATTTCCGACTGATGGTTGTCTAGCACGGCTAGAGCATGTGCCCCATTATTACAGTTAGTGATACGATGCACACCGGCTTTACGTAAAATTGTGCAGGCGATTTCCATATCGATGGGATCATCTTCCAAGATCAAGACATGTAAGTCGGGCTTTAGCGTGAAATTTCTGCCTGCTTTTGAAACCGTACCAACAAGTAAGGGGCTGAGCGCTTTCTCAATTACAGCTGGAGGATTGAGATAGTGTTGAATGTCAATTTCAATTTGATCCAACATAGGGTGCAGTTGGGCTATCAACTGATCTGCTTGCGCAATGGTTCCCGAGGGTAGCAACTTTTCTAATTGATGGCAGAGTTCGCCAAATTGAAGAGCGCCGACGGTGCGCGCACTTGATTTGAGCCTATGCCCCAGAGCAGCAAGTGCTGCTAGATCTTGGTTTTTTTGTGCATCATCAATTTCTTGCAAACCTTGTTTTGCTGAGTCCAAAAATTTTAATGCAAACTTGCTGATTTTTTCTGCTGAATTGCCGACCAATTTTGCTAGCATATTCAGATCAATGCTACGCTCAATCGTGGCGAGCTCATCTTGTTTTTGTGTTTCTGGAATGACCGAGCTTATCTCGTTATCGGTATCATTTATTTCGTGATCTACCCAATGCAATAGTGTGGAGTACAGTAAATCGGGAGAGAATGGTTTGGGAATAAAATCATTCATACCCGCCGTCAGGCAGTGTAGGCGATCCTCTTTCATCGCGTTGGCGGTAATCGCGATGATCGGTAGGCTAGCAAATTCTGGAACAGCCCGAATTTGCCGGGTTGCCTCAAGTCCATCCATGACAGGCATTTGGATATCCATCAACACGCAGTCAAACTTTTGCAACTTTTGTTTCACTAGATTGACCGCTTGTAGGCCATCTGCCGCTAGTATCACCGTGCAGTTTGCGGTTTCTAATAATTCTGTGCCGACTTGTTGATTGAACTCATTATCATCGACAAATAAGATATGAATTTTTGATTTACTTTGATTGATCGTTTTGAGTCGTGCCAACGGGTTATGTTGATTAAGCTGGCGTGTCGCGTCTAGGCCTTGTAACTTGCTCTGAGCCAGCATAGCGGTAAACCAAAAGGTGCTGCCTTTACCCAATTGGCTTTGCACGCCAACTTCCCCTCCCATTAACAATGCCAGTTGCTTGCTGATGGCTAAACCTAATCCAGTACCGCCAAATTTGCGCGTTGTTGAGCTGTCAGCTTGTTCAAATGATTGGAACAATTTTTTTTGCTGCTCCTCCGTCATACCAATGCCGGGATCTTTGACTTCGAAGCGGATTAACCAAGCGTCTGCTAATTCTTGCGCGCGTTTAACGTGAATTTTGATTTCTCCACGTTCAGTAAACTTAATTGCATTGTTGGTGTAATTAATCAGAATTTGACTCAAGCGGTGTGGGTCGCCATGCATTTGACGCGGCACGTCGGGATCGACTTGGATACGAAGTTGCAGTTGGCGGCCAGCAAGTTTGGTATTCATGATCGTCAGTAATTTGCCGAGCAATTCATCGAGGCTAAAATCAATCCCTTCGATGGTCATTTTGCCAGCCTCTATTTTAGAAAAATCTAAAATATCATCGACAATGTGTAATAGGTGCTGTCCGGATAAGTGTATTTTTTGCAGGTAGTCGCGTTGTTTGGGATCTGTTGCTGCCGCCAATGCCAGATAAGTCATTCCCAACACGCCATTCATTGGTGTGCGTATTTCGTGACTCATATTGGCGATGAAATTACTTTTGGCTTGATTCGCCGCTTCTGCTAATTGTCGCGCGATCGCCAATTCTTTGGTACGACTTTCCACCAGTTCTTCCAGATGATGGCGGTGCTTGTCGAGTTCTTCGCCTAGTCGTTTTTTTTCATTAATATCCTCTTGTGTTGACACAAAATGGGAGATGCTACCGTCCGACTGACGCAATGGCGAGATCGTGGCATATTCTATCGAGAGCGTTCCGTCCTTGCGTCGATTGATCAGTTCTCCTTTCCAGGTATTACCCGCGCGCACGGTCTTCCACAATGTCGTAAAAGTCTCCGCTGGCGTCATGCCGGAGTTTAAAATATTCGGGTATTTACCAATAACTTCTAATTTACTAAAACCAGATTTGCGCACGAAGGTATCGTTGACGTATTCGATCTTGCCGATGACGTCGGTGATAATAATGGCTTCGGTACTTTGCTCCACGGCCTGCGATAATTGGTTCAGATGTGCTTCGGCACTCAGGCGTTGCGTGATGTCTTGAATCTGGGTGACAAAGTTGAGGGGGATACCGTCGGTATCACGCAATAGTGAGACATTGATCTGTAACCAGAGTAAATCACCGTCTTTATGGTAATAGCGCTTGTAAATTTCATAGCGTTCAACGGCGCCACTGAGTAATTGCTTTTGTTGCTGCTTATCATTCTCAGCGTCATCTGCATGAGTATGCCGACGCCAGTCATTGTGTAGTAATTCACTTTCTAGATAACCCAGCATACCGCACAGCACCCGATTCACCCTCAGGAATTTTCCGTCGAGATCTACCAGCGCCATGCCTATCGGTGAACTACCAAATGCTTGTTCCATTAAGGCGTGGTTGAGCTGACGCTCCTCCTCTTGTAGCTTGCGCTCGGTAATATCCTGCACGGTGCCAGTCAGGCGAGTGATTTTTCCGTGGGCGTCTCTATGCTTGCGTCCGGTCTTTGCCCAGATTAAACGTACGCTATTGTCTGGCAGAAAAATTCGATATTCAAATGCGTCATAATCATCTTTTGATTCAAAGGCTTCTTTGCAAGTCTTGATCACGATAGGCTGGTCTTCTTGCAGCACGGTGCAACGTATCATTTCGAACAGATCACCATTGAACTCATCAGGGTCGCGTTGCCAGATGCGTTTCATTTCATTTGACCAAGAGATCTTGTTGGTTTCTGCATCCCAGATCCAATGTCCGACCCGACTCGATTTCTCTGCCTCTAATAGGTCATGTTCACTTTGTCTCAAAGCCTCCAAAGTGTTTTTTCTGTCTGTGATATCACGCGTCACGCCAACAAAATGGGCTAGTTGCCCTTGATCGTCAAAGACTGGCGTGATGCTGAGTTCATTCCAAAATATGCTGCCATCTTTGCGGTAATTGAGAATTTCACCGTTGTAAGCTTTTCCGGCTGTGATTGCTTCGCGAATGGCTAGCCGTGAGGTTTCGCTGGTCAATGGGCCTTGAATTAAGCGGCAGGTGTTACCGATGATTTCTTGATTGCTGTAACCGGTCTGTTTAATAAAGGCATCATTAACCGAAACGATGACTTGGTCGGGTGTTGTAATGATGACACCTTGTGAAATCACTTTCAGAGCAAGATCGCTAATTAATAGGCGAGACTCTGCTTCATGTTTGTACAGCGTCATCTCGATGACTGTGCGTAATTCTTGGTCCGAGAAGGGTTTGACGATGTAACCAAAGCCGTTGGCGCGGATGGTTCTTTCTAATTCTTCGTCTGAGCGTCGATTGGTCAGGAAAATGATGGGAACGGTAAAGTGCTTGTGAATTTGTTCGGCTGCAGTAATCCCATCTATCTCACCGCCCAGCTGAATGCTCATCAAAATCAGATCAGGTTTTAACTCACACGCAAGTCGAATCGCTTCGTCGCCGCGAGTGGCTTGTCCTATGGACTGGCAGCCATACAATTCAATTTTGAGTTGTATGAAAATCCCGATTAACTCATCGACTTCGACGATCAGGATTTTCGGTTTTTTCAACGAACCCAGCATGTTTAACTCCGCGACGACGTGGACGGGATGGCTTATGGATTAAGGAATGTTTCCTTACGGATTTGTATTGTACTGTGCAGGATGCCAAAAAGTCACAATAAAGCGATGCTTTAGTTTTAAGCTTTAGTGCTACAAAGTTCTCCAATATACGAGGCAAGGTGGTGGAGTGACCCGACTTTGGAAAAAAATTTACAAAAACCAAGTCCTTCGAATCCAATTAATGTGTCGCTCCAGCGCCCAGTTTCAGATCATTTACTTGTGTAATGCTGGTCTCCAAGATCAGATAAAGCGCTTTTTCCATTTGCGCTAATGCCATGCTTGCTGCACCTGGATGAGCGCAAGCCTGACTTGGCAGGTAAGGGATATGTACAAAACCTGCGCGCAAAACCTGAGTAGATTTGTTGGCATAATGCATCAATCTATAGAATACATGATTGCAGACATAGGTGCCTGCAGTTTGTGAAACACTGGCCGGAATACCGTTGTCTTGCAGATTCTTAACGATCGCTTTGATTGGCAGGGTGCTGAAATAAGCTGCAGGTCCCTCGGGGACGATACTCTGATCGATAGGCTGCGCTCCGGCATTATCAGGAATGCGTGCGTCATCTATGTTGATTGCGATACGCTCCAGGCTGATGTCGACACGGCCGCCAGCTTGTCCAACGCAAATAACGATTTCAGGTTGAATCTGAGTGAGTAGCGCAGTCAGTGCGGTATTAGCTCGACCAAACTCACAGGGTAATTGCGCGATGTGTACGGTATGAGTCTGGCGTATTTTTTTGCTTTCAAACAGCTTCACCACCTCCCAAGCTGGGTTAGTGGTTTCCTTATTGAAGGGCTCAAATCCGGTGAGTAAGATGTGTGGCATAGCGCAGGCTCATTTGGAAGATGAAATTCGAAAACGAAATTAGACGATGAAATACATCAAACCGATATTACAGATTAATACCGCAATAGCGGTTGGAATCTGATACTTGATCACTTGGTATTTGTCTTTCAACTCCAGTAAAGCAGCGGGAACAATATTGAAATTGGCAGCCATCGGCGTCATCAAGGTACCACAGTAACCCGAGAGCATGCCCATCGCCACCAACGGTGCCGGATTAGCGTGATGCTGCCCAATCAAAAAAGGCAGCGCAATGCCAGCCGCCATCACAGGGAATGCGGCAAAGGCATTCCCCATAATCATGGTGAACAAAGCCATACCAAGACAGTAAATAATAATTAAGGCTAAACGGCTGTCGGGATTGACCATGAGTGTGACTAGGGTTTGGATGGATAGCCCAGTTTTTGCCGCGACAAAAACACCGCCTAACATGGCAAGCATTAACGGCAGAATTAAAGCCCAGCCTATCGCATCGACCAAACGACGAGATTCTTGTATCGCAGCGACGGGTGTGCCTCCGGTAATTTTGCAAGCATATAAAACGCTGATGACGCAGGCTAAAGTCAGGCAGGCGAGTGTCAGATTTTTGGGGTCAAGCAGAGCGTAGTTTCCCAGCACGACATCTTTTCCTGCGATGCTAAGGATGACGGTAACAATAGGAATGCAGATGGCGGGCAAAAACAGTTTGTTGCCTAGGCGTTTTGCAGACACAGCCTTTTCTGCATCGACGGTCGCTTTATCCACGGTATTGTATTTGCCAGCACCTAAGAAATTAAACCCCGCCAGCATGGCCAAGAGTATGACGACAATGCCTTGTAACTGGTGCGTAAGCGCTTTGCCCAAATACATCAGCATCAGATCGCCAAATAAAAATCCTATGCCAAACAAAAACCAAAACAGAGCGGTCGTCAGGCGTTTAGGATTGCTGCGATCACGTAGACTCATCCAGGCGATCGCCATGACGATGAATCCAATTAGATAAAAAATCAGGTTGATGCTGATCAAAACATGGGGTGAATTCATGATGCTTGCTCCACGCTGTTCGTGTTCTTTTGCTTGCTGAATTGAGCTCTATATTCTGCAATCTCACGCGCGATTTTTGCATCTAAAAATGACAAACGGAGCAAGTGAATAATTAAAGCGCACAGGCCAGTAGGAATCGCCCACAATCCTATCGCGAGGGGTTCCACATTGCTGATACCGTTTTCTTTGAGAAATCCACTCATGAGCAACACCGCACCAAAAGCAATAAAGATGTCTTCGCCAAAAAACAAGGCAACATTATCGCAAGCGGCAGCGTGCGCTGCGATGCGGTCGCGTAGCGCTTCAGGTAAGTCGCCGTATTGACTGATCGCGGCTCCTTCGGCCATAGGGAATAATAACGGACGCACCGTTTGTGCCTGACCGCCAAGGCTAATCAAACCCAGCGAACAGGTGAACTGACGGACCACCATGTACAGCATCAATACGCGTCCGGTCGTCGCGCTGCGGATGCCAGCAACCCAGTTTTGTGCTCTTTCTTTGAGTCCGAATTTTTCCAACAGGGCGATGATCGGCAAAATTAAAATGGTGCTGGCAAGTTGCCGACTACTCATAAATTTTTCACCGAAGGTTTCCAGTAGTAAGGCGAAATCCATGCCGACGGCCAGACCAGTGGCCAAACCCGCACTGACGACGACCAACAAGGGATTAAATTTAAAAGCGAAGCCCAGAACAATAATGGGAATGCCGACTAGCGGAAGTAAAGTTGTTAAGTCCATCTGGGTCTCCGTGGGTCTCTGTGGATATTGCTATTTTTTGATCTATTTTTTGGTTTCGTTGTTGCTGAGCACAAATTACAAATTACTTGAAGTTTTGGTCGGGTTGGTGACTTTGATACCGCGTTCGTCAAATGCTGCTCGCAATGCTTGTATTGTTGCCAGCGCATGTACCCCATCACCATGCACGCAGATGGTCTCCGCCTGTACTTTGATTAGGTCTCCGTCAGCGGAAAACAGCTGATGCTTTTCTATGAGTTGTAAGCTTTGCGCTATGGCTTCGTCAATATGGTCTATGCAAGCGTTTGCTTGGGAACGTGGCACCAGGCTACCATCTGATCGATAACGCCGGTCTGCGAATGCTTCGCTAATGACTTGTAATCCCGCGGCTTGTGCTCGTGCGACTAATGGACTACCTGCGAGTGCAACTAGGCTGAGCTGAGGTGCGATATCTCGTATGACCTGAATGATGATGTCAGCCAGAACAGGGTCGAACGCCGCTTGATTGTATAAAGCGCCGTGTGGTTTTATGTGCCGTAGTTGCGCGCCTTGTTCCATCGTAATCCGCATCAAAGCAGCTATTTGATCGCGTAGCTCTTGCATTACGTGATCATAGGGGGGGGATTGAATTTTTCGGCCAAAATTCTCTCTATCCACGAAACTGGGATGCGCCCCGATCGCAACATCATATTGTTGCGCGAGTTGAACCGCGACTCGCATACTGTCGTCGTCACCAGCATGCCCACCGCACGCGATATTGGCTGAGCTGACTAGTGCCAATATTTGCGCATCGCAACTGGCGCCTTCGCCCAAATCCGCATTTAAGTCGATAGAAAATGAGCTTAAAATCAGAGGCTGTTGATTTGCTTGTAGTTCAGGCATGAATAATCCAGTCGATTCGAGAGAATTCTCGTCGCCATTTTTCTTGCGCCAAAATTGCGGTGTCGTTTTCTACTGGAATAAAACAAAAACTGTGACCGGGTGGTGTCTGAGCCACTTTCCACAAATCGGCTTCGATCACGCAAGCAATTTTCGGATAACCTCCGGTTGTCTGCGCATCGGCCAATAAGATGATGGGTTGTCCGTTCGGCGGTACTTGCACCACACCAGGGAAGACGCCGTGTGATAGCAAATCTTGCGACACCGTGCGTTCTAAAACGAGGCCTTGCAAGCGGCAGCCCATACGATTACTTTGTGGGCTGAGTTTCCAAGCTTGTTGCCAAAAGTGTTGGCGTGCGGCTGGGCTGAATTGTTCATATTCTGGACCGGGAATGGCGCGAATTTCTGGTGACCAGATACGCTGTTGGACACCTAGTGATTTTTGCAAATTCTGTGCCGGACCTAATTCGAGGACATCACCCGACTTTAAAGCACGACCTTGATACCCGCCGAAGCTCGCTTGCAAGTCAGTCGAACGCGATCCCAATACTTGGGGAACTTCTATGCCGCCATCAATCGCCAGATAAGCTCGCGCTTCTTTGAGTGCGCCAGCTAATCGCAGAATTTGACCTGCTTTCGCAAAGTGACGCCATGCCTTGGCGACGGATATACCGTCGAGCAGAGCGCCAAAATTGGCACCACCTATGGCAAACCAACTATCGCGTTGAAATTGAATTTCTACCGGTCCGATCACAATTTCTAAACCCGCACAATGCACCTTATTGCCGACCAGCTTATTCGCCAGCATCAGCGAGTATGGGTCGAGTGCACCGCTTTGACTAATGCCCAAGTGCCGTTGACCGTGCCGGCCCAAATCTTGCACCGAGGTTTGTATGCCGGCTTTGAGTACACGCAATTGAGATAGCTGATTATCCTTGCTAATAGCTTCGGTTGCGTTTGCCTCGTGGGGTGAGCTGATAGCCATAGGAATTTAGCCTGTGCTAATGGAAATGGATATGTTCGGCAACAAAACGTATGCTATCACCAGGTTGCAATAGCGTTGGCGCGGGCTCTTTTGGGTCAAAGAGTTTGAGTGTCGTATGACCAATCAATTGCCAGCCGCCCGGACTAGCAGCAGGATAGATGCCAGTTTGTTTGCCACCGATTCCGATCGAGCCTGCCGGCACACGCAAGCGTGGCTCGGCGCGCCTCGGCGTCGCCAAACTTTCAGGCAAACCACCGAGATAGGCAAAGCCCGGTTGAAAACCTAAAAAATACACGACATAGTTGGCAGCACAATGACGCTTGACGACGTCTTCAAGTGATAGCTGACAATGCTCTGCTACGACTGGCAAGTCGGGGCCGAAATCGCCGCCATACTGCACTGGAATGGCGACTTCACGACCACCCTGAAACTTGTCTTTACTGCGCTGAAACAGGTCTTTCAATGTGCGCAAAATCTCGTCGGAAGAATGCAGTAGTGGATCAAATATCGCTGTCAGATTATTCATACCTGGTACGATGTCAATGCAGAGATTGAGATCTCGCAATTGCTGCGCCACATGCCATATTTTTTTCTGAGAAATCAGATCAATCTTGTCTGCGCGCGCTTGCATGACGACAGCACGTTCGCCCAGACAATAAAAGGACATAAGTGGCGCAAACATTTTATTCCCGGGCTTTAAGTTAGGGTGGTCATTGCAAGCCTAAGTTTCGAACGTATCAAACGTTTTAAACGTATCAAACGCATGAAACGTCTCAAACTTACCAGCGGAAACCGACTTTAATGCTCACTGTGTCATTGTCACCTGTACGATCCAGCTCAGCACCCAGATTCACCAAACCCAAATTGGCGTTAATGCCTGCGAACAGTTTATTGGCTGTTGGCGATACTTTTTGTAGACCACCGACGTTCGGCGTAACTGCGCCCCAGACACGACCGATGCCTACATAGGGTGTAAACATGACGAAACCTTTAGACGCTAACAGTTCCACACTTTTAGTATTTGCAGAAAATTGGCTAACGCCGGATAACTTAGTGTAAGCACCACGAATCGCGACTGCAGGCATAGCAACACCGCCTTCGATCAAGGCGTAACGTGCTTCCATACCGAATAACTTGATATCAGAATCAGGCACTGCGCTGAGCGACGCGCCTACATCGATATTGAATGGCAAACCCTTGTGCACGTGAATTTTAGGTACAAATAAAGTCGAAACATCGGCACCGGCTTTTTTCCAGACTGCGCTATTGCCTAATTGCGTGGAACTCAATTCGCCACCGATATCAAAACCCGTGATGCCTAAGGGCGCTGCTGGCGTTACACCTTTATAGCTGCTAACAGAAGTGAAGTCAGTCGCGAGGCGATGGAATTCGCTTTGGTTCAAGGTCTTCAGTTGTGTGAAATCAGTACCGGCAAACACCGGTGTTGCTACACCAGTAATCACACTAGTGACCAGGCAAACGCACGCGGTTTTGAAAATCTGTTTAGCTATCATTGTTACTCCAAAAAAGTGAATGTTGCTATGCTTTGCCAGTCTAGTGAGGGCAGCAACAAAGGTAAAGCACTGATTTTACCTTGCGCGGGTGATTCCACCTAGTACCTGGGTTGGCAACCAGACTGTGAATCTCCGAATCAGTTGAAACTATATGTCGTTACCAAGTTCAAAAGCTTGAGATTTGGCAGGGATAATGACTTCGGTTTTGCCTGCAAGCTTGAGATGTTTGGCAAAAATATGCATCACATCTTCTTCGCCGTGAACCAAGAAAGTCTTTTTCGCATGCGTATGCTTATGCCAAGCCAGCAATTCGTCCCGGTCTGCATGTGCCGAAAAACCATTGATAGTATAAATGTTGGCATTCACAGAAAAAACTTCACCGAGAAAATAGACGCTACGTGCGCCGTCGATAATCTTGCGCGCCAAGGTACCATGAGCTGCGAAGCCAACAAAGATCACACTAGAATTTTTGCGCCACAGGTGATGTTTGAGGTGATGCCGCACCCGACCTCCCGTGCACATGCCAGAGCCAGCCATAATGACAGCACCGCTATTGATACGATTAATCGCCATGCTATCGGCGAGATCGCGCGTGATATGCAAATTCGATAAATGAAATGGATCTGTACCTTGCTTAAACAGGGTCGCACTTTCTTCATCGTAGCACTCAGGATGTTGACGAAAGATTTGGGTCGCAGAAATGGCCATCGGAGAGTCTAAGAACACATGCATAGAGGCCGATAAAATGCCTCGTTCTACGCCTTCACGCAGATACCAAAGGATTTCTTGCGCACTTTCTAAAGCAAAGGTCGGAATGATGACATTGCCTCCATGCGCAAAAGTATTATTTATGGCTTGGTAAAGTTCTGCTACCGAATCGTCTAAGGAACGATGTAAGCGATCGCCGTACGTCGTTTCCATGACTACGATGTCGGCCTTGGGTGGTACCGCAGGATCGCGCAAAATTTTTCTGCCATCACTACCCAAATCACCAGAAAACAAAACACGAACATGCTTACCTTCTTCTTTTAAATCCAGATAGACGCAGGCTGAGCCTAAGATGTGGCCTGCTTCGTAGAAAGTCGCACTGATTCCATTGGCGATATGGATACTGTGTTCATATTTTGCCTCGCGGCCAAAAAAGTCAAAGCAGCGAGTGGCGTCATACAGCGTGTATAAGGCATCTGGTGGTGGGGCATCGCTGTGTCGGGCAAATTTTTTTGCTTGAAATTTTGCTTCAGATTCTTGCAGGTGGGCGGAATCTAGTAAGACTAAGCGAGCTAAATCTTTGGTGGCTGAAGTAGAAATGATCTCACCACGAAAACCGCGCTTTACCAACAAAGGCAAGCGTCCGCAATGATCGAGATGGGCATGTGTTAGCAGGACATAATCGATTTCACTCGCGATAAAACCAAAGTCTTCCGCGTTCTCTTCGGATAAATCTCGCCCACCTTGAAACATGCCACAGTCGATTAATATCTTTTTGCCCGCGCATTGAATCAAGTGGCAAGAGCCTGTGACATCCTTATCTGCGCCATGAAATGAAATTCTCATTACGTCTCCTCGTTGGATTTTTCAATGCCAGTTGAGTGTAGTCTGGCTTTTCACAAGCGACCTTGATCTTGCACAGAGAATGCAAGGGCGTGTCTCGCCCTAGACTTTCTGTTTATTCGCCAGCGCCTGCTTTCGCAAATTTTGCAGGCTCGCGCCCGGTGTAATTAAATTGCCGTCGTATCGGAGTTCTATCAAAGCGGGTAAATTCTTTTCCCGCGTATGCGCCAATGCGCGAGCTAATGCGGGTGCAAAGTCTTCCGTTTTTTCTATCACCTCACCAGCTGCGCCAAAAGCCCGCGCTAAGGCGGCGAAATCAGGGTTGTGCAATTGGGTGCCCGATACGCGACCAGGAAACTCTTTTTCCTGATGCATGCGTATCGTGCCGTACATTCCGTTGTTGAACACCAAAATAATGACACCCGCCTGATATTGCACAGCGGTGGCCAGCTCTTGCCCATTCATCAGATATTCGCCATCGCCAGCGAATACCACCACCGTGCGTTCTGGCTGCACAATTTTGGCGGCAATCGCAGAGGGCATGCTGTAGCCCATCGCACCAGAAGTCGGTGCCAATTGGGTACGGAAACCGCCATATTGGAAATAGCGATGCGCCCAAGTCGCGTAATTGCCCGCGCCATTGGTGATAATGGTGTCGGCAGGGCAGGCTTGTTGGATGCTGCGTACGACTTGCCATAAATTTAGTGGCGCTTGTTCTTGGGCAAAGATGGCGGGCTCGGTTTGCCACGCGGCTAATTCTGCTTTGGCCTCGGTGACCGTGTTGTGCCAGATATCGCTGCTGACCGGTGCCATATTACTTAGGACTTCGGCGATTTGCGGCATGCCGCTGTTGATCATTAATTCGCCCTGATACACTCGGCCTAGTTCCAAAGCATCGCTATGTATATGTATCAATTTTTGTTTTGGAACTGGCGCGTCCAGTAAGCTATAGCCGCTGGTCGTCATTTCGCCTAAGCGCGGACCTATTGCCAAAATCAGATCGGCATCCTTAACGCGTTGCGCTAATTTAGGGTTAATGCCGATACCAATATCGCCTATATAGTTAGGATGCGTATTCGGTAATAAGTCTTGAAATCGAAAAGCGCAACCTGCGGGTAAATGATTCGCCTCGATGAAGTGCGTGATGTTGGCACAGGCTTCTGCATTCCAGCCGCCACCACCTAAAATCACGAGAGGCCGTTGGGCTTGCGTCAAATAATGTCTGATCTGTGTCGTTTGTGCTAGCGAAGGAGAGGCTTGAATCGCTGTATAGGAACGGGTGTCGGCAACGCTGGCTTGCGCCGCCAAACAGTCTTCCGGTAAGGCGAGCACGACAGGCCCTGGTCGGCCGCTGGTAGCGACTTGAAATGCATGCGCAATGTATTCAGGGATACGGTCTGCGCGATCGATTTGCGCTACCCATTTCGCCATCGTCCCATACATGCGTCGGTAATCGATTTCTTGGAAGGCCTCGCGTTCGACAAAATCATTGCCAACCTGGCCGATGAATAAAATCATTGGTGTGGAATCTTGTTGCGCCGTATGCACACCTATCGCAGCATTTGTAGCACCCGGACCACGTGTGACAAAGCAAATTCCGGGTTTGCCTGTCAATTTACCGTAGGCTTCCGCCATAAAAGCAGAGCCACCTTCCTGCCGGTTAATGATGAAACGGATAGGACTATCATGCAGAGCATCCAGCACGGGCAAATAGCTTTCACCAGGCACACCAAAAATAAATTCCACACCATGCACTTGCAGTGCGTCGATGACTAATTGACCACCAGAACGGGATGTATTCATAGAGACTTTAAATTGTGAAGATGAATAAAGATGCAAAAGCGATACGCTAACAGATTAGTAGATATTTCGACACATTGAATGCAAACGCTTGATGTAACCTATTCCTGATTGAGCTGCCGTATTTTGAGAATGGTTTTTTTGCTACTTTTGGAGGGGGTACTCCAAAATCCTACTTTTCAGAATGAAACGCTTGCGTGTGATAGGCTTTTTCACTATCTTTTATCGGTGGAAAAAACACAGCCAATCAAAAAATATTTTTTTGAGATGATATTTAAGAAATCTAGGAGACACCAATGAATTTCGTATCAATGACCAAGCGCCGCTTGGCACTGTTTAGCCTCGCCTGCGCGGCTTTCTTATCTGCCCCTGCACTTGCCGACACGGTGACCGTTTCAGGGATCAAACTTGAAGACACTGCACAAGTGAGCACGCAAACCTTAAAGCTAAACGGCGCTGGTGTACGTTATAAAGTGTTTTTTAAAGTGTACGTCGCTGCACTTTACTTGCCAGAGCAAAAATCGACAACACCAGAGGTTTTGGCCTTGCCTGGCGCCAAACGCGTGACCTTGGTGATGTTGCGAGAATTGAGCAATGACGACTTGGGGCAGCGTTTCATGGATGGTTTGAGAAACAACTTGGACATCACAGAACGTTCCAAATTAGTGAAGCCAATGATTACATTTGGTCAAATGTTTTCCTTAGTCCCTGTTTTGAAAAAAGGCGATGTTCTGACCTTCGACTGGATTCCGGGAACAGGTATCGTTTGTCAATTTAACGGTCAAAAAGTAGGCGAAACAATCAACGATGCCTCGTTTTATAACGCCGTTTTAAAGATATGGATAGGTAATGTGCCAGCTGACGAAGCTTTGAAACAAAAGATGTTGAATGTGAAGAGCTAATTCTAGTGTGCATAAGTTGCAAATTGATCACACGTAGGTAGGCTTATCAGACACCGCTTCGGCGGTGTTTTTTTGCGTGCTGTTTAAATAGCTTTTAATGCATTGAAATACGCGCGCTCTGTCGATAGATCGAGTCGCGCTGTACAAACTGGTACAATAGCGCCCGAAGCAGGCCAGACAATCGCTGGTTGCCGTGTTCACACGGTGACGGGAGGAAGGTCCGGACTCCATAGAGCAGGGTGACGGCTAACGGCCGTACGTTGAAAGCCGAGGCGCAAGCTGAGGTATAAGGCGAGGAATAGGGCCACAGAGACGAGCGTATTTAGTTACGGTGAAACGCGGTAACCTCCACCCGGAGCAATTTCAAATAGGCACGCGTTGAGGTGGCTCGCTGAGCGTGCGGGTAGAAAGCTTGAGCGGCGGAGTAATCCGTCGCCTAGAGGAATGATTGTCATAGCACGATGCAGCAATGCAAAGCGCCGTAACAGAATCCGGCCTACCGGCCTGCTTCATTTTTTCGCGATCTTGTTTCGATCAAGATCCACCGTGTCCTTGCTCGTAAGTCCCATCGTAAGAATCCCCGTAATTTGTATTCATCTAGTCGAAATATCCTCGAACTAATGGCGTTTTACGATGTCGTACCTCATGTTTGTTGGTACTCTGCAAATGCAGTGATACACTTCAATTCAAATAGATTTTCCCTATATATTGTTCTGCGTAAGCTGTGGGTAGCGATCTTTTGATATCTGTGGGTTATCAATATTTGAAATTGATCATCCTGACACAGATCGCGACGATGAAAAACTGGCTGAGATTGACTCGCAGTCCTTATTGATTCAGGAAGAGGTGAAACATGGCAGGAAGTACGAAGAAGAGTGAAGCTTGGGAGGTTCCCATTTGGGCATTGTTAAGCTGCGTTTTGCTCATTGTTTTCGTGATTGTTTCACAAACTTGGTGGTCAATCGTTCAGGACAAAAACCTGACCTTGGCAGCCGCGAATCGTAATAGTCTGCTCAGTGTCCGGATTTTAGAAGAACATGCCAATCGTGTGTTGAGCGACACCTCGCGAGCAGTCATGGCGGTGAGTGACGAGTTACAGGGCAAAAATGAAGCAGTGGCACGTGACGAGGCGCAGGCACGCCAAGTTTTAAGTAATCAACGACGTGATTCACAGTTCATTTACGCACTTTCCTTAATTGATCATAAGGGTATCTTGTGGGCTTCTTCCTTGCGCTTCCCGATAGAGACGATGGATGTGTCGACACAGACACACATTGCGGATTTGAATAAACCAGCGAATGCCTATCAACGCAGTGTGGTTATTGGTCAACCATTCACCATAAAAAAAACGAATCAACACCTTCTTCCAATGGCACGCAATCTATTCGATGCCAGCGGCCGTCCCATGGGGCAGGTGCAGGCCGATATCAATCTATCTTATTTCCAAGAATTCTATGAGCGCGTAGCAAAAGATGCTGGCGCAAAAATCTCTCTTTACGATAGAGAAGGAAAGTTGATCGTCCAAACGCTCAATACCGTCGCTGCTGTGCAGAATCAGAACATTGATACGGTGGTGGCACAAAGTATACAAAATAGTTTTTCTGAAAATGGTCGAGTAGAAAATTCCATGATAGACAGCGGTCAAGTGATGACTTATACCTATCTGAAAATGAATGATTTTCCACTGGTTGTCGTGTTTGGTCGAGATGTAGATACGACGCTTTTAGAGTGGCGTAAACGGGTAGAACAAAAGCTGTTGATCGCGATGATATCGATCAGTTTCACTTTGTTGCTGGCTTATTGGTTGTATCGCAAGGTCAAAAACTTACGTTTGTCTCGGAGCAAATTAAGTGAGAGTGAACGCCGTTACCGTATGTTGTTTCAGGACGCGCAAGATGGCATTTTATTGATCGATAAATCCTACGATTTTGTGGATGGCAATCAGAACGCTTTAGAAATGTTAGCGGTTGATAGCAAAGCTGATTTTTTAATGCTTGATATTAGTGAATTTTCTGCTGATCTTCGTTATACGCAACCTACAGTTGCCGCAAAAAAAGCTGAGGCGATTAAGAAATTTGTTGATTTGGCTTTTAAAGGCACGGTACAAAAATTTGAATGGATTGCGCATAGACGAGGCAAAGATTGGTACAGCGAAGTGACTTTGAGCAGAGTCAAAATCGCCGCTGAACCCATGGTATTTTGTGTGATGCGCGATATCTCACAACGCAAACATGCGGAGCGTTTGTTGCAAGGGCAAAATCAATTATTGCAATTGATAGGCAGTAGCGAAAGCTTGGAATCTATTTTGATCGACACCTGTCATTTCGTGGAGCGTAATAATCCACATTGGCATTGCGGCGTGCAGCTATTGTCGATAGATCAAAAAGTATTTACACAAACGATAGGAGACCACTTCCCTGAAATTTTACGTCGACAACTGACAGAAGCGCCGGTTTGTCTTGGGAATGGTGTATGGAGCGAGGCCGTAGTTGATGTTGTACCGGTGTGGACGCAAGATATTCCTCGATCACCATCGATGGAGTTCATTGCGCAGCGCAAGTTACTGGCAAATTATGCCGCAGTGGGTTCATGGCCGATTATGGGCAAAACGGGATTAATACTCGGTACTTTCACCTTGTTTTCTGAGTCGACCGCTGCCCTAAGTAATGAAGATTTGAGCTTGATTAGCATTGCTACGGATGTCTCTAGTATCGCGATTGAGGGTAAGCGAGCCGAAGAAAAGGCGATACGATTGGCGCACTACGATGATGTCACCAAATTGCCAAATCGGTTTTTACTTAGTCAGTATTTAGCGAAGGCCCTGATTTATGCCGAAGATACGGATGGTAGCCTAGCGGTGTTGTTGCTTGATCTGGATCGATTTAAAGCGATTAACGATAGTTTCGATCATGATGAAGGCGATAAAGTATTACGTAACATCGCAGAGCGACTTAAGGCCGCACTATCAGAATCTGACACGATCGCCAGGGTGGGTGGCGACGAATTCATGTTGTTGCTGGATCGTTATAAAACGCCACGCGAATTGACCGATATTGCCGACAAACTATTGCTAGCGGTAGCGATGCCATTTGAAATTAATGGGCAGGAATTACAGATCAGCGCCAGCATAGGCATCTCGGTGTTTCCGCAAGATGGTACGGAGGCTCAGTCATTGATGAAGAATGCTGAGATCGCCATGTATCGCGCCAAGCACAATGGTAAAAATAATTACCAGTTCTACGATGCGAATATGAATGTGCACACGATAGAGCGCCTAGCGTTTGAAGCGCAGCTTAGACGTGCTTTGGATAATCGTGAATTTATTGTGTATTACCAACCTAAAGTCAGCGTTGTGACTGGAAAAATTGTGGGTGCGGAAGCGCTGGTGCGTTGGAACCATCCTGAGAATGGCATCATTTTACCTTCGCAATTTATCAGCCTCGCGGAAGAAGCTGGCTTGGTCAGTAAGATGGGCTTGCAAGTGCTGGATATGGTTTGCCGCGACATCTCGCACATTAAAACGATGAACACCGAACTTGGGCGGGTCGCGATTAATTTGTCGGGCGCCCAGTTCAATGATGATTTCCTATTAGATGAACTGCAGAAAGTGATTGATTTCTGGAAGGTCCAACCGCAGGACATAGAATTCGAAATCACCGAGAGTATGGTGATGAATAATCACGAGCAGGCGATTCAACACATGGATGGTTTGAATGCTGCCGGGTATACCTTGTCTATCGACGATTTTGGAACGGGTTATTCTTCGCTCGCTTATTTAAAACGTTTCCCAGTGACTAGTTTGAAAATTGACCGGTCGTTTATTCAAGATATGCCTGGCGATTCAAACGATACAGCGATCGTCTTGGCGATCGTCGCGATGGCAAAGACCTTGGGTTTAAAAGTGGTGGCAGAGGGCGTGGAAAATGCGACGCAATTGGAGACTTTGGTAGCTTGCCAGTGTGATGAATATCAGGGTTTTTACTTCTCGAAAGCAGTACCCGTCGACGCCTTTATTGAATTATTGGAGCGGCAAGATAGAGCTTGAATGCCTGCCGATGCCGGCCTGAACTCTCAGATTTAAGTCGTGGCCTTAAGTCGTGGCCTTAAGTCGGGAAACTAATACAGCGCATATAGGCTTGCTCTAGAGTTTCTGCTGCATATTGCTCACGACAAGCTTGCGGACTACCGACGAAGCGCAATTGACCTTCGTGCAAAATCGCCATGCGGTCACAAATGCCTTCCACATCAGCCAAAGCATGTGAGCTGAAAAACAGCGTACCACCTTGTTCGCGCAATGCCTGCAGTCGGGCGCGCAATAAGGCGCGTGCTTTGGGATCGAGCCCACTCATGGGTTCGTCCAACACATAGAGTTTTTTTTGCGCCAGAAAGCAGGCGGCTAAGCCTAGCTTTTGGGTCATGCCTTTGGAGTAAGAACGCACAGGTTTGGTCAAGGCTGACAAATCCAAATCGAGCTCGTGTAAAGCTTGTTCCGCTACCTCGGGTTGATACGGAATATTTTGTAAGCGCAGCATATAAGTCAAAAAATCTTTACCAGTCAGATAGTACGGCGGCATAAAACGTTCAGGCAAAAAAGCCAAAGGCTCGCGCGCTTGCGTCAGGCGGTTGCTGACACCGAAGATTTCAATTGTCCCTTGATCCACCGCGCAAAAATCTAACAGGCACTTTAACAGCGTGGTTTTACCTGCACCATTCATACCCACCAAACCAAAAAACTCGCCTTGTGCGATCTCAAGGTCGATTGATTTCAAGACCGTTTTTTTGTCGTAGTTTTTGACGACTTGCTGTAAGTGGATGGCGGCGTGGGTCATGTTGGTGATAGACGAGGAAAATAATTTAACGAAGCATCATAGCATTGCGAGTGAGGTCATGTAAGACTCAGTTTGCATATAGGGGTGGGTTGGTTTTATCCATAAAAAAAGCCGGAAAATTTCCGGCTTTTTAACTTGATCAAACTAAGATTATTGCAAGCGACGGCACATATACCAAAGCGTTGCCAAAGACTCATTGTAAGGAGTTAAAGCTCCCGGAGCAACAACAGGTGGGGCTGTTGGCACTGCAAGGATACTACCACGTGCATCACCAACATTATTGCCTGCAGCACCATCAATAATGGTATCTACACCAAGTGCTTGTTTGTGGGTTAAAGCAGAAACGCAAACCGACGGTCCTTGCAAACCGTAAGGGCCAGCAGCCGCGCCAATTGAACCACCAGTAGCAGCGCGAGGTACGGCGTTGAGGGTGGTAGCATTTGGGGCGCCTGTAAAGAAGCCAGAGGCACGCAAAGCTTGCCACATCGCTAGATGTTCAGCTACTGGGCCTGCAGCAGCGAAAGTATTCGCTGCTGGTAACGCCAGCACACCATTGCCATCACCACCAACCGTGACTGTCCAACCACGTGCCGTCGCAGTTACTAGTGTTTCATCACCAGGCAAAGCACGATAACGGTCAAAATAACCAGTAAATGCGGTGGACACACCACGCATATCCGTAACGACCGATTTGATACGCGAGTTTTCTATCAATTCCTGGCCTTTCAATACACCACCCAGCAATAAGCCGATGATGACCAGAACGATAGCGATTTCAATCAAGGTAAAACCTGATTGTTGAGATTTGATTTGTTTCATACCGACTCCATGATTAATACAAAAAACGACAAGAACTTCAATTAAAACTATTTGCGGAGTCTAAGTTACCACAAAGAAAAATCGACACAAGATGTCTAATTTATTTACATGTGGCAATATTCTAATTGAATTGCGCACCATGATCTGATTGCTAATATTAATTGGAAATACTGCTTTTTAATATCGATGATGCTTTCCGCGCTAGTTTGATCACAAACGACAAGCGATCACTATCGCTTTGACTAACGCTGAGCGTAGCACCGCAGCTCTCTAGTAAATGTTTGGCTTGATATAGACCTATGCCCAAACCATTCGGACTCATACCCCAGAATGGTTCAAATAACCGTTCTATTTGTGGCATCGCCGGAGTATCTTCCGACGCTATCGTAAGGATGACGTTGTCAATTTGCTCGCTGATACTTATTTTTACCAAAGGTTTGGCGCCACCCAGGCGTAAATGTAAATCACTGTAATTCTTGAGGATGTTTTCTAATGCACCTTCCAGACTGGTCTCGGCAATATCGACTTGCGCCGAGCCTGAAATGTTGGCATGTAATTGATATAAATTGACTAGCGAACTTAGTAGCGGGTTTAGCTCTACGGTGCGAATTATTTCATCTTGAGGCTGGCCTAGCGTCAAGGTTTGCACGATGCGATCGGCCCGTTGACGCATCAAGGGCGCGGCGTTGCTCAAATAATTCAGTACTTGTAGCTCTTTACCTGCGGGCACATTAGCCAATTGATCTGCCATCAATTGAATGAACTGCGCGACATTTTTCATATCATGTTGCAGGAACAAGGTGAGTTTGGACATTTGTGCTAGCGTGGCATCGATCGCACCTGCCTTGATCCACATATCGCTGCGCAAGAGTAAGAGAAAAGTTTCGATCAGCGTGGCATCAAAGTACTTCTTCTCGCCACGATGGTTTTGAAAAAACTCTATGACCAAATGCATTTCACCTATATGGATTTCTTGCTTGACGGGTTTGCCGCGATGTACACCTTCTTGCGCTTGAATGACGATGCCAAACCAGTCACATTTCCAACGTAGGCCAAGCAGTCCCGCGCTTTCTAACAACGGCCAGGCGTGTTGTAACAAGGCAGGTACGTCAAATTTAAGTTCTTCGTTCAGACGTATCAAGGCCAGATTGTGCTTACTGGCGCTGCGCACCTGCCTCCACAAGTAGGCGAGCACCAAACCTATAGTCGCACCAATAATGATAAGTAGGGGATAGATCAGGCTAAGCATCGCGCTCGATACCGAATTTTTTTAAAAAATAATAAATATTCTCGCGTTTCACACCGAGGCGCTTGGCGCTTTGATTGACGTTAAACCCAGTCTCTTTTAGTATTTGGCGTACCAGACGTTCTTCTGCATCGACTCGCACGCCTTTCAGTCCATCGCTGATCTGTGCATTGATCGCAATCCGGGTAATGCCTTGTTCGCCCAATTCGCGTTCTTTTTGTAAGAATAACTCGGCTCGCTTTACCGCACGCAAAATAGCATCCGCACTTGCTGGCTTTGCCAGAAAGTCAAACGCGCCTTCACGAATGGCGGCCAACGCAGCGGCTTCCTGATCTTGTCCCGTCAAGACAATCACTTTGACCGGGAGAATCGCCGCTTGAATTTCCTGTAATGTGGCAATACCTTCGGTGATCGCGTGCGCGTGTGGTGGTAAGCCGAGGTCGAGTATCACCACGGCGATGTCACTCTGTTCGGTCAATAAATCGAGGGTAGCGTTGCGAGAATCAGCTTCACTCACGCGGTAATCATGTAGCTCCAAAACACCTCTGAGCATCATGCGCAAAGCAGGGTCATCGTCGACAACCAGCAGGTGAGTGGTGTTCACAGCGGTCATGGTTTATTCGTCTTCTTTTCAAGCGCGGTTTCCATTGCCGCTAGACGTTGCTCAAGGAATTTGAACTCATGGGGATCATTGATTTGGCCACTTTGTAGCAAGCCACCGAGCAAGATTTTGGCACCTTGCAACTCGTTCATATCCTCTAATAAGAAGATTTCCATTTGCTTTGCCCAGCTCGGCACCTCAGCTGCCGTGGCGTGGAGACGAATTGCCTGTGCATACTTTTGTGCCAGCGCTAAATCCTTGAGTCGATGGCGCGCCAAGCTTGCTGCTTGTGCCATCGCTTTCCAGCGATGATTGGGATCGAGTAAAAACTGCCGATAGATAAAATCGAGCATGCGTCTCTGCTTAGCGTCGTGATTGATTTCTCCATACAACTGGCTAGCCGCAAAGAGTGGATATTGTGAACGTGGATCGAGTGCCAGAGAACGGTCTAGCCAAGCCTCAACCTGCGCATAATCAAGTTGTTGAAACGAGAGATTAATCCCTGCTTGATTATCAAAAGCCTGCACATAAAGCATGGAGACTTTTGAGAGCGAAATCGGCTCGCCAAAACTGGCTAAGCGCATGCTCGCCAAGTTGGGCGGAGCCATCAAATTTTCTGCTTTGGCTGTGACGGGGGGCTGCATGAAATGCCACAGTAATTGCGCAGCAAATGCCAGTAATAATAAGCCTAGCGCCGATTTTGGAACCGTGGAAATAGGGCGTTCACGCATAAAGTTGGCGCCTCACTCAGATGTTTTTACGATAAAGATCGAACAAGGCTGCCGCTACCAATAGACTGAGGCAAATCGCGCTTTGCAACACAATCGAATTTAAATCGGCTAACTGTCCGGTGTTATATACCAACCACTCAGTTTTGGTGAATGTGTCTAAATGCGGAATGACTGCCGAGATACCATTCATTACCATACCCATAAACTGTTGCGAATTACTCGCTTCCAGTTGTGCATCTTTCGCAATCAATTGCAGCGCAGTGATAGAGCGTGCCAGTAAATAAAACCCCAGAGTAGCGCTTAAAGCCGCCATGATTTGATTGAAGCTCAGCACACATAACATCGCAAAGGCAGCGACTATCCACAACTCGAAAATGAGGGAAATCGTCCACAGCAGGCTTTGCGTGGGGCTACTAAGAAATAAGGTCAACAAGCCAAATAAGACGGCGGGCACTACTGCCAACGCAGCAAAGCCTGCTAGCTTACCAAGTAGATAGGCGGCGCGCGGCAGGGCAAGCGACAAGAGTAACTCCAATCCCTTATCGTTAAATTCGCGCACCATGCTGGTGACGACAAAAGTGGCCAATAAAAACGCGGCAGAAAAACGTAAAAAAGCCGCGAGTAAGGCAAGCTGTGTGGCTTGGCTCTCGGTCAATGCGAGTGCATTTAAAAAACCACTCAAACCTATGCCAAGCAAGGCGACAATCAGCATCAGCCAACTCAAGCGATTGCGTAATGCTTCCAGTAAAGTGTAGCTAGCGATACTATAAATTTGTTTGAACATAGGGCGTGTGTTTGTGCTTGTTAGCGCAAGGTGGAAAGTGTCGAACAATGACAAAACCAAATAGTCGATAGATTTTAGGATTATAGTGTGGTTTGTGGCGCTTGGATTTAATAAAACCTGAGGTGGCGATTTGTATATATTTCAACTGCGCTCGGTTAAATAAGATTGAAGCGAATGATTGAAGCTAATTAATGAGAATGCCACGTACTGTGGCGCTTGATCGCCCAAAAAATTAGTAAAACTGTCAGGATAGTTTGAGGATAATTATGCTTCACCAAAAGAGAAAAAAAACACGTGGCTTTAGCTTGGTCGAGATTGCGATAGTCCTTCTAATTATTGGATTGGCGTTTGGTATGATCGTTGGCGTGACCGGAAGTCTGCGTGAAGGACAGCAACGCAGTACGGTGCGTACTCAGTTAGACACGATAGATACAGCTTTAGCTAATTTCGTCGCGCAATATAAACGTTTACCTTGTCCTGCGAATGGCACTGTTGCCAGCGGTGCTGCCGGTGCTGGACAGGAAACTTTATCGCCAGGTCCACCACCAGCTGCTTTACCAGCAAAAGGTACTTGCAATCCGAACAATCAAGTGAATGGGGTCGTGCCTTGGCTTGCTTTAGGTCTAACCGAAGCGGACGCGACCGACCCTTGGGGTGGAAGAATTAGCTATCGAGTCGATCCTACGCTGGCGGCAGGTACTCCGTTCCCCCAATTGATGGATATGAGTAATTGTGATCCTTCTAGCAGCCTCGGTGGCGTGAGTGGAAGTGGAGGTTGCAAGACGCCGATCTTACCTTGTACCGCAAGCAATGGATGTACCTCCCCGAACGAATTTTTAATTAACAAAGGCTTAGATGTTTGGGATGGTGTCAATGGCGTCACAGGCTGGAACGTTCGTCAAAATAATCGCGGCGCTGGCAGCGGTGCGGCTTATGTGTTGATATCACATGGTGTCAGTGGCACAGCGGCTTATAATAGTCGTGGCATATTGCAACCAGGCAGTGTTGCAGCTGGCACGGATGAAATTCCGAACCGAAATAATGTCGCCTTGGTTTTGCCTGCAACTTTGGCCAGTACCTATCGCGATGCAGCTTTAAACGATAGGCAAACTGGGGTGCACTTTGACGACTACCTAAGTCATCCAACTATCATGACCGTTTTAATGAAAGCCAATCTTGGACCACGCGCACATCCTTAATGTAAAGCGGCAGCAAACTGGCTTCGCTTTGATTACGATCGTCGCGATTGTGGCAATTATCGCTTTGGCCGTATTTGCAAAATGGGCGATGTCGGATGCTCAGCGTCGTTTAGGTAAAAATACAGCGATAACCAAAGTCCTTAGCAAAGTGGATCTGGCCTTAGTCAGCTATGTGGCGCAGCACAGACGCTTGCCTTGTCCCGCAAATGGTCTGATTGCGAGTGGGACTACGAACGTGGGGCTGGAACTCGCGAGCTGCGCTTCTCAGGCGAACGGTGTATTGCCATGGGTAACACTGGGTTTAAGTGAAGATGAAAGCCGAGATCCCTGGGGCGCTCGCCTTACTTATCGTGTCGATCCGGCCTTAACAGGTTTGGCACCACGTTTGATGGATATGAGTAATTGTGATGTGTCTGGTACCGGTTCGGTGGCGGGTGGTGGTGCTTGTCGTACGCCCACCCCGACCTGCGTGGCGAATCCAACGACCTGCACTTCTCCAACGACTTTTTTAGCGGGTAAAGGCCTAGACGTGTGGGATGGTGTCGGCGGTGCTGGTGGCTGGGCAACTCGTGTGAATAATCGAGTATTGGGAACGGGTGCTGCCTATGTCGTCATCTCACATGGAGAAACAGGCGCTGGTGCTTATAATGCGGGCGGTGTGTTACAGCCTGGGACGATAGGGCCAATTGCCTTGTTGCCTTTGCCGGGCACTCAACGCGCTGGTGACGATGAAATGCCTAATCTTGCAGACTTGCCTTTAGCTTTACCGGCCACCCAAGCTACTACTTATCGCGCTGCTACATTGAATACTAGTATTAGTCTGAGTCATTTTGATGATTATCTTAGTCATCCTAGTATTTCTGAAGTCTTGAAAAAAGCCAGTCTACAACAACGGGTTCATTAGTCTGTAAAAGCCTAACGACGCTGGATTCCTGCTTACGCAGGGATGACGCCATGATGTTTTATGCGTAACTGAACGAGATTACCCATCGGTGCTAAGGTTTTTCTTCAGCTTTCTTAATCGGCCGTGGTGGCGCAGCTTCATACACTTCACGTATTTTGCCCGTAGTGGCATCAAAACTTTGTCCAACTTTAAGTTCTTGGCGTTTCCCCGAAGGTAGCAGCACGGAAACGGCAGGCGGTTTGCTTAATTGTTGTCTGACTTTGAAATTAGGCGATCTTTTCTGATCTTGACTTGGCTGTTGATTAATCCAAGTAGTTTCTAGGCCATTGCTGCGCTTTACAAAACCGTTATGCGTAAATTCTTGAGGCGGCACCTCAGCGACAGGCGCAGGGGCGGTTTCAACAACTGGCTGTTCTCCCAATTTGTTTTGCTCGCGCAAACGATCCAGAGTGGCGCGCTCTGTAGGCGTTGAAAATAATCGCCCTAGGTTCTGTGCTTGCGCTTGTGTTTGTGCTGATGCTGATGCCGGTGCTGCACTTAAAAGAGCAAGCAATAACATCGTCGTTAGCCTATTTGACGGCGATAGCAAACGATAATAGCTTAAGTAAGCTGAGGTAGAGGACAGAAGATTGATTCGCATATTTAGCAATGTGGGCATCACGAATTCTCTATGTCTAGATCGGTTTGCATGAGTGTCCTTTATTGTGCCGGCGCGGCAGGCGCTAGATCGGTCGCCATGCGTCGACCCATAGTAACCCACTGGAGACTACACTCCGCTTCCAATTGATTTGGTAAGTGAATGGTACTGACGGCATTGCTCGTTTTGATGGCGCAAAATTGATTAATGAATTGGCCGCGGTCGCGCAGACTTTTGAATAGATTCAACATATCCATTTCGTGCAATAAATTCATTTTAAATACCAATTTGCTGGCACGCAGTTCGAGTTCGCCGGTGGGCGTCGCTGGGTCAAGCGCCACAATTTGTTGTGGGAATATCTCGTAGCTCATCGGTAATAAGCGATATTTTGCTTGAATCGTTTGGATCAATTCAAC
This sequence comes from uncultured Undibacterium sp., assembly GCA_963511665.1. Classification (GTDB taxonomy): domain Bacteria; phylum Pseudomonadota; class Gammaproteobacteria; order Burkholderiales; family Burkholderiaceae_D; genus Undibacterium. The sequence continues at coordinate 63,057 of CAUPKC010000006.1, forward strand.
GACGTCTAAACGCTTTTCTTCGCCGACAAAACCATGTTCAACTAGCTGTAGATAGGCAGGTTGAAATTCGCGAATATCATTCTTTTCATTCGCTGCATAGGTATATTTGCCTTGGGCTTGTGATAATTCAGTTTGTGCTTGCAGCTGTAATTCTTTTTGCTGTAAATAGAAAAAATGAGTCCCGCCTATCAGCAACGTCGCGAAAGCCAGACATAGACCCAGCCGAATACACGCCTGACGGATGATAGGAAAATCATCGTGCATAAAGCCACGTAATTTGGGCGGCTCTTTGGCCGTGCCGATATTTAGTTTGGCGGGTGGCTGTGAACTTTGCGCCATTTTATGGTTTTCCAATAATTTTTAAACTAAAGCGAGGTTTTGCCAAGGCATCATCATTGCCAATCTGGCTTTCCAGTTTAACGCTAGGCCGGGTATCTAAGGCAGGTTTGATAATGCTAACTTGCAGGCGGGTATCCTTTTGCAATTCATTCACGAACAACTGCACGCTCTCGACCGCACTTCGATAATCATTTTTAAATGGAACGACTTCCGCTTCTAATTCAAGAATGTCAAAAGCTCGTGTAGGAATACCTAATAAGCCTGGTGTGATTGATGTCTCGCCGTCAGCAGGCGGTGCAGGCATGGTATTGGGGTCAACTACGCTGCCATCAGTTTCACTGCTTTTCCAATTAAGTTCGTGTATTTTGATCTGCGGTAAGGCATCTAAGGCGCGGCTCAGACTGACTAACAGCGCACTAGGATCGGGCGCGTTCTTGCTCAGAGTGCGGTCTAACTCGACAGCCGCTCTCATTTCTAAGGGGTTAGCAACCGTTGCGGGCATGCTATTGGTTGTTTCCTGGTATCTCGCCATTGCAGTTAAGGTTTCTATTTTTGCCTGCTGCGCAGTTTGATGTGCCTGGTAGGCGTCAAAGCCATTTGATCCTGACCAAAATAAAGCGAGTGCGACGGTGGCAACGCTGACGACATTGAGCGTATCCCTGAGTTGCGAATAGTAATGGGTACGAGTTTGCTCTGCGGTTGCATAATGACTGGCAATCCGCTGTGTGCCTAATAAAGATAGAAATAAGGGGTCACAATAAGTCAATTCCAGCGAGGCGGGCATTTTAAATATCTGACGCGCTTCATTCAGGTCGATAAAGCGATACTGCGTCCCATCCTCTGTCACCGTACGTTCTTGTAGGCGGGTGAGGATTTCATCTTGCGCCACGACGACAATTTCCAGAGGTGCACCACGTGCAAGTTGGCGGGTGCTGGCGAGGAATTGACGGGTTTTGCCGATCTCAACAGTCGTCGTATCGGCAATGGATTCTGGACTCCAGGCCGTCTCGGGTGCTAAGCGACTAAAGCGTAAATAGCCATCTTGAAAAAAACTTTGACGCAGACCAGTCGATTGGTGCGTGACGAGTAGAGCCGCTTGTTTCCCTAAATTCAGGTGCTTGAACAGCAGCGGATTGAGTAAGGCAACTGAAAAAATCCCAGCGATATCGATTTTTAGGTTTTGTAAAGCGTCCACCCACGGTTTGAGTAATTGCGGATTGGTCAGTGCGCTAAATAGCATCTGATCGTCTTTACGTCCTTGCTTGTCGCGCCCTTGTCTAGTGGCATCGCGATATGGCGTATCACGATAGAGTGAATTCAACCGGCGTTCAATCAAATTTTTTCGAGCAGATCCAAAGACATGGGGGATGGTGTCGCGCTGAAAATCTTCTTCGATTAAATCTGTCAGAAAATAAGCTGGGAGTTTGGTCATGTCCGCTAAATAGTCAGCAAACTTGGACCAACCGCTAGCATAGTTGTCAAAAAACCGGACGTCAGATAGCTCACCCTTATCCCAGATAACGGCGCTTAATTGATTGTTCGTCAGGTAGAGCAGGTGCTTGGCCAAAATCGTTCCTAATTTTATTATTTTAATTTGGATAAGTTATCGTAAATCGGCCCCATCACAGCCAGCATAATCCAGCCTAAGGTCAGCCCTAGAATTACGGTCATAGCCGGTCCTATCATCGCCTGCACTTTTTCTATCATCTCTTTAATATCGCGATTGTAAAAATAACTGACATTGCGTAAGGCGGTATCCAAAGCACCGGTTGTTTCGCCAATTTTTAACATGCGTATCACCATAGGCGGGAAAATATCCGTACTTTGAAACGCGGCAGTCACGCTTTGTCCTTCTGAGATTAATACGCCAGCGCGACGTAAACCTGCTGCGATGGCTTCGTTATCGACGATATCTTCTGATAACCGTATGCAGTCCAAAATCGTAATGCCTGATTCATACATTAAGGCAAAAAAAGTGACAAATCGGGACAAAATGATTTTATGCAAAACGGGGCCCACCATCCATAGCCGCAATTTGTAGCCATCCGCCTTGAATCGTGCTGTCGGGCTATTTTTTAAGAGCAGTAACAGACCTATCCATAACAAAACTGGCAGACTGAGGACGATGTACCAATAGTGAATAAAAATATTGGAGACGAAAATTAAGGCCTTGGTATGGAATGGTAGCTCTTGTCCCATACTGGTGATAAAACCGATTAACTGAGGCACCAGATAAATCATCAAAAAGAAAATGACACCCATGACGACGATGCCGACAAACAGCGGATACATAATAATTTTCTTGGTTTGTGCCGCCAACTCATCTTGCCATTTGATACTGTCTCCCAGACTTTGAAATACTTCCGAAATGCGTCCCGTCTTTTCACCCGCGGTAATCAGACTGGTGAAGGTCCGATCAAAGATCATAGGATAACGTTCCATTGCTTCGGATAATTGTGAACCACCCTCGATGTTTTCAATCAAATCTGCCATGACACCGCGAAAACGCAGATTTTCGGCACCATCTCGCAAATCGCTTAAGCCCTCTAAAATAGGTACGCCAGCTGCGGTCATTTGCTCCATGTGGAAGCAAAAATTAATGAGATCTTTTCGAGTAACTTTGACTCGGCCCAGCGAAATCGACTTTGCGGCTTGTTCTTTATAGTCGATCAGATCCAAATCCATGCGCTTTAGGCGTAGCTCTAGTTCGGACACGTTTGACGCATCCATACTGCCTTTTTGCTTTTTGCCACTGCTGGCAATCGCGCTATAGCTGTACATAGTCATGATTTGAGCCTGTCTGTCAAATCAACCACACGTGAAATTTCATCTAAGGTCGTTATGCCTTCTAATACACGTCTTACCGCGTCTTCGACCAAGGGACGGAAGCCCGCAGCGATTGCCGCTTTGCGTAGTTCTCGTTGTGTGGCACGGCGTGCGATTAAATCATCGAGTTCGCCATCAATTTTCAGAATCTCTAGAATGGACATCCGTCCTTTGTAGCCTTGGTGCATGCAGTGCGAGCAGCCAACAGCGCGATAAATGCGGATCGGGAGATCATCTTTTTTAATTCCCAATAATTGTCTTTCCATGTCATCCGCAGTGACTTCCTCTTTGCAATGCACGCATAATTTACGTATCAAGCGTTGCGCCACGATGCCGATGATATTGCCGGCCATAATGTCGGGCAAAATGCCGATATCGAGCAAGCGAGGTACCGCACCGATGGCGGAATTCGTATGTAAAGTGGAGTAGACCTGATGTCCGGTCATCGCCGCGCTAAACGCCATTTCCGCCGTTTCTGTGTCGCGAATTTCGCCCACCAGAATAATGTCCGGATCTTGACGCATCATAGAACGGATACCGTTCGCAAATCCCATCTTAGCCGATTCGTTGACCGAGGTCTGGCGTATCATCGGCATAGGATATTCGACCGGATCTTCAAGGGTCATGATGTTGACCGAGTCGGTGTTGACGTGATTAAGTATCGAATACAGTGTGGTTGTCTTACCGCTACCAGTAGGGCCAGTTACGAGGATAATGCCTTCAGGGCGTGCAATCATCAGTTTGAGCAGCATCAGATCGTTTTCTTCTAAGCCCAGATTATCTAAAGGCACTAAGCCTTTTTGTCGGTCCAAAATACGCAAAACGACGTTTTCGCCGTGCGTCGTTGGTTGTGCCGCTGAACGAAAGTCAATTTGTCGACCGGAAAAATTAATCGAAATCCGGCCATCTTGTGGCGAGCGGGTTTCGGCAATATTCATATTGCTCATGACTTTTAAACGCACTACCATCGCTGGCCAGTAAGTCTTATGCAAGCTGCGAATTTGACGCAAAATGCCATCGATACGATAGCGTATGCGTAAGAAAAATTCTTCCGGTTCGAAGTGAATATCCGATGCATTTTGCTGGACCGCATCGGCCAAAATAGCATCCATCAAACGGACTAAAGGTTGACTATATTCATCGGAAACTGATTGCAGACTTTTATAATTAATTTCCCCAGTTTCGATCTCTTGCAAGATGCCATCAATGGATAATTCAAAACCGTAATACTGATCAATCGCTTTAACGATATCGGATTCACTCGCCAGCATCGGAGTGACGCTGATATCTTTACCCAACATTGCGCTGATTTGATCGAGCGCAACGATGTTGGCGGTGTCGGCCATCGCCAGCATGAGCTTACGCGAATTCTTGTCGAACACCATAGGGAAAACGCGATAGCGCTTCGCCACATCTTTAGACACTAATTTGATGGCGTTAGCGTCAGCGATGATGCTGGTCAGATCAGTACTTTGTTGATTTAAGTTTTCGCTCAGTGCTTCGCGCACCGTCGCTTCGGTAACAAAGCCTAAAGTAATCAGCAATTTACCGAGCGGCAAACTGGTTGATTTCTGTTCAATCAGGGCAATACGTAATTGATCTTCACTAATGACCCTTTTTGAGATCAATAGTTTGCCTAAGGGGAGTTTTAACGGTTCTGCCATACGTGTGCTTTTATCCTCTATTTAATTTGTCGTGCTGGGATAATGCAAAACGTCTTGTTAGTCCGCTGTGTATTGCAATCGCCTTAGTTAATTTGCGCATCTTTTGCATCTTAGGCATTTTACTTAGCTTGCTCATTTAGCGCCTTCTCAAGATCGGCAATGCGTTGTTCCACTTTGCTTCGGCTAAAATTGCCGGGGCCGTTTTGCCCTGCTTGTAAAGCGCGTTGATAATATTCTTTGGCGAGTTTGCTTTGATTTAATCTATCCAAGCTTACCGCTAGGTTAAACGCGTAATCTGCATTGACTGGTTGGGTGGTGAAAGCGCGGAAATAACTTTGTTGTGCGTCAGACCAGCGTGCTTGTTGCGCATATAAATTGCCTAATGCAAACAAGATGGAGCCCGCATTGGGGTGCAGCGTTAAAGCGGTTTTTAGGCGACTTTCACTTTGCACAGGATCACCTTGCTGCAAACTCGTGAGACCTGCAATTGCTTCCGGATCATTTGGATCAAGCTCTAATAATTTACCGTAAAAACTACCGGCTTTGTCCGCTGCCCTTTGATTGAGTGCGAGTGCAGCTAAGCCAAGTAGGGCATCGCGATTATTCGGTTCTTGTATTAATACACTTTGATACTGACGTTCTGCCGTGGCGACATCCCCCGTTAAGAAAGCTTGATAAGCGCTACTTAATGCTGGATTGATTTGGTTACCGCTATTACCCTTGCGAATTTGGATGGCATTCGCGTCGTGTACGATGTGACCTGGCAAACTAGTGGCATTGCTGGAAGATGGCTTGCTTGATTTTTTAGACGATTTACTGGATGACCCAGCCACAGATCCAAGATCATCATCGCTGTTTTTCTTTGAAAGTTCTGCAGTTTTTTGTTCGCTGCTTGACGCTTTGTTGGCGTTGTTTACCGAACTTGACACTGAATTTGACACTGAATTTGTAGCGGTACTTTGTGCCGTGCTTGCGCTTGTAGTGGTCGCGGCAGCAGTCGGCGAAGTGCTGGTTTCAACCGGATTTGCTGCCGAAGCAGCGGCTATATCATTCGTGTTCGCAGTCGAGGCTGCTGTTTGCAATGGCGTAGGCAATTGCTCTGGAGTTTGGGGCGGGATTGTATTGACAGCACTGCCCAAAATCCCCGGTCGGTTCTCCAACAGATTACTTTGCCAATAGACATAAGCAAAACCGGCTAACATCAGCAGAACGATACCGCTGAGGGCTAGTGCCAATGGTTTTTTGCGGTCCGCTGCGACCGTCTTTGATGCAAAAACGGATTTCGCTTTTTTTTGCTCTGCTGCTAGCAAAGGATCAATTTTTTCATGAGTTTTGATTTGCTCGGGATCGATCCGGGGCCTTTGCAGTCTGTCAGCCATGGATGGCTCAGCCTTTGCAGCTGTCATTTCTAACATGGCGTCTGCACTTGGTGTGTTTTGCGCTGTATTTTGTGTTGTGTCTGATGTTGTAGTTGTTGCAGAAGAGGGCGCTGTAAAATTCTCGCCCATAAACGGTTCATATTGAGCCGCTAACGCATTCAAGGACTGACTTGGCGGCGTTGCTGGTAGTACATCTTCTAGAAAATGAGTCTCTGGTTTTGCATTGTCCAATGTGAGTGACAGCGAGACATCATCCGTTAACGTAACCTCGGATTTACCCGGTTCCAAAATCGGTGTTTCAGCTGCGGGAAGTACGGTTTCTGGATGATTCTCTGTCGGCGACAGAGATAGGACTGCATCGTTTTGCTGCTTTTGTTTAGTTTGCTCTGCTTTCTTGAGCGCCTGCATTAACAAACTCATGGTTGTCCCGCCTTTTTTACATTGTTTGCGTTAGGCGTGTTGCTAGTTGGCAGGTTGGGGGACGGTTCTGTATAGGGTTCTTTATTGAGCGGCGCGTCGTTTGGTAAAAGGTAGCGATAGTTTTTATAGTCACCGCTCAGGCTCGCATCTTTGACGACGATGGGACGCATAAAAATAACTAATTCCGATTTGGTCGCTGTCTCATTTCTATAGCTCAAAGCATTGCCAAAGAAGGGGATTTTGCTGGCACCGGGCACTTCGTCTTTTAAGTTATTGACGCTGTCTTGCATCAAACCACCCATGACGGCAATCTGACCGCTGCTGACTTTCAAGACCGATTCCATCTCACGGGTTTGTATCACAGGTACTTGACTCACCACTGGCACGGTCGCATTGGCTAAGGCTGGATTAGGATCTTGGACAAAACCGATAATGCGAGAAATGCTAGGACGAACGTTGATGGTCACTTCTTCGCTGTCCGCGATTTGCGGGGTGACGCTCATGACAAAACCTACCGGCACCGTATTCAGGCTTGAGGTGTAGGTCGTGATGGCTGGCGTACCGACGCTGCCTTGTTGCGTGGTTGCCGTAATCGTGAAGTACACACGGTTGTCTACCACTTTGAGCAAGGCCGTTTGATTATTTAAAACGCTGATTTTCGGGCTGGACAATACTTTGACTTTACCAAACGATTCTAATAATTGTATGGTCGCAGCGATGTTGCCTAAGCCCGTCAAGGGTTTTAAGAAATTCAAATTCAGGATGCCTTGACTGGTGCTTGGGTTGATGCCCGATGGTAAAGCGCTCCCGTTTGCTTGACCAAAACTGATATTGGGTCCCTCGTTGGGACTGGTGCGTAGTGATGACCAGTTAATCCCTTGCTGGTACTGATCGTTGAGTTGAACTTCAATGACGGTCGCTTCGATCAAGACTTGGCGTTTGGCACTCGACATGACCAAATCGAGGAACTCTTGAATTTTTTCATGCTGACGACCCGTGGCACGTACGGCAATCAAGCCGGTTTCGGGATTGGCAATGACCGACGCAGCTTCACGGTAGCTAGCTTGACGTGCGTTGTTATTAGTTGCCGTCGCTTGTGCGCCAGCTACGCCATTGGCTGCTGCGGGCGTTGCCTGATTGGCGACATTTTGTGCATTGTTGTCTGGGAACTGCTTGTCGGTTTCACGCAAAGTATCCTTGATGTTTTCCACCAGGGTTGTCCAGAACCGGTTGTTCGACGTGTTGGAGACCGACGTCGTTGAATTGTTATTGCCACTGCCACTTTCGCCTGAAGTACCGCCTGTGGTCGATATTTGAGTGGCAATACTGACGGTGCTGCTAGTGTCGCGTGACACATTGACATAATCGATCTTGTAGTTGCGCAGGAAGGGCGTGTCCGGCAGGACGACTAAATTGGCGCCATTTAGCTCGAATCGCATATCAACTTGCTTGGCGATGCGTGACAATATTTGCGGTAAGGTTTGATCCAAGGCATTTAAAGTGACCTCGCCTTCGATGCCAGAATGAATATCGACATTGACTTTGGCATCGCGTGCCAAGGCAAACAGCAAGGATTGCACTGGGACTTTGTAGACAGCGACGCTGTAAGTCTCCACTTTTGGTGTGGGCTTGGGTGGACTGATGCTGGCACTTTGACGCACTGGCTCTGGGATCGTATCGTTACTTCGATTGGCCTCTTGAATGTGACTAGTGGAAGGCGCAATTGCTTGCGTACCGCAGCCAGCGAGGAAAACACAACAGGTGACAGCTAATTTATTCATCGATTCGAGTCATTGGTCAGTTACAAGTCAATTGCAAGCATATGCAAGGCAATTTTAATGCCGCCTAAGAATTTGTGCGGAGAGTTTTCTCTATTTCACCACAAATCTTCACTCTGTGAGCGCTGCATTTCGCTCTTAAGCCCCTCTATCGTGCGTAATTGTGCCCGAATTGCCGAGTGTTCTTCCAGCTCCTTACGCTTTTGCCAGGCGTTTTCGCGCTTGTTGAAGCTGTTGTAGACAATGCCGTAGCGCGCTTGGTTCGCTAGTTTGGTTGGGTACAGATAGATATTGTCTATGCCAAATTGTCCGGCATATTGTTTAAGTAGCGCCTCTAACTTCGTTGCGTCAGTACTGTCGACTAAACTTAGTTGTAAGGTATAAATGTAGTCGGGCGTCTCCGCTAACCATTTTTTTGATTGCGCAACGCGAAGTTGGAGGAGACTGGTGTTTTCAGTTGTGGGCGGCGCAGCGGGAACGGGATTAGTCGCTGCAATTATTGTTTCTGGCGGCGGCGAGCTAGTAGTTGCAGAACTTGGCTCGGTTTTGGTGGCGTTGCTATGGGGCGCCGGAAGTACAGCTGGCGCCGTGTTCATTCCGGTTTTTTTTGCAGCAATCTCTGCAGACGTAGTAATTTCAGCTACTTTGTTTGCGTTATTTGTTTTCCATGACCAATGTGCCCAATATGCCAGACCCGATAGCAATAGCAAACTCAATATTGCTAATCCAATAGACTGGTAAGGGATTTCTGGTTTTTTGGAAGAAAATTCGCTATCGCGGATTGCAGCGTCAATATGCTTGGCTTCAACCGCATGCGTATTGTCTGCAAAGGCGGCCAATAATGCCTTGTCTGCGAGGATATTTATACGTCTGACGATGCCCTCTGATACTTTGGCTAGGCGTTTAATAGCAGCTTTGCTAAACACATTGGGTCCGTGGTAGCCGGCTGCCCGCATGCGAAACATCAAAAACTCTGGAATGAGAGCGGGTGGCATCGGCGGTACTAAAAAGCTGTGGGTAATCCGCTCTTTTAATTGCCGCATGCTGGCCAAGTTGAGATTCTCATCTAATTCTGGCTGACCAAATAAAACAATTTGCAATAACTTGTGGTGGGCGGTTTCCAGATTGGAAAATAGGCGGATTTCTTCCAAGGTATCGAGTGGCATTGCTTGCGCTTCTTCTACGAGCAATACGACCTGTTTGCCATTAATATGCTTATTGATCAAGTCTTGATGCAATAAGCGTATTACCTCATCTGGGCGTTTTCCTTCGGTCGGGATCGCTAATTCGCCCGCAATAGTGAACACGACTTCTTCACGGCTTAAGGTTGGGTTAACCAGATAGATGACTTCGACATGCGCTGGCATTAAGCCTTCCAACATGCGACAAAGCATAGTCTTACCGCTGCCCACTTCGCCAGTGACTTTAATAATGCCCTCGCCATGGGTTACGGCATAAATTAAAGCATCTAAAATATCACCGCGCTTACTACCAGAGTAAAAAAAAGCGGGGTTGGGTGTGATGCTGAATGGGGATTGGTTCAGGCCAAAATGAGAATGGTACATAGAAATTGAGGTCTGTTGTCCGAGTGGCGATTATAAGCATTTCTCGTCGCAAGCATACGCACTATCCACCTGTTTTGCAGGGATTTGAATAGGTCTTGTTGTTTCTCACATGGAAAATTTTTAACAAATGATATTGTTCTATGCAAAAATATCGATGATATAGGTTTGATTCTGAACCTTTGTTTTGTATTGATTAATTGCTCAAGTCTCTGTGAGGCACTGTTCATCTCCTTGAACTACTTTGTATAAACTTTGCATAAAATCAGGCGGAAAAGAAAAATCGATAGGATAATGTCGCTCAATGGAAGTTCAATTGGCAGTAATTTTTTTTGGATACTTATGGTTTCTCATACGACTTATAGTTTCGCGACAAAAATCGCGCACCCTCTGCGCGTGATCTATGCCTTGTTTGGGCTACTGCTAAGCGCATTATTGCTGGCATCTTGCGGTGGCGGTGCCGGCACCGTCGGTACTCCCACTGGTAAATCGCTGTACACGACAGCGCCGGCTACGGTGAATATTGCTCTAGGCAGCACAGTTAGCTATGAGATTGGCGGTGGTACTGCAACCTATAAAGCCAGTAGCAGCAATGCAACCGTTGCGAGTGTGGAAGTAAAAGGAACGACCTTAAGTGTCAAAGGCCTGCTCAATGGCACGGCACAAATTGTGATCAGTGATGCGACAGGCGCACAAGTTGGCGTTAATGTGACGGTTGGTAGCGGTAATAGTAGTGTGGATTTATTTGTGACTGCACCGAGCAACTTGACCTTAGCGCCCGGACTTTCAAATAGCTATGTGATTGGTGGCGGTAGACCTGCCTATTTTGTGAGTAGTAGCAATGCGGCGATTGCCACAGTTGGAATCAATAATAATAGTTTCTTTATCTCTGGTATTAAAGCTGGTACCGCGCAAATTATTGTGGTTGATAGCGCTGGTGCAGCAGTTACACTGAATGTGACTGTCGGTAATGGCGGTACTGTAGCGCCTCTGTATGTGACTGCCGCAGGAACCATTAATTCAAGCATAGGCGAGATCAATGATTACGTGGTCGGTGGCGGTACTGGGCCGTATTTGGTGACTAGTAATAATAAGAGCGTCGCTACGGTTACCCTAACTGGGAATGCAATTGCGGTCAAAGGTATCGCTAAAGGATCTGCGCACATTATGGTGTTTGACGCGACGGGTGAATCGGTCAGTACCACCGTTGTCGTTGATCCTATTGGTACCGCAATTCCACTATACATTGTAGCAGCCGGTGCAGTAACGATGGAGCCTGGCGCAAAATCGGTCTATGCGGTGGGCGGTGGAACTGCGCCTTATGTTGCGACCAGCAGCAACATTAATGTAGCCAAAGCCGAGGTTGTAAACAATACTCTGACTGTTAATGCTGTAAGTGCCGGTAGTGCGGAATTTTTAGTGTTTGATGCTACTGGTGTGTCAGTTACTATCTCGTTGACGGTAGGTTCGGGTGGGGGAAGTACGACGGCGCTTTACAGTACGGCTGGGACATCTATCGCGATGCCTATAGCGACAAGCAACACCTATACGATAGGCGGTGGTAAAGCGCCCTACAAAGCAACTAGTAGCAACACTGCAGTTGTGACTGTGCCTTCATCTATAAGTGGCACAGAATTTACTATCTCTAGTGTTGCTGCTGGCTCGTCAGTGATAAGTATATTTGACGCAACCGGGACTTCAGTAAGTTTTGGTGTGACGGTCAGTTCTGGTGATAGCAATGTTAGTCTTTATACGACGGCGGGCGATGGCGTTGTGACGCCTAAAGGTAGTAGTAATACTTATACGATAGGTGGTGGTAAAGCGCCCTATAAGGCGACTAGTAGTAATTCTGCTGTGGTAACCGTGCCTTCTACGGTAACAGGCACAGAATTCACTATCTCCAGTGTTGCTGTTGGTTCATCGCAGATAACTATATTTGACGCCACGGGCGCATCGGTTAGCTTTAGTGTTACCGTGAATTCTGGTGATAGTAATGCCATTCTTTTCACCACTGCTGGAAATAGCATAACCCTCGCAGCGGGTGTTGCAGACACGTATCTGATTGGCGGTGGTGTTGCGCCTTACCGCGCTACCAGCAACAATACGAGTGTAGCGACCACCACGGTTAGTGGTGGGACATCTTTAAATATTAATCCGATCGCAGCGGGTAGTGCACTGGTGACGGTGTTTGATAACTCTGGTGCATCAGTAACGATAGACTTGACGGTTACTGCTGCAACGTTTGGACCGATAGATGTTCAACCAAATGGTGCTAGCGGGAACGTTGGAAGTAGTTTGAACTTTCTAGTACTTGGCGGAAAACCTCCCTACTCAATAACAAGCAATAATTCTAGCATTGCGACGGTTAGCCCAACTTCTGTGAGCACCAGCGGCGGAAGTTTCATCGCCAGTTTGCAAAGTAGCGGGGATACTTCAATTATTATTACGGATGCTTTGGGGCAAGTTAAGACGATAGCCTTGACCGTGAACCCGGTCTCATCGTCACTGATCACAGTACAACCGGAAGGTGCTGGCGGCAATGTCGGAGATACCTTGAGATTCTTGGTTAGATCAGGTACTGCACCTTATACTTTGACGGTGAATAATCCTAGTATAGCCTCCGTTACGCCATCTCCTGTACTTAGCAACGGGGGAAGTTTTACAGCCACTTTGTTAAATGTAGGAAGTACTATTGTGACGATTACAGATGCGTCCGGTCAGAGTAAGGAATTTACCTTAACAGCTAGTCAAATTAATACAATTCTTCGCATATCACCCAATCCGTTTTTGATCGGTGAGGATAGTATCGACATCATTAATCTTAATATTTTTGGTGGGACGCCACCGTATCGCGCCTTTACAAGTGATCAACGTTTGTCTAGCGTGAGTGTTGTTGGCAGCGTTTTGAGCGTAGGCCTTGGCAGCAATCTTGATCGCTGCTTTACTCCGTTTGACTCCAGTGGCGTGCGTGTTCCCTTCGGTACCTTTGATATTACTATCACCGTGCTTGATAGTCTTGGGGCAGCTGCGACATCCACGATGACTTTAAAAGATAATGGTCGTGGCAATGGCGTTACTTTACCCTTGTGCAATTAATTAGTTTCGATTATTAATCGATACTGAGTGTTTTCGAGAAAGAGTCCAGGTGGCTAGCTTGGGCTCTTTTTTTCTTCAGTTTGAGTCTCACTTGTTGAATCAGTAGACGCTTTTGTCGCACAGACAATCCGCTAACGAGCTCTCGCTCACTGTGGCATTTCTTTACCATTCACTATTTAGGTCATTTAGCTAAACACATGGGTATAGCTGATGTCCTACTTTCAGTATCTTTCGTAAGTCTCTAATTTATCGAGATATTCTTCCTTTCTCAGGTTTAACTGTGTGCGCTAAGTCATTGACTTTATTCAATAATTTCGCATTTCACGTATAAATTTGCTTGACCATGCTCAAGTGATCCACTAAAGTGGGGAAATGTGTGAAAAAGTGTTTTTTTGTGGCGCAAATTAGCGAGTCATAAAATTACTTCAATCTTCCAAAGGTATTTCTCGAAAGCAAGGCCAAAATCGTGTTTCAAGGCGCGTCAGCACTCAATCTAGATGCAAAAGGCAGGATGTCTATCCCCGCCCGGCATCGTGACGCGCTCGCTTTGCAATGCGAAGGTCGGGTGACTTTGACCCGACATCCTCATGGCTGTCTCCTTTTATTTCCGCGCCCAATCTGGGAATCGCATCGCGAGCAGATCGCCGCATGGCCGATGGCAGCGCGTGCCTGGCAACGTATTTTTCTTGGTAATGCTTCTGATGTTGAAATGGATGGCTCTGGTCGTATCTTGGTTACGCCTGAATTGCGCAATGCCGTTGGTATGCAACGCGATGTCATGTTGCTTGGTATGGGGTCGCATTTTGAAATTTGGGATGCTGCCAAGTTGGCCGAAAACGAAGCGCAGGCTATCGCCGGTGGCATGCCTGAAGCACTCAGTAATTTCTCTTTCTGATAGCGGATCATGACTTTGAATCATCAGGAAGAATTCATTCACCACACGGTGTTGCTAGACGAGGCAGTTAACGCGCTCGACATTCAAGGTGCCCGTACCAACGCGATTTTCGTTGATGGTACGTTTGGGCGCGGCGGTCATAGCCGCAAAATTTTGAGTCAACTTGGTCCTCAAGGGCGACTGATTTCCTTTGATAAAGATTTATACGCGATTGCCAATGCGCAGCAGATTACTGATGCGCGTTTTCATATCGTGCACGATAGTTTTGCCACCATGTCTGAGGCTTTGCAAGAGCAGGGCGTGGCACGAGTGGATGGTATTTTGATGGATCTCGGTATTTCATCGCCGCAGGTGGACGATGCGGAGCGGGGTTTTAGTTTTAGAAATGATGGCCCATTAGACATGCGTATGGATACGACGCGCGGTATATCTGCGGCGGAGTGGTTGGCGCATGAGGATGAGCAAAAAATTAGGGAGGTCATAGAAAATTATGGGGAAGAACGGTTTGCTTTTCAGATTGCAAAGGCGATTGTTGCTCGCCGGGCGAGCGAGTCCATTTCAAGTACTCGGCAGCTTGCCGAACTCGTCGCACACGCCGTCAAAACTCGCGAGAAGGGCAAAGACCCGGCAACTCGCACCTTTCAAGCTATACGGATTTTCGTCAATAAAGAGCTTGAAGACCTCGAGATCGGTTTAGCTGCTGCTTATGAAAGTCTGGCACCACATGGTCGTATGGTGGTGATTAGTTTTCATTCGCTGGAAGATCGCATCGTGAAGCAATTCTTTGCTTCTAAAGCCAAGGTGGTGCAGCCAGATCGTCGTTTGCCGATTCGTGAAGCTGATTTGCCTAAGCCTCAAATGCGCTTGGTCTCTAGAATCAAGCCGAGTGAGGAAGAAGTCCTGCGCAATCCACGCGCACGCTCCGCGATCATGCGCGTTGCGGAACGCATCGTAGAACCGGCAGGAGGCGCGTAATGGGCGTGCGTCTGAATATCTTGTTAGGTGCTGCTTTGGTGATTTGTGCCTTGACCTTGATTAATTCTCAGTATCAGGCACGTCGTTTGTTTATTGAATTGGAACGCGCTCAGACTTTGAGTAAGCAGTACGAAGTCGAGTGGACGCAGCTTAAATTAGATCAATCGACTTTTGGCAAACATTCCCGCATTGAGACCGTCGCCAGTCAAGAGTTGGGCATGGCGCATGTGACGCCAGATCGCACGCAGTATTTAACTGCTGAGGTGGTCAAGTGAGTCGCGTCAATTCAAATTCTCGCACGGCTGCTGGCAAAGGCGTGTCATTTTCATCTAACCCCGTATTGGCAGTGAAATTGCCAGTGTGGCGTTCGCGCTTATTGTTGTTCTTTTTGTTCGCAGCATTTTTTACTCTGATGTCCCGAGCCTTGTATTTGCTGGGTATGTCGACCGTGTTTTTGCAAAAGCAAGGCGTGAATAGTTTTGCTCGTACCTTGGAACTATCCGCGACTCGCGGCAAGATTACGGATAGACATGGTCAGGTATTGGCATCGTCTGTGCCGGTAAAAGCGATATGGGCGATACCCGAAGACGTTCTCAATGCGCCAGATGCCAAACTGCGAGAGTTGGCTGGGTTGCTACAGATGCCTGAATCTGAATTGAGGAAGAAACTTGATTCGGATCGTCAATTTGTTTACCTAAAACGCCAAGTAGAACAAGTCGCTGCAGATAAGATTGTGGCACTAGGTATTCCAGGTATAGAAACCCGTAAAGAATATAAGCGCTTTTATCCCGAGAGTGAAGTGATGGCGCACGTCGTTGGTTTTACTAACGTCGAAGATAAGGGTCAGGAGGGTATTGAGCTCGCTTCTGAGAAAAATCTTGCTGGTAAGACCGGTAGCCGTCGTGTGATTAAAGACCGTCTTGGTCGTATCGTGGAAGATATTGAATCGATTCGTCAGCCCCACGATGGCAAAGATATGAAGTTGTCGGTCGATAGCAAAATTCAATATATCGCTTATACGCATGTGAAGGATGCCGTAGAAAAATTCAAAGCGAAAGCTGGTGCTGCGGTCGTGTTGGATGTGCAAACTGGTGAAGTGTTGGCTCTAGTGAATTTGCCCACTTACAATCCAAATGATCGTTCAGTATTGACTGGTGCGCAATTGCGTAATCGTGTGATTACCGATACGTTCGAACCAGGCTCCACAATGAAGCCTTTTACGATTGCTTTGGCATTGGAAACCGGTCGTGTAACGCCGGAGACACTAATACAAACAGCGCCAGGCGCTATGACTATCGGTAGCCAAACGATACATGACGCGCACAAGCAAGGAACTTTGACAGTCGCAGGCGTGATTCAAAAATCTTCTAATATCGGTACCGCAAAAATTGCTTTGCAAATGCCGCCTAAAGAAATGTGGGAAATGTTCGCGACTTTGGGTTTTGGACAGCAACCTAATATAGGATTTCCTGGTGCGGTCGCTGGACGTATGCGCAGCTATAAAACTTGGAAACCGATTGAGCAAGCCACCATAAGTTATGGTCATGGTATGTCGGTTTCTTTATTGCAGATCGCGCGCTCCTACATGATTTTTGCTCGTAAGGGTGATCTGATCCCATTGACTTTCCAGCAGTCAGCTGAAATGCCGATGGGCACTCGTGTTATCTCAGAAGCGACCGCAATGCAAATGCGCGACATGTTGGAGAGTGTTACTCAACCGGGAGGAACTGCAACACAGGCGCGCGTTCCAGGTTATCGCGTTGGTGGCAAGACGGGTACCGCACATAAGGTCGAAGGTGGTCGCTACGTGAATAAATACGTAAGTGATTTTGTTGGTTTTGCGCCGATGTCGAATCCACGCATCATTGTTGCGGTGATGCTCGATGAACCAAGTGGTGGCGCTTACTACGCGGGCACCGTCGCAGGTCCAATTTTTGCCGCGATTACCGCAAATGTTTTGCGTTCTATGAACGTCGTACCCGATTCTTCAGTCATGAATATTATTCCTGAGCCAAATGCGCCGGAGACATTGTAATGACGACTCAAACTATGATCCCAATACAGATACAAGAAATAGTCGATTGGTTGCGTGCCAATGTGGTCAATGTTGCAGGGGGAGCAAAAGCACAATTAACTTCCGATTCTCGTGAAATCGGATTAGGCGATGTATTTTTTGCTTTTCCAAATACTTCTGGTGTTGCTGGTAAGGGCGATGGCCGTGCGTTTATCCAAAACGCCATTGAGCGCGGTGCTGCTGCCATTGTGTACGAAAAAACAGATGAGCAAGTAGAGGCAGAAATCAGTGTTCCACATTTGGCTGTCACAGGTTTGATGGATCTGGTCGGCGGCATCGCAAGTGTTTGGTATGGCGAGCCCGATAAGGATATGTTCAGTGTCGCAGTGACGGGTACTAATGGCAAGACCTCATGTTCACAGTGGATAGCAAAAGCCTTGTCATTGCATGGCACACCCTGTGCCGTAATCGGCACTTTGGGCGTTGGTACTTATCGTGAAGGCATGGTCGCTAGTTTGCAAGAGACCGGATTTACGACACCTGACGCAATACAACTGCAACGACGTTTGGCTGCTCTGAAAAAAAACGGCGCGACAGGCCTGGCGATAGAAGCTTCATCCATCGGTTTGCATCAAGGGCGTTTAAATGCTTTGCATTTTGACGTCGCTTTGTTCACTAACTTAACGCGTGATCATCTCGACTACCATCAAACCATGGAAGCTTATGCGGCCTCTAAACAGGCGCTATTTCAGTGGCCGGGTTTGCAGGCCGCTGTAATCAATGCAGATGATGCTTTCGGTACTGAGCTATTGCAAGGACTTTCAGTTGAGCAACCTGCACTCAAATTGCTCGCGTACTGCATCGATAATACGTCGGAATTAAGTGTGCCGACTTTGCGCGCCAGTCAATTGAAGACAACACATACGGGTACTCAGTTTTATCTGGAGTCACCGTACGGAAACGGTGTGGTTAAAACGCAGACCATAGGTCGTTTTAATATTAGTAATGTGCTTGGTGTTTTAGGCGTGCTATTGATGCGCGGCATCGCTTGGGAGCGGGCAATTTCTAGTATAGAAAAGTTGACTTCAGTGCCAGGTCGTATGCAGCAGCTTGGTTCCGCAGGAAAAGCAATGGTCGTCGTCGATTATGCGCACACACCTGATGCTCTGGAAAAAACCTTAGAGACTTTGCAGCAAGTCGCACGTGAGCGTCAAGGTAGTTTGTGGTGTGTATTTGGTTGTGGCGGTGATCGCGATCCAGGTAAGCGTCCACAAATGGGCAAGATTGCGCAGATGGCGGAGCATGTGGTGGTGACAAGCGATAACCCTCGCACTGAGACGCCTGCAAAAATTATTCAAGATGTTTTGCAAGGCATGAGCGGCACGCCGCATGCGATTGAAGACAGAGCCAGTGCGATCTTGTTTGCAGTCAAACATGCGCAGGTCAATGATGTGATTCTCATTGCGGGTAAAGGTCATGAAACCTATCAGGACATCAACGGTAAGAAATGGCCATTCTCTGATGAAGAGCATGCGCTGTTGGCACTCGCCACAGTCGCGACCAACAGTGCGATGAGGAGAACGACTTGATTCATTCTTCTCTAACAGCCCTGCAGCAAGTAGTCGCGAATTCTAAGGCGACCGCTGACGCGCATTTTAGCGGTCTGAGTACGGATAGTCGTAAAGTCGAGCAAGGCAATATCTTTCTTGCCTTACGCGGTGAGACATTTGATGCCCATGATTTTCTCGACGAGGTTGTGAAGGCGGGTGCTGTCGCTGTGATCGCTGAACGTGTTCCGGCTGACTTTTCTGTGCCTGCCCTGATTGTGCCCGACACGAAGTTGGCACTGGCAGCGATCGCGACTTACTGGCGTCAACAATTTAATTTACCTGTCATAGGTGTTACCGGTAGTAACGGTAAAACCACGGTGAAAGAAATGATCGCATCTGTTCTGTTGGCTCAATATGGCAGTGACCATATGATCTCCACCAAAGGCAATCTAAACAATGAAATCGGCGTGCCGCTAACTGTTTTTCGTTTACAGGAGCAACATCAGGCCGCGGTGTTGGAACTTGGCATGAATCATCCCGGTGAAATCGCTGTATTGAGCGCGATAGCACAAGTCAGTGTGGCGCTAGTGAATAATGCGCAGCGCGAACATCAAGAATTCATGCAAACAGTGGAAGCAGTCGCGATAGAAAACGGCGCGGTTATTCAGAGCTTGCCAGCAGATGGTATTGCCGTGTTTCCTGTCGATGACAGCTATACCTCAATCTGGCGTCAGTTTGCCGCAGATCGTCAATGCGTCACATTCGGCTTAAGCTCGGCCTCAGATTTACAGCCTGAGGTTCATGCCAGCTTTGTTCCGCAGGATTTTGGCAGCGAACTAAAGATGTCTATTTTGGGCGAAGTGGTGACGCTGAATTTGGCCGCTGCAGGGCAGCACAATGTTCTCAATGCCTTAGCCGCTGCAGCTTGCTGTAAAGCGATTGGTGTTTCTAGTGAAAAAATTGTGGAAGGCTTACAAGCATTTGCGCCTGTTTCAGGTCGCTTGCAAGCCAAGCAGGCCAATGCTGGTGCTTTGGTGATTGATGATACTTATAACGCCAACCCTGATTCGGTGAAAGCGGCAATAGATGTTCTCGCTGCAGCGAAAAATACAACGACGCTAGTGCTCGGTGATATGGGCGAAGTCGGTGCTGACGGTGCGGCATTTCATCAAGAAGTAGGTCAGTACGCAAAAATTCGCGGGATCAATAAGCTATTCACCTTAGGTAATTTGGCACAAGCCTCGACGCTCGCATTTGGCAATGGCGCGCAGCACTGCGAAAACCTGGAACAGTTATTAACACAATTAAAAAGCAACGCGCAAATGGGCAATACGATTTTAGTTAAAGGCTCTCGCTTCATGAAAATGGAACGTGTCGTGACGCAATTAGTCGTTGGCGAACAAGTTTAAAAATTTTAAAAATAAGTAAAAAAAAGAAATTAGGGAAAAATATTATGTTGCTTTGGTTGGCAGAATTTTTTAAACAAGACATCGGCTTCTTCCGTGTGTTCGGATTTATTACTTTCCGCGCGGTGTTCGCTACGATGACGGCGATCTCGATAGGCTTGATCGCGGGTCCTGCGGTGATTCGAATGTTGACACGTTTAAAAGTTGGTCAGGCAGTACGTACCGATGGTCCACAAACGCACTTGATTAAATCGGGTACGCCGACTATGGGTGGTGCTCTGGTATTGATTTCTATTGGTATTTCTACGCTATTGTGGTCTGACTTGAGTAATCGATTTGTGTGGGTCGTGTTGATTGTGACTTTGGGTTTTGGTGCGATCGGTTGGGCCGATGATTATCGCAAGGTAGTTTATCGTGATCCAAACGGCATGGCCTCACGTGAAAAATTTTTCTGGCAGTCTTTGATCGGTATCGTGGCCGCTGTGTATTTAGCGTTCTCAGTGTCGGCGCCGACCAATACCAAAGTGATGGAATTATTTTGGGCTTGGGTACAGTCTGGTTTTAGTATGGATTTGCCGCCTAAGGCAGATTTGATTATTCCTTTCTTCAAAACCTTTAACTATCCACTCGGTGTGTGGGGTTTTATTGCGCTAACTTTTTGTGTGATTGTTGGCACCAGCAATGCGGTAAATTTGACTGACGGTTTGGACGGTCTCGCGATTATGCCGACAATTATGGTTGGCTCGGCATTGGGTATTTTTGCTTACTTAACGGGTCATGCTGGGTATTCTAAGTATTTGTTGATTCCCTATATTTCTGGTGCTGGTGAGCTCTTAATTTTCTGTGGCGCGATGGCCGGCGCAGGACTTGCTTTCTTATGGTTTAACGCGCATCCGGCACAAGTGTTTATGGGGGATGTCGGTGCTTTAGCATTGGGCGGCGCACTCGGTACGGTCGCGGTCATTGTGCGTCAAGAAGTTGTGCTCTTCATTATGGGCGGTATCTTTGTGGTGGAGACATTCTCGGTGATGCTGCAAGTGACCTACTTTAAATTTACTAAGAGAAAATATGGTGTCGGTAAACGCCTGTTCTTGATGGCGCCTTTGCATCACCATTTTGAACAAAAAGGTTGGAAAGAGACCCAGGTTGTTGTGCGTTTTTGGATTGTCACTATGTTGTTAGTGTTGGTAGGTCTGTCGTCATTGAAATTGCGGTAGTCGCTTTTATCAGGCGATTAAAGATCTAGGTTGAAAATAAGGTTGAGCATGAATTCCTCGGATTTATCGAATAAGCAGGTATTGATCGTTGGACTGGGAGAATCCGGTCTGGCGATGGCACGCTGGCTGTCGCGCTGTGGCGCACGTCTGCGTGTCATTGATACTCGCGCAAATCCTGAGCGTTTGCCAGCTTTGAAAGAAATGGCGCCAGAGGCGGAATTTTTTGGCGGCGAATTTCAAGCTGAATACGTCGAGGGCGTAGATCTGATCGCACTGAGTCCAGGCTTATCACCACAAGGTGAATTGCAAACGATACTGCAGCGCGCGCAAGAATTGGATTTGCCTGTGTGGGGTGAAGTAGAGTTGTTTGCGCAAGCCTTGGCCGAACTGAAATTGAATAGTAGCTATGCGCCAAAAATCATTGCGATCACAGGCACCAATGGCAAAACGACGGTTACCAGTTTGACTGGGCAATTGTGTGCACGCGCTGGCATGAACGTCAAAGTCGCCGGCAATATCAGCCCATCAATGTTAGATGTTTTATGTGAATGTATAACGACGGAAACCCTGCCGCAAGTGTGGGTCTTGGAGTTATCGAGTTTTCAGTTGCATACCAACTTAAGTTTGAATCCCGATGTCGCCACCGTGCTGAATGTGACGCAAGATCATCTGGACTGGCACGGCGACATGAAAAATTATTGCGCTGACAAAGCGAAGATTTTTGGCGCTACTACTTTGCAGTTGCTCAATCGTGATGATGAACAAGTCATGGCTATGCAAGGCACTCACGGAAATTTTTTAAGCTTCTCCTGTCATGCACCGCAGCATGATGGCGAATTTGGTTTGTTGAACGAGCAGGGAATGACTTGGTTAGCGGTTGCAAATGCAGATGAAGACGAACAGCCAACATCCCGCAAACGCAAAAAAGAAATTGTCGAAATGCCGGTAACCATTACCCGTTTGATGCCTGCTGATGCGTTGAAAATTCGTGGTCAGCATAATGCCAGCAACGCGCTCGCCGCTTTGGCCTTGTGTCGCGGTATTGGTCTTCCCTTAGCGCCTTTGTTACATGGCTTGCGCGAATATAAGGGTGAACCACATCGCGTTGAATTGGTCGCGACAATCGCTGGCGTGGATTACTTTGATGATAGTAAAGGTACGAATGTTGGTGCGACTGTTGCCGCATTAAAAGGTTTAGGCGAAGAAGTTGGTGGCGCGGAGAAGCGAATTATTTTGATCGCAGGTGGCGATGGCAAAGGTCAGGATTGTTCTCCATTGACAGAACCTGTGTCACGCTATGTCAAAGCAGTTTTGCTGATTGGTAAAGATGCGCGTGAGATTCAAACAGCGTTAGAAATAACATCGGTAGAGATGCGGAGTTTCGATAGTTTGGAAAACGCCGTGGCAAGCGCAAGTGAAACTGCGCAAGAAGGCGATATCGTCTTATTGTCGCCGGCATGTGCCAGCTTGGATATGTTTAAGAATTATGCGCATCGTGCCCAAGTATTTGTTGATGCCGTGCGTGAGATTGCTTTAAATCGCGGCGAGATTTGCTGATGAAACAGTTATTCCTGAATTTGAACCCATGGCGCTCCTCTGGCAATAGTCAGAATGGAACCCATTTTGTGCAGCGTTCAAAAATGATGGAATATGACCAGGCTTTGGTGTGGGTAACTTTAATTTTGATGTTGTTCGGTATGGTGATGGTGTACTCGGCATCAATCTCATTACCTGATTCTCCCAAGTATGCGAACTATAAGAACAATCATTTTTTAGTTCGTCAGGCGACGTTTGTTAGCTTCTCTATCTTGATGAGCTTTATTGTTTTTAGAGTGAGAGTAGAAGATTGGCAGAAAGCTGCACCGTACCTGTTTATTTTTACACTAGTTTTGTTGGTGTTGGTGTTAATACCTGGCTTAGGTAAAGGCGTGAACGGCGCAAAACGTTGGCTGTCATTTAAAGTCTTTAACCTGCAACCTTCGGAGTTGATGAAATTATTCATGGTCTTGTATGCAGCAGATTACACCGTGCGTAAGCAAGAATATATGCATAAGTTAACCAAGGGCTTTTTGCCTATGATGGTGACGGTCGCGGTGCTGGGCCTACTCTTGTTGTTAGAGCCTGATCTCGGCGCTTTCGGTGTGATCGTTTGTATCGCGATGGGAATTTTATTTTTAGGCGGGATTAACGGTATTTGGTTTGGTGGGATCGCAACGACATTGGTAGGAATTTTTGCTTCAGTTATTTTATTGTCTCCATGGCGTCGCGAACGTATTTTCGCCTACTTGAACCCTTTTGAAGAAGACAATGCTTTAGGTAAAGCGTATCAACTAACGCATTCATTGATTGCATTTGGTCGAGGTGAATTATTTGGTGTTGGTTTAGGTGCCAGTGTCGAGAAATTGCATTACTTACCAGAAGCGCATACCGATTTTTTATTAGCGGTGATCGGTGAGGAATTAGGTTTCGTGGGTGTCGTTACCGTGATCTTTTTGTTTTACTGGATTGTGAAACGTGCTTTTGATATTGGACGTCAGGCTATCGTATTAGATGCGACCTTTGCTGGCTTGGCAGCAAAAGGGATTGGTATCTGGATAGGCGTACAAACGTTTATCAATATGGGGGTGAATTTAGGACTGTTGCCAACCAAGGGTTTGACTCTGCCTTTAATGAGTTATGGCGGTTCCGGTGTTTTAATTAACTGTATAGGGTTGACTCTGTTGCTTCGTATCGATTATGAAAATCGGCTCATGATGCGCGGAGGGCGAGTATGACGAATTCAAGCAAAGTGAAAAAACACTTAATGATTATGGCTGCCGGTACCGGTGGACATATTTTTCCCGGCCTAGCGATTGCTGATGAAATGCAAAGTCGTGGCTGGAGCGTTTCTTGGCTGGGAACGAAGACAGGTATGGAAGGCGAGATCGTTGCAAAGCATGGCATCACCATGGATCAGTTAGATTTTACGGGTTTACGTGGAAAAGGTTGGAAACATAGTTTGACCGGTATCTACAAATTGATCGCGAGTTTTTTCTCTTGCATTGATATTGTCAGAGTGCGCCGCCCTGATGTAGTTCTTGGTATGGGCGGATATGTGACTGTACCGGGTGGGGTGAGTAGTGCATTGATGGGTAAACCCTTAGTGCTGATGAATGCGGATGCACCTTTACTTTTGTCGAATAAGACTTTGAAACCATTCGCAAAGAAACTGATGTTTGGTTTGCCTTCGACTGCACCCATGCAAGAACGCAAATTCGTATTCACGGGCAATCCGATCCGTCGCGAAATTTGTGATCTGGATCTGCCGCAGCAACGTTATGCGCAGCATCAAGGTCCGCTAAAAATTTTGGTGGTAGGAGGCAGTTTAGGTGCGCGCATTTTGAATGAATCAGTGCCAGACGCATTGGCACTCATTCCCGAAGCGCAACGTCCGTTGGTTACGCATCAGTCAGGCAAACAACATGTGAATGATTTGCGTCAGCGTTACGAAAAAAATGGTGTGCAAGCGGAGGTTTTGGATTTTATTAATGACATGCCGCGCCGTTATGCGGAGGCCGATTTGGTGATCTGTCGTGCCGGCGCCATCACCGTATCAGAATTGACGGCGGCGGGGGTTGCTTGTGTGTTAGTGCCTTTAGTTGCATCAAGTACCTCACATCAAAAAGCGAATGCGGAATGGTTAAGCGGTGCTGGCGGTGCGGTGCATTTGCCGCAAACAGAATTGAATGCGGCAAGCTTGGCCGAACTCATACAAAACATGAATCGCGAACGCTGTTTGCAGCTGGCTTCAAAAGCTTATGAGTTGGGAAAACGCGATGCGAGTGCAACGATAGCCGCGATATTAGAAGAACTAGTTAAGAGAAAATAGTAAAAAATATTATGAAACATAAAGTGAAACACTTACATTTTGTCGGTATCGGTGGCTCAGGTATGAGTGGCATCGCCGAGGTGCTATTGAATCTCGGTTATGTGATTTCTGGTTCTGACTTAAGTAGTAATGTGGCGTCACAACGTTTGGCAAGTTTAGGTGCAAAAGTGACGGTTGGTCACGCAGCTGAAAACATCGAAGGTGCGGATGCTGTCGTGACGTCAACAGCGGTTAAGGCAGACAATCCAGAAGTGGTTGCCGCGCGCGAGAAGCATATTCCTATCGTGCCACGCGCTTTGATGCTAACTGAGTTGATGCGTTTGAAAAGCGGTATCGCCATTGCCGGCACTCACGGTAAAACGACGACCACCAGTCTGGTCGCGAGTATTTTGGCCGAAGGCGGTTTAGATCCTACGTTCGTGATTGGTGGCTTGTTGAATAGTGCTGGTGCAAATGCGAGACTGGGTAGCGGTCAATACATCGTAGCGGAAGCGGATGAATCCGATGCATCATTTCTAAATCTATTGCCTATGATAGAAGTGATCACGAACATCGATGCTGATCATATGGAAACTTACGATCACGATTTCTCTAAATTGAAACAAGCCTTTGTCGATTTCACGCAAAGATTGCCATTTTATGGCGTTGCGATGTTGTGCATGGATGATCCAAATATTCGCGAGATCATGCCGAGAATTACTAGAACCATAGTTACCTATGGTTTTCATGAAGAAGCTGAGGTGCGGGCTGTGGACGCAAGCGCTGCAAACGGTAAGATGCATTTCACCGTCGTACAAAAAGGCTATGAAAATATGCAGGTAAGTTTAAATCAGCCAGGTATGCACAATGTACAAAATGCATGCGCGGCCATCGCCATTGCGCGTGAAGTTGGAGTTGATGATCGCGCTACGCAAAAAGCCTTAAGTGAATTCAACGGTGTGGGTCGTCGCTTTACTCGTTATGGTGAGATTGCATTGGAGAGTGGCGGTAGCTTTGCTTTGGTTGACGATTATGGACATCATCCAGTTGAAATGGCGGCCACTTTGGCCGCGGCGCGTGGCGCTTATCCTGGACGTCGCTTGGTTTTGGCTTTCCAGCCGCATCGCTATACTCGCACCCGTGATTTATTTGAGGATTTTGTGAAAGTCATTTCGACTGCTGATGCAGTTGTATTGGCAGAAGTCTATGCAGCTGGTGAAGCACCGATCGTCGCCGCTGATGGGCGTGCCATGACACGTGCACTGCGTGTGCTTGGAAAAGTTGAACCTATTTTTGTCGAACATATGCAGGAAATGCCAGATGCTTTGTTGGCGATGCTGCGCGATGGCGATGTATTGATTGTGATGGGTGCAGGTTCTATCAGCACGGTGCCAGGCAAACTCGCAGGCAAATAAGCGTAAGCAGTGAAAGTAAGTCACTATAAAAATTATTGAATTGGATGGATGCAAGATGAAAGATTTAGGCAAAGTTGGCGTGTTATTCGGTGGTCGTTCTGCAGAACGTGAAGTGTCCATTATGTCAGGCACAGGTGTGTTGAACGCATTAAAAAGTCGCGGTATAGATGCACATGGTTTCGATCCTGCAGAGCGCAGTTTGGCAGAGTTAGCCGCTGAAAAATTTGATCGCGTTTTTATCGCTTTGCACGGCCGCTATGGGGAAGACGGTAGTTTGCAAGGCGCGCTCGAACAGTTAGGCATTCCTTATACAGGTAGTGGCGTGATGGCATCGTCGGTGGCGATGGATAAGATTTTTACAAAAAAGATCTGGCTTTATCATGAGCTCACTACACCGAAGTATGCAGTGTTGAGTGCGGACAGTGATTTAGCAAAAGTGAGTCAGGAACTTGGACTGCCTTTGATCGTCAAACCGCCGCACGAAGGTTCTACTATAGGTATCACTAAAGTAAGCACGGCAGAGGACTTGCCTGCTGCTTATCAATTGGCGGCACAGTTTGATGAAGAAGTGTTGGCGGAAGAATTTATTCAAGGTCGCGAATTGACTGTTGCAGTATTAGGTCGAGGTGCTGGCGCGCGTGCATTACCTTTAATCGAAATCGTGGCACCCGATGGTAATTACGACTACCAAAATAAATATTTTACCGACGATACTAAGTATCTGTGCCCGGCACCATTGGATGAGTCGTTGACCTTAGAAATTCAGCGTATGTGCGAAGAGGCTTATCGTGCGGTGAATTGTGAAGGTTGGGCTCGGATCGACGTGTTGTTACGGGCGCGTGATAACAAACCATTCTTGATCGAAATTAATACTTCGCCAGGGATGACGGGCCATTCTTTAGTACCTATGGCCGCTAAGGCAGCTGGGATGAGTTATGAAGATGTTTGTGTTGAGATCTTGAAGACAGCGCGATTGAAAATCGCAGCGGATTCTCAATAAATGCCGCGCAAAAGAGTGTAGAAGAAATTTATGTGGCAAGACGCAAAATTGATGAATGCAACCGCCAATGTTTTATTTAGCATCGCGTTGCTTGCCATGTTGGTGTCAGGTATTTGGTGGGTGATTCATCGTCCCGTGTTTGCTTTAAACGTCGTGCGAGTTGAAAGTGAAAAAGTAGGTGAAAGGCAAGATGGCACGCAAGCCGAATTGAGGCACGTGAATACCTTGACGATACGGGACCAGGCGGTGCCAAAAATCACTGGGAATTTTTTTACGACGAATTTGGAAGATGTGAAGCAAGCATTTGAATCCGTACCTTGGGTGCGTAAAGCGAGTGTGCAAAGAGTTTGGCCGGATACTTTGGTCGTACGGATAGAGGAACACGATGTGCTGGGAACTTGGGGCGAAGATGGTCGTCTGATTTCGAGGGTAGGTGATGTTTTTACGGCGAATTTGGCCGAGGCAGAAGAAGATGTGCAGTTGATAGGGCTCTCTGGACCAGAAGGTAGCGAGAAAGAAGTGGTAACGCAGTATTTACTTTTTAAGCAGTGGTTTGCGAGTTTAAATTTGGAGCCAGAAGCGGTTCAATACTCAAGCCGCTATGCTTGGAGCGTCAAGCTTAACAACGGTTTGCAAGTGGAATTGGGTAAAGTGCAGGAATCGAATGCATTGAAAAGAAGGGTGGATCAGTTGATCAAGGTCTACCCTCAGTTAGTAACAAGATTGCAAGGAAGTATCGTTAGCGTGGATATGCGTTATCCGAACGGCCTGGCGTTAAAGACGAGTAATCAGTCGGTGGTATCAAATCGTAAACAATAGAATTAGTGGTAGCGGAAATCGCGCAACAAGTAGAGCAATCAAGTGTCATTCGGAATGTAACGAGTACCTCAATATACGTAAGTGGAAGACTATGACAAAAGACGCAAAAAACCTGATCGTTGGACTCGATATTGGCACATCGAAAATTGTGGCGGTCGTTGCTGAAGTGATGCCAGACGGTCGTCATGAAGTCATCGGTTTAGGGCAACATGAATCGAAAGGTTTGAAAAAGGGTGTGGTCGTGAATATCGAAGCGACCGTCGAATCGATACAGCGCGCCTTGGAAGAAGCCGAATTAATGGCGGACTGCAAGATACGAACGGTGTATACCGGTATCGCCGGCAGTCATATTCGCAGCTTCAATTCTAGTGGCATGGTGGCGATTAAGGATAAAGAAGTGACCGCAG
The DNA here is from genome assembly GCA_963511665.1 of uncultured Undibacterium sp. GTDB lineage: Bacteria > Pseudomonadota > Gammaproteobacteria > Burkholderiales > Burkholderiaceae_D > Undibacterium. The sequence continues at coordinate 91,666 of CAUPKC010000006.1, forward strand.
CGGATGTATCGCGCGTAATCGAAACAGCGAAAGCCGTGAATATTCCTACCGACCAGCAATTGCTACACACTTTACCGCAAGAATTTATCGTGGATATTCAAGACGATTTCCGTGAACCTATCGGTATGAGCGGGATTAGGCTCGAAGTTAAAGTGCACATCGTGACGGGTGCGGTATCTGCAGTACAAAACATTGTGAAGTGTGTGCGTCGTTGTGGATTGGAAGTGTCGGATTTGATTTTGCAACCGATGGCGTCGGCCGATGCGGTATTGACCAATGATGAAAAAGAACTGGGCGTCGTATTAATCGATATCGGTGGTGGAACGACCGACGTTGCGGTGTTCAGTGAAGGATCGATTCGACATACTGCCGTTATTCCAATCGCTGGCGATCAGATTACCAATGACATTGCGATGGCTTTGCGTACGCCAACCTCTGAAGCTGAGGAAATTAAAATCCGCTTCGGTGTTGCGAAGCAGGTGTTAGCCGATCCCGCAGATACTTTAGAAGTACCAGGTTTAGGTGATCGTGGTCCGCGTTCATTGTCACGTCAGGCATTGGCCGCAGTGATAGAACCGCGTGTCGAAGAGTTGTTCGCATTAGTGCATCAGGTGGTGCGCGAATCAGGTTATGAAGATGTGCTGTCATCCGGCATCGTATTGACGGGTGGCTCTTCCACGATGCAAGGCATGGTGGAAATGGCAGAAGATATTTTCTTAAAGCCTGCGCGTTTGGGTATGCCAGCCTACTCAGGTCAGTTGGCCGATGTCGTACGTAGCCCGCGTTATGCAACCGTTTTAGGTTTGTTGTTGGAAGCGAAGAAGCAGTACTTACGAGGTCATATTGTCACGCGCCAGGCAGGTTCGGCCAACGCAGTTTGGCAACGTATGAAGGAATGGTTTCAAGGGAATTTTTAATTCCATCTTTTGTTTTGAAAAATAGTGTTTCTTTATAGACGAAATAGGGCGATTTACAGCATATTTTTTACAAACTTTTGCTGTAATCATTTTATAATGGTGTGAATTACAGTTTTTATTCGCTAGGCGTCACATAGGGTGAGGATTAGCGACTGAAAACTGCCTACTTGGGGGATTCATGATGGAGTTCGATATGGTCGATAACGCTACGCAAGGCACAGTGATCAAAGTCGTTGGTGTCGGTGGCGCAGGTGGTAACGCAGTTCAGCACATGATTAACAAAGGTGTTTCTGGCGTGGAGTTCATCGCTGCAAATACGGATGCTCAAGCGCTGACGCAATCTAATGCACATAATGTGATACAGATCGGTGAAACTGGTTTGGGCGCAGGTATGAAACCAGAAGTAGGTCGTCAATTGGCGGAAGAATCTCGTTCGCGCATTGAAGATGCTTTGCGTGGTTCGCATATGGTGTTTATTGCTGCCGGTATGGGGGGCGGCACTGGCACTGGCGCTGCGCCGGTGGTTGCGCAAATCGCTAAAGAATTAGGTGCTTTGACCGTTGCGGTGGTTTCTAAACCATTTTCTTACGAAGGTAAGAAATGTATGGATATCGCAGATGAAGGTCTGGAAGCCTTATCCAAACATGTCGATTCTTTGATCATCATCTTGAACGAAAAACTCGAAGAGATTTACGAAGATGACAGTATGATCGAATGGTTAGGTCATGCGGATAATGTCTTGAATAACGCGGTTGCCGGTATCGCAGAAATCATCAATGTGCCTGGTCATATCAACGTCGATTTTAATGACGTGAAAACGATCATGGGTGAACAAGGCAAAGCGATGATGGGAACGGCTACAGCTTCTGGCATTGATCGCGCACGCATCGCTGCTGAGCAAGCAGTTGCATCACCATTGTTAGACGGTATTGATTTGTCTGGTGCGCGTGGCGTGCTGGTCAACGTCACTGCAAGCCGCGGTTTGAAGGGTAAGGAAATCAAAGAAGTGATGGCGGCAGTACGTGCCTTTGCTGCGCCTGATGCATCAATCGCTCAAGGTATCGCTTACGATGAAAGCATGGGTGATGATATTCGTGTGACGGTCGTTGCGACAGGCTTAGGCCGCGGCAAGAAAAATATTCAATTGGTGCAAACACCGATGTTGCGTACAGGTACCAATGACGAGCCGATGATGATGGCGACTTCTGTGGCGACTGCAACTTCTGGTAAAGCGACTACCTCGGTTAGTGCAGGTTTCGACAGTTTGACTAAGCCTGCTGTATGGCGTCACTCTGCAACGGAGCAAGTACGAGCATTAGAAAAGAATGGCATGGAAACTTATGACATTCCAGCTTTCCTGCGTAAGCAAGCAGACTAAATTAGTCGAAATCGTAATCAAGCAAAACGCCAGTCGATTGACTGGCGTTTTGCTTTCTGCAGAATTTTTCTGTTTAAGGCATACTTGCACACTTCCCTGTATCGCAAGTTGATCAGGTGAGAATCCACTTATTATTTCATTTTTAGGGAGTTCATTATGAGCATCAAGATTGGTGATACATTACCAGCAGGTAGCCTGGCCGAGTTTATTGAAGTGGAATCTGAAGGTTGTTCTTTAGGACCAAACACTTTTGACGTTGCTGAATTGACGAAGGGTAAAACCATCGCAATTTTTGGTTTGCCTGGCGCGTATACGCCAACTTGCTCCGCTAAACATGTACCGGGTTATGTAGAGCATGCTGCTGCTTTAAAAGCAAAAGGCGTTGATGAAATCTGGTGTATTTCTGTAAACGATGCATTTGTCATGGGTGCATGGGGTCGTGATCAAAAAGCGACTGGCGTTGTGCGTATGATGGCTGATGGTAACGCAACATTCAGCAAAGCTTTAGGTTTGGATTCCGACTTCAGTAAGTTTGGTATGGGTGTGCGTTCACAGCGCTATTCATTGGTCGCTGTTGATGGCGTAGTAAAACATTTGAACGTGGAAGATGGTGGTAATTTCGCTGTTTCGAATGCGGAAACGATGTTGGCACAGTTGGCATAATCGAATTTTGCTAAATGATGAAGATGCGCATCGCTTGGTGCGCATTTTTTTTGCAAGTCGATTCTAAGTGAGCTGTTCAGTAATTTTCTGCGTAAATTTGCTTTGCGTTCTATAATCTCGGCATGCTAAAACAAAGAACCATACAGCAAGAAGTGAAAACAATCGGAGTCGGCGTCCATTCCGGCACCAAAGTGACACTGACTTTGCGTCCCGCTCCCATTGATAGCGGCATCATTTTTTCCCGTGTAGATTTACAACCACCCGTGATATTTCCTGCGACTGCCTTAAATATTGGTGATACCAAGATGGCTTCGACGTTGACGGTTGGTAATGCCAAAGTGTCTACCGTCGAACACTTATTGTCAGCGTGCGCTGGCTTGGGTATTGATAATCTGTATATTGATGTCAGTGCGGAAGAAATTCCAATTATGGATGGTTCCGCATCATCTTTTGTTTATCTGTTGCAGCAAGCCGGTTTCGCTGAACAAAATGCCGCTAGAAAATTTATCCGTATTTTAAAGCCGGTAGAAATCCGCGAGGGCACAGGTAAGTCGGAGAAATGGGCCAGACTGGAACCTTACGATGGGTTTAAATTACATTTTTTTATAGAATTTAATCATCCTGCAGTCGACGGTACCATGCAAACAGCCGAGGTCGATTTTGAAAAAGTCTCCTATGTAAAAGATGTGGCTCGCGCCCGCACTTTTGGCTTTATGCAAGATGTGGAAATGTTACGTGGCATAGGTTTGGCACGGGGCGGTTCTTTGGAAAACGCAATCGTGATGGATGAATATCGTATTTTGAATGCCGATGGGTTGCGTTTTGACGATGAGTTTGTACGACACAAAATTCTGGATGCGATCGGCGATCTATATTTGATCGGACATCCGTTCCTAGCAAGTTACACCGCGCACAAGTCTGGCCATGGCTTAAATAATCAGTTGCTGCGGGTTTTGTTGGCGCAGCCCGATGCTTATGAGATCGTGACTTTTGAAGAGGCTAGGCACGCGCCTATTTCCTATTTTGAACAAGAGCAGCGTGAATGGGCGATGAATTAAGCTCAGCACACTTAAAGTAGATATTTTCTAAGTATTTCTCCTCAAAAGTCGTTCCAGTGCGGCTTTTAAATCGGCATTCTGCGGTGTCGTCGCTAAATTGCTTTCTAGGCTAGCAAAAGCAGAAATGGCCTTGCTGCTTAATATTGCCTGTTTGATATGGACTGGTTTCTCAACAGTTCGTTTAACTTGTACTTTAATCTTGATTGCGTTAATCTGCCAACCTCGCTGTTGCAAATGGGCTTGCAATTTAGGTAATTGCTGCTTGAGTTTGCTGGCAATAGAGGCATTTGGCGTGGAGAGAACTAACTGATCGTCAGCCAGATTCAAAACTTCACAGCAATCAAAGATCGGCGGGAGTAGGCTCCCACATTCTTTTTGTAGCGAAAGATTTCGCTTAATAGTTGGTAACAGTGGTGATAATTTGTCGCTTTGTTGTAAGAATGAAGCGACACCACTGGCATCGGTGAGCTTTTTGCCACGCTTGATATTTAATCGATAAGGTTGTTGAGGTGCTTGCATAGTCGGCACATTACCACAATTCATTCTTGTTGATCACGGGGGTATCAGTTAATGCAAGTGATTATTATGCATTCGCGTTTAACGCAAGCCAAGTCGCTTACGCTGACGTCAAAACATCTGGCGATTTTTGTTTCATTATTTGTTTTATTCGCTTTTTTTATTTCTGTCTTAGTCATTAATTTAACCGCTCGATATAGCACTAGTGACTCAATGCTAGTCAAAGCGATATTGCCAGCCGCATTGCAAAGTGATGGTGTTGCCGGCATCACTTCAAATGATAAATATTTAAAAGAAAACCTCGCTGCGATGGCGGTAAAGGTCGGCGAGATGCAGGCTCAACTAATACGCTTAGACGCTTTAGGCGAACGCGTGCAAGGGTTGGCAGGGGTAAAGCCGGAGGAGTTCAACTTTAAAGAACCGCCAGGACGTGGTGGTGCTGAAGTGAGTGTGGCACCGAGCAAGGCTGATTCAAATCTCGTGGATTTCCAAACTAGCTTAGACATGTTGGCAAAAGATGTTAACTATCGCTCAGATTACTTTAATGTCGTCGAATCTAAGCTAATGAGTTTTAAATTGCAGGCAAAACTTTTACCGACAATTGTGCCCGTCAATGTTGGTTACAATGCATCTACTTTTGGTCGTCGGCTTGATCCTTTCTCGGGCCGTACTGCGTTTCACGAGGGACTAGATTTTTCCGCGCCGACAGGTACACCTATAGTGGCTGCAGCTGGGGGTGTCGTCATTGCAGCTGAATATCACTCTGAGTTTGGCAATATGTTAGAAATTGATCATGGCGGCGATATGATCACGCGTTATGCGCATGCATCAAAATTATTTGCCAAAGTGGGTGATATCGTGAAGCGCGGACAACATATTGCGAATATTGGCTCCACCGGGCGTTCTACCGGCGCCCATTTGCATTTTGAAGTTAGAATTAAAGGGATTCCTCAAAACCCCCATAAATTTCTAAATGCGGGCAACGAAGGAGCTGATATTTCTAAAATTGCTAGTCTGGTACGTTGATCGAGTGCGGCAAATGATTTTGCTAACAAAGTTGAATTAAAGCTTTCTTGACAGTAATTTGCATCGCGCCTCTTGATTTTGTCTGTTTTAACACCAACTCCTACCTAATCTTCCTGTTGGCCGCTCTGGATTTTCTAGAAAGGCACGTCAGGCATGTTAAAATAAAAAGTTAATCACATTTGCTGCGTTTTGAATCTCGTCTGAATACTTTAGATGATATTGTCGCAGTGTTTAAGAACCCAAAACTCAATCAAAGCATGTCATTCCTGACCAAAATATTCGGTAGCCGTAACCAACGGCTCTTGAAACAATATCAAAAAACTGTGCGTGAAATCAACGCCTTAGAGCCAAAGTTGGAAGCTTTGACTGATGAGCAATTAAAAGCGAAGACACCAGAATTTAAGGAGCGCCTGGCAAAAGGTGAGCCTTTAGATGCTTTGCTGCCTGAAGCTTTTGCAGTTTGCCGTGAGGCCAGTAAGCGCGTCCTGAAAATGCGTCATTTTGACGTACAGATGATGGGCGGTATGGCTTTGCATTTTGGCAAAATTGCTGAAATGGGTACGGGCGAAGGTAAAACCTTGATGGCAACTTTGCCGATTTATCTGAATGCTTTGTCAGGTAAAGGTGTACACGTCGTCACCGTCAATGATTATTTGGCGCAACGCGATGCGGATCAGATGGGTGAGCTGTATGGTTGGTTAGGCCTAACGACCGGCGTCAACTTATCACAACTGGAACATGACGCCAAGCAAACGGCCTACGGTTCCGATGTCACTTATGGTACGAACAATGAGTTTGGTTTCGATTACCTACGCGATAATATGGTGTACGAAGCCAAAGATCGGGTGCAGCGCTCTTTGAATTTTGCTGTCGTCGATGAAGTCGATTCGATCCTGATTGATGAAGCACGCACACCTTTGATTATCTCTGGTCAGGCTGAAAATCACACCGAACTCTATTACAAGATTAATGAAGTACCAAAATTACTGACTTTACAAATTGGTGAAGAAACACCGGATGGCAAAGGCGTTGTTGAGGTACCTGGCGACTACACCAAAGACGAAAAATCACATCAGGTTTTATTGACCGAAGCAGGTCACGATAAAGCCGAGCGCATTTTGACGCAAATGGGTTTGTTGCCAGAAGGCGCGTCTTTGTATGATGCAACGAATATCTCTTTGGTACATCATTTGTATGCCGCTTTGCGCGCGCATGCTCTGTATTTTAAAGATCAGCATTATGTAGTATTGGATGACGAAATCGTGATCGTCGATGAGTTCACTGGCCGTATGATGACGGGACGCCGCTGGTCAGACGGTTTGCATCAGGCTGTAGAGGCGAAAGAAGGCGTTCGTATTCAAAACGAAAATCAGACTTTGGCATCGATCACTTTCCAAAACTATTTCCGTATGTATGTACGTTTGTCCGGTATGACGGGTACAGCGGATACGGAAGCTTATGAATTCCAAGAGATTTACAAGCTCGAAACCGTAGTGATTCCGCCGAATCGTCCATCAGCGCGTAAAGATAGACAAGATCAAGTTTATAAATCTGCCGAAGAAAAATACGGCGCGATGTTGAAGGATATTCAAGATTGCTACGAGCGTGGTCAACCGGTTTTGGTTGGTACGACATCGATCGAGAATTCCGAATTGCTATCCGGTATTTTAGAAAAAGCGAAATTGCCGCATAACGTCTTGAATGCAAAACAGCATGCGCGTGAAGCAGAAATTATTGCCCAGGCTGGTCGTCCAAAAGCGATTACCATCGCCACCAATATGGCAGGTCGCGGTACTGATATTGTCTTGGGTGGCAATGTTGCAAAGCAAGTGCAATTGATAGAAGCGTCTGAATCTTTATCAGGTACTGAAAAGCAGATGCAATCGCAAAAGTTGCGCGATGAATGGCAGTCTCTGCACGATGCTGTTGTCGCTGCGGGTGGTTTGCATATTGTCGGTACTGAGCGCCATGAATCGCGCCGCGTTGATAACCAATTACGTGGTCGTTCTGGTCGTCAGGGTGATCCGGGGTCTTCACGTTTCTATTTGTCTTTAGATGATGCCTTGTTGCGGATTTTCGCAGGTGATCGTGTTCGCGCGATTATGGATAGATTAAAAATGCCGGAAGGCGAGCCAATCGAAGCTGGTATTGTCAGTCGTTCAATTGAGTCCGCACAACGCAAAGTCGAAGCGCGTAACTTTGATATTCGTAAGCAATTATTGGAGTATGACGACGTCGCGAATGATCAGCGTAAAGTGATTTACCAGCAGCGTAATGAATTGCTAGAAGCTCAAGACATGTCTGAGATGATAGGCTCTTTGCGTGATGGTATGTTCCATGATTTGGTGCGTCAGTACGTGCCACTTGAAACCGTTGAAGAGCAGTGGGATCTGGCAGGTTTAGAAGCAGTTCTGGCAAGTGAATGGGCCTTGGATTTGCAGTTGGTCAGCTTGTTAGAGACTGAAAAGAACTTAACAGACGAAGATATCTTGGATCGCGTAGTGGCTGCGGCAAAAGCGGTTTACGATGCCAAAGTTGAGGTGGTCGGCAAGGATAGTTTTGCCGGTTTTGAACGTAGTGTGATGTTGCAAGGTATCGATAGCCATTGGCGTGAGCATCTGGCAGCGCTGGATCATCTGCGTCAGGGTATTCATCTGCGCGGTTATGCGCAGAAAAATCCTAAGCAAGAATACAAACGTGAAGCCTTCGAATTATTTGGTCAAATGCTAGATATGATCAAAAACGAGGTGGTGCGTATCGTGATCACTGTGCGTATTCAATCACGTGAAGAGATCGAGGCCGCTGAGCAGCAGATGGCACAATCTCAAATTGAAAACGTACACTATCAACATGCAGAATTCGATCCTAATGCCTCACCAGAGGAAATGTTAGCACCGACTCCTATCGCTGGAAATGATGCACAGGAGCCATTTGTCGATCAAGGCTGGAAGATCGGACGTAATGATCCTTGCCCATGTGGTAGCGGTAAGAAATTTAAACAGTGTCACGGTAAGTTAGCGTAAGTGGATATCCGGTAGCTAACTGCACTGCTTAAGATGTTGGCATAAAAAAAGACGGATTATCCCGTCTTTTTTTATGCGTGTCTTTTATCCCAGATTTTCCATTGGGCGCGTCTTCGACGCTATTTGAGCGCTGGCGGCGCATTTTCGGTTATTTTTTCCGTTCTTCGTTGCAAATAGCTAGCTATTTTCGCCTCATTCACGTAAAAACTACCTCGAAAAGTGCATCCACCATCATCTCAAATCCCAATGGAAATTCTGGGTTTATCGAAAGTATTTCGGCTACTAGGTGCGCGTCAGCGTTGCTTTCAATTTTAATAGTTGGGTTTCTAGTGCATCGAAATCTTCATCTTGATATTCACTGAAAACGGCTCGTCCTTGTTTTACGACTGTGGGGAAGGCAGTGGCGAATTGTTGCTCACCTTCGACCGTCAACTTAACAAAAAGCTGACGCCTATCCTCACCTCGTTCTCGTTGAATTAATCCTTTTTGCTCTAGCCTGTCTAAGACTCCAGTTAAGGTACCTTTTGTGATCAAGGTTTTTTCCCCGAGTTCCTTACAAGTCATGCCAGGTGTATTGCCCAAGGTGGCGATAATGTCGAACTGTGAGTCGGTAAAGCCCAAAGAACGTACCCGTTTGGATGAAGTTTTTTCGAAGGCTTGCATGCATTCTGAAAGTAAACGAATGCTGCGTAAGTAGCGCTTTTCTAGCATGATGAGGGATGTAGTGCGGAACCTAATTTGAGATGTTTTCGATGTCGTTTCAGCGCTATAGGTGACCGACCAGAGTCAGTCACCGTGTGATTGCAGTCGAAACTAATTGATCTTGGCTTCGACTTGGATTGATAACTTCACGTCAGGAGAGAACCCCCAGTTCAATGCATAGTTCATACCGAAATCGGAGCGTTTGAATTCTGCACTTGCGTCCGCGCCGCAGATTTCTTGTTTCGTCATGCCATCTTGAATGCATTTGAATTTATTGATGGTCAAATGCACTGGTTTGGTCACGCCCAGCAAAGTCAACTCACCTTCTACCGAAACCAATTTATCGCCATCAAACTTCATAGACTTACCAACATAAGTAATGCTTGGGAATTGTGTGACGTTGAACATATCTTTGCTTTTTGCGTGATCATTCATTTTTGCGTGACCGAAATCTACAGAGCCCGCATCAATGGTGATGTTCATCGTTCCCGTTTTTGCGGCGCGATCTAAAGTAATCGTGCCTTCTGTTTTTGTGAACTTCCCGCGCCAGAAAGAAATACCTTTGTGATCGGCTTCAAAACTTGGATAGGTATGACTAGAATCAACTTTGTAAGTTTGAGCAAAACTAGGTGCTGCAACTGCGAACAATGCGATAGCGAGGATTTTGGATAATTTCATAGTGATACTCCTGTAAAAAATCAGTGAACTAAATGAATCGGGTACTAATGGGGTGCTACAGAGTGAATAACCAATAAATAGATTATTGGTTGGTGACGACTTTAAATTTGATGACAACGTCGTCGGCGATCATATCGGTGTCTTTCCATTCACCTTCGCCGATATTAAACGCCAGACGTTTGATAGGTAGGCTACCTTCAAAGCTGATGGATTTGCCCTCTGTTTTGATATTTAAGGGAAAGCTAGCAACCACAGTTTTACCTTTGATGGTCAAATTGCCAGTCACCTCTAATTTCCCCGGGCCAGAAGATTTCATGGCCGTTGAGGTAAAACTGGCTTTAGGAAATTGCGCCGCATTAAACCATTCTTTTTTCAATACTTCAGCGTTGTACTCGGGTGCAGGCAAATTTAAACTACCAGCATCAATCTCTACTTGTGCTTTCGAATTTTCTGGCTTCGTGCTGTTGTAGTCGATTGTCGCCGTAAATTTTTTGAATTGTGCTTGGACTGGCACGTTCATTTGTTTAAAGACGACATGTACTGTGCTTTTTGCTGCGTCGACTTGCACTTTGGCGGCGTGACTAGAAGTGCTGGTTAGGCTGATCGCTGCAGTGAACAGCAGTACTGTTGTCAGACTTGTGGCACCGATCATTTTGGTGGTCGGAAGACGAATTGCTTGAACGAGATTTTTCATGCTTATTCCTTGTTGGAGAAATCTGGCAACATTCTTTTTAAGATGTTGTCTTTGTCGATAAAGTGATGCTTGAGTGCGGCTGCAAGATGTAATAAGACGAGTAGTAACATGCCTTTCGTTAATACTTCATGTATCTCTTTGAAGCTGTCTTTCATTTCAGGATTCGGTGTTATCAATGCCGGCAGCTCAATCAAGCCCAGATAGACCACCGGAAAACCAGCAGCATACGTATAAAGATAGCCAGAAAGTGGTACCGCGAACATTAATACATACAGTGCAATATGAGTCAGGCTTGCGACTTGCTTTTCCCATGCCTTCAAACTGTCAGGATAGGCTGGTGCGGTGCTAAATAATTTCACCAGCAAGCGAATTGCAACCAACGCCAACACAGTCACTCCTAGCCATTTATGCCATGAATACAGTTTCAATTTGGTTGGGCTGATTCTTAAATCGGTCATGTAAGTACCCAAAGCGAACGCGGCAATGATCAAAATAGCGACCAACCAGTGCAACAAGATGCTCTTTCCTGGGTAGCGTGATACTGATTCGGGTTGCATAAATTCTCCTAAAAAAGGAAATTAGTTCGAAGTAGAACTAATATAGCAAAAAAAAGCAATGTCTGCACAATACCTTCAAAAAATGTCTTTGTTCGTACAAAGACAAAAAGCCTGCAGAATCACTTCTGGAGGCTTTTTGTTTTCCTTGCATTTACTGGGTGATCAAGCCCATAGAATTGAACTAAATCGCTTTCGCTAATTTCGCAGCAATACCCGTATAGTTCGCTGGTGTCATCGCTAATAACAAGTCTTTAGCATCCTGCGGAATACTTAAACCGAGGATAAATTCACGCAAAGCTTCTTTAGAAATACCCTTGCCACGTGTCAGTTCTTTTAACTGTTCGTAAGGATTTTCTACACCGTAACGGCGCATGACGGTTTGTACTGGTTCTGCTAACACTTCCCAGGTATTGTCCAAATCTTCCGCCAGACGCGCTTGGTTGGTTTCTAATTTATTCAAGCCGCGTACACAGCTGTCATACGCCAATAAAGTATAGCCAAGCGCCACACCAATATTGCGCAAGACGGTGGAGTCCGTCAGGTCACGCTGCCAGCGCGAGACCGGCAATTTTTCAGACAAGTGTTTGAGCAGGGCGTTTGCTAAGCCTAAATTGCCTTCAGAATTTTCGAAATCAATCGGATTCACTTTATGTGGCATGGTTGAAGAACCGATTTCGCCTGCTTTGGTTTTTTGTTTGAAATAACCAACTGAAATATAGCCCCAGATATCGCGATTCAAATCGAGCAAAATCGTGTTGGCGCGTGCGAAGGCATCAAACATTTCTGCCATGTAGTCGTGCGGTTCGATTTGAATCGTGTAGGGATTGTAAGTTAAGCCCAAGCGCTGTTCGATGACGTTCTTGGAGAAGCTTTCCCAATCATGAGTTGGGTAGGCTGATAGATGCGCATTGTAATTACCGACGGCACCATTCATCTTGCCGAGAATCTCAACTTGTGCAATGCGCTGTGCAGCACGTTGCAGACGCGCGACCACGTTGGCCATTTCTTTGCCTAAAGTGGTTGGGCTAGCCGTTTGACCATGAGTGCGTGACAGCATAGGAACGTCCGCATTGTCGTGTGCAATGTCGGTTAAGCGGGTAATTAATTTTTGCAGTGCCGGCAGCATCACGCTGTCACGAGCTGTTTTCAACATCATGCCGTGTGAGGTGTTGTTGATATCCTCGGAGGTGCAAGCAAAGTGGATAAATTCAGCGGCCGCTTTTAATTCCGCAGTGATTTCCGGCGCAATGTTCAAGCTGCGCTGTGGTAGATGATTGTAGCTATCTGGCAGCGCCAGGCCAACCGACTCTTTCAACCAGTACTCAACTGCTTTAACGTCGTGGTTAGTTACCGCTTCTATAGACTTGATACGCGCTGCATCATCTTCTGAAAAATCATTGGCAATGCGATCTAACAATGCATTGGCAGCCGCGGAGAATGGCTTAATTTCCGTAAAGCCAGCTAAAGACAAAGCTTGTAACCAGGAGATCTCAACTTTCACGCGATGATGCATGAAGCCAGCTTCAGACAGCGTGGCGCGCAAAGCATCCACTTTAGACGCATAGCGTCCATCTAGGGGGGAGAGGGCAGAGAGAGTAGAAAGAGACATGATGAAGAGAAGAGTAGTTGAGATAATTGAAGACGGAATGAGTTTGGCTGCTGAATTTGCTGAAAGAAATTTTCTGGTTGCGGCTAGTGATTGTCATCTCGTGATGACCGCTTGTGAAAGCCAAAGCCATAGCCTGTTTCTTCAGATTAATCCGGATAACCTCAGATTTTACCATTTTTAGACGCCAAATTCTCATGTTAATTATTGTCACGATGGCATCTTTGTGGTGCGGTTAAGACTTTGACCTTAAGCAGCAATGATATAATTTCTCTTGGTAAAAACTTTGATTATGTGAAAGCACTATGAAACTCATTGGCTCCCTTGCAAGTCCTTACGTAAGAAAAGTTCGCGTGGTGATGGCGGAGAAGAAATTGGATTACGCCTTGCTGTTGGAAAATGTCTGGGCGGCGGATACAGCAATCCAGCAATCCAATCCACTTGGCAAAGTGCCGTGCTTGTTGATGGAGGACGGTGGTGCGATGTTTGACTCGCGCGTGATTGTCGAGTATCTAGATACCTTGACGCCAGTCGGTAAATTGATTCCACCGCATGGACGTGAACGTGCCGAGGTAAAGAATTGGGAAGCCTTGGCCGATGGTATTCTGGATGCAGCGGTTTTAATTCGTGCTGAACGTACTATGCGTGATCCTGCACAGCAGAGTGAGGCTTGGGTCAATCGCCAGCTGGATAAAGTGAATGCCGGTTTGAAATCAATGTCGCAAGGCTTAGGTGAATCAGGCTTTTGTGTTGGCAATCATTTGACTTTAGCCGATATTAGTGTCGCTTGTTGTGTTGGATGGATAGCTTTCCGTTTTCCAGAGATCAAATGGCATGATGATTATTCTAATCTTGCTAAGTTGTTTGATAAATTATCTGAGCGTCCTTCATTCAAAGAAACCACACCAGAATAAATTGTTGATTTCAGGTGTCGAAAACAAAGAAGCATGTGCTCGCACATGCTTTTTTTTCGACTCAAACTAGGTCAACCCGTCTTAAGCTAAGGAAATTAGCCGCGCAAGGAGAAGTTAATGCTGGCGGTTGCCAATACCATCGTCGCTTTGCCATCTTCAACATAAGGCTTGAACAGGGCGCGTAATAAGGCCAATTTAGCAGATTCATCGAGGCGCGCAAAACCTGAAGATTTCAGGATTTCTACTTTTTCAGCGCGACCTTTATCGTTCACTAAAACTTGCATCACGACACGGCCTTCTTCACCGAGGCGACGCGCCATGGCGGGATAGTCCGCTTGCGGTGCATTTATGTATTCAACTGCGCTAACTACTTTGGGGCCAATTGGTTCTGTCTTGGCAATGGTCGGTGTATGCATAACTGGTGTTGGGGTCGCAGGTGCAGGAATGTCTACGACTGCGGGCGCAACCTGGATCGCATTCTCATTGTCGCTTTTTACGGCAATCTGGGGTATCACTGGTGTCACGATATTTCGAACGGGCGGTGTTTTCTCGACTTTAGCTACACGCACTTGTGGTTGCGGCAACATGCTCGGTACCATCATGACGATGGTTTCTTTTGGCTTGTTTTGAAAACGCGCAACAGGATTTAATATGATTAAACCAAATACGACCAAGTGTGCGATTGCAATCAAAGATCCGGTCGCAAATTGACGTGGTAATGGTGCCTGTTGCAGCGTATTCATGATGTTCTGCCTTATTGATAGGTGACTCAAATAGGATTGAGTACGATTTAATCTAAATAAGAATAATTCGTATTTAGATTATGTATCAAATTGTGGCGAACTGCAAGAAATTTGTGCGTTGCAGAAGTTGACGTTTGCGATGGCTCAAATGTAAATGCAAGTAAGGTGGGGGCCTAGAGATAGATTGGGATGAAAGCAGCACGGCTAGCTGCTCTGATCACATTTAGTTTTGAAGACCAAAAACGAGTCTGGGCTTATGGTTCATTGCTTTATTTTTTGTTCATATGCCTTAACAGCCCATTTCCTCGCCCAAACGAACTGCGCCCGCTGGTTTCCATGTTGCATTGAACTGCATACTTTCCTTAGAGAACAGCATAACGACAGTGGAGCCGAGTAAGAATCGCCCCATTTCTTCGCCTTTTTTCAACTGGATCTCTTGATCGCTATAAGTCCATTCACGTACTTCATTCGTGCGCGGTGGATTGACGATGCCGTGCCATGCTGTTTGCATGCTGCCGACTATCGTTGCGCCTACTAGAACAAGGATAAATTCACCATGCGGCGAATCAAATACACAAACAACCCGCTCATTACGTGCGAAGAGGCCTGGTACCCCGCGTGCAGTAGTAGGATTGACGGAGAATAACTCGCCTGGCACATAAATCATGCGCTTTAATCGACCGTCACAGGGCATGTGGATGCGGTGATAGTCGCGCGGACTCAAATAAATATTGGCGAACTGACCATCGTGGTATCGTGCGGCTAAATTGGCATCCCCGCCTACCAGCGCTGTGGTCGAAAAAAGATGACCTTTCGCTTGAAAAATTTGCCCTTGATTGATAGAGCCAAACTCGCTAATCGCACCATCTACCGGGCATGCATATTTTGCGGGGGTAATTGGACGCGCATCAGAGCGCAAAGGGCGCGTGAAAAACTCATTAAAGCTGGCATAGCTTGCTGTGTCAGGATTTGCAGCTTCCAGCATATTGACATTGTATTTTTTGACAAACCAATTAATCAGGCGCGTCGTACGCTTGCCGCCACGGTCGTTCGCAACCAGACCAGCAAAAGCAGTTAGTAAATATTTAGGCAAAAAATATTGCGGAAGTACGGCTAAACGGTCGGACACGGCAGACTCATCACAGTAATTAAGAATCGCGATTATAGCCGCAGAGTGTTTGAGAATAGTGGTTTTGCATTATGTAGATCGTAATTTGCAAAGCCAAAACCACTTACAGAGACAAAAAACACTTACAAAGACAAAATAGCGAGTGCAGGTTTATCGATTTTAGTCAGCTAGGAAGAAAATTCAATCTGTCACACACTTTTAGTCAATCTCAATTATGATTATTCAGATTCATTTTTTCATCGGGGGAAGGCAGATTAAAAACGCGTCATTAGCGTTTCCCTAAAACAAATTTAGAAATAAACTATTGGATCGTGGCAATTGATAGTGATAAACTTTGTCTCAATGTAGTTCAGGCTTTACTGCCGAAAGATTCCTTGCTGGGATTGAGCGTAAGAATAAAACGTAAAATCACTGGCGAGATTTAAACTGAAACACCCATGTTCATCATCAGGAGAAATCAATGAAAACAGTAGGACAAAAACTCGACGCATTTAGCGTACCAGCAGCTAAGCCAGGTTTTAATCATCACGAAGAAAATGGTGTATCCGCTTTTGAAACAATCACTGAAGCGTCTTTCCCAGGTAAATGGAAAGTTATCTATTTCTATCCAAAAGATTTCACCTTTGTTTGCCCAACTGAAATCGTAGAATTCGCCAAATTGACAAATGATTTTGCTGATCGCGATACCGTGTTGATGGGTGGTTCTACTGATAACGAATTCTGCAAATTGGCATGGCGCCGTGAACACAAAGATCTGGACAAGTTGAATCACTATGCATTCGGCGACGCGACAGGTTCTTTGGTAGATATGTTAGGTGTACGTGATGTGAACGCAGGCGTTGCTTTGCGCGCGACTTTCATCGTGGATCCAGACAATGTCATTCAACACGTTTCTGTGAATAACTTGAACGTAGGCCGTAACCCAACTGAAATCCTGCGTATTTTGGATGGTTTGCAAACGGATGAGCTCTGCCCATGTAATCGTACGGTAGGCGGCTCCACATTGTAATCGCGATTACAGCTAACCAGTGATTGGTTAATATTAGTGCTCGCAGTACAATCAACCCGCTCCGGCGGGTTTTAAAAACGCTTTTTGATAGGTGAAAACTATGGAATTTCTTACTTCGATTAAAAATAGCATCCCTGATTATGCTAAAGATATTCGTTTGAATGTAGATAGCACGATTGCGCGTTCTAGTCTGGAAGGTAATGATGCTGTAGCGGTTGCCTTGGCGGCGGCGTTTGCTGCGAAGAGTAAAGTGTTGGTCGATTTGATCAAAAATTCTGGTCACATCTCGCCAGAAGAAGTGCAGGCTGCGCTGACGGCGGCGTCTTTAATGGGTATGAATAATGTCTGGTATCCGTTTGTCGAAATGGCGGATGACGAGGATCTCAAGACTCAAGGTGCACAATTGCGAATGAATGCGTACGCAACGAATGGTGGTGTCGATAAGCGTCGTTTTGAAATGTACGCGCTGGCAGCTTCTATCGTTGGTAAATGTCATTTCTGTGTGAAATCGCATTTCGATTTATTGCGTAAGGAAGGCATGTCAACCACGCAATTACGCGATGTTGGTCGGATTGCCGCTGTGATCAATGCGGCGTCCCAAGTAATTGCTGCTGAAGGCTAATTTGAGAAGTTTAACCCAGAATTTCCATCAGGATTTGAGATGATGGTGGATGCACTTTTCGAGGCAGTTTTTACGTGAATGAGGCGAAAATAGCTAGCTA
>CAUPKC010000007.1:0-102183 GCA_963511665.1 uncultured Undibacterium sp.
ACTATACCGAGGGTGATTATCGCGCCTACTTTCCAGATCCCACAACACGTGTCGTCGTTTACGGCACGAAACAATGTCCATATTGTGCGATGACGCGCGACTTTCTGAAGGTATCTAATATTGCCTTTGTAAACTTAGATATAGATACAACAGGCAAGGCAAAGGCAGAATTTTCGCAACTAGGGGGGAGTGGTGTGCCGTTAATCCTGATCGGTAATCGTCGCATTGAAGGATTTAACAAACCTGTCATTGAAGCAAGCCTAGCTAAGTTAGGCATTCATGTTGCGGTCAAGTGAAGACGCATGATTGGATGGTCTCTTATTTATTAATAAGAGAATATCTGCGTACAGTGATTATGAGAACAGCGACTTGTAATCATGGTGTTTTTTATCGCTAAACTATCAAATCGGAAATGTTCCATGAAAATTAAAATTGCCATGTTTTTAATTTCGTTCTAGTTTATTTTCTGAAGACTACCGATGCCCGCTGACTTAGCTGGGGGTTGATGGGGTTTTTATACAATTGCGTTAAATTTTACAACTTTCTGGTTGTATTGTCGCAAACAACGAAACTCATCCATATCGTTCAAACATAGGTAAAAGTATGAATTCACAAAAAGTACCCCAAAAGGCGTTGGAAGACATCAAGGTCAATGTAAGACTGAAGCTTGCAGCAGCTTGGACTAGTTTTATGTTTCTATACATCTATGTAGATTATTTTCACTTGTACATGCCCGCCTCCATAAAAGACATAATCTCAGGGATAGTGTTTGAGTTTGAAATTACTCAGTTATTTCTATTATTAGTCCTAAGCTCAGTGACAATTCCAGCACTAATGATTTTCCTCTCCGTTGCCTTGCCGGCAAAGATCAGTCGCTGGACAAACATCATCGTGGCTACAATTTATATTCCTTACACCTTAATTAATTTGGTAGGAGAAGCTTGGATTCACATGATATTTGGTGCCACTGTGGAAGTCACACTTCTTCTACTAGTCATCTGGAATGCATGGAAGTGGCCTAGACAGGAAGCATGAACCGATCCCATGTTTTTCGAATTTTTCAGAAGAAAAGCAGCCATAACTTTGGAACAAAGTAGCAACACCTAACGAGTAAGCTTAGATCGTGAAGCATAGCGGCCACGATCTATACGATTCTTTGGACGAGTCCGATTTACTTGTGTGGGTTTGAGAACTGCCTAGGCAAATAGCTTTTGTGAGTTGTGCGTTTTTTGCAGCGTTTGACCTTGTTTTGCCCTGATTTCGGGCAAGCACATCTTCTCGATACTTACTTGACCGTGTTGATCCGTCATGCAAACCGTAATGACATCTTTTGCAAGATCAACACCAACTGTT
The DNA here is from genome assembly GCA_963511665.1 of uncultured Undibacterium sp. Lineage (GTDB taxonomy): Bacteria > Pseudomonadota > Gammaproteobacteria > Burkholderiales > Burkholderiaceae_D > Undibacterium. The sequence continues at coordinate 1,354 of CAUPKC010000007.1, forward strand.
GTAGTATTCACGATGACTTCTCCTTGGTGATGAAGGTTAAACCTTGCGATTCAATCTTGGCGCATAAATGCCAGCAGCACCTTTGCACAACAAGGGGAAAGTCTCCTCGTTATTCGCTCAACTCGGAAACTGCGTGCATTGCAATTTCGACGTTCAGTATTTTTTCAACCAACCGCTCTTCGGCTTCTGTGTTTCACACGCAGTTCCAGGTAGCTTTGCGTTAGGACCCACAGGCGTGCCCTTTTCACTTCTCCCACTTTCAACTTTAGCCCTGCAGTGGCTCGAAACATCTCGCGTCCCGGAAGAACTCAGCAGTCGGGCAGAGTCTGGTGCTATGCCTCCCGCGTTCGTGGCTGCTCGAGCATTAAAATTAGAGGCCGAGAGTGGTCCTCAGCCCGTTCCAACCTCGTATCTCATCGTCAGAGATGAAGATTCAAGCATTGTTGGCGCTTGCGGCTTCAAGACACAACTGGGAGCCTGGCGAGTCGAGGTCGGCTACGGTGTTGCACCCTCAGCTCAGGGCCACGGCGCGGCAACAACTGCGCTAAAGTTGCTTATCGAAATTGCCTTTGTTTCAGGTACAGTCGAAGTACTCGCAGAGATCATCCCTGAGAATATCCCGTCTTTACGGGTGGTTCAGAAGCTTGGTTTTCAACAGGTCGGCGAACGTCTGGATGAAGACAACGAGTACGTCACCCAATGGGTTCTACGCAGTTGAACCTAACGAGTAAGTTTAGTCGTGACGCAAAGCGACCACGATCTAAACCGTTTTTGGACGAACCCTATTTATTTGTGTGAATTTGAGCATGGCTTATGCAAATAGCTATTGCGTGTTTCGCGTTTTTTAGCACTGGGCATCTCTAGTGGCCACGGTTGATATGATTTTAGATCTGCGTGGCGCGTCGTGGGTACTTAAAGAACGCGTTTAAAAATACTTCCAATATGGTGGCAAATAATTCGCACCCGATCAGATTAATTGGCACCTAGTCCAATTCAAAAGCTGATTCAACATTGTTGCGCGCGCTTGAATTTCCAGAGCACTGCGAAAAGCTCTCTCAATCTATAGAAACCTTAAAACTGTAATTATGCTGGAACTAAATCCGTCTTTACGGAAACGTTTCACATAGTTTTGTACTGACATACAAAACCTATTTTCATGCGTGCTAATCAACCGACCTTAAGGAAAACCTAAGCCTGTCGCGGTTATATTTTGGATTAACAAATTTCTTGAATCAACTACAGCGATGAAGCGATCGTTTGAAAGAGAACACCTATGTTTTTAAAGCGTTTGAAAGTGTTGTTGGCGTATGTTTCTATTGTTTTTGCTGGCTTGGCCTTGGGTTATGTCGCCGTCAACTTGCCTGCTTGGATGAAGCCTGACTATACCGAGGGTGATTATCGCGCCTACTTTCCAGATCCCACAACACGTGTCGTCGTTTACGGCACGAAACAATGTCCCTATTGCGTGATGACGCGCGACTTTCTGAAGGCATCTGATATTGCCTTTGCAGACTTAGATATAGATACAACAGGCAAAGCAAAGGCAGAATTTTCGCAACTAGGCGGGAGTGGTGTGCCGTTAATCCTAATCGGTAATCGTCGCATTGAAGGATTTAACAAACCTGTCATTGAAGCAAGCCTAGCTAAGTTAGGAATTCATGTTGCAGTGAAATGAAGATGCATGATTGGATGGTCTCCTATTTTTTAATTAGAGAATATCTGCATACAGTGATTATGAGAACAGCGACTTGTAATCATGGTGTTTTTTATCGCTAAACCATCAGATCGGAAATGTTCTATGAAAATTAAATTTGCCATGTTTTTATTCGCGTTGGGTTTAGGTACGTCTGCTGCATATGCAAATACAAAGTCTCAGTTAACAATTTGCAAAACAAGCTGTGAGGCGCAATACCAACAATGTATCGCCTCGGGAACGCCAAAAATGGCATGCTCGGCAGCGCGCGTTTCTTGCGTAACGGATTGTATGGCTTGGTAATTTAGGCTAGCCTTGGTTTTTGTCTTATCGCTCGAAGTTCTTTGTCTTGATGGAGAACTTCGAGTACTGCAGAAACCGCGCAAAAAAAGCATTATAGAAAAATATCAACAATACCTCCCATCCCTTGTAAATTAATTCTGTCCAATAATATAAATTAAAAGCCCTGGCGGCAAATTGGTTTACAACGCGCTGAAAAAAAGTGAATAATCAAGTCGGCACAGCTGTAGAAAAATTTGAATTTTTTGATGCCAGGATACATTCATTTAAAACCGAAACTGCCGATTCCTGCAGAAGGTTAAGCTAAAGAATGGCAAAATTGCCGATGTCGATTTTGGCGGTGATATTTATCTCATCGTAAGCCTTCTCTTGGATAAGTTTTTTGATGAATTTACATACATTCAGCTTAGCTTGGCGAGCTGTGAATTAATTAAAATATCGTGTTGCCATTTTATGGCGATAGGTGCTGATGTGGCTTAGTAAAATTATTTCATAGAACCAAAATTTTCTAGGAGAATTCAATGGATCGTCGTAAATTCTTAAAAAGCTCGGGCACGTCGCTATTTGCAACGTTGCTACCAACATCAGTTTTGGCGGCATCGATTGACGGGGCACTGGAGCCTACTCTTACTGATCTAGCTGATCAAGCCATCAAGCAAAAGGGTACTCCGGGAATACAAATTTCCGTATGGCAGAACGGCATTCCCATCGCAGGTGTAGCACGTGGATTTAGCAATCTTGAGACAGCTACTGAGGTTACCTCAAGCACGATTTTTCGCGCAGGTTCTATCAGTAAACAATTCACAGCAGCGCTCATTGCCAAACTACAGGATGAAGGACGACTTTCGATACATGATCGTCTAGATAAACACCTTAGCTTTTTTAAAGGAAAAAAAACGCCAAGCTTGCTAGAACTCATTCACCAAACCGCAGGCATTCATGAAGAGCAAGGAGAAAGTGTTTCTCAATCGCCCATTACACAATTAGAACTTGCCAAAAACATTGCGAATCAAAAACGCCTTTTTGACTTTCCCCCAGGAACTGCGTGGCTCTACACAAATGCGAACTACATTTTGCTCGGTGCTGTCGTTGAGTCAGTCACAAAGCAATCGTTAAGCAAAGCAGCGAGTCAACTTATCTTTGAGCCATTAGGGCTAACACATACTAAAGTTGATAATCACTCTGACGTCGTTCAAAATCGCGCCTCTGGTTACACTGGAGCTGAAACTGGTGAAACGCGATTTATAAACGCTGATTTCATTCCCATTGAACAGACTGGTGGCGCTGGTGCAATCAGAACAAACGCTAATGATCTTTGTCGCTGGCATCATTCTCTCTTCTACGGAAATTTTTTGTCTGAGCTGTCACGCAAAGCGCTCATCGAACCGGCGAAGCTCAAAGACGGTCGCCCAATAACAAAGGGGAGATTCGATCCCAAAGATAATAATATGGGAGAAACCAGTTATGGCTATGGCCTGATGTTGGACCACTCAACGAAGAATCACAAGCTTATTGCTATGCATAATGGTTTTGTGAACGGTTTTTCGGCGTACTTGGCGACTCACGTCGAGAGCAAAATTACTGTTGCTTGTATGTGCAACGCAGACCCAAGCCAACATCTCCCATTTCGGCTACTGCGCAAAACTGTTTTTTCTAGTTACTTATGAGATACACCTAATAGTCCATTCAAATCGATGCTGTTTTTCAGCTAAGCTAAGCTAAGCTAAGCTAAGCTAAGTTAAGTTTAAGTTTAAGTTTAAGTGATGGACAACGCGAATGTCGGCAAATAGCACAAATTTCAAAGGTGAAAACGCATGAAAGCAATTGTGTATGAGCACTATGGGGCACCTGAGGTTCTTCAATTAAGGGACCTTGAAAAACCGACACCCAAGGATAATGAAGTTCTGATAAAAACCTATGCGACAACGGTGACATCAGCTGACTGGAGAGTGCGCAGCCTTACCGTGCCGACTGGCTTTGGGCTTATCACTCGCTTGGTATTTGGCGTCTTCAGACCAAAGCAAGCCATACTGGGAACCGAGTTGGCCGGCGTAGTTGAAGCGGTCGGCAAAAATGTCACGAAATTCAAGCGTGGCGATCAGGTTTTTGCGTTCAGCGATGCCACTATGGGTTGTTATGTTGAGTACAAATGCATGCCAGAAAACGGTTTGATCGCATTAAAACCCGCTAACTTAACTTATGAAGAAGCCGCCTCACTTTCTTTTGGCGGAACAACGACCTTGGATTTTTTACGAAGAGGAAAACTTCAACGCGGCGAAAGTATTCTGATCAATGGTGCGTCAGGAGGTGTAGGCACAGCGGTAGTGCAACTTGCCAAGCACTTTGGCGCGGAGGTGACTGGGGTCTGCAGTAGCGCGAACGTTGATCTGGTGAGATCTCTTGGTGCTAGTCATGTCATCGACTACACCAAAGAGGACTTCACGCAAAATGGCAAAAGCTATGATGTCATTGTCGATACTGTCGGCACGGCGCCCTATGCTCGTTGTAAATCTTCGCTCAAGCAAGGCGGACGACTCCTGATGGTGTTAGCTGGACTGCCCGACATGCTTTGGATTCCTTGGGTGTTGATGACGAGTAGCAATAAGCTAATCGCAGGACCAGCATCGTCGCGCTCTGAAGATTTACGTTTTCTTGCGGAGTTGGCTCAGGCGGGCGAATTCAAATCGGTCATTGATAGGCGCTATCGGTTCGAGCAGATTGTTGAGGCTCACCGTTACGTCGATACCGGGCGCAAGAAGGGAAATGTTGTCGTCACTTTAGAGCATGGCGATTGAACCACCATTTCCATTAGGCTGACCTTTGTCAAATTGAGCGCTGACGGCGCATTTCGACCACCTCTGCTACTTCGTCATTGATTGGACCAAGTTTTTTGCGCCAAGTATCAAACATAGAACAACCGATCTCAGCTCGTCGACCATATTCACGCAGCGATGAACCGCTCACCGCCCAGTCTTGCTGTTGATTAGGGCAGCCACTTTTATAGGATGACATTCATACCGACTCCCGATCAATGAAAGAATGGTGTTCGGCTTGCTAATTTATTGATTTGTAAATGGTTGCGTTGGACGCTTACCGGTGCCCTGCAACCATTTTCTTCCTGCACAGGCACCGCCCTCTTTTTTTAATCTAATAGAACTTGAATTATCTTTTTTCCATTTGCCAAACCACTTTCTTTCCTTACTAAGAGTTGCGTGTTTTTTGCAAACCAAAATTGGGCAATGCTGTTGGGTGCATTGTAATCGGTGGTGACTACCCAACATTCAATCATGCTCCCGCCTGCGAAGATAGTTTCACTGCCAATTACTTTAAAAAGATAACGTGTAGGCGCTGTTTTCCCACCTGGGTGGTAAAAGTGAATACTTGCTTGATAGCCTGCTTCTAGCGGCAAGGTCTGTAAAAGCTCTATGTCTGTTTCAAAATTAAATGTCGGTTCCAGCGTACTTACAGACATGTCCTTTTGAGTATTCTCGGCAAGATCAGGCATGCCAGTAACGCTATTGGGCTGAAAAATAAATCCCTCAGTAATTTTTTTCCCATCTCGCACCGTGATTCTTTGATGAGTAAGTGGTACAAAAGTATCCACCTCAAACCATGAGTCTACCCACTTAGTTGATTCCACTTTCCCAGCACCATCCCAGCGTTGTTTAATTTGCATATGCTTTTTTCCGTCACGAGTTTCAAAACGTACAGTGCGAGTTCGAATGTCAATTGGCATGTTACTTTCATCATCACGGAAGTAGCTTAAGTAGCGATGGGTGCCCTCTTTGAGCAAATTGGCTTTAGGTAAGCTTAAGCCTTGCTTAATTAAAACAGGCGTCGCATTGTTTGCTGACGCATGGAAACTGCTCGTTGATAAAATGAGAAAAGCCGCAAGAGACAGTGCATAAAAATACGTGTACTTTATTCGTGACATGAAGACCTCCATTGATGACGGATTTAAGACAATTAACCAAAATTGGTTATCTCACTTTAATTTAAAATAAATAGATAAAAATACTTTGTGATGAAACCTAATTTACCTAGGATAAACCACGTTAAATTGAACTCGCGTTTAAAGATAATAGTTGATCGAGCTTTTATTTTATGAACCGTTGTTTGCTTGTCGACTCTTTTTTTATCATAGGATCTCAGGGATCTATAACCCATCCCCATCCTAACTTTCCCCTTGAAAGGCAAGGGGCTCTTAGTGGCGTTCCGGCTTATGTAGATTAATCTGCCTTGAAGGGGCGGGGATCTACGGTTGGCAATTAGTGCCCATCATTAAAATTCATAAAAAAAGAGCCGCTCGCACAAAGTGCAAACAGCTCCGAAATGACAGCCGAAGTCCCCCCGGCTATCTCCACACAAAACGTGTAACTAAACTAACTTAGAATCGCTTGTTGTATTCCACTCGCAATTTGACCGTCAATGGATCGGCATACTGACGCACGCCGCCATAGGTTGAGCCTAATCTTCCACTGGAATTGCCATAGGATTCATTGCGGGTTAAGGCAGATTGATCATTCAATACATTGAATACATCAACGCCAAACACCATGCCCTGCAATTGATATGGCTTATAAGTCAGACTCAGGTCTAAACGCTTTTCTGTTGGCATGCGACCTAAGGAACCGCGTGGCGCTGGTTTGCCATCGCAAAAACTATACGCCGAACCGTAGCCCGGACCACCCCACACTGCACCGATAGGATAGTTCGGATTTTCACCATGCTCGGACACCAGATCAGTGCCACGGCAGGTTTTAGGGCGACCGGATTGCAGCAAGAGATTCGCGGCGATATTCCATTCAGAATTCAATTCATAGAAACCGAATGCTTTGACTTGATGGGTGCGATCATTTGGCAAAACCCCGTTGGCAAAGGTCATGAACTCAGGAAAATCCCAATTGGCTGTCACGGCAACATCGAGCTGGCCAGTATCAGAATTGGTTTGACCTTCCATATTGCCCTTGCTACGCGACCAAGTGTAGTTGAACTTACCGTACCAAGAATTGCTGAATGGATGCTCGGCAAACATATCAATCGCCGCATATTTACGCTCGGCTTTTGGATAGCCCATTTCTTTAGCGCTGAAAGTCACCCAACGGCCGTTACCTGTCGCATCACCTTGATCATTGTGGCTTTCTACCCAGATCGTGGATGCTTCACCCGGATTGAAGATCCAGCATGAGAGATAGTCGCGCGGTACGCCATCTTGCTTGAGACCGGCCTTTTTGGAGTAATCAGCGATTAAACGCGTGTCGCACGTATCATCAATCCCCGCACCAAGATTGCGGTAAGTGAACTTCATACCCAGATTCAAACTTGGGTTCACCGCCTTTTCAAAACCTAAAGTCATTTCATCTTGGAAATTCGGCTTGAGATCGCGCGATGCAATCGAACGGGGATCTTTGCGGGTACCAGATTCACCGTCTGGGGATGAGGCGACGTTAATCGCTTTCAAACCGGTAGGTTGCCCCTTACTATCGATGCCGGTGTAAGTGAAGTCTTGATTCATAAAAGTAGAACGACTCGCGGCACGGGCTGCTACTTGGGTCGGCAATTGCAAATAGTAACGACCGGCGCTACCGAATACTTTCAGACTTGAATCACCATTGACGTCCCAGGACGCGGACACACGCGGTGCCAACTGGTTTTTCATGTTGATAAACTTTTCGCCATCACCATTGAAATTGCTGTACTGATCATTGCGCACACCAGCAACAATCAAGAGATTTTTTGTCGCTTGATAACGGTCTTCCAGATATTGCGCTGATTGGGTAGCCTTGGCTGAGGTCAGACTATCAAATATGAATTCATTCACATAATAGCCCTGAGTACCGTAGCCACCATAATTGGCCACGATCGCCTGACGACCATTCGAGACTTCGGCGGGTTTAGTCGGGTCACCATCGACTTTGAAGTAATTCCAGGTACCATTACCAGAACTCTTTACCCCCGCCATGCCGGACTCAATCGTATTGCGATCCAGACCCGCACGCAAAGTATGCGCGCCGATTTTGTATTCAAGATCGAGACGCAAAGAATCCAACTGATCTTCACCCGGACGGCTCAAATTACCACCGTAGCGATTTGCATTGACGCTATACAAGCCGAGTTTGTTTAAATCAGGCTGGCGTCCATCGACGGTAGAAGTCACGGTATGGGTACTGCTATTGTTTGGATCGCTACCGTAATAGGTCACGCCACGTGGTGCTTTCAAGCGGCCACCCATTGCAGTCAAAGTTAAATCTTGCGTTAGTTGACCTGTGTACTTCAACATATTCGTCTGCGCACCAGCGCCGAGTGCAGCAGGATTGGTCGCCGTAGTTTCGGTGAACTTGACATTGTTATGCGTATCGCTGACTTTGTCGTAGCTATAAGTCCCCACCACTGATTTAGTGCGATCGCCGATAGAAGTCAATTCCAAGCGATGATCATCGGTGATATTCCAATCGAATTTGGTCAAATAACGCACCGTCTCGGTGTTGGTTTTTGCCCAACCGTTGTCCTTTAAAGAGTTACTGGAAACGAGATCGCCATTCACTTGTCCGGTGTAGCTATCGACTTTTTCTACCGCACCAAACATAAATAATTTATCAGCAATGAGGGGGCCGCCCAAAGTCAGGCCGTATTGTTTGACACTGTCTTCACGTGAGGATGTGCGAAAACGAATTTTTCCATCCGGTGCGGTGACGGTGCCGTTATATGGGTAATAAATATCGGCACGTTTAGCGCGTAAAGAATTAGGGCTGATGCTAAAAGTCGCACCCGCTTCCCAATTGTTCGTACCGTTCTTGGTCGTCATATTCATTACGCCACCAATGGAGCGGCCAAACTCTGCGCCGAAGCCGCCGGTAATGACTGAAGTTTGCTGGACCGCACCCCAAGGCAAAGCGGTGGAACCCGTTTGCGATAAAGGATTGGTGACCGGAAAACCGTTCACATAGTAGGAATTCTCCGACACACCACCGCCGCCGAAGCTAGCGACATTGCCGTAAGCGGCATCGCCTTTGGTCGTGTTAGGCGCTAACAAAGCGACGGCAGTTAAGTTGTTTTGGATCGGCAAACGTGCCAAATCCTTGGCGGTAAAAATCGCGCCATTATTAGTATTCGACACGTCGATTCTGGAACGCATCGCAGACACAGTCACGGTTTGCGTCGCCGCGCTCAGGAATGAGGCGTCAACACCTTGACCAACAATGGCATCGAGCTGTTGCGTGCTCGCGACTTTGCCGCCTCTTAATAATTCAACTTTGTAACGCCCCGGAGGTAACGCGGTCGCGCTATAGCGTCCATCCGCATCTAAAGTGACCAGACGTTTTAAGCCTGTATCGGTATTTTGCAATGAGATAGTAGCCCCTGCCGCACTATCCACTTTACCGTAAATTGTCGCGCTGGCATTGGATTGCGCATAGACGGATTGCATGCCGCCTATGGACGTCAAAGTGACGCCAAATGCCACCACTAAGGCGTGTGCCAATAAAGTTTTTTTAAAACGATGAGTCTTGTTCTGCATATTTTTCCTTGATGTGCTGATGTTGCTCTATAGGTGTACGAATGATGGACTTGTTTGACTTGAAGTATTTTTGAGTAGCGCTTGAAGCAAAGACTGATGTTTCAAGATACTTGCCTTTACTGTGAGTCTTTCTGTAGAAGAGTCTCTTCCAAAAATGTTCTCCGAACGCGATTGAAAAGAAACTCGCGTTAAGCCGCCGCTACGTCTTTTTTTGTACATAACCATGCCCTGTTGAAAATTAATGACGCTGGCTTTTGATATCCGAGAAATCGCTCAATTTCTATTCCGAGGATTTTCAACTATCAAACTTCAATCTCGTCCAGCGCAGACAACTTTGGCATAGGGCTTTTCATCTCACCAGCTTGGCGGGATGAACATCAACAACTTTGGGACAATGTTTTTCGTGTTGGGATCAAACGAAAAAATTAGGGGATGAAGTGTGAAAGTTTGTGGTGTTTTTGCACGGAGGTTTATTGCTAGGAGGGTTTCGTTTTTACCCTCCTCTTCAAGGGGAGGGCTAGGGTGGGGATAGGTTTCAACTATGCATCGAAATTGCGAAAACTTCGACAAGAACCCATCCCACCCTTCCACATACAATTAGTAAGGGGAGGAGAAAAGCAAAGCCTGCCTTATCGCGCTAATATCTGCTTCACTTTTTTAATATGGCTATCACTCACCCTGACGATATCGCCATTACTCAATAAAACGGCGTAGGCGCCATCATGAGAAATTTCTAAAGTGCGAATTGCATCGATACGAACCAAGGCGGTTCTATGTAAGCGCAAGAACTGCGCCTTGGGAAGCCGTTCCTCCATAGCTGAAATCGTTGTTCTATGTAAAATCACACGATCAAATAGATGCAACTCCACATAATTAGCCGCTGCACTTAACCAAATAATTTCATGAATATCGATACGCTCTATCTTGCCGACCGAACGCACCGCGACATGACTTAAGTTGGGTGTCGCTGCACCTGACTTTTCCGCATCTTTTTCGAGAAAATAATCTTGCATTACCGCGCTTTGCGCTAATTGTTGTTTGGTCTGCAGTGCAAGCTTGGCGCGTGCCAGCATCGCGGCAAAGCGTTCGTCATCAAAGGGTTTGAGTAGATAATCGAGTGCAAAGATCTCAAACGCACTGACCGCATGTTTATTGTAGGCCGTGATAAAGACGATCAGTGGTGGCTGCGGGTATTGGATCAATTCGCGTGCGAAATCTAGCCCTGACTGAGTCGGCATTTCTATATCTAATAGGACCAAGTCGATGGATTCGTTTTGCAATAGCACACGCGCTTGCGCAGTGGAATGACAGCTGGCGATCAACATCCAATCGGCGTGATCGGCGAGGGCGTATTGCATATTGGTCAGTGCCGGTAACTCGTCATCGACCATCATGACTTTATATTTTTGGGTGTCCATTTTTACTTTTAACTTAGGAAGTGCCTAGGGTCTGTTGAGGAATACTGATCTCAGCAATAAATTCACTCTCTGTCTGCGTCGTCACCAGACTGGCTTGTCCTTCGTACAGGATCTGCAAGCGTTCTCGCGTCGAAGCTATGCCTAGTCCATGTCCACTGCTAGCCCTACCTGGTGTAAACAAGGCATTGCGAATACGAAAAACGGTCTTGCCATCCACCATGCTCAGTTCTATATCAATGCGGCACTGCTCGTGGTGTGTTTCTACCCCGTGGTGTATCGCATTTTCTACCGATGGCTGCATCAATAGCGGTGGACAAGGAACCGCCTGCCAATCTCTGTCCTCGACATGCCAGACTATCTGCATGCGGTCGCCGAACCGCAATAATTGCATATTCAAATAATCGCGCACAAATTGCAATTCATCGGCGACACTCAACCATTCATGCTTACTCGAATCGAGTACATAGCGTAATAGCGCATTGAGTTGTTTTAGAGCAGTCGCCGCCAACTGCCGATCCGCACCTCGGACTAGCGCGCTGATACTATTAAGTGCATTAAATAAGAAGTGCGGCTTGAGTTGTCCTTGCAAGAGTTGCAGGCGCAATTCCATACTTTCATTTTGCGTGGAGATCAGTTCCAATTCACGTGCCACCACGCGCTGCCAGGCGGCGAAACCGACTTGAAGAAAATAAGAGAACAAAATCAAAAATAGATCTATCCACAAAATGAAGGCCGAGGCCTTTTTGAATTCTGGCAAAAAAAGTGACAGTGGTTTATCCGCAAACCATAGCGTAATCAACACTTTGTTTGCTGTGACTAGTGGCAGCCCCAAGGCGACCATCGACAAGGCGCTAATTAGCATGTAAAGGGGTGTTAGCATTTTCTCTGGCTCAAACCAAATGGCGACAGCGAGTAAGCAATTACCCAAAGAAAGGGGTAAAAAGATAAGCAAGTATTGAATCAGTATCGATGCTTTGGGTTGCGTCAACGTATCAGCTTTGGCATCCAAAAAAATAGCCAGTATATGAAGCAAGGCAATGCAAATCCACAGGCTAAAAGAGAGCGCACAAACAACGATCAGCGATTGGTAACTGCCCTTCTCACCTGTCGATAATGGGGTTCCAGCGTTAAGCATCACTGAGCTCCGACAAAGGAAAGTTTACTATTATTCCATGGGCGAATGTGTCTGAAGCTGCGTGACGCACAAAGTGAATCGCAGCATCTTTACCTTGCAATAAGGCGATACGTTGTTGCGCTGCCTGCAGTTCTTCTGTCATAGCGGGAACCTGTCCGGCGTCAGCGCTAAAATCTAGCACCAAATGTAAAGCATTCTGCACAATACCGGCTTGAACACGTAGATGCTCATCCGTATGCTGCAAACTCGACTGCATATTGCGCACCGCGTAATCAAACAGCGGATATAGTAGCAATGGCGGAATCTGGTGCGCCGACCAATCTCGTACTTCCAATGTCCAATCAACTTGCAGGCGACCATCAAAACGTAGATTTTGCAAACTCAGATAATCTTTTAAAAAACGAATCTCACTCTCGATACTAATCTCAGTCTCTTGAGACGACTCTAAAACATAGCGTAGCAAATCACTCAAACGTGCTAGGGCGCGCGTGGCCATTGGCCCTTCAGCATTGATCAGTAAATTTTCTATTCCTTCAAGCGAGCTGAGCAAAAAATAGGGTTCAAGATGAGAGCGCAATTGCAGCAACTTTAACGTCAATATGTCTTGTCGTGATTGACTGGCGATCATCAGTTGCTGACGACTACGCTGCCAATAACTGAACGCCAAATGCGCCGAGAGGGTGAACAAGAGAATCATGACATCCACCCAAATTTGCAAAGGTGAAATCAGTTGCACAATCTCATCCCAACTGGGTTCATGCTTATTGATACGAAACGCCATAAATGCATGTTCATAAATGATATGCACAGGTAAAAACACCAGCAGCAGAACCAGAAAAATCTTCAAGCCCAAGCGCCATTGAATACCCTCACGCAAGCTGGCAAAGTACAACATCAAACCCGTACTCAGCAAAGGCCAGGGCAGCAGAATCACAAAAAATTTTGACAATTGCCGTTGAATATTGACCGGCACGCCGACATTGCGCAAATCATAAAGATTCGCAAACGTCGCCAGAAAGAGTAAGACCGTCCACAACAACCAGACAACCGCGATCGATCGCCACAAACTCTTTTTAGAGCAGCCGATATCGCGTACTGTCGTCAATCTGGTTGGGTCGAGGCTGGCCTGCATAGGGGTCAGTATTAGGAGAAAGTTACAGCTTGCCACGACTTAGGGATAAAAGCATCTGGCTTGGGATCAATTGAGGAAAATTTGGGATGGTTAGGGGTTGAAAATTCCGCTACTTCGTTCGATAGAGATCAAAAAATGTTGCGGTATAAAACATATCGCCGTATTGCTGACCCCATTGATCGCTGAGATCCCAAGCGCCGCCAATTAAGAACAAGCAATCGAGAGATAGTGAACTTTACATTGTTTGCTTGACGCGGTGAGATTGCTTGATAAAATAACTAGCTATATTAACTGACGCTTTTGTGGAAATTTTAGTATCGAGAAAATCTGACCTACTTTGCTGAGAATGAGTATTCATAAAGCTTTGGAGAAATTTTATGAAAAGTGTCCTGCGTTACGTTAAATTGTTAGGCGACATTGTGTTGCCTTTATCTAGTTAGCCCTAAATGATGGTAGTGCAAATGCGTAAGCAAATAACACAAAAAAAACTTCGTGGCATCCCCAGACGAATGAGAGCACTAAGAACACAACTCTCTAATCTCTCAAAAGAATTTCCAATAGATCAAAATTATAGCCTAGGTCACGGCCACTGGAATTTTAAAATACCTGTGAGTTGGGCGCTAGTTGAAGGTCGCTACACAACTCCTAAGATTCAGAAAGAATGTGCACAATTACTAATTAATACTTGCGCATCACTAATTGAGGTAAAGCCTGAATGGGCTAAGATGCATCGCGTTACTTGCTGTATCTGTAAACCCGATATGTTTTCAAGTGAAATATGCATTTATCTTGATGAAGAATATTATCAGAGCAAAGTTGAATCCACTTCAAATGAGTATGGGTACCAAACGGTTATAGTAAATCAAAGCCTCGCCTCTGAATGGGAAATTTTAAAACCTAAAAGTGTGTCTGAAATCGGTATCAATTGGTGCTACAACACATCAGAAGATATATATGATCACTATGTTAGCGAACATTGGATGTATGGCGAGGTCACTTAGAGCTAGCAAGTCATTGCAGCACCGTTCCGCCTCGCTGCACTGGACAGTTTTTAAGTCGCAGTTTTGTGGTTTTGCAGCGCAAAAATATTCCACAAAAATACAACTTAAAAACTGCCGCTGAACTTGGCGTCATACCTACACTGAAAAATATTATGGAAAATCCCTTTGAGAAATTTAATACTTGGTGGAAAAGCGCTTTAACAGACTCACCACTAAAGCAAAAAAATGCAGTTTGCATCTCCACAATCGACAGTAACGGTTATCCGTCTGGGCGATTTGTTGACCTAAAAGCTGTCAATGAATTAGGGTTTACTTTTTGCACCTACCTTAGTTCAGCCAAAGGCGAGCATATCAACGAAAACGCAAAAATCGCATTAACGCTTTGGTGAGATCACGTAGGGTATCAAGTGAGAGTCTTAGGTAAAGCTCAGCCTATTAGTGAGAATGAAGCGGAAATATACTGGAAAACCCGCAGTAAAGACGCTCAGTTAACCACTACTTCTTTTGAACAGAGCAAACCATTAGAAAATGAAGACGAACTACACACTAGAATAGAGCGCATATCTGATCAGTATCTTAATTCAGAAGTGCCGAAGCCAAAGACTTGGGGTGGTTATCTTATTCAACCACAGTCCATTGAGTTTTTAACATTTAGAGAAAGTCGGCTACATCTTCGTGAGCTTTATACTTTAAAAGAAGGCGCGTGGTGCAGGAGTTTGTTGCAACCTTAGCTCAGCCAAATTGGGGCGGGTGCAACCCTCGCCGACAGAAGCTTAAAGAGCACCAAAAGTTGACGTCACTTCCGTACACAGAAACCGAGAATTATCGTTTAGTTCAACAGCAGCGCGGGTTGCGCCCGCCCTACATGACTAAAGCCAATGTAGTCGAGCTCTTGTCCGAGTTGCCATAGGTGTTTTCGAAGCTATGATGGCATACGTTAATGCTACATAAACAAAAATTAAACAGGCAAATCTATGACAAACGACACGAAATGCAAAAACTGCGACACATTTTTGGACGGTAGTTTCTGCTCAAGTTGCGGACAGAAAGCAGATACTCATCGAATAACGATTGCCCATTTTCTTCACGAGTTCTTTCACGCCTTAACGCATACCGACAGGGGAATTTTACTGTTGATGAAAGCCCTCATCTTAAGGCCTGGCGATGTGGCGAAAGAGTATCTCGATGGAAAGAGAAAGAAATATTTTAATCCGCTTACATTTATTATATTAATATCATCTATTTATGCGTATTTGAGTTACAAAACGGGATATTTCGAAGCACTTTCCGGATTCGATAGACAAATTAAAGTAGCGGGCGAGGTATATACGGAGAGCATGCAATTGATGCTTGAAAATCGAAAAATTCTGACTCTATTTTTAATGCCAGTACTCGTCTCATTCTTGTCATGGATTTTCTTCAGAAAGCAAAAAACAAATATGGCTGAGAACATTGTTCTTAATTCATTTGTTCTGGGCCAGTTTTATCTCATCATGATCGTGATTTTTATTCCAGGATTTTTGCTTTTTCCTGAAACGATTAAGGCCAATAACTATATGTCCCATGGGCTCATGTTGGTATATATGAGTTTGGCGTATCATCAATTTTTTAAGGGTAATGTTTTCCTTACCGTTCTAAAGACAGCTTTGATAATTGTTCTTTTTATCCTCTTGTTTTGGCTTAGCATCATTGGATATGTGATGGTAAAACATTTTATTTTCGGGTAATGATTAAGCAAGAATCAGGGATATCGAACGAGTCAAGTAGTTCAGGTGCAACCCGCGCCGACAAACGCTTGAGGTTTGCCAATAGTTAGTGTGACATGGGTGTACAGAGTTCGAGAAGTGTCATTTAATTTCTAGCTCAGCGCGGGTTGCACCCGCCCTACATGACAGCCCAACTTTACTAAGGTTGAGTATTCATCCTACTTTCGAGAGATTTTATGAAAAGTGTTCTGCGTTACGTTGAATTATTAGGCGACATTGTGTCATGACCCTTGCCAAGACTTCTCAGACGATGCGGTTGCGGGTGGTGGTCGTCTCTCCGCCGCCAGGCGTGATGTTCGCCGTGCAGCGAGGGCGCTCCGATCTGTTTCTCCCCACAACTCAGGGCACAGAGTCCGTCCGGTTTGACTTTGAGCTCCGTGTTGGAGGGGTGCTTGCCGACGGTTCTCCAAATTATCTTGGCGAGTTTGCACAGGGCACGCCTGCGGATCGATTTGTCTATCTTAACTCCGGAACATTGGCAGGACAGCGTGGCTCTTGTTGGACGCGTAGAGCGAAGCTAAAGCTGGGGTCAATTCCCGCCGAGGTGACCCAGGCTGCTGTCGGAAATGCCGGATGTGTTGTGGAGGCTCTGGTCGTCGGAACCATGGCTGATGGAGGTCCAATTTGCGCATCAATCAAGCCGCACGCCGTCACATGGAGCTTGGCACAGAATGTTGTCTAGCACAGTCGGTTGGGCTGATAAGCCCAACATTCACCAACGATTATGCTTACAAAAGGTTCGCCTAAGTTGGGCTTCGCAAGCTCAGCGCCAACCTACTTTACTGAAGTCGTAAGAATTTACTCGATATCAGCATCCAAACAATATTAAGCACGTTGGGCGTATCAGTGACGATTTCCTCGCGCACCTGCAATGGCACCCCATCCTTGCATTTACGCTGACATTCCATTCTAATCTGTACATGAACATCCCAAACCCGACCGCCCAAGGGCTATTCAAGCAAGCCTACGCCTTCCATCAGCAAGGCAAGATCCAACAGGCAAAACCGCTGTATGAGCAAATCATTGCGATGGCGCCTGAGTTGACTGACGCCTATTTGTTATTGGGCGTGATTGCACAGCAGATGCGAGATTCGCAGTTAGCGATTCGTTATTTTGAAACGGTGATCCAACAACAACCTAAGCTTGCCGTAACGTATTGCCATTTGGGTGTGGCACAAAAAAGCTTGCAATTATTCGACCAGGCACTGAAAAGTTATGACCAGGCGATTGCACTAGACCAACGATTGCCCGATGCTTTTTATAATCGTGGTATTTTGAAAGCCGAATTGCGCGCCTATGACGCAGCTATCCTCGATTACGATGCGGCGATTGTCTTGCGACCTCACTATCCCGAGGCTTTTTGCAATCGTGGTATCGCCCTACGCCAACTTCAACGTTTTGCGGAAGCGCTGACCAGTTATACCCAAGCCCTCGTCTTGAAACCAGATTTTGCCGATGCCCAATACAACCGTGGTCTGTGCTGGCTGCAACTGGGTGATTTTGCGCAGGGTTGGTCGGCCTATGAATGGCGATGGCAATGTCAAGGCATTAGTGCGTCTAAAAATCGCAGAACGTTCGCTGCGCCTTTATGGTTGGGCGAACAGGATTTAGCAGGCAAAACCATCTATGTGTACAGTGAACAAGGCTTGGGCGACACGCTGCAATTTTGTCGCTATATTCGCGTACTCAAAGCGATGGGGGCGTCTGTGATACTTGAAGTGCAGGCACCTTTACTTAGCTTATTGCAGCAACTCGAAGGGATTGATCAGTGCATCGTACGTTCTGAGTCCTATCCGCAGATGGATTATCAGATTCCATTAATGAGCTTACCTTTGGCCTGCAAGACGAAAGAACTTGCCGCCATCCCTGCCTCATCAGCCTATCTCAAAGCGGATCAAGCCAAGTCTGAATATTGGCAACAGCGCTTAGGCAAATTGGCTGGTCGCAAAATCGGGCTAGTATGGAGCGGTAGTGCCGGTCATAAAAACGACCAGCAACGAAGTTTGTGTTTAGCAAACCTGCTTTCCTACTTGCCACATCAGGCAAAACAAACCCACTACATCAGTTTGCATAAAGAATACCGCGCTCAGGATGCCGAGCTCATGCGGGCACGTCCCGACATTTTGGATTTTTCCGCTGAGTTACATGATTTCTCTGATACAGCAGCGCTTTGTCAGGCACTCGACTTGGTGATCAGTGTTGATACCAGTGTCGCGCATCTGGCAGGAAGTTTAGGCAAACCCGTTTTACTATTGCTACCGTGGATAGCCGATTGGCGTTGGCTACAAGATCGCGACGATAGTCCTTGGTACCCCTCATTCGAATTACTACGACAATCGCGTGCGAATGACTGGAGTGATGTATTGGCGCAGTTGCCTACTAAGATTCAGCAGCATTTGACTGAATAATGGCGCACATACAATTCGCCAGCCAGCGTTAGGGTATTCCCATTTCTTCTAAACGCAACACTATCTCCAAACGTCGTTCGCGTTTGATGTCCTGCCAATGACGATTTTCTTGTGCGCCCATGATGGCGTACAGCATGTTTAGACTGGTCGAAGGGAAAACTTGTTTGAGTTGTAGATAGAGCACATAAGGTTCTGCCGCCGTTAATTCGGCGGCGGTATGGATGCCGACTTGACGCAACATGGCACTGGATTTAGGGCCGAGACCTGCCATATTTTCCAATTCAGTTTGTTGCGCTTTCACCATACCACCGCCCTTGTGTCTAGCCGGACTAATCGCCCAAGCCTTTTTTCAAGTTATCCACGCCACCCACCACAGGCAACACCAATGACGTCTGCGCCAAATCGACGCTCAACTCGGTACCCGCTTTTGGCCATAAAGTGAAATCCTGATCACTAGACATGATCATCAGCGCAAGACGTTTACCCGCTGGGATGACTCGGTCTATAGGTTGAAGATCAAAAGTCAGGTCGACGAATTTACCAGGTACCAGCGCTGTGCCAGGCAACTTGGAATCGTAGTTACCCGTCTTGGTCAGAGAGCGGTGATTTTGTGGATCAGCCCACGCGCGGCTGACGACGCCTAGTTGTCCGGCTGCACCTACGACTTTTTCATCAAATGGCAGGGTGACTAACCAAACGGACAAATTGGCCGCAGCTTTGTTGGCGGCGACACGTATCTTAATGCTCGGCGTGCCTGACAAATGAACCGTATCGGTTAACTCGGACGTGGCGTAAATCAAGCGGTGCGGTGATTGCTCGGCATTGGCTAATACGCCGCCTTTGAATTGCACATCGTCTATAATTTTTTCTATCGCGCCTTTGGTTTTAGCTACAGCTTTAAAACTCAAGCTACCGGCTTTATTGCCACCCGCGCCTAAAAATAGATTCACGTTGCTGGCTTCAGGATTTGGGAAATCGAGATATGGCGTGGGTGCGGCTCCGCGTTCTGCGTTTTCGCGCATGATCATGGCGCGGGCGTCTTTTTCTACGCCGTTATCGATGCCGTACAAATAATGTGAGAACCAGCGATTACGCATTTCTAAAGGTGGGGGGCCGCCATGACCGCCGTGGTGTAAGAATAACTGTGTAGCTACGCCATTTTTCTTAAGCGCTTCGTAGATACGAATGGAGTGTTCTGGCATCACGTTCCAGTCATGTTGACCGTGGGCGAGCAGAGTGGCGGCTTTTACGCCTTTGATCTTAGCGAGCAAATCACGATCTGCCCAAAAATCATTGTAGTCACCATTTTTGCGATCAAATTTTGCTGGGTACAGGCCATCACGTATGGTGGCGTTGCAATAGGCTCGTTTTTCTGGCGCACCGCTGTATACAAAGTCATAAAGCTGATCCACATCTTCACCTAGGTAACCACCCGGGTGACGCACCAGACCATTGCTACGATAGTAATGGTAGTAAGAGGTATTCGGCGCAATCGGAATAATCGCTTCTAAGCCTGCAACGCCTGTCGTCGCAGCGGCCAGTGGAATGGTGCCGTTGTACGAGGTGCCAGTCATACCGACTTTGCCTGTCGCCCAGTTGGCTTTCACCTCTTCAGTGCCATCGATGCTGGAATAGCCTTTGGCGCGACCATTCAACCAGTCAATCACGGCCTTGGGGGCTAATTCTTCTGGTGCGCCGCCTATGGTAGGGCAGCCTTGGGATAAGCCTGTGCCTGGCGCTTCTGAGTGTACGACTGCGAAGCCGCGTGGTACCCAAGTGTCGATTTCGGTTCTAGCAATCTCAGGACGGACAGGGATGAACTTTGCTTGCTCATTCACTGGACGTGTTGGTGGTGCTTCGCCTAATTCATGTTTCACATCCCACATTTTTTGATTCTTCATGGTGCCAGCGAAGTAGGGCGAAGACTCATACACGACGGCGACTTTTAAACCTTCGGTATCGGTTTGCACAGGGCGCGTGACATCGACATGAACGCGATCTTTTTTTCCATCACCGTCGCTGTCAAATTCGGTTTCTACCCACAACTCTTGCTTGATCCATTTAGTTTTGTCCTGAAAACCCGGTACGATTTGCGCCTGACCGTTATAGAAAACGGGCGTTGTTTTAGCCGTTGACGAAACAGGTGCTTGTGCGGTGGCGAGGCTAGAAAATCCGGCCATCAAAGCGGCACTGACTGCTGTTGCCAAAACCGTCGTTGGCCGCAAGCGAGGTTTAAAGTTATTTGTTATTTTCATTATGTCTCTCAAGTTGTCGAAGTTTGATCAGCGAAATTGGGCAAGTAGTAAAACATCGTAAAGGTGCAAGTCCAAGTAGACTCAGATTATGCCTAGAAGTTTCGACTAAATATATCAATCGTCGCGAAAATTCTTCACTTTTTCATATGCTAAGACGGAGATAGACCAAATTAAGACGAAACTATGCCGAATCAGGCACAGCGAATATTAGGCAAATAGCCCTTGCACTTTCTGCTGATGTTGCTATGCTGCCCGTCCTTTCTCCTGCTTTTTTGATCTCACATGCAACGTCGCTCCGTTCTGATTCTGTCTTCCGCTCTCATCATCTCTGGCTTATCTTTTTCTGTTTACTGGTGGATGCAACCCGAAGCGACACGTCCATCCATTCCGCTGTTAAAGAAAAAACCGGTAGCGACCAGCTTTGATTGGGAAGCTGAAGTTTCTCAATTAAGCGATAGCGCGTATTTTGAAGCGCCCAACGCTACAGCGAAACTGCCTGAACGTACTTTCAGTGATCCGTTTGGTATCGTCGTGGATCAGCAAGGCAATCTCTACCTCGCTGATGCCGGCGACCACAACCGCATATTAAAAATCAGCAAAGAGGGCTATGCCAGTGTCTTTGCGGGTGGTGAAGAAGGCTATCTGGATAGCGCCCTCAATAGCGACAACAAAGACGGCAAATTCAGCGCCGCCAAGTTTCACACCCCGTCTGGTTTAGCCATCGACAAACAAGGCAATCTCTACGTCGCCGATACCGGCAACCACATGATCCGCAAAATCGAACCCAATGGCAAAGTCTCGACCGTCGCTGGTAACGGACAAGCGGGATTTCGCGATGGTGCAGCAGCTCAGGCTCAATTTAACGGCCCTATCGGTGTGGCGGTTAGCAAAGACGGCAAGATCTATGTGGCGGACACTTACAACGATAAGATCCGCGTGATTCTGCCGGATGGTCAGGTGCAAACCATCGCGGGCGGCAATCAACCTGGCTACCTCGATGGCGCTGGCAGTGCGGCTTTATTTGATACACCGAGTAGTCTCGTGGTGAATAGCCTTGGTGACATCATCGTTGCCGACACACGCAATAACGCTATCCGTAAAATCGGCATCGATGGTCAAGTCAGTACCTTGATCGCTAGCGATCCTAAAGATTTCACTGCCTTGATGCGACGTCCCGTTGGTCTGGCAATTACGCATGATGATTATGTCTATGTCGGTGAACTTTCGCACGGTAGGATTTTGCAAATCGCTCCTGATGGCAAAAGCCGTGGCTTGACTGGCGTCGATATCGATATCATTCCAGGTGACGATACCAGCCCGCGCATGAACAATCCGGTTGGACTGACGGTGAATGCGAAAGGTGATCTGATCGTCAGTGATAACGCCAAAAATGTCCTGCACGAAATTAAGCACAAAGGCGTGCTCGATAAGGAAATAAGAAAACCATGGCCAGTCATCGTGACCGAACCGGTCGCGCCACTTCAGCAGCCCTCGCTCTGGCCTTTATTACCGCAGGATAAACCGCATGAAGTGGTTGGCACTATCGGTGAAGTGCGCGGCAACTACGATGGCGAAAGTCGTCATCATTTTCATCGTGGTGTAGATATGCAAGCCGCAATGGGTGAAGCGGTTGTGGTGATCAAGGAAGAAAAAGTCAGCTCACCCGTACCTGCTTGGGCGGCGACGACGATTAATGAAGGCATGCGTGTAAATAAGCTGTCATATATCCACATGAAGGTAGGGCGTAATTTAAAAGAAACACCATTAGATCCGCAAAAATTTCAATTCATCAAAGACGCGCAAGGTAAATTACAGCAAGTGCGCGTGCGTCGTGGCACACGCTTCCATGTTGGCGAAACCATAGGCACGGTCAACAGCATGTATCACGTGCATCTGAACTATGCGCCGCAAGGTGATGTGGTGAATCCGCTCAACCTGAATTTCATCGGCTTTCAAGATAGCGTCGCGCCACAAATTACGCGCATCGATATCGCTGACAAGGATGGCAAGATACTCAGCAAAGCGCCCGCCGCTGCATCGAACAAGTTAGCAAAAAACAGCAAAGGCAAAAAACCATCACCAGAACCTGTTGCACCTCAATCGACGGTGATCAAATTAGCCAAATCCCTAGAACAAGTCAGCATCATCGTTGATGCCTTTGATCAAGCTGACGGCAATATGGCACGTCGCCGCCTGGGCCTCTACGAACTCGGCTATCAAATTCTGCAAGCCGACGGTGCGCCTTTAGCCGGTTTTGAAAAGCCTAAAATGACGATACGCTTTAATCATCTTCCCGCCGATGAAGAAGCCGTCAAAGTCGCTTACGCGGAAAATAGTGGTATCACGGTTCACGGCAATGCGACCACCAAGTTCCTCTACACGCTCACCAACGAAATTCACGATGGTCATGCGACCATCAATTTTTGGAACATCAAAGATTTAGCAGCAGGTGACTATCTGATACGCATCACTGCCAAAGATTTTGCGGGTAATTTGGCGATAGGTAAGACGGAATTGAGAGTCAAAATCGAATAAGCTGAATTAGCACGGTCTTACATTCCGCGCTTTCTCGGTATAAAAGAACCTGAATCAAATCATGCATTAATGATTTGACGTGGTTCAATCTGGATAACTGCAGGGTTTGTTGGGAGTAAGCGGGTAGGCCTTAGTGCTAACCCCAGCCAAGCTAGGTAAAGTCATAATCGCAATTCCCAATACCAATGTTCTTCATTTCAAAGTGGTATGTAAGTTATTCAGCAATTTTTGACATAAGTTTGCAATTTATCAGACATATACCAAACATTTCATTTTCCGAATATATTTCTATTGGGTAATGAGTGGCATACTTAGCTATGCTCTCGCATGCGCCAGACTGAGCACAGACTTCTGGTTAAGTTGGCGTGGGTTATTCATGGCTTATTCTGCGTATTCAAATGTCTTAAGGTGTCCAATGTCACTTAATAATCTCTCTGTTCGTTTTAAGATCATCTTCGGTATGTCAATGCCGATTATTTTTTTCGGCGCCTTCATCCTATTTTTAGTGTTCAGTTTGAAGAGCGTCAAGGGACATATTTACCAGGTAGAGAAAGAAAGCCTCGTGTATGCCTTGCTAGCCAAAGACATGACACAAGACATCACGCAAGTGCAACAATTTTTGACCGATGTATCCGCTACCAGAGCGAAAGATGGTTTGGATGATGGTTGGAAAGAGGCACAAAAAAGCTACCAAGCGTTTACAGCGGGTATAGACAAATTTCAAAAGTACTACGAGAGCAAATCAGATAAGAGTCAACTTAATGCGCTCACAGAGATTCGTGGTAAAGCAGAACGCTTTTACACGCAAGGCAAGAAACTCGCCGCAGCCTATGTTGAAGGCGGTGCCGAGATGGGCAATCCCATGATGCCGCAATTTGACAAGACCAGCCTTGAACTTCAAGCCAGTCTGAAACCATTTGTCGAACACCAATTAAAACAAGTTAGTACCAATACAGAATTAACCTTGCATGAAGCAGACCTATTAACGACGACTAGCCTTTGGCTAAGTGTAATTGTGTTGTTCTTGTCGATAGTAGTAGGTGTCTATGTGACACGGAGTATCAACCAACCCTTGCAGGAAATACTGTCGGCGATTGATGACTTGGGACAAGGTGATGGTGATCTCACTTACCAAGTGCCGCCGCTAGGAAATGATTTTGGCCGCATCTCCGATTCCCTTAACCTATTCATTCAGAAATTACACCATATCGTCAGCTCTATCCGTAGTTCCAGCGATGTCATCGCAACCAATTCGGGTCAAATTGCCTCCGGCAATATGGAGTTGTCTGGACGCACCGAAGATCAAGCCAGCGCCATACAAGAGAACGCCTCTGCGATGGAGCAGTTAAGTGGTACGGTCGCCAATAATGCCGCCAATGCGAAACAGGCCAATACCTTGGTCATGGCAGCGTCAGATGTGGCGGTTCGTGGTGGCGACGTGGTGGGGAAAGTGGTCGACACCATGACGTCGATTAATGCGTCTTCCAAGAGAATCGTCGACATCATCAGTGTGATTGATGGCATCGCATTTCAAACAAATATTTTGGCACTGAACGCTGCGGTTGAGGCGGCCAGAGCGGGCGAGCAAGGGCGAGGCTTTGCCGTGGTCGCGTCGGAAGTACGTAGCCTGGCACAGCGCTCTGCGGCGGCCGCCAAAGAGATCAAAGAGTTGATTACTGAATCAGTAGAAGAAGTCAGTGCCGGGGAAAAATTGGTCGCTGCTGCGGGAGAAACGATGCATGAAATTGTTTCTAGTGTGGCACGTGTTTCTCAAATTATGGAAGAAATTGCTCGCGCCAGTGAGGAACAAAGTCTGGGTATCAATCAGGCGAATCAGGCGATTGTGTTAATGGAAAACGGCGCGCAACAAAACGTGGCATTGGTAGAAGAATCAGCAGCTGCAGCGCAGGCGCTGCATCAAGAAGCGAATAATCTGGCGCAACAAGTCAATCTCTTTAAGCTTTAGACTGCGCTTTAAAATTCCGCTTTAAAGTGACGCGTATTTGGTGCGTCGCCAGAATTTTTATCGATCGTCTAATCACTGTGAGTTTGGCGCGTACATCCTGACTTCGCGTGATGAAAATGAGAATATCAACAGCGACGGCGAAAAGAATCGTTTTTGCGAGAGCAGATTTCGTACGTTTAAATTGAGTACAAACCTCATTCCTGCAAGAACGCGCTAACGAGTACGATCTAATAGAGCGACAAAAACAACTTTTTTTCATGTAGTGATGGTCTATCGTCGGGTCACTAAAAAATTTTCCTGCTAAAGAAAATGCTACGTATCCGTCGACTCACACAACTCCTAATTGCGCTTTGCGCTTGTGCATTCATCTCGGCACTTATTTCGCTCGTAATCTACCGCGTGTTATCAATGACGAAGGCCGCAACCATCAGTCCTGAAGTCCTCGCAGATATCAGCAGCATCAAGGATATCGAGGTAATCAAAAAAATTCCTATTAGCTTTTATCGCTGCAGCCAACGAACTCCGAACTGGTGCTGATCTATTGGCCTCATGGGGATTATCGTTTGTGCTGATCTGGGCATCGTTATTAGGCTTCGTAACGATTATTTTGTATCGACAAATTACAACTTCTCAGCAAGCTGAAGTCGATACAAGAAACGAAAGCATGATAGATCGAGCACTAGCTGGAAAGCTCGAACTGTGGAAAATCTTTTGGGGCCTATATGTCACCCTGAGCTTGGCTTAGGGATTCATCTTCAGTGCACTGGTAACGATACTGGTGAGTGCAGGTTCCCTTGCATCGCATGGCTTAGCGAGTCTCATTGCTGTGCCAATTGTCTTGGCCGTTCCAACTACCTTGCACTTCATTTCAGCCATCTTGGTATGGCAGTCAGCAAAAAACACTACACGCATCTATTGGACTTATCTGGCGAGAGCCGCTGTCGTCGCTTTCACGATTTTCCCGATTTTCAGAGGCATTTATGCGGTCGTTAGCTTACTGCCGCAATGAGCAGTGGGAACACCGCATTCACGTCAAATTGAGGGTATCCGGAATTTTGTATAAACGGTTTTCAAATTAAACATTTGGCATACCTGCACCAAACATAGTAGTAAACCGATTTAACGCTGCTTGCCAGTCGCGAATCGGCATCGTCCACTTCTAGCCAATATTCTTGAGTGCTAAATATAACAATTTGAAGACCGCTTCATCGGTCGGAAACGAGCCTCGGTTTCATCTAGTTTCATCTAGTTTCGTCTATCGATTGGTCAATGGCCTACAAAATAGGCTGCTAATTTAACGAACTCGTGTCGCCAGAGACCAAGTTCATGTCGCGAAAATCTCAATTCACCGCATATATTCTGAACGACTTTGATCGTCGCTATAGTGTCCACATGCTGTGTATCAAGACAGCCACTCGTCAACGAACAGTCATTTGGAGTCTATTATGAAAAGATCAGCCGTTATCTCTACGTCCACCATTATCTTCACCTTAATCACTAGCCTTAGCCATCAGGCTAGCGCAGCGCCACATGCACAACAAACCGTGCCAGCACCGCAGACCACAGAAAATAAGGCGATCACAGTCAGCTCAGAGCAATTTAAGAAATTTGAGGGGCAGTATCAGGCACCAGGTTTTGTCATTACGATTTTCCAAAAAGACGGAAAATTTCTGACGCAAACACCTGGCCAGCAAAGTTTTGAAATATTTGCCGATTCCGCCACATCGTTTTACGCCAAAGTTGCCGACATCAAAATCAATTTCGTTCTCGGTGCAGATGGAATGGCGAGCAGCTTCAATTTTTCACAAAATGGCAAGAGTATGCCGCCAGCACAGCGTATCGTTGATACTAAAGCATTGGCTGCGCTAGTGCAGAAGCGTCCACAGCAAGAGTCTATCGAAAAAGCTACGCCCAATTACAATAGTAGCGAAGTGCGCTTTACCAACTCCAAGGCACAGATTGAACTTGCTGGCACCATGACGATACCAAAGGGAACGGGGCCATTCCCGACCGTGGTGTTAGTGCACGGTTCTGGCCCGCTCGACAGGAATGAAGATCTGCACAAGCATAAAGTTTTCCTGGTTTTGGCTGACCATTTAAGCAAGCAAGGCATCGCAGTATTGCGCTATGACAAACGTGGCGTTGCCGCGTCTAAAGGCGACTATAAAGCAGCGACAACGTTTGATTTCGCTGAGGATACGGAGGCGGCGATCGCTTACCTCAGAACCCGTAACGATGTTGATCACAAAAAAATCGGTATTATTGGCCACTCTGAAGGCGGCCTGATCGCCCCTCTCGTTGCAGCGCGTGACCCACAAGTTAAATTTATCGTCTTGATGGGAGGACCAGGAATTGCGATCAAGTCTTTAATGTTAGAACAAAGCCGCTTAATTTCTGCAGCAAACGGGCAAAGCAAAGAGGATATTGCAGAGAATGAGGTGTTTTTGGAGAAAGCCTATACAGTCATGAATTCGGGGAATGACGACAACACCATCACCACGCATCTCACCGCTCTTTTCGATCAAATCGTTGCTAAGGGGGACATGCCCGCGGATGTCGCAAAGAGGCAAGTGGCCACGTTAAGTAATTCTTGGTTCCGTAGCTTTATCAAATACGATCCGGCACCAACACTAAAGAAAGTGAATCAAGCGGTGTTAGCGTTGAATGGCGAATTAGATTTACAAGTTGCTGCCAAATCCAATTTAGCAGGATTGCGGGATGCGCTTAAGCATAACAAAAAGGCCGTGATACGCGAACTACCTAAGCTCAATCATGTTTTTCAGACCGCCACCACTGGTTCGCCTAGTGAATATAGCAAGATAGAGGAGACTATTGCACCACTGGCACTGAACACGATCTCCGATTGGATACGCCAACAGTAAATGCTACCGACAACATGGCTTGAATGAAACTGAATTATTCAAGCCAATAGTCACTTGTCGCGATGCCCGGATGTGCTTGTGCGTGTGTTTGCCCATACTCATGCTCACCCGGCGGAGTTTTTCCTCTATCTTGAATCTGTCCGATCAAGAAAAACAAAAAACGCTTTATCGACGTACATTTCTAGGAATATGATGTTACTAATCCCTACCTTCCTCTGGATATTTTCATGCCCGAACAAACGCCCATGCCTCCCGACCAGCAAGTCCCTTTCAGCTTAGTGGGGAAAATGGGGAGTTGGTCAAGCAAAGCCTTGCACTATCCGATCTTTAGTCCCACCTGGTTTTCTTATCGGGTACGCGGTTTCATCATTCCCTTGGTCTTGCTTAGCATATTTTTGATGCTCATCAGCTTCGTCGGACCTAAGGAAATCATGAATATGAACGCCTATCTTTCATTTTTCTTCATGTGGTTTTCCTTTGTGAATTCGGTACTACTCGGGCGTTGGTTAGCAGTCAAAGCCCGTAGCTATGGAAAACTTCACTCCTGGTCTGCAAAGCGAGAAACCGCTAGTATCATCGTATCACTGGTAATTGCCGCGACAATTTCAGCTGCGGCGATTCTAATCAGCAACAACTTTGGCGACAAACTATCCGCATCAAAAGAAAACGACGTGACAGAAATTGCAAAAAAATCTGCACCAGAAAATTTTGTTAAAGAAGCAAAAAAAACGGATAAGAATTCCTCAGAAAGGGGCATACATCTTTCTGCGACCAGTAAAACTACCCAAAGAATCGTCAATGGCTCGGTCTGGCTATTATTAACGCTATGGTTAGTGGGTGTTTTTGATTTACGTGCGTATTTTCGCCAGAGAAAGGCATTAGAGGAGGCGCTCATGGAAGAGAAAATTGAACGTTACAAGAGAGAGAGAAACCAGGCAGAGATGCGTCTTTCAGTATTAGCCAGCCAAGTTGAGCCGCACTTTCTTTTTAATACGCTTTCCGGTGTACGTGCAGCCATGCTCAGCGACCCAGCACGAGGTGTGGCAATCATCGATCATCTAGTCGACTACTTACGTTCGACTATTCCACAAATGCGCAGCGACGGTAGTTCTACCCAAAGTAGCCTTGGAAATCAATTCGATTCAGTACGCGCCTACCTCGGCGTGATTCATGTGCGTATGCCGCGTTTGAGTTTCGAAGTAGAATGTAGTTCGGATTTACTAGCGCTACCCATACCACCGCTGATGCTAATTTCCCTGGTAGAAAATGCGGTTAAACACGGCATTGAGCCAAAAAAAGGCGCCGTAAAAATTTCGGTGAGCGCAAAAAAAATCACTGTTGCTGGTCAAGAAAAACTTCAACTTTGCGTGAAAGACAATGGCGTTGGATTTGGTGGCAGCACGTCTGGGAGCGGTATCGGTTTAAGCAATATTCGCGAACGTTTAAAACAACTCTACGATGACGATGCAGCACTCAGTTTATCGGCAGGAGAAGACGGCGGCGTTGAGGCCTCAATCTATTTGCCAATGAATATCTTCGGCGACGATAGTAAATCTAATTGAAATTTAAGTTAAGCAAAAGGAGCCTATATGGTTACCGCAGTGATCGCCGATGACGAAGATTTACAACGCACCGATTTACGCCGCATGCTCACTACAATCTGGCCTGAGCTCACTATCATTGCTGACTGTGAAGATGGTGGTGAAGCGCTAGAAGCGATCGTGCGCTTCCAGCCTGATATCGCCTTCCTTGACATTCGCATGCCAGAATTAACGGGCTTAGACGTTGCCCGAGCCAGCGATGGCAAGTGCCGCGTAGTATTTACTACCGCTTATGATAACCATGCCATCGAAGCATTCAAACTAGGCGCAGTCGATTATCTGCTCAAGCCGATTTCCGAGGATCGCTTAAAAGAGACGCTCGTGCGTCTAAAAGCGCAACTCGCCGCGGGCAACACCCAGGCCGATCTATTACAAGTGATGTCGGCGCTAGATAAACGATTACGTGAGCCAACACAAACAGAAAGGATACGTTGGATTAGCGCAAGTTCTGGCAATACCATCAAACTTTTTTCGATAGAAGAGATACTTTTTTTTGAGTCAGATTTGCGTTATACACGGGTTGTCAGCGCTACCGATGAAGGACATATCCGCACTTCGATCAAAGACCTGCAAAAAGGCATCGATCCAGAACAATTTTGGCAAATCCACAGAAGTGTGGTGGTCAACGCGCATGCAATCGCCAAGGCACGTCGCGATGAAATGGGTAATATTTTAGTGGAACTAAAAGGGCACCCAGAACAACTAAAAGTGAGTCAATCCTATGCGTGGCGTTTTAAGAGTATGTAACCAAACGTATGAGTACAAGTCGCATTGAACATTGCAACTCGTCTCTCAAATAGCATGTATCGTCGATAAGATTGCCGAGAAAGATAGCAATCATTTGAAAAGGAAAATACCTAATCAAGGTGGGTCTATTTCTGCCACATCGAGACACATTTTTCTTAGATGCATGATCCTCATACTCGGTAGCAAACGCCTAGGTAAGTTTAGGTGCGACTGTTGAAACCTAATCGCACACATGAATCGCTTACTCTCTTACCACATACCAAACGTTCTTAAAATTATCTCCCTTGCGATCGCCTACTTGTTTATCTACGGCGAAAAATACAAGGGCTTGCCATCGTAAGCAAGCTGACTAGAGCCATCAAAGTGGACGAATCGGCATATTGGTGCCATGAGCACCTTACGCGCCATAATCTAATTGTGCTAAGGTACTTATCTTTCTAAATATAGATGCACTGACGCGAATCGCTACTGCTTTGAAAAAACCATGACCCACATTATCGAAAATTCAAAAGAGCATTTACATGATTTCATTCGTCTCAATGAAGAATGGATTAGTCACTATTTCAAGATCGAAGAAACGGACAAAAAATTAGCGGCAAATCCTTATCAAGTCGTCGACAACGGTGGCTTCCTGTTTTTTTTGATGTCGGAGAATGAAGTGCTAGGCGTATGTGCTTTATTCAATGAGGGTGACGGTGTTTACGAGTTAGCCAGAATGGCGGTTTCCCCAGCTCATCAAGGCAAAGCGTATAGCAAGCAACTGATGGAACACTGTCTGACAAAGCTCAAAACCATACATGCGAAAAAAGTTTATTTGGTCTCCAACACCAAACTAGAGGCTGCTATCCATCTATATAAAAATTATGGTTTTCAAACGGTATCGGAGGGCCCGCATCCAGTTTATTCAAGAGCCAACATTGTCATGGAACGTGACATTTGAAGATAACTGTTGAGCCCCAACAATTCGATCTTGCGGCCGAAAATAAGTAATAGTTAGTAGTGACTTATCAACATAAATTGAAATTTTTATTAACGTGAAATTATAGATAGAGACCACATGAAAAAAACAGTTCTGCAATGTTTCATCGCTCTAAGCATAGCCAGTGTCGGCAGTATTGCAACAGCACAAATCGACTTGAATCAAACGCACCGTTCGACTGCAGACAAAGTACGCGATGTCACCAGTAAACCACTTGAGACCATCGCCTTAATGCAGATTAAAGAAGGCATGACGGTGTTGGATCTTTTGGGTGGAAATGGCTATTTCAGCGAGCTCTTGTCACAACAAGTGGGTGCCACAGGTAAAGTCCTGTTGCACAACAATAAGGCTTACCTGCCTTTCGTCGGTAAGGATTTGGAAGCGCGATTGGCCGATGGTTCTCTAAAAAATGTGGTGCGCTATGACCGCGAAGTGGATCAATTAGGTCTGGCAGAAAATAGTCTGGATGCGGTGTTTTTCGTGATGGGCTATCACGACATGTATCACGTCGGACCCGGTTGGAAAATTGACGACAAAGATTTGATGGGACAAATCAAGAAAGCCCTCAAGCCTAACGGCATGATGCTGGTGATCGACCATTCTGCACCGCTGGGTAGCAAGTTGGCACAGACCCAAGATAATCATAGGATTGACGAAGAATTTGTGAAGACCTCGCTCACCGGTTTTGGCTTTGAAATCGTCAAACAAAGTGATCTGCTACGCAATCCTGCTGATCCTAGAAATAATCTGGTTTTTGAACCTAGTGTGCGCGGCAAAACGGATCGCTTTGTGTATGTCGTCAAGAATGTGAAGTAAGTTGATTGAAATGTGGGAGCTTGGATTGGAGATGCGGTTTAGTCGAAATCACTGAGACCCATCCCCACCCTAGCCCTCCCCTTGAAGGGGAGGGAACAAAGTACTTGTACATGTTTTATTTTAGGTTAGCGCCTATCGGACATGGTTCAGTATGACAAACAATGCGATGCAGCTCTATCACCTTCGCGTCCGATGTGAAGCGGTTTTCAACGTAATGCCGAATGTCCTCGCAATGCCTGCCCCATAAAATCAACAAAGCTACGTACCTTAGCGGAACCATCTCGCCCTTCTCTGTGCACAATATGGATGGGCAGTGGTGCTGACTCGTACTCACTCAATACCGTCTTCAGTGTGCCTTGGTCCAATTCACTTGCCACTTGGTAAGACAGTAAACGTGTAATGCCAGCGCCGTTTAACACCGCAGCAATGGCACCGTCATTGCTAGTGACAGTTAAACGCGGTTTGATACGAATGGCAGCCGCATGATCGCTATCGCCAAATTTCCATTCGACTGAAGGACTCACCCCCGCAGCAGCAACGACATGATGCTGCTTTAAGTCGTCGGGTGTCTGTGGTATCCCATGCTGAGCCAAATAGTCTGGTGAGGCACACAAGACCCGCCGCACTTGTCCCACCCTTAGCGCACGCATACTGGAATCTGGCAGCGCGCCGATCCGTACGCCGACATCGACACCTTCTTCCATCATATTGACGACGCGATCTAAAAATAGGGCGGACACATCGACCGCTGGATAGCGCTGCAAAAATTCCACAATATGTGGCATGACAAATATCTTGCCGAACAAGACTGGTGCGGTCACGGTCAAATGCCCGCGCGGGTCGGCATTAATCCCTGCTGCCGCCTCATCGGCTTCCTGCACTTTGGCGAGAATCTGCCGTGCATCATCTAAATAGCGCTGTCCCGCATCGGTGGGTCTAACAAAGCGGGTCGTGCGATTGAGTAATTTCACCCCCAAACTTTCCTCCAGAGCCGCCACCGCCCGTGTGACGGCAGGTGGTGACATACCCAGACGCCGAGCGCCTGCCGCAAAACTTTCTTCCTCAGCCACTGCGACATACACCGCTATTTGGTGAAACCTGTCCATATGCTTGCCTCCCCCACGATTATTCCGAATATTGAAATAATCAATTGTAATCTATGAGTATTCTTCTTTTCAATGACTATAGGCACAATGCATGCATTCGCTGAACACCGACAAGAAATACCGGATCAAGGCGATGCAAACCAAATCGACATTCAATTATAGAAAAGGAAATACCATGAGCCGCATTAATCTCGTCACCAATGAAACAGCCACTCAAGAACAACAAGCTTTATTCGATGCGATCCAATCGCAATTGGGCGTAGTACCCAACTTTTTGAAAATCTTTGCTAACTCACCAGTGGCTTTGAAATCCTTCCTCGGCTTATACGGGGTAGCGAATGAAGGCAGCCTAGATCCTTTAACACGTGAACGCATTGCGCTCGCTATGGCTCAGCAAAATTCTTGCGAATACTGCCTGTCAGCGCACACTGCTTTGGGCAAAAAAGCGGGTTTGAGCAACGATGAAATTACGGCTAACCGCGCTGGCAGCAGCCAAGATGCAAAAGCAGCGATCGCCGTGAAATTGGCTCGTTCCTTAGCAGAACACAAAGGTGAAATCACCACAGCAGAATTGATCGAAGCCCGCAATGCTGGTTTCACTGATGGCGATATCGTCGAGATCATTACCCATGTTGGCATGAATTTACTCACCAATATTTTGGGCAAAGCAAGCCGCGTAGAAATCGACTTCCCTAAAGTCACTTTAGCGTAATCGTTCTGTGCCCGATGAAGATACTTCATTGGGCACACCAAACCAAAATGTAATTCGTAAATGTAAATCGTTTAAGCACTCCGCTATTTAATTAGAAAAGGATACATCATGTTTCACTCAACTCTACGTCGCACCTTCTTGGCTTCCACTTTATTGGCAGCATTTGCAGTGTCCGTTGGCACGCCGCTAACAGCGCAAGCACAGGATCAAAACTCTACAGCCGCTGTCAATCTTGATACGCAAGGCGTAGCTTTGCACGGTTTCGATCCAGTCGCCTACTTCACGTTGAAGACGCCGACCTTAGGTAAGGCGGCTTACACCCATGCTTTTGAAGGCGCGACCTATCGCTTTGCCTCGAAAGAAAATTTGGAAAAATTTAAAGCTCATCCAGCGCAATATGCACCGCAATTTGGTGGTTTTTGCGCCATGGGTGTGGTCTTGGAAAAGAAGCTCGACGGTGATCCACAAGCATGGCGCGTGGTCGATGGCAAACTGTATTTGAACGTCAACAAAGATATTCAGAAAAAATGGTTAGAAGACGTTCCTGGTCATATCGTCAAAGCAGGAAAAACCTGGCCTGAGATCAAAAACAAAGCGCCGAAAGATTTGTGATCTGATTTTTTATCCATCCACAATCCTTACATCAGGTGATCTGATCTCAATCTCGTTGTAGCGTGGTTCAGATCGCCAGAGATGTAAAGTCTAAATAAGAAGGAAACCGCCATGCCTGCAATCAGCATGTATAGCACAGGGACTTGTCCTTACTGCGTCCAAGCAGAATCACTCTTGAACCGCAAGGGTGTCGAAGTTAACAAAATCATGATAGATCAACTGCCACATGAGCTTCACAATATGATCGCACGTACGGGTCGTCGAACCGTGCCACAGATTTTCATTGATGATTTGCATGTCGGTGGCTTTAGTGATTTGCATCAGCTTGACCAAGCTGGGCGTCTCGATCAGCTTTTACAACGCGTCTAAGATTTTTACCAAAACCCGACGCGCCCTCATTAAGAGCGCTACGCAGGAAGGAGTACCCTATATGCAAACCAAGCCAAGCTTTTCAGTATCGAATCCGATTTTCTTTGCACAACAAGGCTTACAACGCCTATTACCCGTCGCCGATCTAATAATGCGACTGTATGTGGGCAAGATATTCTTGATGTCTGGAATAAGTAAGCTTCGTGATTGGGAAATGACCATTTCCTTGTTTACGGATGAATATCACGTCCCGCTATTGTCGCCAGAGGCTGCCGCCTATTTGGCAACAGGTGCCGAATTGTTATTCCCTGTCCTATTGGTATTGGGATTCTTCAAACAATTCGCCGCCCTTGGACTCACTGCCGTCAATATTCTGGCCGTAGTCGCCTATTACAGCGTGCTGCAAGATATGCCTGCTGCACTCCAAGATCACATTGAATGGGGTTTAATGCTGTTATTAATTGCGTGCTCGCCAGCCAACCCGCTTCAACTAGATCACTACTGGCGTCGGCAAGGCTTACCTTAATTTTTGGAATAATCAATTGCGTCGCACGGCTATTCTCATCGTTTTGCACAAGCGATACACTGGTCACAGCTGCCTAATCAAATCTATTTGTAAGATCTCATTTGGAGAACACCATGCCACGTGCATTCGCCGCCATCAATTTCACGCCTAGTGTCAAAGCTGCGCAAACTCGTTACCACAGCCGTGAGGCGAATATGGGCTTCGAGTTAGCAGACGACACACGTAGCGATCTAACAATGCGTGAAGCAGAATTCATCGAAGCACGTGACAGTTTCTACCAAGCGACCGTGAACGAAGATGGCTGGCCGTATGTGCAGCATCGTGGTGGTCCCATTGGCTTTCTCAAAGTCTTGGATAAAAACACCATAGGCTTTGCTGATTTTAGCGGCAATCGCCAATATCTGAGTGTGGGCAATTTACAAGCGAATGACCGCATCGCCATGATCTTGATGGACTATCGCGAACAACGACGCATCAAGATCTGGGGCCGCGTCAAAATCGTTCACGAACATGAAGCACCCGAACTCATTGCCCGCTTAGAAATGCCAGCTTATCGTGCTCGTATTGAACGCGCTTTCATCATCACGGTCGAGGCTTGGGATTGGAACTGTCCGCAACACATCACGCCGCGCTATACCGACAACGACATAGAGGCGTTGCTCGCTCCCATGCAGGCAGAAATCGCCAAACTCAAGCAAACACAAAAATCTAGCGACGTTGCGAAAACAGCGAACGCATCGAACACGACGACCGTACCCGCTGCTGGTCTTGGCAACGGCACCTTGAGCTTAGTTGTGAGCGGTATCCGCCAATTGACACCAAAAATTCGCGCGATTGAATTGCGTGATCCACAAGGTGCTGATTTACCCAAGGTCGAGGCGGGTGCGCACCTCAAGCTTCCCGTCATCTTAAGCAATGGGCAGGCCGCAGTGCGTCATTACTCGATCGCATCCAATCCAGCACGGCGCGATATTTACGAAATCGCGGTGCTACGCGAAGATCAGGGCGAAGGCGGATCAGCCTTTGTGCATCAACATTATCAACTAGGAAGTCTGCTGCACTGCGAGCTGCCAAAGAATGATTTTGGTTTATCAAGCACAAGCCGACCAGCACTCCTGATCGCGGGCGGTATTGGTATCACTGCCATTAAACCGATGGCACAAAGCTTGTCGGCAAGCGGCACCGCTTTCGAGATGCATTATGCGGCGGCATCACAAGGCGACATGGCCTTTGGTGATCGGCTACGCCGCGACTTGGGTGCACGATTGCATTGCTATTTTTCGGATCAAGGTCAACGTTTGGCCATCGACGCATTACTACAAAATGCCAACAAAGACAGCGACATCTATGTTTGCGGCCCGAGTCGCCTAATTGATGCAGTGATGGAGGCGGCGAGTCGCTATGGCTTTGACGAGGAGCAGGTTCATTACGAACATTTTTCCGCGATAAAAACGACGGACAATCGTCACTTTGAGGTCGTTCTCAAACGCTCGAATAAAGTCATCCCGATTCAAGCAGACCAAACCGTACTGCAGGCATTAAACGACGCTGGGATTGAGACGCTCTCCGATTGCGGCGTAGGCAATTGTGGCACCTGTGCGGTCAAAGTGCTGGCCGGCGAAGTCGAGCATCGCGACCACGCGCTCAATGCCAAGCAACGACAAAATAATTTGATGTGCGTATGCGTGTCTCGAGCCATTAGCGACACGATTACCTTAGATCTCTAAACCCAATAAGAACACCCATGACAATCGAAACCAAACCACCTTTACCGCCTTTCAATTTAGCCAGTGCAACACAAAAAGTACGCCTGGCTGAAGATGGTTGGAATTCACGCGACCCGCAGCGGGTCTCTTTGGTCTATACCGAAGATAGCCAATGGCGCAACCGCCATGAATTCCCCGTCGGTCGTGCTCAGATCGTCGAATTTTTACAAAGAAAATGGCAACGCGAACACGAGTATCGACTGATCAAAGAAATCTGGGCACACGATAGTCATCGCATTGCGGTTCGCTTCGCCTATGAATGGAAAGATGAAACAGGACAATGGTTTCGCTCTTACGGCAATGAAAACTGGGAGTTCGAGGATAATGGCCTCATGCGCAAACGTTATGCCAGCATCAATGATCTAGCGATTAGCGAAAGCGAGCGTTTATTCCATTGGCCGCAGGGCAGAAGGCCTGATGACCATCCTGGTTTGAGTGAATTAGGTCTTTAAGACACCACGCCTAAAAAATCCTACTCGAATTGGCGTGCGCGTTTCTGCTATGCTGCGATTATGAAACCTCGTTACGCCAGTTCAATGAACACATCTCCCGCTCATCTGGCGGAATTGATACAGCAAGAAGCTGATTGTGGGCTTCTGATTTTTCGTATCAACGATACAGACTCGGTAAAAATTCCCTTCGATAGCAAGGCTGCATTACATCAACTCCTGCAAAAACTGATTGATGAAAAAGTACCGCTGTCAGTGGGCGGACATATTGATGGACCTTGCGAGGAAGTCTGCCGCCTAATCGATGCAGGTACACTGCATGGCACTGCGATTCAGTTAGCATGGAGCGCACCACAGCGCTGGACCATTCGAGAACTAGCAGCTGAAACCATCATGTGGGAACAAACGCATGATCCTGCGGCGATCGCCAATTGTGCCTTTGACCCTGCCAGCCTAAAGATAAACGACTCTGGGCTCGACGCTGACTGAAAGCGCTCCCTAAGCTAGATCGCGAAAAAAACATCAGCTTATTTTTGCGTCAAAGTTAACAGTTTTACTGCTACTTTGATTATGATGTCAGGCCACATCAATGTGCAAGCCTCACCTACATAGAGATCAAACGCTAGGAGAAAACCATGGCTGATACAGAAAAAACCAAAGGCCCTGCTTCGTACTTTCCATCAATAGAAAAGAAGTATGGATTTCCCATTCAACACTGGTTGGACCCACTCAAAACCCAAAAGACACTCAAGCATATGGAGATGGTCGCATGGCTGAAGAGCGAACACCAAATGGGACACGGCCACGCCAATGCTCTGGTGGCGGTATTTCGTAGCCAAGAGGATTTGTGAGACATGGCTACACATCAAATTCAGCAGAAAACATTGGTCCTATCGCTAGCCGAACGCCTAGCCTATGAACAAAAGTGGCGAAGAATTTTTTCTTTCTATGGTGTGATATTAGCTGCTGCGTTGATATACATGGTCGCTTTCTATTACTCCGAACGGAGCTACGCACCAGCTTGCTATGTGATCGGTTCATTTTCAGCAATAGGCTGTCTCTATGCCGCAAAGAAACTCCGCGATATCGATCGAGTCGATGCGGCCGTTGATGCGCAAATATTACTTGGTGCGCACAACGATGACGCACTTGGAGATATCGATGACTAGCTTATGCAATTACAGACAAGGATCAATGCAAGCAATGCGTATCCAATTGTTCAAATTTCGGACCGACCAGAAAATGACCGACACTGGTACCATTTTCATGCGTTTTTTCAAAGCGATCCGTTCATGAAAATTGAAGCCACTCCGGTGATCAAATCTTTTGCCGACCTAGCGATAAGCTTTTGTGATTGGTGTGAAAATACACCTATCACGACCAAGCATGCATCGCAGATATCATCATGGCTTTGTAAATTACACGCAGCTGCACTCGACTTACCGAAAGTCGGACTAGGCTACTGGGGCGACGAACTACCCACATTACCAGAAGCACAGCTGGAATTTGCCAAGCGTAATTTGTCCAGTTTAATAGGTTTCCATTACAGTGAGTACTTTGACCCTGATCCATCACAAATATCAACAATTGAACCCGGCTTAGGTGACGTCGGAGACGACTTACTCGACATCTATAAAGACTTAAAACATGGCATCGTGGATTTTCAACTTGGTAAAGTAGAGGGAGCACTTTGGTATTGGTCACGGATGCATGGTGATCATTGGGGGCGTCATGCAGTAGGTGCACTCTTCGCTTTGCATTGCCTTGTAATTTCAAAGGATGCTAAGGATGAGTTATAACAAAAGACTGAAGTCGGAACCTGGACACTCAACCCATGAACATTAAAAACGCCAGACGCTTAGCAGCAGCAACTATCCTACTAACACCAATCGTACTCATGGCAGTAACTGCCTACCGTTGGCGCACGGGGTCTTGTGCCGGAAGCGCGCACGGCAGCGTGTGGATACTGATGCTATTTGCGGCATCGCTGGTCATGACTAAAAATCCCTATTCAGCGATCGCTGCATGTCTGGCATATCTGCCGGTTGGCTATATCTTTAGCACCGAACCTTGTACCGCACCGCGCTCACAGGGCGCGGGTGGTTTGATTTATATAATGGCGCCGCTGTTTATAGGGTTTATTCTCATCGGCACTTTTGTCGGCGGATGGATGTTACGCCTCCTGTTTGGTATCTCGAATAAAGCGCCACCACCATCCGCCCTCATTGATACCGATTCAAATTGAATCACAGAGACCTCTCACAAGCCCTTCTCTTTTAGGGCCTGCATTTCAAAATCACCGTCATCATGCAAACGCAGCCAACCGTCAAATTTTCCCAGACCTAAAGTCTTAGCGAGCGACAGGAGTAGGCTTTGTCCCGCTGCCGGGCGATCGGGAAAGAGTTGGTAAACAGGATCGGTAAACGCTAGTGCTGGCGTGACAAAAGTCCAGCCCATCTCTTTAAATTGCGTGATCACATCGTCTAGCCACAGAGCATTGACCAGATTGTGATGGAGCAACAACACCTGTGGAATATCCCGTCCCTGAAGTTTGTACGATAAATCACGGTAGGCTAACGCGCGCTGTTTGATGTGGGCAAGGTAGGCGAGTTTGATTTCACTGATATCGGCTTGACTATCGCGTTTTAAGACTTCAATAAGCTTTTCGTTGAAGCGCCAATCGCTGGTATCCAAACTCACGTAAGCGTTACGATATTGCTGCTCTCGCAAAAATTTGCGCATGCCATCGCGTTTTTCTGGCGTATTTCCTTCACGCAGATAGGTGTAACGAAACCATTTTTGATAGCCGGGCATGGTGCTGATGATCTTGTCGCACGCCATGATGTCTTGTTGGTAGTGAGCCAAACTAACACTCGCGCTATTTAAGTCAGGATGATTCACGGTATGATTGCCAATGGCATGACCAGCGTCGCCCCATGCTTTCGCCAAAGCATAACCGGCGGGCGTATCTGCGCCAAAACCTGCGGTCACGAACAGGGCACTTTTCAGTCCATGCTTTGCCAATGCGGCTAACATCGCTTGATTGCGCTGGGTAGCACTCAAGCGTGGCGTTTCCGCCAAATTTGGCCCATCGTCAAACGTCAGTGCAACAGACTGTGCTGTAGCGATTTGAGGCGCTGAAGCCAAGCAAATAGTGAGGGACAAGACCTTCCACAAACGGGTGCCGCTGAAACTGCCTTGCTGCCAAAAACTAGCCATCGATATACCTCCAAAAAAATACTATTAAAAAAATTTATCCAAGCACATGTCGAGATAAGGAAACCTATTCAACCGCCTTCAATCTCGCATCTTGACAAGCAATACCTTCTTGACCCAGCCAAGCTTTGTCGAGTTCGCATGCTTGGAGTCTGTAGGCTTGCGATAGTTTCTTTTTTTTCTCCGCGACTTGCTTGGTGTTTTCTACTTGCTTAGGGGCGTGGCCGTGAGCTTGCGTCTGACGCAGACCGTTCAGTTCGGCAGAATCTTGCGCATGTTCTGCCAACCAGTCGATGACGCGCTTGGCATTGCCACGTTGATTTAACTTGATATACAAATCAGCCAATAACAACTTGGTAGCGATCAACTCGGACGGGGCAATCTGCTTCAAGGAGCCTTCGTATGCGATCAAAACATTGGCCACACCTTGTGGTGAGTAGTCGCCCGTCTTAGGATCGCTTTTGCTTAGGTAGTCGCCTTGTGCTTCTCTGGCGATAAATTGGCCGCGGATCCGATTATCGGCACGCTTTAACAGCATAGTGACGTAAGTTGATTGCGGATATGCCTGTAAAAACTCGCTAGTCGGATCCAAGCCTTTACTGAGGTAACAGGCAAAATCGCCTTCACATTCACCGCAAGGCGTAATCTTCATCACTAAATACGCGGCAGCTTGTGCATAATTAGATTGTGGATAGCGCTTTTTAACGGCAGAAAAGTGTCGCCCATTGTAATTCCCGCCGTAACAAGTTTCACCAACATTGAAATCCTGTTTGTGCTGTTCCACATAGGTGTCAAACCGTTGCGATCGTTTTTGGTCATCTTCGTCTTTGGATTTAACCGGAAATGACGCGTGATGAGCGGCCTCTGCCATCGTATTCAATTCATTGGTGAGCGCGCCGATTAGCAGCAGACTCAAAGCACGGTCATTATCGTCTGCGGATAATCTCAGCTTATTGAGCTTAGCAATGGCTGCATAAGGATCTCGATGCGCTAATTGTATGTGCTTGCGCCAGGTTTCACTATCGAGTAATTGACGGTTTTCGGCACGCGCTGTGAACGCTACCTGATACCAATCTAGCCAGATCATCAATGCGTCATCGATAAATGGATCATACAGATCGACCGCTTTCTTGGCCGCAATCCGGCGCTGAAAATTCTCGTTACGCAATTGAATTACGTCGTTCAGAAGCGTTTGATGCTCCGCATAGGTGGAGGCATTCCGGTATTTTTTTAGGATAACTTGCGGGCGCTCACATGCAGGATTACTGGCATCAATATGTCCCCACTCACAGGGCGGACGTTCTTGAGAAATCGCATTCAAGGATACCCCGCTTAACAGGATGATCAGAATGAGGTGGGGAACGTGGTTTAGCATTTTGTGAAGGTGAATATTTATTAATGAACACAGTGTCGACATCGAAAATTTTCCAATAAGAGCAAAGCTCACGCAGTGAAAACCAGGTTCATTGTCAAGGAAGAGGCAAATGAATTCGACCTAAAACGCGTTTGAGGACAGATATGTCGTCACAACCGCCTTTCACCCTGACCAACGCCTATAGGATCGACTACAAGCTTTGCTGTAAAACTTAAGTTTGCCACCTTCACCCTTCTGATTTTCATAAATGCTTCGATAATCGACGGTGCCTCATCAATCGCGCACTTCACAGCGTGTTGCGAATCAACGAATACAAGTACAAATTCATCAGTAA
This sequence comes from uncultured Undibacterium sp., assembly GCA_963511665.1. Lineage (GTDB taxonomy): Bacteria > Pseudomonadota > Gammaproteobacteria > Burkholderiales > Burkholderiaceae_D > Undibacterium. The sequence goes on from CAUPKC010000007.1 coordinate 43,969, forward strand.
TGTATTCTCGCAGGAATGCGAGACAGGCGGTATGGTCGAGTTGCCCCTCTTTCATCAAATGCCGCCATGGCTCCGCACCCTTGACGTCATACGCGAAGAGTTTATGCATGATCGAAGTGATCTCACGAGGTGTCATGATTGCGATGTTATTTTGGTTGAATATGACCAAAGCCGAAATTAACATATTTTCCGAAGTTCAAGAAAAATTAAAGAGAGCACGAAGCTGTCCACTCTCTTTATAAGGCTAGCGACAAGGGATACATAGAAAAGCAAGCTTGTTTGCTTTAAACTCCAAGCCTTCAAGATCTTTTGTCACGAAATCTATGCTAGCACCTGAACTCACGGTCATCCTGCTCAATGTCGTCATCACTTTACTCGCTTACCTCTCAGTGTATCCAGCACTGGCGGGGAATGATTTCAACAAGATTGCTTTATACGACATCGGAACCTCTAGTGTCGCATTAGCGATCGTTGGCTATCACTATTGGGGTAGTGATTACCTGTTTAATTTGCTGGTCACGGAGGTGAATTGGTTTTGGTTCACTCTGGCGACTTATACCGCAATCGAGATTCCGGTGATGTTGTGGTACTTTAAAAAACATAAGGTAGTCGTCAAAAAATGATAGTCGTTCGTATTGTATTTGTCGAAGTTGGAGTCGCTTTTGCGCCATCAAGCAAGATAGACATAAATCCAAATTGCCACCTTGCAATCTGGCTTCTTTAAAACATTTTTCTCAGCATAAGCAATATGAAATCACTCTGGCGCTTCCTTCTTCGCATGTTCAAACTATGTCTTTATCTGGGTTTGGCACTGGCAATCATCGTGACCATCGGCGTACAAATGCCGATGACTGAAGCACCAACAGCCAAGGCATCAAAAGATATTCTTATTACGGATATCACCTTGATTTCGCCAGAGACTGGGCAAGCACTTCCATCGCAAACAGTGGCGATTAGCAATGGCCGTATCGCCTATGTCGGCGCCAACGATCAGGCCCCAGCGCTAAATTATGCGCAGACGATTTCGGGTGCAGGAAAATTTTTGATCCCTGGTTTATGGGATATGCATGTGCATACGATTAGCCTGTCACCACAATTACACTTCCCGCTATTGATCGCCAATGGCATCACTCACGTACGCGACATGGGTGATGGCTGCTCTTGGACTGGCAATTTGGATTGCGTTTCAAGAAGCAAAGACTGGCGCACGCAGATTCAGGCAGGAACGATGTCTGGCCCCCATATTCATCAAACCGCCCAATTTCATGTGGAAGATTTGGGTGAAGATCTGGAAGAAAGTCAGGATGCGCAACAGATACAGCAAAGAGCAACAGCACTCGCAAATCAACTAAAAAATCGTGGCGATGAACTGATTAAACTGCAATTGGCACCGACCGCCAATCCCGCGAGTTTTTATGCCATGTTAGATGCGGCGCACCTCGCCAACATGCCAGTCGCCGGACATTTCCCCTATACGGCGAGCTTGTTAGACCCTCGCGCTAAGCAACTCGTCAGCATAGAACACGACAATTCCTTATTGCCACAGTGCGCCAAAGAACATGCGCAATTTGATGGTCGCAATCGTTCAAAGCAAGCCTTGCTAAAACAAATCGCCGCGCAAGATTGCACGCAGATGCTGGACAGCATGGCGCAAGCTGGCACCGCTTTTGTCCCCACACACGTCGCTTCTAACGGTCAAGACTGGATGCTAGTAGAAGGAACACCCCAAGCTCAGCCTCATAATCAATACGTCATCGCACCACAACGCTGGCTGTGGTGGTTGTACGCAAAATTTGCCGTCGCGGGCGTGAAGCAAGAACACCGCGCAGTCGTAGAGGCCTATTACCAAGCCTCCTTAAAACTCAGTCAGCAAGCGCGCCAGCATGGTGTCAAAGTATTGGCGGGTTCTGACGCCATGGACGCCTACGTCACTCACGGATTTTCCTTACATGAAGAATTGCAGCAATTAGTCAAAGCCGGTTTCACACCAGCGCAAGCACTCGCCGCTGCGACCACCGAGCCAGCCGCTTTTATGGGCAAACAAAACGACTACGGCAAGATCGCCGTCGGTTATCAGGCAGACTTGTTAATCCTCAACAAGAATCCCTTAATCGACATCGCACACAGCCAAAGTATAGACACGGTGATCCACCAAGGCCGCGTACACAGCAGGACCGACCTCGACCAATTGCTCACCTATGTCAAAAAACAAGCGAATAGCTTTGCGATGGCTTGTCAATTTTTGTGGCGTGTGGTGAAGCCATGATGCTCATCGGCGAGTTAGCACGCACCGCAAATACAAGCCCCAAGGCGATACGCCTGTATGAGGAGCTAGGCTTACTCGGCGTCATCAAACGCCAAGGTAAATATCGTGTCTATACCGAGCGCGATGTGGAACGCGTGCAGCTAATTCGCCAAGCTCAGCACTTAGGCTTTCGTTTAGCCGAACTCAAGCCTATTTTGACCGATGTGCAAGGCGAACCAGATTGGCTAGAAATGGCAAAGCAGATTCAACATAAGCGCACACTACTGCAAGAACAAATGCGTGTATTGCAGAGTCAGGACCAAGAATTGATACAGATAGAAACCGAGATTCTTCAGTGTTTGGCGCGACAGTAAGTTGATGTGGAACGGTGTACAAATTATGTTGAAATAACTTTAGGATCAAAAAATAATTTCATTCCGCGCTTGACTCTCACCCTAGGGACAAGCTTGACAATCTGATCCTCTTACCGACTTTGAGGATCATCGTGACAGCCAAACGCATTCTAATCATCTCTGCACACACATCGAGCAGCTCTAGCAATAGCTTTGGTAGAGCATTGAGCGAGAGGTATGCTGCGGCGACGCTAGCTGCTGGTCACGAAGTAAAAGAAATTTTCTTAGATCAACTACAGTTTGATCCTATCTTGCATCAGGCTTATCACGACATTCAAGAACTTGAGCCTGATTTATTAATGGCACAGCAGGCGATCCTCTGGGCCGAGCATATTTGCTTCGTGTACCCGATCTGGTGGGGTAGTGTTCCCGCGCTGTTGAAAGGATTTGTAGATAGGGTGTTCTTACCCGGTTTTGCGTTTAAATATCATCCTGGAAAAAGATATCCTGAAGGCCTGCTAGCCGGGCGTTCGGCACAGTTAATTGTCACGATGGACACACCGCCTTGGTATTTTCGTTGGATTTACCATGCGCCGGGAATTCGCCAGATGCAAGTACATACATTAGAACTGTGCGGGATTAAATCTGTAAAAGTAATCAGCTTAGGCACAGTTATCCATTCGGATGAGAAGCAAAGACAATCTTGGCTGGAAAAAGTACGCGCCCTGCCAGCAAAACTCAATTCTCGTTAAACTGAACAATGCCAGTTGCAAATTTTATGTAGTTAACTGCCTTGTCTGGGCAATATGGGACAAAGGTTTAACTGAACTGAGGCAGTCATCGACTGACCAAAACGATCAATGAGCAAAATGATCAAACCCAACGTTTAATTCAGCCGCGTCGAAGGCGACGGTTGGAATGTTTGATTGGGCAGCGGCTTAGTACGCCAGACGATTGCGAAAGAACCAAGGACGAATCCTAGAAAAAGTGATTGCGCCTGAAGTGGCGCGAAGCTTTGAAGCACAATTCCTAGACCGTAGGTAGCGTAGGAGTTGACGGCGACATCCGCGCACATGATTGCAGTTGTCAGCAAAACCCCAGCATTCCGATTTTTCCATAGCCAAAAAACGGCAATGAAATCGAGTGCTACCAGTGAGGTCCAGAACATATTCAATGGAAGTGGGTAGTCATTGTAAGGAAGAAATCCTCCTCGAGCAATGTCGATGACGTGGGTGCTGCCGCCGGCAGCAAGGCAAAGAGACAGCAAGAGGAGTATGGTGCGTTCTGAAGTGGTCATGAAGTTAAGAAAAAATTTTAGAAGATCGCCCAACGTTTAACTGAACGGCTGGCCGTCCAAAATAATGAAATGTCCTGTACCATTTTCAGCCAGTCCGATGCGAGTGCAATGTTAGCCCTCATTGTTGTCCTCAGACGGATTCTCATCAGATTTTCTGCTAAACGCTAAGATGATCGCCAAAACAACAAAAACCAGAACCCCGGCTGGCACGGTAAGAAAACTCCCAACGAACGCAAAAGTACCTAATTGAACCAACCAGTTCAAGTTGACAACTCCAAACAGGTAGCAGCCCGAAGCCGGGCCGCTAGAGCCGCCCGTACAGCCCGGCATGAGCGCCATTGACCCCACCCCAATAAATGCGAGGATCGGAAACCCGATCAAAAGTTAGAGGCCGATCCACAAAAGTACTCGTCGCATATGATGTCTAACGTGTTTTCCGCGACCGTTCGTCGAATAAACCCGACACAGTTCGCATAAAATGTTTAAAAAATATTCTTGAAACCCTTTTGCAACAAGGCTCTTCAGAGATGCAGTGACTATTCAATCAGTATTAAATTTTCTATGAAAACCGTCACAACAATTCCTTCGCATTCTACCCAGCTTCTAGGTCATGTCAAGGAAGCAATTCGAATGTTGGAGGAATTCTTGGCATATCTCTATGCGAGTATTTAGGTCTTCGAGACATGTCGACGGCGCCACAGCTTGCGCGCGGTCCAAAACAAGAATGTGGGTAAAGCTAAGCATGGAATCATATACGTGGTAGCAGTAGTAACCATCGCAATACCCTGTGAAAAGTCGGCCTTAAAGCCGCACAGTGCGTAGCCTACTGGCGTCCAAAAACTGCGTTTCTCCTTTGAGCGAGTTCGCGGTTGACCTTAATCAAGGCGTCGACATCGTTGGCAGCCCGGGTCCGCAGAACGACCACTATTAAATCGTGGCAAGAGCTTTCACCAATTTTGGGTACTAAGCAAAAAAGGAGGGCGATGTGCTGATCAGATTGTTCTCACAGATCTTTCAACAACACATAATCACGTTCGATCACGCCACCAAATTCGTAGTCCATCCAACCCACATGTTGAAAGCCAACCTTTTTGTAGTAGGCCAAGGCACGGGCATTGTGTTCCCACATGCCCAGCCATAGCTGGTTGGCACTGAAGGTTTTTGCTGCTGTCTCTGCTTCTGCCAATAGTGGTTGAGCGATACCTTTGCCATGCCATTCTTTTTTAACGTAATAGCGATACAAAGCTACTGCTTTTTCTGCAGCGATCGACTCTGGTGGTGGATTATTCACGACCTGTGCAAATCCGACGAGCTCTTCATCGTGGTAAGCGAGAATCACGACATAATCGGGGTCGGCGATCTCTTTGCTTTGTTGGGAGATACCGAAGTTTTTTTCGCAGTGCGCACGAATTTGCGCTGCATCATTTTGTTCGGCATAGGTATCGATAAAAGTCTGGCGCGCTAACTGTGCCAAAGCAGATGCATCATCGGAATGTGCACGACGTACGGTAAAGGATTTTGTCAAAGAAGCGTTATTCATAAGCAAGCGAAATAGAGGCGGAATACGTTATCTTACTTGATGCCCAGATAGGGATAGCTAGTCTTTTTTTGAACAATCCATGCTTGGATCAAGCGGTCCAAAAACTTTATACGTGCCAGCGAAGCCGCCAACTTGGACAATATAAATCTGTTTGCCATCTGCACTCACGTATAGAGAATGACGATAGCCATCACGTATCACTCCCATATCGCCCAAAGTGTACAGACGCCCGGGTGCCTCTAATTTCGGAACGGGATCCGCCAGCGGTAGGTCACGGGTCAAGCCGATTGGACTGATGCATGGCTTAAACTTCTGCACTAAAGGGTGTCTGTCAAAAGGCAGGGGAACTAGCGTCGTTTGTGCGATGGCGGTCATACCAAGTGGTCCCAGTGTAATCAGTGCTAACATTTTTGCGTTACTCATGATTGTTTTAAGCATTTCTTTTTTCACTTTAGAAGTCCAAGTTGAGCCAAATTAATTGAACACGGTGCCGACACAACTTTACGTACCTTTACGTAAATTCGCGCAAGCTAGCTTAACAGCCCGTTAGCAGCTATACAAGCCAAGCGACAATAAACGCCGAGGTAAGGATCATAAATCACTTTCACATGACATTTGTCATCCAAAAGTCATGTCAAATTGCTCTAATAAACCCTCGATCAACGGGGCACACTAGCGTCATCAACTACTCATTTCGGGAGAACACGATGACACCATTCCAAAACCTCAATCATTTTGCACAGGCTAAAACGGCTAAGCTAGCAAGTCGTATCGGCTACACAGCACTTGCCTGCCTATTTAGCCTGCAAGTCGATGCAGCGACACTCATCAAGAACGTGCGAGTTTTTGACGGCGAAAAAATGCTAAGTCCACGTCAGGTTTTAATTGATCAAGGAAAAATTCTCGATGCTAACTTTAAGGGCAGCATTACCCCTGCGATGAAGATCGTCGATGGCAGTGGACGCACGCTATTACCTGGTCTGATCGATGCGCATGTACATGCTTTTCAAGATCAAGACCTGCCTTTGCTGTACGGCGTGACGACCCAAATCGATATGTTCACCGCAGTATCCGTGATGCAAGACATGAACAAGCGTATGGCGGAAGGTAAAAATACGCAGGCACCTGACTTGATTGCCGCCGGTATGCTGGCCACCGCACCCAAAGGACATGGCACGCAATTCGGCATGGAAATCGATACTTTGACCAAACCAGAGCAAGCACAGGCTTGGGTGGATAAGCGTATCGGCGAGGGTTCGCACTTTATTAAAATCGTGATGGAAAACGGCGGCATAGGTTATAAATTCAATAGCCTGGATGTGGCGACCATGCAGGCGCTGATCAAAGCCACCCACGCACGCAAAAAACTAGCTGTGGTACACATCAGCACCTACGAGGATGCCAAAATAGCACTGGCAGCTGGCGCCAATGGCCTGGTACATCTGTTCAATGGTAAATCCATTAGTACAAAGGATATCAATGATTTAACTCAGCTCGCCAAAGTAAAAAAAGCATTTGTGATTCCTACTTTCAGCGTCTTAGAAAGTATGGCTGGCTTAAAGTCTGAGGATGTATTGGCAGATCAAGCAATGACTAATCTGCTCAGCAAGACGCAATTCATTCCTTTAAACACCCCGTATGGCAAACAAGTGCAAGCCGATTTATTAGTGGCACCTCGTCAACTCACGGCTGCCATGTCAGCTGCTAAAGTTCCTGTCTTGGCTGGGACGGACGCCGGTAATAGTGGCACTCAATTTGGTATCAGTATGCATCATGAAATGGTATCGCTGGTGGCGGCAGGTTTGAGTCCTAGCGCGGCCTTACAAGCAGCGACTTCAGCACCGGCCAAAGCCTTTCGCCTAAATGATCGTGGTGCGATACGTAAGGGCTACAAAGCCGATCTGTTATTGGTCGAAGGAGATCCAAGCTCTGACATTACGGCCACTCGTCGTATCGTAGAAATTTGGAAGGATGGTGAAATCGTCTCGCCATTACGTACTGAAAAAATCGCGCAAGTCGCCAAGGAAAAATTACAGAAAAAGTCCGTCACTGAATTGTCTGCGGATGGTCGCATCAGCTTGTTTAGCAAAGCAAAGTTGGCAGGTCCTTTTGGTTTTGGCTGGGTTCCATCGAATGACGCTCCTATGGGGGGCAAATCCAGTGTTGAACTTTCCGTCGCAGAGCCAGAGGCCAATGGTCAAAATCCTTTAATCATTAAATCAACTATCCGTGCTGGTTTTGCCTACCCTTGGGCAGGTGTCATATTCTTCCCTGCGGACAAGCCTATGCAAGCTGCTGATTTGAGTGCCGCCAACACTTTGAAATTTAAAGTCAAAGGTGATGGTCAGGCCTACAACGTGGGTTTCACGATGCAAGGCAGTTTCATTCCTATGAACCAAGTCTTCACCGCAGGCGCAGAATGGCAAGAAATCAGCCTGCCTTTCAGCCAGTTCAAAGGCTTGGATGCCAGTATGGTGACGATGTTGAGTTTCAATGCGGGGCCGGCGGTGGGTGACTATCAGTTCCAAATTATGGATGTGCGTTTGGTAAAGGAATAGATAGATCGGCGCTGGCAAAAAATACGACATTCTTTACCTCAAGTAAGTCAATAACTTTGCCAGCGCCTCCTTTATACTGACTACCTATATTTTGTCATTTGCAAGATCATGCGCCGTCTGTCCGGTGCAAGCTTATTTGTTTGGAACGCATTCATGTCATCCACTACAGCATTACACAAGCTTTGGAGCGCACCCTGGATTCCAGCGCGCTATGGTAAAGCGCCGTATTTCTGGCTGTTGTCTTTTGTCATCTTCGGCTGGAAATACATTTACGTACCACCGACGGCGCGTGAATTGTGGTTAATTGCCGCGACGATATTGGTGTTCTTGCCGATTTATATTTACAGTTTCTGGGTACATGACTGGCGTGCCGCAGTTTGTATTTTTTTGGTTTGCAGCATGGGTGTCGCTTGGGCCAATCACAATTACGGCGGCTCTAGTTTTGTGATTTTTGCTGCTACCATGTGTTCGCGATTTTATGATAAGCGCCATGCTTATTTTGCTTTAGGTACGGTGCTTTTTGCCGTCGCATTGGCGAGCTTCATTTGGCAACTGCAAACCTTTTTCTGGATTCCTGCTTTGGTATTTAGTGTTCCAAGTGCGGTCGGTGCCATCATCGGAGAACGCTTAAATCGCGCCAATGAAAAACTCTTTAGAAAGCAGGAGGAAATTGAACACTTGGCCGCGCTCGCTGAGCGCGAAAGGATTGCACGCGATCTGCATGATCTCTTAGGTCATACTTTATCGGTGATTACATTGAAAGCCGAATTAGCGCGCAAGCTATTTGACCGTGACAAAGACGCCTGCCAAAAAGAAATCGCCGACATAGAACAAACTGCGCGACAGGCATTGAGTGAAGTACGTTCTGCAGTTTTGGGCTATCGTGATACGGGTCTAAAACATGAATTACGTGGTGCGAAGAACACCTTAGATTCAGGGCAAGTCGAGTTAGTCAGTGACATCGAGACTGGCGCCTTACCTCCAGCAGTGGAGAACATCATCGCGCTGGCTTTGCGTGAAGCGATCACGAATATCATCCGCCACTCACGTGCAACACGCTGCGAGCTGTCGTTGCAAACCCGCGATCAACAATTGTATTTTCATATTTCGGATAATGGGTTTGAAGACTTGCAGGAAAAACCCACGCTACAAAAAGGTAATGGCTTAACCGGTATGCAAGAACGTGTGTCAGCCTTGGGTGGAGAGATGCAAGTAAGTTGCCAACGAGGTGTCCGTATCGATATCGTCTTACCTCTACATTCAATTCAATAATGACGAGCAAAATTCTATGATTAAGATCATTCTCGCGGAAGACCAGTTCCTCGTTTCTGGCGCCTTGGCCGCTTTATTAAAACTGGAAGGCGATATTGAAGTACTGGCGCTTCCCAAAAACGGCAAAGAGGCACTGGAACTATGTCTAAGCTTGCGCCCGGATGTTTTGGTCACAGACATAGAAATGCCCATCATGACCGGACTGGAACTGGCAGCCGAAATCGCTGATCAGAAATTGCCTTGCAAAGTCATCGTACTCACTACCTTTGCCCGCTCCGGCTACTTGCGGCGTGCCATGGCAAGCGGTGTCCGCGGCTATATGCTCAAAGATGCACCTGCCGAAGATCTGGCAAAGGCAATACGTACGGTTCATAGCGGTGGTCGTGCCATTGCAGCGGAACTCGCCTTAGAAGGCTGGAGCGGACAACAAGACCCGCTCAGCGAACGTGAACGACAAGTTCTACGTCTTGCGGGTACGGGCTCGACCAGTAGTGAGATCGGCAAGATCATGCATTTATCAGAAGGTACGGTGCGTAATTATCTTTCTGAAGCCATCAGCAAACTTAATGCCAAAAATCGTGTTGAAGCATTTCGGATGGCGCGGGATGAGGGTTGGTTGTAGATAGAACTAAAATCGAATTCAATAAAAAACGGCGCAATTTTTACATTGCGCCGTTTCTTTTATTAAATTCAAAGAATCAATTAATCAATTCTGCGAATTCGTCATTTCATATTACTTCTTTTTAGCAGCTTCTTCTGCGGCGATTGCTTTGCCTAGATGTGAATGGTGACGGCTATACAAGAAGTAGACCACCAGACCTATGCTACCCCAGATTGGCAATACCAATTGTGCGATGCTTGGCAAGCTGAAGAACAAGAATAAGCAACCACAAATAGCTAAAGGTGCTACTAACCATATCAAAGGTGTCTTAAATGGACGGGCACGGTTCGGGTCAGTTTTGCGCAAGATCAGAACAGCAATCGCCACCATGAAGAACGCAAACAAGGTACCCGAATTGGAAATATCTGCTAACTGTCCGACTGGGAAGAAAGCCGCTGCAATTGCCACAAAAATACCAGTAACAATCGTCATCAACCAAGGTGTTTTCCATTTTGGATGGATCTCAGCCAATTTTTCAGGCAAGAGGCCATCACGTGCCATCACGAAGAAAATACGTGTTTGACCGAAGATCATCATCAAAATAACGCTAGGTAAAGCGATACTAGCTGCGAGGCCGACTAATTTCGCTACTTGTTCGTAGTGCAATTTGCTCAATACTTCGGCTAAAGCTTCGTGAGAACAAACGATAGGCGCACTGCCCGCTGATGCCAATTCTTTACAACGCAGAACAAATTCAGCTGAGTCTGGTGACAACACGGCACCAGTTAAAGAAGTAATTGGTTGAGCACCAACAGAACCGACCACGCCAGCTGCAACCAACATATAGAAGACTGTGCAAATAGCTAATGAACCGATCAGACCAATTGGCACATTTCTTTGCGGATTCTTGGTTTCTTCAGCTGCGGTAGAGACCGCATCAAAGCCTACATAAGCGAAGAAGATCGATGCTGCAGCACCCACCACGCCGACACCACTACCTTGAGTGCCGACCCAGCCGTTTGGCAACATCGGTGTAAAGTTATCACCATTGATCAACGGCAAAGTAATCACGATAAACGCTGACAATGCCGTGACTTTTACTGCGACTAACATCGAGTTAACTTTCGCACTTTCGCTAGTACCCTTCACTAGCAACATCGTGATAACCAGAGCAACGATGATAGCAGGTACATTCACAACACCATGACTAAAATCAACTGAAGGCATACCACCAACGATAGACCAGGCTGGGCCATGGCTTAGTGCCTCAGGTAAGACAAATCCAGTTGCTTTTTGAATTAAGCCCATCACATAGCCAGACCAACCGACACAGACCGCGGCGGCGGCGACGGCATATTCAAGCACCAGTGCCCAGCCCACAGTCCAGGCCATCACTTCACCCATGACCGCATAAGTGAAAGTATAAGCCGAACCAGAAACTGGTGCCATTGCCACCAGTTCAGAGTAGCAAAGCGCAGCAACCGCGCAAACAAAACCAGCGATCATAAAAGAATACATCATGCCAGGACCGGCTTTTTGTGCGGCAGCAGCAGTCAAGACAAAAATACCAGTACCAATAATGGCACCAATACCAAGCATAGTGAGTTGAAATGCGCCTAAGGTGCGATGCAGGGATTTCTTTTCTGCTGTCGCCAAAATAGCGTCTAAGGATTTTACGCGCCAATTAATCATACCGCCTCCTCAATAATCGATGAAAGGCGATGCATACCAAAATTGATATTTCCTTTTTTCTTGGCTCTGACGGCCATAATTTCCACCGCGGTCAAGACTTGACCTGGTAACTCCACACGCTCAAAAGACATAATATTTCCTTAAGGCAAATATAATAAATTGAATTTCTTGTTCCTACTCTTGCTAAACAAAAAGCAGTCGAGAAGGATCTATTTTTGTAAACCTGCGTAACATAGCGATTTATGACTAAACAGTAAAGAGGAAAAACACGAAAACCGACGTAATGCACAGCTTTCAAACAAAATTTCTACACTGCATAGCAGCAATCCGACAAGTTGTGGTAGCACTCTTCCCTGTATTCGCCGCATAGCAATTATACAAAGAAATAGCGTATCAACCGCGAATAGCGAATGAATAGCACTGGCTTTTGATTATTTCAATCTGATTTAGTTCCCTTCCGATTTTTCGGCATGTTTTCTGAGAGAAATTTCTACTCGCGATAAGATCGTTTTGCAGCAAAGAGGCTAAAACTTTGTGCTGGTCACATATTAAGCGGGCGCAGTATCATTGCGCAATTGAAACAGACAAGCTTGCAAGTCAGGCAAATACGATAATCCATGAATACACCTGAAGCGCCAGACATCAATGACGAACATCCATGGATAATATTAGAATCGCCCGCCGAAATTGAAGGGTGGATGGAATTAAATAATCAGGAGCTGCAAAAATTGATAGGTAACAAAGTGAGCGAAGGGTATGGCATTTGCCTGCGTCTCATGCATGGTGGTGAAATTTATATCCATACCAATTCAGATGGGGATATCTTGCTAGACGTTACCGAGGAGGCGAATTGGGCAGCACCTGTAATCACCGCTTGCACTCGAGTAAATGCCCCTCGCGGGCAAGTTTGGTTATTGCCGCAACATAGCTTAATAGGACTATTAATGGGTCTAAATACTTTAATTTCTAGTAGCCGCCTCGTGCTCAAGCATGCTTATCGGATCCAGAAATTCTAAATTGCTATGTATGATCATCTCAGTCGAAAAAAAAGCGCCAGAACTACAAGTTCTGGCGCTTTTTTTTTGTAATTTCTTTAGTTCACTACGCCGTTACGGTCTATCGTAACCACACGTGATCCGTTTTTTATCGAACTTTGTTCTGCGGATGCTGCGCCAGCTGCTTTTACATTAACGATTGCTTCACCAGGACCATTCACCTTTACCGAAGCCAACTCCAACAATAAGTCTTTTGCATGCAAGTCGCCAGAACCATTCAAGTTGGCGCTTAACTTTTTACCGCTACCACGCAAAGTGATGCTGCCCGGTCCATCGGAAGTGATATCGACAGTGCCAGCCATAGACAAGTCGGCCTCAATATCGCCGGAACCGGATGTATCAATAGTGACGTTGCCGCTCAATAATTTGAATTGCAAATCGCCTGGACCTGAATTGCGAATTTCTGCATCACCAATTTTTAAACGCGAAGCATCAACGCTGCCAGAGCCGCTAACACGCAATTTCAAGAACTTTGTTTCGCCTGCTAATGTCGCTTCGCCAGGACCGGACATTGTGATCGTGGTTTTTTCTGCCTGAATCTGATCGACAGACAAATCACCGGAACCGGACATATCGGCTTCAATATTCTTGGTCATGCCGCGCAAGCTAACACCGCCCGGACCAGAGATACTCAGTATCGTTTGCTCAGTTTGCAATTTCGCGACATTCAGATCACCGCTGCCACTCAGTTTTGCATTCAGGCTTTGCGTAACTTCACCTAACTCCGTATCGCCGGGACCACTCATATCAAGCTCGACTTTCTTGGCGATAAACTGGCGCAAATTCACATCACCGCTGCCGCTGGCTTGGAAATGTAGTTCGTTCGCCGTACCGGAAGCCTCAATATCACCGGGCCCTTCGTTGGTAATGTCTAATTTTTCGTTACGCAATTGACGCAAACGCATATCGCCACTGCCGCTGTTCAATACTTTTACCAGATTGGCTGTACTGACTTTGACCGTCGTTGGTGAATTTTTCCAGGAAAAGTTAAAGCTGCCACGACTCTTAGTACGTATCACCAGCGTATTGCCTTCGACTATGGCTTCCACTTCCTTCACGAAATTGTCGTCGCCTTCCACCACCACACTGTTTTTACCGTCCACCACTAACTCTACGTCAAATGGTGAATTATTCGTGATGGAATCAAAACTGCCTGCGGTGCGGGTTTCGGTAATGATTTTGCCGCTGCCTTTTATACTGTCGTCGTTAATACTGATTTCGCAGCCACTTAGTGCGACTAATACCGCTGATGCTGCTGATGCGATCGCTAATTGTTTAAACATATCCGCCCCCGAAAAATGATGAATTGAATGAAATTTCCATACCTGCAGTCTACGTCAAGGAATTTTCCTGTGCCTGCGAATAGCGACAGAATGCAAAAATCACCGTCTCAATGGTCAAATTTTGGGTGGAGAGACGATAAAATGCTAGGCTCTATCATCGCTTTTTCACCACGTCACCCATCATTCATCGCTATTTCAGCAGAAAGTCGTGTTTCCATGGATAAGGTTTTACTTCAAGCAAGAGATGGCGCCCGCGCCGAGCTATTCACCCATGGCGCACATCTGTGTTCTTGGATACCCGCCAGCGGCACTGAACAGCTGTTTCTCAGTAAAACTTCAGAATTCGGCTCCGGGAAGGCGATACGTGGTGGCGTTCCGATTGTATTTCCCCAGTTTTCTAATCACGGTAGCTTGCCCAAGCATGGATTTGCCCGTAACGCTGAATGGCGTTTGCTACGTTCAGGGGTGTTGGAGCAAGGCGCGGCTCAAGCGGTCTTTGAGCTGCAAGAAAATATTGCACGCTTGCTGATTTGGCCACATGTGTTTCGCGCCGAATTAGTGGTGACCGTCGCGGAAGAGACGCTGCAACTCGATTTTTCGGTGGTGAATAATGGTGATACAGAATTTAGTTTCACCACGGCTTTGCATACCTATTTTCAAGTTGATGATATCGCCCAAACGGTGCTCTATGGCCTTGGCGGCTTGGACTACCGCGACACAGTCGATGGACAAAGAGATTGCCACCAAGAAGAGGATTTTTTAAAAATAACCGCAGAGACCGACAGAATTTATGCCAATGTCGCTTCAGATATCCTCATCACACAGCCGCATCAACAGGTACAAATACGCCAGTCTGGTTTCGCTGATGCCGTGGTGTGGAATCCCGGCGCAGAGAAGGGCGCGCAACTAGCCGATCTGGAACCGAATGGCTACCAGCGCATGTTGTGCGTAGAAGCGGCGACGATATTGAAGCCGGTCGATTTAGCGCCGGGCCAAGCCTGGACAGGCACGCAAACTATGACTGTTATTCGGAAAACGATATAAAAAGAGCTTGGAGCCGATAACAGGCCCCAGGCTTCTTAGAGCATTTATAAGGCGTTTATTGCCCTAAATGCTTGGCAAGAAATTGCTCCATACGTGTGTAGAATTCCTGTACATTCTTGGTATTGTAGAAGCCATGGCCTTCGTCAGGAACGGCCATCCATTCAGGTGGACGTCCTTGTTTTATCAATGCCTCGCGCATCGCTTCGGCGTGATTAAAGGTTGCACGTTTGTCGTCCATGCCATGTGCCAGCATCACCGGTATTTTGATTCTTTCGGCTTGTTTCGCTGGCGAGAATCGGTCTAGCTCTGCTTTATCTGTGCCTAGATAACGCGTCATTACGGCTTTAAATTTTGGACTTTTTGCTTCTTCAGAGGTGAACATCAAATTCAAATCATAGACGCCGACATAACCAATTGCACATTGAAACATGTCAGGCTCACGTGCCGCCAACATCAACGCAGAATAGCCACCAAAACTGGCACCATAAGTACAGATACGTTTGGCATCCACATTCGCTTCTTTGATTGCCCATTGTACGCCATCGATCAAATCATTTTGAATTTCTGCCCCCCACTTACGCCAACCCGACACCTGATAAGTATTACCTTTACCGCCCGAACCACGGAAATTCACTTGCAATACGCTATAACCACGACTGGCCAAAAATTGTGCGTCGTTATCGTAAAACCATTTGTCATAGGGGCCATGTGGACCGCCGTGTGGCAACACTATCATGGGCATTTTTTTTGCTATATTCTGAGTTTTTGGTACGGTCAGATACCCATCTAATCGGATACCGTCGCGGCTGGCAAATTGGATAGGTCGGCGCTCAGACATTTGCTCTGGATCGATCAACTGACGACTGGCAAATAAGGGATAGGCACGGTTACGTGATTTATCGAAGATGAAATAGGCACCTGGCTCGCGATCACTTGCTACTGAAAAAAGCAAGGTATTACCATCATCCGTGTAGTTGATAAAATTCACCAAATTGCCAGGAAATTTCGCACTTAACATCTGATGTAATTTAGTCTCTGGCCGTTCAGCATCGAGATACTTCATGGTAGGGATACCTAAATTACTCGCTACGGCAAATGGCATTTCAGAGTTGATGGATGTTTGAGTAATATCCAAGTTGGCGATTTTGTTTTCCGCGATCACAGTGAGGGCACCCGTTTGTGCATTGACGCGAACTAAGGAAGTTGGCTCACCTCGTTTACTATAGTAGCCATAGAATTCGGTATCATCCGCATTAAATCCAATCGGCACAATATGTCCGTCAAACTCTTTCTGACTTAACATCACCCAATCGTCTTTCGTGTCATCAAATCTGTATAGACTATAGAGTCCATCCTTATCAGAACCTGTCGCAAAACGTGGTTTGCCATCATTTTGCAATATGAACTTGGCGTTACTAATGGGAACACTGGCGATCAATTTGCGGTTTGCGTTCTTAGAATCAACGTCGTACATCATGGTACGCTCGCCCTCCCAGAGACTGGTGGTCATGTAGAAGCGGCCATTTCTGGCTTTAGGAATGGCCGTCACCGTGCCACTACCACGCGAATCAGCGAATCTGCTGGAATTCCGCTTTAAGCGCTCGTTGTAACCATAAACGTATTCCTGATTTTCACCGTTATAGTCCATCGCGAGGATCTCACCGGTAAGCTGAGGCTGTTCTTTGGAGCCAACCTCTTTAGCTTTGGTTACCAACAGGCGAGTATTGGAGACCCAATAATATTTGTCCGGCACTTCATACACGGGCATACGCACCGCACCTTTTTCTTTCATATCCGGCAAGGAGTACACAACGATCATAGGCACGAATCGGTCATTTTGCGGAACTCTGACTGTCAGTGCCAAGTACTTACCATCTGGAGACAATCTTGGTTGGGCATATTCATCTTCACGTACAAAATGTTCTATGGGAATCAATTTGTCAGCGGCGAGGCTGACTTCTGCTTGGCCGAGTAACAGACCTAATGAAAGTAGGGTTTGACGTAACAAGATCGCTCCTGATCATAAATTTGTAAAAAAACCATCCGCAATCATATTCTTGAGCGCAACAAAGATGTCAAAATACTTTTTTACTTGTGACTAAATGTGCTTTTTTAACAACATATTCATCGCCTGAACGCGAACTAAAATAGTTGCATAGAAGGAAACATCACTTTCGGATAGCCTTAGCGCTTGATTCAAAACAAGCCGGATTCGCAATTTATAATTGCAAATGATAATAATTCGCATTTATAATTACGCCTAATTGATTCGCCTTCGACGCTGACTGAAATCAGCCGCTCTCCTTGTGGCTTCTTTTTTCGCTCAGTTAACTAAGGACAGCGAATCCAGCCATTTTTATTATTCTGTGAGAAATCTATGCAACCCATTAGCGCAACCTCAAACCGTTTTGCTTTAGCCACTTTGCCAGCCTTATTGGCGTTGATCAGCTTACCTAGCGCCGCTCAGAACAGCACCAACGCGCCCCAAGAAGCCAAGCTTCCAGAAGTGCAAATCGTCAGTGCGACCGAACAAAAATACGCGACTAAAATCAGCAGTACTTCGACCAAAACAGATACTTTACTCCGCGATACGCCGCAGGCAATTACCGTGGTTACTAAAGAATTGATTAAGGATCAGGCGATGCAAAGCATGGCCGACGCGATTCGTTATGTACCCGGCGTCGTCACTGCGCAGGGTGAAGGTAATCGGGATACGGCCGTATTCCGTGGAAATAGTTCTACCAGTGATTTCTTCGTCGATGGCATCCGTGACGACGTGCAGTACTACCGCGATTTTTACAATATCGAGAGCGTCGAAGCTTTGAAAGGTTCGAATGCCATGATCTTTGGTCGTGGCGGCTCGGGCGGCATCATCAACCGCGTGACCAAACAAGCCCAATGGACACCGATACGTGAAGCATCGATTACTTTGGGTTCTTGGAGTAATCGACGCGCCACCGCTGATCTTGGTCAAGCGATTGATCAAAACATGGCGTACCGCGTCACAGGCATGGTGGAAAACTCTGATAGCTACCGCAATGGCGTCAACATCAAACGCAGCGGTATCAATCCAACGTTCGCGATCCGCGCAGGCCAAAACACCAGTATCGTCCTTGGCTATGAGCATTTCAAAGATGACCGTACCGCCGACCGTGGTATCCCGTCCTACCAAGGCAAGCCATTGAATGTGGATAGCAGCGTATTTTTTGGTAACGCCGCATTAAGTCCAACCTCATCACGCGTCGATGCTTTCACTGCCTTGATTGATCACGATTTGGGCAACGGCTATAGCTTACGCAACCGCACACGTTATGCTGATTACGATAAGTTTTACCAAAACATTTTTTCCGGTTCAGTTAACAACACAGCCACCAGCGTGGCTTTGAGCGCCTACAACGACACGACGCAACGTCAGAATTTTTTCAATCAAACTGATCTGACGTTTGACATCTTGAGTGGTGGCGTTAAACACAAGATACTGGCGGGTTTGGAATTAGGACAGCAAACCACGGATAACTTACGTAACACGGGTTACTTCCCGAGTGTTAGCGCCAATGCGACCAGCATCACTGTGCCACTCAGCAATCCATTTACCAATAATGTAGTCTTCCGTCCGTCTGCGACGACTGCCAACAACCATGGTGTCGCAAAAACCGTCGGCATTTATATGCAAGACCAAATCGAATTGTCAGCACAATGGCAAGCGATACTTGGACTGCGTCGCGATAGTTTCGGCATCGACTTTACCAATAACCGTACTGGCGAAAAAATTGACAATACGGATACGCCAATCTCACCACGTGCCGGTCTGATCTACAAACCAGTCACAGAGATGTCCTTGTATGCCAGCTATAGCTTGGCATTCGCACCACGTGCGGGCGATCAATTGTCCTCACTGACTGCCAGCAACAAGGCCTTTGATCCGGAAAAATTCAAGAACTTCGAACTTGGTGCCAAATGGGATGTGTTGCGTGACTTGAGCTTGAGCGCTGCGGTCTATCAATTAGATCGTAGCAATGTCGCCATTGCAGATCCCACCGACTCCACCAAAACCATTCTGGTCGATGGCCAGCGCACCAAAGGCGCAGAGCTGGCTGTCAGTGGCAAAATCAATGCGGACTGGAGCATCATGGGTGGCTATGCCTACCAAGACGCAAAGATCACCCGCGCTCAATCTGCTACCGTGAAAGCGGGCGCAACACTGGCGCAGGTGCCAACCCACAGCGCCTCCTTATGGAATCGTTATGACCTGAACAGCCAATGGGGTGTCGCTGCAGGTTTGCTTTATCGCGGTGCAATTTATCCATCCACCGACAATACGGTGGAATTGCCAGGCTTCACCCGGGTCGATGCAGCGCTCTTCTATGCTTGGGATAAGCATATTCAATTGCAGTTAAACGTAGAGAATCTCGCTGACAAAAAATACTATGTATCCGCCCATAGTAATAACAACATCACCCCTGGTTCACCACGTGCCCTTCGTTTAGGAATCAATTTTAAATATTGATCTTAACGATTAAATTTGAGCGCCAAGCCCCAGTCTCCCCGAGCCTGGGGCTTTTTTATTAGTTCGCCTCACGATCTCAATTCGCGTCACCTTTCCGCACCGCAGCATAGTTGGTTGTGATTTGATACAAAAACTCGGGAACCAATTCGACTCATCCTTTATCTAACTCGGTTCAATGAGTCGCATTCGTTTCGGTTCATCTGAATAATCTCAGCAACACCCATAACTAAATAAATACTACGCGCCAGTTCGCGTACTTCAATATAGGGAATAATAAGATGCGTTTGATGAGTCTCTTGGTCTGCTCGCTAATAGCAAGCGCCACACTGCCGGCCATCGCTGCCGACGAAAAAGTCGATCTGGCTTTAGTTAATAAAATTCGCGATGAAGGAACTAACCGTTCCAAAATCATGGAAACTCTGGGTGTATTGACCGATGAAATCGGACCACGCTTAACAGGTTCTCCGAGTTTGAAAAAAGCTGGTGACTGGTCAAAGGCACAATTAACGACCTGGGGTTTGCAAAACGCGCAAGTGGTCAGCTTTGCTCCATTTGGTCGTAGCTGGGTGTTAGAAAAAGCAGCCATGCGCATGGTCGTACCAACCAATCTGGAATTGGTCGCGATCCCAAAAGCGTGGACACCAGGTACTGACGGCGTGAAGCGCGGTAAAGTGGTTTATGCCAAATTGGAAAATGATGACGATTTGGCGAAATGGAAAGGCAAGTTGAAAGGCACGATCGTCTTGCGCGACGCCATGACGCCAACCAAATTACATACGACAGCTGATGCTAAGCGTTACACCGATCAAGAGTTGCACGATTTGGAACATATGGAATTAGGAGGCGCACCAGCTCGCCCGCCTACGGATATGGCAGAAGTTGCAAAGCGTATGGCTTTTGCTAAAAAAATTAACCCTTACCTGACTGAAGAAGGTGTGATCGCCACTGTGAATGTTTCACGCGGTGATGACGGTACGATTTTCGTGGCTGGCGGTGGTTCTTACAAACAAGGCGAGCCAACTGGCCCATCCGCATTGGTGATGTCGACCGAGCAATACAACCGTGTATTCCGTTTGATCGAAAAGAAAAAAGATGTGGAAGCCGAAGTGGAAGTTGCCGTTAATTTTGGTGATGAAGACCCAGCGAACTCCATCAATGTGTTTGCTGAAATTACAGGTAGCGACAAGAAAGATGAAATCGTCATGCTCGGTGGTCACTTAGATTCATGGCATGCAGGTACTGGCGCAACGGACAATGCGGCGGGTGTCGCGGTTGCGATGGAAGCAGTGCGTTTGTTAAAAGCGATTAACTTCAAACCACGTCGCACGATTCGTATCGCCTTGTGGGGCGGTGAAGAGCAAGGTTTATTAGGCTCACGTGATTTCATTAACAAAAATGTAGCAGCACGCCCTGAATCAACCGATCCAAAAGAAAAAGATCTGCCTAGCTTCATGCGTCGTCCAACGGGTCCATTAATGTTGAAGCCATTGCATGGCAAGATTTCTGCTTACTACAACCTCGATAATGGCGGCGGCAAAATTCGCGGTATTTACGCAGAAAACAATGCAGCGGCGAAAGTGATTTTCGATACATGGTTGGCACCATTCCACGATCTTGGCGCAAAAACTGCAACCTTGCGTAAAACGGGTAGTACTGACCACGTGAGTTTTGACACGGTCGGCGTGCCAGGCTTCCAATTTATCCAAGAACCGATGGACTATTTCACACGCACCCATCACAGCAATATGGATTTGTTTGACAAGATCCAAAAAGGCGACATGATGCAAGCAGCGATGGTGATGGCTAACTTTGTGGCGCATACAGCGAACCGTGATGAGTTAATTCCACGTAAGCCTATGCCACCGGAACCAGCAGCACGTTAATTGTTGGGGGCAAACAGAGCTGCTTTTGTCATCTCGTAGGGTGGGTGCAACCCGCGCAGCGTAGGTGTACGAAGAGTTGGCGGCGCGGGTTGCACCCGCCCTACATTTCTTAACAGCCCTCAACCTTTCCCGCCTCCGGGAGAGGGAACATTCAAAGCTTAAAGACAAGCCAGCATTCAATATGCTGGCTTTTTGCATTCTAAACGCCGACTTACATGAAAAACGCATAAGCAAATCGCGACAGAGTATTTAAAGTTTCGATTTTTCAATGTTAAGGTAAGCACTTATCTGACCTGATCTTGGATCTAGTTTCAGATAAACCATCTTAATCTTGCTCTAAGAAATACACGCCAGCCATGTGCCAACTACTAGGAATGAATTGCAATACCCCAACTGACATCGTTTTCAGTTTCACTGGCTTTGCCACGCGTGGTGGGCGCACCGACGAGCATAAAGATGGCTGGGGTATCGCGTTTTTTGAAGGCAAAGGCGTACGACATTTTGTCGATCATCAGGCGGCGATGGATTCACCGTTGGCGGATTTAATTAAGCGCTATCCAGTCAAATCAACCAACGTCATTGCCCACATACGCAAAGCCACACAAGGTGTGATCGCGCAAGAAAATTGCCACCCCTTCATACGCGAAGCCTGGGGCTACAACTGGGTCTTTGCTCACAATGGCGACTTGAAAAATTTTGCACCCGAACTCGATGGCAGCTATTTGCCCATAGGCAGCACCGACAGCGAGCTGGCGTTTTGCTATCTGATGCAAAGCCTGCGTCAACAATTCGGACGCACGCTGCCAGACAATGCAGCACTCCAACAATTCTTAGCAAAAATTTGCGCCGAAATCGCCAGTCACGGCACCTTCAATATGCTGCTATCCAACGGCAGCGCCTTGTTCGCGCACTGCTCAACCAAACTGCATTACATAGAACGACAACACCCATTCAATACCGCCGCTCTATCGGATGAAGACATGTCGGTCGATTTCTCTGCTGTCACAACACCCCAAGACAGAGTCGCCGTGATCGTCACCGAACCGCTAACTACGAACGAACAATGGACGGCTTTACAGGCGGGTGAATTGAAAGTGTTTGTGGATGGTCGGGCGCTGGCTTGAGTTTTGTGACTGTGTACTTTGAACTGGTTTTTCAGTCTCACCTTCAAACGCGTTAATCCTGGATGCCGCGTATTGACTTAGGTTAGATCTGAACGACCTTCATCCCCCTCCGGCCTTTCAAAATATGTACAATCCGATGGTGCCGCTAAAAAAGTATAGGCAATCCTCACCTTTTTTGCGCAGCGAGCTATGGTTTTAGTACCACTTCTAATAAGCCCTGCGAGGCATCCTCAATATAATCCAAGACAGTATCAAAACCGCTGGCACCGCCATAGTAAGGATCTGGTACTACGTCTGATGGACTGTGAGTGGCGTAGGACATCATCAATGACAGTTTATGTTGATGCTGTGCCGGACAGCGATCTTTGAGTATGCGCAGATTGTCTTTGTCCATTGCGACGATAAAATCAAAATCATTGAAATCTTGCGCCGTCACTTGCCGCGCACGCTGTGGCGATAAATCATAGCCACGTTTGCGCGCGTAGTCTTGCGAGCGTCCATCTGGCGGTTCTCCCACATGGTAGGCATGCGTGCCAGCCGAATCAATGTCTACACTAGCGGACATACCGGCGAGTTCTGCTTGAGCGCGGAACACGCCTTCGGCGGTGGGTGAGCGGCAGATATTGCCCATGCAGACGAAGAGGATACGGGTTTTCATAGTGTGCTGGAATTTGCTAGGCAAGAAGATTAAGGAGAAATTCTACTGTAGTTTGATCCTGCTTGGTTTAGCTACTGGCATGTGTTTAAATGACGCATCATTTTTTGCGCTTTCAATTATGTCAGACAACATTCAAACCCTACTTCAACAAGCCATAGCACATCATCAGCAAGGCCGCCTGCAACAAGCGGAAGATACTTATGTGCGCGTGTTGCAGATCGACCCGCGCCAATTTGATGCCTTGCATTTAATTGGTGTGATCGCAAAACAGCGAGGTGATCTGGAATCAGCCTTGAATTTCTTTGGTAAGGCGATGCAAGTTGATCCGCTACAAGCTAAGTTACATTGCAATCTGGGTGCCACTTTGCAAGAGAAGGGTGAAGCGATAATGGCCTTGGCGTGCTATGAGGACGCGCTGCGGTTGCAGCCTGATTATGCGATGGCGTGGAACAATCTTGGTAATACTTTGCGTAGCTTACAGCGTTATCAAGAGGCTTTAAACAGCTTTGAAAAAGCTATGCGCTTACAAACTAATTATCCCGAAGCCTATGTCAATCGGGGTATCTGTTTGCAAGAAGTGGGTGAGCATACGCAGGCTATTTTGGATTTTGAGGATGCGATAGGACTACGTGCTAATTATGGAGAAGCTTGGTTTGCTTTAGGCTTTAGCCATCAGCAATTGCAGCACTACGAGCCAGCGCTGGCTAGCTATCATAATGCTGTAAGTATCATGCCCGGATATAGCCCGGCTTTTTACAATCGCGCCATTGTGTTGATCAAAATAGAAAGTTATGACGAAGCGCTAGATGATTTGCAGCAGGTCATTGAGATTCAACCGAAGTCGCCTTTAGCCTATCTACAACGAGGGCATGCTCTGCGCCAATTGCAACGGTTCCCAGAGGCGGTGCAGGCGTATCAGATTGCGCTTGAACAAGGTGGCGATGCACAGCAATTACACTATTACCTTGCGAGCCTGGGTGTGGGCGCGACGCCCTCGATGGCACCTGCAGCTTATGTCGCGGACTTATTCGATCAATATGCCGAGCGATTTGATCAGCATTTGCAGCAACAGTTAGATTATCAGGTGCCTCAATTGCTGCACCACGCGTTGCAGAACTTAGCGCCTCAATCAGAATTGCGGTTTGATCGTGCTTTGGATTTGGGTTGCGGTACGGGTTTATGCGCTGCTTTCTTAAAGACTATGTCCGTCGCTGTAGATGGTGTTGATTTGTCGGTCAAGATGCTAGAGAAAGCACGACAACGTGGTTTGTATGACCATTTGTATAGTCAGGAGATTGTAGAATTTTTGAAGCAATCGGTACCGTCATATAACTTGATGATAGCTGCCGATGTGTTGGTCTACTTTGGTGATTTGCAAACCGTGTTTGAAGCCGCTCATGCTAAATTGGATAATGCGGGTATCTTTGCGTTTTCGGTCGAAGCGTCACAAGAAGTAGAGTGGCAATTGCAGCGCTCGCAAAGGTATGCACATTCAAAAAATTATCTGCGTGGTTTGGCAAAACGAGTGGGATTTGAATTACTGACGCTCAATGTGCATCATGGACGACGTGAGCAAGAGCAGTCTGTTTCTAGCCTCATTGTCGTGCTCAGAAAAACTTAGGCTTTCCGCCAAAAATACGCGAGCCCACATAATAGCAATCCAAAAGCAAGCAACAGTCGCGTGTCATTGCCGATCAAATAGGGATAGAACATGAGTGCAAAACCCGCCCACTTGAGTTTGCGTTGCTTGTGTTTACTTGAAAGGTATACGCACACCATGCCTACAATGCCGAAGAGTATCGAAATGGCGATAAAGGCCGGACTGGGCAGCATGCTGATCAATTGCGTGAGCAAAACTTCTAGTTGTTCTTGCTCGCTCATTTTGATTTACTTTACCAATTTGCTGACCAGCTTGCGGGTCAATGGTGCGAACAATAGCACCAAGGGAAACGCGCATGCCCAAGCGATCAAAAATGCGTGCATCCAACGTGCCAAATAGCCATTCGCGATGCCTGTATTGACTGCGGTCAAAATACCGGACATGACCAAAGCCATTTGCATCGACATTAGTAAACCGAAGGCTAGTTGCTGTTTTTTTTCTTTAGTCATTGTTGCTTTTCATTTGTCATTAGGGAAATCTATTTAGATGGATGTAAAGAGCGCGACGCTGACACCAACCCCGCCAAACCAGATCAAAGAACGCAAAGTCGGTTTATCCATCAAGTAAGCAGCCACATATAAGCAACGCAAGACAATGAAGGCGATAGCTAGTCCGTCAATCCGGCCTTGCTCGACATTTGCTTGCTGTGTCAGAACGACACCCGCAATAAATAAGGGTAATGCCTCAAAACCATTTTTTTGTGCGGCGATCGCGCGTTGTTGCCAGCCTGTTAGTTTGGATTCCCAAGCTCGTGGGTGGTGATTGTCATAGCCGCCATTCTTGCGCGATACTTTTCCCAGACTGCCTTTGGCCAGACCGACAGTGACAACAGGAAGAAAGCAGGCCGCTAGTACACACCAGTTTGCAATACTCATTTTGGAGTCCTCAGTGAAAATTTTCCTTGCCGTCTAAGTGGTTTTCTCAGCAAGGAAAATGAGTTGGTAGGAAGTGGCACAGTTTTTTAAAGCGCTTTTTTGGCGCAATTACTTGATCAAGCCTTCAGCCTTCATCGCAGCGATGACCGCAGGACGAGCGGCGACGCGTGCGCGGAATGCCAACAAATTGCTATAAGCAGAGATATCGACTCGGACCAAACTGGCCCAGTTGGTGACATTGAATAAATAGGCATCAGCGATAGTAAAGTGCTCGCCCATCAAATAAGTCTTACCCGCCAATTCGCCATCGATAAACGCCAGGCGTTGATCCAATTTAGTAATGACACTCGGCTTGTAGTCAGCTGGTGTGGCGGGATTGAACAGGGGTGAGAAATTTTTATGTAGTTCAGTTGCAATGAAATTTAAGGATTCTTGTAATTGGTAGCGCTCAAAGCTCCCATTGGCGGGTGCCAGATTTTTCTCAGGCGCGAGATCGGCGAGATACTGGGTAATCGCTGGGCCTTCGCGTAGTTGACGACCGTCTTCTAGTACTAGCAGGGGAACATAGCCGAGTGGATTGACCAAATAGTAATCGCTGCCATCGGGTAGTTTGTGCGTTTTGGTCGGTGCGGAAATCGCCTGGTAGCTGACACCCAATTCTTCCAAAACAATATGAGGTGTTAAAGAACATGCGCCAGCAGAGTAGTAAAGTTTCATAGCGTATCCTGAGTTTGAGTTGATAAGATTGGCAGAGACTAGAATGAGCTAGCTGTTCAGAGGCTGCTAGCACTGAACATCTCAAGTCTTGCATAACATTAAACTAAAGCGTTTATCTTACGCCAGAAAAAGAAGCTACGCTGATTGTGGCAATTTTGTTAGTTTTGAAATTGCGGGACAAAATGGAAGGCATTCAGGACGCGAATGCTGTGCCTTTACACAGGTTTTTTACGGCAACCATGAAGCTCACCGCGCCAGGCTTTAACGGCAAGGAAAGCAGTGCCTGCGAACCATATCCCACTTAATATAGTATCGAGAGTCCGGTCCAGATTGCTGCATTTGCGCGAATACAGACAATCAATACTGACTACAATGCTGGAACTGATGGCGATAATCACAAATAAACCAAGCGAGTAGAGCACCATACAAAGAACACGGCGTCCAGCTGAGGGGTAAATGAAGTTTTGTCCCTGATCGCTGTTACTGAGCCATTGTGTCAATGGTTTAAAGGCTTGTGGTAGTGACATAGAATTAAAAGAAAATATAACGAAATGTAGGCGTAATTATGCGCTATTACGGAGCGAGGCACAAAAAATTACACCTTGGCCTTTTTAAGCCTATCGTCGCTATTCAGCACGCTGCCTTAGCCTTTGGTTCTTGTACTTGTGAATACCTTGATGGTGCGCGTGGCGCACTCTACCCAATGTCATACCACTCAATTATTTTTGCGGCAAATCCAAGGCATGCCTAACTCGAGCGCATAAATCTAATGGTGTTTGCGAAATCAAGGCTAGCGGAATCTCAAACTTCTTAGTCAATCTCTGATAGTCTTCAAAGCCGTAAGACGCGATGAAGGGGTGCATACCCGCCGCCAGTGCGGAGGCATAATCCTTGTGCTCATCGCCACAGGCAAAAGATAGCGCTGGATTGATGGCGAATTGAGCGCTGGCTGCTTTGAAAAAATCCGCCTTGCTGGCACGAATAGGTACGTGGGCGAAATAGTCCAAATCACCTATGTCGATGTCATGACGGGCAAACAATTTGGCCATCGTGATTTGAGGTTCGTTGCTGATATTGCGCGTGACTAAGCCGACTTTGATGTTTTTATCTGCAATTAATTGTTTGATCAGCGGTGCAAATCCTTCATAGAACTGTGCTTCTTCGCGATAAATTTCCGTTAACGTAGCGATTACTTGCTGGCGACTCTTTTTGCCCAATTGTTTTTTGAGATTGAGTGGAAATTCCTTCAATCCGCCCAAGTATTTAAAGAATTTGTGACGTTTTTGGAAACTCTCTAGGTCGCCGATCGCCATGCTATGGCGCGCGAACGTTTCTTCAATCGCGCTAAATGCATCGATGATCGTACCATCCGCATCAAAAATAATCAGTCGATTGCTATTTGGATACATGTTTGAGCCTTGGGCGTGTTGACATATGATTTGGCATGCGAATGAGTCAAAATGAGCACAGAGTCAGGCGCAAGCTGCGCTACTATGTGAATAAAGTATTAAGCATCTTACTGACGTTAATTGACCGTTTTATGACAAACGCCTGCATTTGGCTCATGTGTTGGCTCGTGTTTCTTTTGCGCTGCATTTTTTTCTCCAGTCTATGTCAAATCTCGAATCTGATTTTCCACAATTTCCACAACTAACGACAGAGCGTTGCGTATTGCGCCAGATACAACAGGCAGATAGATCCGCTTTGTTTGCGGGTTTATCGCACCCGGAAGTGGTCGCGCATTACGGCATTTCTTACGCGAGCGAAGAAGCGACTCAGGAGCAGTTGGATTGGTATCGAGCGCTGGAGCTCAATAACAGCGGTATTTGGTGGGCAATTTGCTTAGCAACTCAAGGCGGGCAACGCCTGATCGGTGCCTGTGGTATTTATGATATCGATGACTATAACCGCAATGCCGACATCGGCTATTGGTTATTACCCGAATATTGGGGTACGGGGATTATGCAGGAATGCCTGCAGCGTGTACTGACTTACGGGTTTCATGAAAAACAATTGCATCGCATCGAAGCCGAAGTTGAACACGGCAATCTAGCCAGTGTCCGGCTTTTGCAAAAATTAGATTTTCGCTGGGAGGGCAGGCGTCAACAAGTGGCGTGGCGAGACGACCATTTTGTCGATTTGAACTATTACGCTTTATTGGTGCCTAATTTCTTGATTCCGCCGCATTAAAAATAGTAGCGACGCAGGAGTCTGCTATTTGCTGTTACAACTTCTTACCAGACTGACGTGGAAGTTACCAAATCCTGAGTGCATTTTCACAGCTGAAGTCTTAAGCTGTGGCTTCCTTTCGATATTTGTGTCTTTTTTATAGAGATAGCATCATGACTAAGTCCACGTCTTTGTTTCTGCCTGTATTGAGCCTTGTTTTGCTAACCAGCATGGTTGGTTGTGCCAACTCGAATAGGAGTGATACGCTGCAAACTGCATCGGTACCGGGACGCAGCGTGCAGCTGGGGAACCAGTTACAGCAAGCGCAGATTGATCCTGGTCTCTTTTTAAATCGCCTGACCTGGGGCGAAAATGCTAGCAGCATGGCGGCCATGCAAAGCCTTGGTATGGACAAGTATTTGTATCAACAATTACTCGCAAAGAATGCACAATTGCCAGACGCTGTGCAAAAACAAATCGACGCGATGAGCATTTCGCAAAAACCTTTTGGCACGCTGATGCAAGAATTAGATCAGCAAAGA
Organism: uncultured Undibacterium sp.; assembly: GCA_963511665.1. Taxonomy (GTDB): domain Bacteria; phylum Pseudomonadota; class Gammaproteobacteria; order Burkholderiales; family Burkholderiaceae_D; genus Undibacterium. Next base: position 73,044 of record CAUPKC010000007.1, read on the forward strand.
CGCGCAGCCGCTGAGATGAAAGGTACTGATGACACTTTGCGCAAAGCCTACCAACAAGAATTGACTCGCGTGGCACGTGAAGCGGCATCCCGCTCGGTGTTGCGCGCGACTTATTCCTCCAATCAATTATTAGAGCAAATGGATTGGTTCTGGATGAATCATTTCAACATCTCCAATCGTAAAGACAATTTACGGGCGATGTTGGGTGACTTTGAAGAAAGTGCGATTCGTCCTCAGGCTCTAGGTAACTTCCGCACCTTGTTGCGCGCTACTGTATTCCATCCTGCGATGTTGCGTTATTTAGATAACGAACATAATGCCGCGAATAAGATCAATGAGAACTATGCGCGTGAATTGATGGAGCTGCATACGATGGGTGTCGGTAGCGGTTATACCCAAACCGATGTACAGGAGTTAGCGCGAGTTTTGACTGGTGTAGGGATCAATTTGCGTCCCATGCAGACCCCAGCTAAAGCCGAGCAACAAGCGAATTTTGTGCGACTTGGCATGATGGAATTTAATCCGCGCCGTCATGATTTTGGTGATAAAACTATTCTGGGTGTGACGATCAAAGGACGCGGTATTGCTGAGGTTGAACAAGTGATAGATTTGCTCAGCCGGCAGCCTGCGACGGCAAAATTCATCAGCCGCAAGTTAGCGATGTACTTTGTTTCGGATGATCCATCACAGGCACTGGTTGATCGCATGGCCGCGACTTTCTTGCGCAGTGACGGTGACATTCCTTCAGTACTGCAAACCATGTTTTATGCCCCCGAGTTCAGCGCGTCTTTAGGCAAAAAATTTAAAGACCCAGTTCACTATGTGATTGCTTCGGTACGCCTGGCTTATGACGGTAGCAATATCGTCAATACCGGCCCCATCCTCAATTGGATCAATACGCTAGGCCAACAACCCAATGGCCATCAGACTCCAGATGGTTATCCCTTGCATGAGATGGCTTGGTCTAGTGCAGCACAAATGACAGCGCGTTTCGACATTGCCCGGGCGATAGCGCGTGGAACACCGAATTTGTTTAAACCAGAAGACGACGACGGAAAAAATGAAGCATTAAATGCGCAAGCACGTGAATTAGCGCGTCCAGCGCTAGCGCAAAATACCTATGTTAAGAGTTTAAGTAAGCGCTTTAGTGCTGGTTCGCAAGAAGCCTTGACGCAATCGGCATCGCCGCAAGAATGGAATGCATTTTTCCTGGCAACGCCGGAAATGATGCGTCGATAATGCAAACGCCGAACGATAACTGGACATCGAACGCGGAAATGAAACGAACTGAAAGGAAGACAGCATGAACCGTCGTGACCTATTGAAATCTTTTGCCGCTTTAACGGCGACTTCTGTTGGATTGCCTTTTAGTACGCAGTTAATGGCAGCGCCAGCGACCCAAAACCGTTTGCTAATGGTGTTTTTGCGCGGTGCTTATGACGCGACCAATTTACTGATTCCGACGTCAAGCCAGTTCTATTATGACTCGCGCCCCAATATCGCGATTGCAAAACCGGGTACCAAGCCAAATGCTGCCTTGGAACTCACCGCAGATTGGGGTTTGCACCCCGCTTTACGCGATACGATTTATCCCATGTTTAAAACGGGTGAAGCCAGTTTTATTCCTTTTGCGGGGATTGACGATCTATCGCGTAGTCATTTCGAAACCCAAGACAGCATAGAAATGGGACAAGCCTTGGGTGCTAGTCGTAATTTTCAGTCGGGCTTCTTGAATCGTTTAGCGATGCAATTGAATGCTGGTAGCGCCATGTCGTTCACCGAGCAACTCCCGATTATTCTGCGCGGCGATACCAAGGTCTCAAATGCGGCTTTATTGAAAGCGGGAAAAAATAGCCTGGATGACCGACAAAGCAAAATCATCGCGCAAATGTATGGCAACACGAATTTGAGCAAGCAAGTAAGTGATGGCTTCGAAGTGCGCGGTGAAGTCGTGCAAAACATGAAGGCCGAAGAACAATCCATGCAAAAAATGATGAATAACGACGGAAGTCGTGACGCGATTTCATCCAAAGGTTTTGAACTGGAAGCCAAACGCATTGCCAAGATGATGCGCGATAAATATGCGTTGGGCTTTATTGATGTTGGCGGTTGGGATACGCATGTCAATCAAGGCGGAGCCAGTGGCGTGTTGGCCAATAAGTTGGAAGAATTAGGACGAGGCCTAGCTGCGTATAAAACAGAAATGGGCAGCATGTGGAAAAACACCACGGTGGTCGTGATCAGTGAATTTGGTCGCACCTTCCGCGAAAATGGTAAACAAGGCACCGACCACGGCCACGGCAGCGTGTATTGGGTGCTGGGCGGCGGCATTAAAGGTGGACGCATACTCGGCGAACAACAAGCGCTAGAAGCCGCCACCTTGTTTCAAAACCGCGATTACCCCGTATTAAACGAATACCGCGCAGTACTCGGTGGTCTCTTTGCCGGGATTTACGGTTTAAATCCAAGGCAAATGGATCAGGTATTTGCCGGCGTGCAGACGCGTGATCTGGGATTGGTGTAGAAGCGCAATATGCATGCACCCTTTGTTTAGTTCTTAAATTGAGCGATAGACCGAGTATCTTCGTCTGTAAAAATCAATCAGTTGAGGAAACAGACAGATTTACAACAAAAATCTCTTTTTTTGGGGATATTACTTCTCGGAATTGTTTCCCGGTGCTAAGGTTTTAACACAGTGTCTGGTTAAGTGAGTGAGGACGTTACTGATTCACCAGATTTTGAACGTAAAACGGGAGCATGCATAATGAAAAAAATTGTTTTGATGACTGGTCTGATGTTTATGGCTTGTACTGCATCTGCCGGTGTTTTGTCTTGTGAAGACCTAAAAGCCAAGATAGAAAAAAAGGTAGCGGGCAAGGGTGTGAAAGAATACAACATGGTGGTCGTCACCAAAGACACAAAAATAGCCGGTCGGGTATTAGGTAGCTGCGAAAAAGGGGCGATGAAAATCATCCATGAAAAAAGCAAACCTAAGGTCGCAGAAAAGACGTCTTAATGTAGATCAAAATAAAAAAAGCGCCTCAGTTCAAGCTGAGGCGTTTTTCTACTGACCAATTTTTTACCGTACAAACTAAGCAAGTGATGCAGAATCGTAGGACGGGTGAAACCCGCGCCGCCAGAATCTTCAAGATACCGCAACGGTGATTTGAAGCGAGATAAAATAGTTGAACGATAAATCGTTGGCTTAATTTACAGTGGGGGTTTCACCCGCCCTACGAAATTGAGACGCTTTTTTATTTAAGATTCATACGCTTGTCGTCAATAACTTCACCTGCTGCCATCGCATCTTTTTCATGGCCGGGTTCACGCCATTTTTCCCGTAAAGCTTCGGTTTGCCATTGCTGCATTGTCGGTAAGGCCAGCATACGTTTGACATAGGCGCTGGCTTGGGTATTCATCGGTAAGCCATAGGTTTGGATGCGAAAAACCACAGGGGCGAAGAACGCATCCAGTGCGGTGAATTTTTCACCCGCCAGATAAGGGCCACCGAAGCTATTGAGACCTTCACTCCAGAGTTCATTTAGACGATCGAGCTCAGTCTGCAGCGCTGGGGTGATTTCTTTCATGCGTATGCGCAGGCCGACGTGCATAGGACAAGTGCTGCGTAAGTTATTAAAGCCAGAATGCATTTCGGCGGCGGCACAGCGGGCCCAGATTTTGGCTTTCGCATCTTCAGGCCAGACGCCACGATGGCGGTCGGCCAGATATTCAATGATGGCTAATGAATCCCACACGATAGATTCGCCATCATGCAAACAAGGGACTTTGCCCGCGGGAGAAAATTTTCGGAAATTTTCCCAATTGCTGCCTGTACCAAAGGTAACCAGTTTCTCTTCAAACAATAACTCCATTTCGCGCATGAGTATCCAGGGCCGCAATGACCAGGACGAATAAACTTTATTTGCAATATAGAGTGTGTACATGAACTAGTCCTTAGTGTGAAGATTTTGAAGAATGATGAGATCGATCTATTATGACTGAAATTACAGATTTTAATTCCCGAAAAATTGCTTTCTGTAGGCAATTGGGCTGGTTGCTGCGACACGTTTAAATTGCCGTCGAAATGTTTCTTCTGAACCAAACCCAGTCAATTCCAAAATGTGGCTCACGCTGGCATCTGATGATTCCAATAATTCTTTCGCAATTGCCACGCGTTCGCGGATGATCCACTCGTAGGGTGAGTAGCCAGTCAGTGCTAAAAATTGCCTTTGCAGAGTGCGTTCGCTCATGGCAGCGCGTTGTGCTAAGTCAGCCAGTTTATGTTCTAGTGCGGGATGCTCGCGTATCCAATCCAACAATTGCGATAAACGACCACGTTCATCTTGGGCAATTGGGCGTGGAATATACTGCGCCTGCCCACCTTCACGGTGTGGCGGTATCACCAGACGTTGTGCAACCTGGTTGGCTACTTTTACGCCGTAATCTTTTCTCACTAGGTACAACAACATATCGAGACCGGCAGCGGATCCTGCTGACGTAATGATTTGGCCTGCATCGACGTACAAGGCATCGGCCTTAACCTGTATTGAAGGATAACGTTTTGCGAGTTTGTCAGCATAGCGCCAATGCGTGGTGACGGATTTGCCGTCCAATATACCTGCCGCAGCCAGTACAAAGACACCAGAACAAATCGTGCAGAATCTTACTCCACGCGTGTAGGCCTTTTGTATTTTTCTAATGAGTTGCGGTGACGGTAGTTCATCGACGTCACGCCAGCCAGGGATGATGATGACATCCGCTTTGTCGAGCAGACGTAAGGTGTAGGGTGCCTCTATTGTGATTCCACCCGCTGCTCGCAATTTCCCCGGTTCAGCAGCACACACGGCGAAGCGATACCAATCCACATCTAACTCTGGACGCTCTAGAGAAAATAGTTCAACAGCACAGGCAAATTCAAACGTGCATAGGCGGTCATAAGCGAGAGCGACCACGAGAGGTGAGGGCATGTGTAATCCTATCTACTTGTGATTGATCATAAAACGATTTCCTGCCTGTTGGCGTAAAGCGACCGTAATATGTCATTCCTGCCACTATACCGCTTTTTCATCTAAGCGCACAATGACCTTGTTTTTGGAACTAACTTTGTTACTCACAATCACCAACAATCACAAACAAGGAAACTTATGAACCCCAATTCCGTACTCCAAGTAGCTGCCGCAGATAGTGCAAGCGCGATTGAACATTTCGCGTCAAGTTTGCGATTTGAAACCGATTGCTGGGACGTGCATAATGCTTTTGAGATTGGCGATCCGGGTTTTGTATTGCTGGATGTACGTTCGCCTGATCAGTATGCAGAGGGACATGTACCGGGTGCGATCAATTTACTGCGTGGAAAAATCATTGCTTCTAAATTGGCAGCGTATCCGGCAGACACTCTATTCGTGACTTATTGCGCTGGCCCGCATTGCAATGGTGCGACCAAGGCGGCGATCGTGCTCGCGCAAATGGGTCGTCCGGTGAAGATCATGATAGGTGGGATCACAGGTTGGCTTGACGAAGGTTTCGCGCTGGAGCGCAGTCAATAATAGCGACGAAAATCACAAATGAAATCGTTGAATGAATGTGAGAATCCTTATAAAACCTTGCCGCAGAGGCGCAGAGAAAAACTAGGTTTTTTGCCTTTCTCAGCGCCCTCTGCGCCTCTGCGGCAAATGCGCTTGTTTTACGCCGTGTGCAGCTTACTTCATCTAACAAAATTAATACTTACTATGATCTCGGAAACACCAAGCCAGTAATAGACTACTGATCGCTATCGTAAATGGAATCACGCCCCACCAGCCAAAGACTGATGTGACATAGACAAAGCCAGCCCAGGAAAAATGGTTAACTTGTTCTAATAAGCCTGCCGCAAAATTGCCGTTAGCACGTCGATTGAACTGTGCGCGTGGCTGGGGTTTATTGAGCCACAAATTAATTAGGCTGACACAAAGCATGGACGCGACGGCGCTAAATAAAGTGAGCAATGCCAAGCCGGGTGCGCTGAGCATCACCCACAGTAATACCGGTAAAATCAAAAGCAATACCGGCAAGATCGCGGCGATCAGCTTGATGCTTTGAATTTGTTTTTGTTTGACGGGTGCGCTGTGTAGTAGATCTGCGGCGTCTTCCGCCATGACGATGATCCAGATCAGCGAGCCTGCCAAAGAAGAACTTAAGATGATCATGCCCGCTGCCATGCCAGGCAACATTGCTTTACCATTAAAAATTAAAAACATGGCAGGACACAGGTAGAGCAATTGGAGTAAGACATGTGAGATCAACTGGGGATCACGCCGGATTAAACGCCATTCTTTTAACAAAACATTGCGCGCTAAGCCTTGTGCAAATAGGTGGTTTTTTGCTTTAGCTGTCTTGTTCGTGACACTGGTGTTTGCCATCTGGCTACTTGCCAAGGCTTGTGATTTCGCCATGCCGCTGCTTTGCTGTACGCCACGCACAAAAAATTGATGGGTGAATTTGCTGGTTGCATAAAAAGCTGCGAATGCCAGCGCGGTAAATAGGGTTAGTTCGATCGGTGCCCCAAACAAGGCCTTGGCGGGGAGCCACAAGACACTATCGCCGCCTAACGCAGCACCATCTTCAAATAAGGGGCGAACGTTGGCGAGTATCTTTTGTTGAAAACTCTTACCGCTATTGCCGAATAATTGCGATAGCAAAAACATCGTCGCGCCAGTTAGTGCTCCTAATAGCTGAGCCACGACTAAGGTGCGCCGTATACCTAAAATTTTGACTAAACCCAAAGTCATCAACATAGCGATTGAGGCGGCAATAACTGCCATGCTTAATATGGTGGGATAGATGCCCAGCCATCGTGCCTGTCCCAACACCAAGCCAACATGAGCGAATGGTGCTAAAAAAAATAAAGCCGTGGCGCTCACGCCAAATACGACGGCCGCCAATTTCACCCGAAAAATCACTTTCGATGAGATCGGTGATGATAGTAATAAATCGAGATCGCCACGCTGAAACAAGGCATTCACGCTGCGGTTGAGCGCTAGCGACAGCATAAGACTAAACACGGCAAACATAGCCAGACCTGTCACTATCAAGATGGCAGGTGCGGGTTGCTCGGCAAGGGTAGGTAATTTGCGTAGTATGACCCAGGCCAGAAAGTGCATGAAAATCAGGACGAACGCCATAATGATCTTCATACTCATAGGCATGCCGCGCTTTTGCTTAGCATTGGATTTTTGCCCGCTCATTTCATAAAAGAACAGCCGGATTTCATGCCATAGCAACCAACTCAAACTGGCAGGTCGCAGTGCCAGTGTCCGTGTTAGCAAGTTACTTGGTTTTTTTGTCGGCGGTGTCGGTAGTTCTGAACTCAGGCTGGTGTGGCTCATGTTGCGGTCTCTGTCAATTCCAAAAACAGATCCTCCAAGCTCTTCGCACCTTGCAGACTTTGTTCACGCAATTGTTCCAAAGTGCCTTCAACGATCAGTTTGCCGTGTTGAATAATGCCGATGCGTTCAGCCAGACGTTCGGCGACTTCTAGAATATGCGTAGTCAGAATCACCGTGCCACCGCGCGCGACATGTTGTAGTAAGAGGTCTTTGACTTGACTCGCTGCTGCCACATCGAGACCCGTGAGTGGCTCGTCCAGAATAATCAATTCTGGTTCGTGGATTAAAGCACCTGCCAAGGCAAGTTTTTGCTTCATACCGCGAGAAAAACCTTCGATGAGTTCTTCACGATGTTTGCTCAAGTCCAGCCAGTCCAATAGTTCTGCTGCTTTGTCTTGCGCCTGCACGGCGGGCATACCCCATAAACCCGCAACGAACTCTAAATACTCCAGCGGCTTCAATTTGTTATACAGCATAGGATCATCAGGCAAGTAAGCTAGCTTTTGTTTGGCGGCGGCTGGATCTTGCTGCAAATCGATGCCTAAAATATGTATGCTACCCGCATCGGGCAGTAATAAACCTGCGACCATTTTTAGTGTGGTGGATTTACCGGCACCGTTTGGCCCTAACAGCGCGTAAAACTCGCCGCGCCTAACTTTAAGATCGATTTGATCGACGGCGGGGCGGCCAAAGCTTTTGCTAAGGCCGGTCAATTGCAGAGCGTATTTTTGATCGTCAGGTGCTGCAGGTGAGGAATCGTTTGGCATGTTGGGCTTTAGTCAGGTCCGGGTAATCAATTAGCAATTGCTAATCATATTAATCCTGCTGCCGAAAAGATAGCTATTTCGTGACTATTCTGTCCCAAAGAGGTGCAAAAAAGTTCAGCAATGTTGAATTGCATGCCGCAGAGATGAATTTTTATATCGCCAGACGGAATGCGGTGTAAATATCACGCGACCAGGTGACATTGCGCCGCCCGCTGACTAGCCGTGCAAAGTCTTTCAACATGTGCCAGCGTGCATTGCCGTCCGGGTAGCAATTGACGTAGTGACGATTATGTTTTTTGCCGGAGCGCCACGGTGTAGAAATTAAGGTGCTGGCGTGAGCATGGCCTATTTGCTTCAGGCTAGGCAGATAATGCTGAGTGTAAACCGGATCAAAATACGGGGTATCGGCTTGCACACCACCATACACAAAAGGGACATTCGCCGCCATCGCAATAATATGTTTAATCGGCATAGCTCTTAGGCTTTCCAGCTCTGGTGAGCATTGCGCATTATTAGATAAAACTAAAAGCGGTTGATCTTTCTGTCGCGCCAGATAGATGTGAATATTGCTGCCAAAGTGAGAGAAGGGCTGATCGACAAATTCACCAAACATGGTTTCCAAGGTAGCGATCAAAGGCGCTGTAGAGTTAAATGCGGAGCGACCAAGTAGTAATTTGCTGATCGCATGCATGCCTGAAAACCAATGTGCGTGGTGTTGGCGACGGAAAATCTGCTCAGTTTTTGGATGGCACAAATCGTCTATGCTGATACGGTTTTGTGCTGTGCTAAATGCCATAAAACCAAACAAGGCAAAAACCGATCCCGAGAACGCGTGGATCGCATCAAAGTTGTGCAGTCGTTCTATGCCGATCGCGTTTAAAACTATGTACTGACGCGTCAATCCCGGTCCGGTGCTATCAAGCAGCAAACAAGTTTCTTCTGCTTCGTGAGCGGCAAAGTGTTGGTCAATTTCTGCATGAACTCTGTGCTTGAGCGCGATTTGAGCTGAGGACAAGTGCATTTTGCTTCCTTTTACAGTGGCTGCATTGATGATTGGTAGCTTGTGTAACTCAATCTGAGATGGGTTTTGCGGTAGCTGCTTGTGAGCTTTGTTGCGCTAAGATGGGTTTTGTATCTTGTGGCGGCGTTTTGATTTTGCTTGCGGTATTAGCTGCTGAAGTGGCGCTGACCGGATGTTGCGCGACTAACTCATAAAAATCTGCAAGAGGACCCCGTTTAATTTCGGCATCTGCGAAAACTGCAGGTTTTTTGTCGCTTTTAGTGACAGCTTGGGCAGCGGCATCTTGCGTCACGTTGCTGAGTAGGATAAATGTAAGTAGGCTAATAGTTTTCATGATTAAGCTTTCGATGGCGTGGTCGGAACAAGTGGTTTTTAAGATAATTTGACTAAAATATGTCCAGTTACTTGCAAATTGAAAGTAACTTGGCTCATGATACTCAATAGACTTTCAAAATGCAAGCGTGTAAAATGAAATTTCTTTTTCTGGCGTTAAAACTAGCTAAAACCATCTTAATAGTGAATAAAAATGATAAAACAATCACAAAGAGCGTGCCCCGTAGTGCGCACTGCCAGTTTGATCGGAGATGAATGGGTTTTACTGATCTTGCGCGAGCTATTCAAGCGTTCGCATAAATTTGATGAGTTGCAAAAAGGTACGGGTGCTGCCACCAATATTCTGACTAATCGTCTGAAACGGATGATGGACGCGGGGATCGTAGTGAAATTGCCGTATCAGGAACGACCACCAAGGTTCAAGTACCGTCTGACGGAAGCTGGTCTGGGATTGTTACCATTGGCACTAGAAATGATGCGCTATGGTGAAGATTGGATGCCATGTTCACTGCCTACCCCTTTATTGCTGCGTCATCTGACTTGCGGTCAGATCACTCGCCCGGGACAAATTTGCACCGCCTGCGGCGAGCCACTGGCGGTGTTGACTTTGCGTATGGAGGACAATCCTGAGGCTGTTGTTGAAGAGCTTGAGTTGGACGAAACTCTGAAATAGGTGAGTGCTGTATGAATAATTTAAGGAACAGCGCAAGAAGTTCACAAATGTTTCAAGGCCTCCCGCACAGTCAAATTCGATAAATTCGCGCGATGTGCGTCTACAAATTCGCGTACTGCTTCAGGCTTCCACCTTGCGTAATCGCGTAACGCCCAGCCTATGGCTTTGCGTATGAAAAAATCTTCTTCATGCGCCAGTTCTTGAGCGTAATTAAACAGTCGTGCTTGATCCGTCTCTAAACGCCAGCCTAGTTGATGAATCATGGCGATGCGACGCACCCACATGTTGGGATGCACTACGGCCTTGTGCATCTGAAGTTGAGAATCCTGTGCGCGGCCGGCGAACAAAATATCGTTTGTCACTGAAGCTAAACCATCGACGCTATCCCACCAGGATTTTTCTTGGGCTAAACTCAGCAATAAGCCAAGTTGAGATAGACCTAATTTCCTTTTGTGCGTCGTCAGCAAATCTATGGCAGCGTGTTGATACTCCCGCTCAGGGAGCAACCATAAGGCGCGTACCAATTGTTCCAAATCTGTAAGATCAAAATCGACTTTGCCTAAATCTTTGATCAGCGCACGTCGTAGCGGCGTTTTGATGCCAAGAAAATCAAATTGGTCGCGCATGTAACTTCGCATTGCGCTGGCATTTTCTCGATTCGCCTGCGCGATGAAGGTGGTTTGGATCCGATGGTAATAAGTTTCAACTCGCATGATGGTGCCAAGCTTATTCACATTTAAGAACTACTACTACAACTGCTACCGCAGGAGCTTCCACTGGAACCACCATCAGAGCTACTATTTGAGTTGCTACCCGAGTCGGAACAACTATCTGATGAGCCCGACTCCGCACGGTTGCCGGGATTGCAGTCCGTAGAGTTGGAAGACGAAGTACCAAAGTCAGAGCTCGAACTAGTATCACTATTTTGCGCGGCCACGAGAGCGGCTTGTTTGCGCTGATACTGCTCAAGCATAGGTGCGGTGATCAAGCCGATCGCCAGTAATTCCATGGGCATGAACGCGGCAGGAAAGAGTGTGGCACCGGTGCCCTGACCGAGCAAACTCATGTTCTGAAAACCTAATTTATCACCGGCAATGCTATAGCTATAACCACGTGGCATCTTCAATCGTTTATCTAAAGTGAATAGCGCAGGCGCGGTATGGCTTAAGGCATCTTTGCCTTCGATACGACGTAATTGCACCAGCGAATTCGCGAGCGCCTCTGCCATCGAACCTTCAGCTTCGGCGCCCATCTCTGTCGCCGCTACATGAGGAATCGTACGCCCAAAATGCTTTTGGCAAAAACTGTCTACATCAACATCCGTGAAACGTGCCTGAGGTAAATCCAGCCAGGCATGCCAGACCGAGTCTGCGGCTTTCGATGGGAGGGCACAAGGTTTGTCACCGTGCCTGCCACTCTGTTTGACGCATTCGAAAAACATCATCAGGCCTTCAGCCGCCCGGATAAAAAAATTGGCATCGTCAGGGATACCAGTAAATTCATCTTTGGCATGCGCCTGCCAATGAGGCAGCAGACTAGCAGGCAGTTCATTCAATACTTTGCGATAAGGCGATTGTCGGATGAAGCGTCTATAACGTAATTGTTGCAGCCAGTTCTTTAGCATTATTATTGTCTCCTTATCCTCTTACTGAAAGAACCCGGCACATGCTAGTTGGTAGCGCGCCATGCGCACCCTGATTATAGAGCAATCAAAAACATCACGTGAGACAAGACAATGCAAAATAGCTCATGCAAAGCTCAGGGCGAACACACAAGCCAGTATCAGCAACAGGCTACACAGGCCTGCCAGTCAGGACTTGATTCCGAAAATTGAGGTTCCCATAATTTCGGTGTTTTGCGCGATCAAATGTAGAGCGATCAGGTGTAGAGGCAGTAATACTGCGTTGACTACCTGACTGGAGTGTGAAATTGCACAAGCGAACTGGTCGAGACCGCCATAAATGCGGGTAACCAATCCAAGCCAAATGTCCGAAATTGCGAAATTGCAAATTTGAGAAAAGCGCGCCGCGATCCCTCGTTGATGATGCGCTATCACATGAAGATGTTTGCGCGCAATCCTTTTCATGAATTGCCTGAGGTGAGTGCAGCAATGAAGCAAAAAGCCTGCCGCAGAGACTGCACCTTTCAGACCTCAGGACTGGCATCTTAATGCGCCTTCTTTTGCGCCAACGCGCTACCGATACCATGTCGTGCTGGCTCGCTGATGGCTGTGACTGTGCCATCGGGATTAAAACGGATCGCATTGGCTGCACCAATTTCAGAATCACTCTTGTCCACATTCCACTGATGGCCAAAGCGCGCCAATCCAGTTGCCTGTGCGCCGCCTATAAAAGTGGGCTCGACTTGCGTCACCGCGCTATTCCGTTCCGACATACGGGGTGCCGCTAGCGCATCGGCCAAATTCATGCCGAGATCGATATGATTGACGAGGGTTTGCAAGACCGTCGTAATAATGGTCGAGCCACCCGGACTGCCCACGGTGAAAGCGGGTTTGCCATCCTTCAACGCGATCACTGGTGCGATGCTGCTGCGCGGGCGTTTGCCGGCTTCTGGACTATTCGGATGCGGTGCGCTGAAATCAAAATCCGTCAATTCGTTGTTTAGCAAGAAGCCGTAGCCCGGCACCACCATACCATTCCCACCCCAGTCCTCTATCGTATAGGTGTAAGCCACGATATTACCGTCCTTGTCGCTGACGGTTAAGTGGGTCGTGTGTTTACTTTCCTCTTTACTCGCCTTGATTACAGGGCTTGCCGAATTAGCGAACAAGCGCGGGCGCAGTGGGTAGCTAGGATCATTTTGAAATGGGAAAGGATCACCAGGCAGTGCATCGCTGCTACGACTTGCAGCCTGATCTAGGCGCAGCTGTTGCGATCTTTGTTTGCTGTACTCTTTACTCAGTAAGCCACTGACCGGCACATCCACATATTCAGGATCGCCGACGTAGGCATTGCGATCAGCAAAGGCCAGACGTGACGCTTCCAGATACAAATGTTCTACCTGCTGGCGCGACATTTTCTTCGTGTCAAAATTCTCTAATAAATTCAAAGCCAGCCCGATAGTGACACCACCGCTGCTGGGTAATCCTAAGGAATACAAGTCATAGCCACGATAGGTACTGTGAATTGGCTGACGCAGGCGTACCTCATAGTTGAGCAGATCAGCTTGTGTCATCAGGCCTGGTCGAACTTTCGCGCCACTCATGGTGGGCGGCTGATTCACCGTTTTGAGTACTGCGTCTGCGATAGGTCCACGATAAAAAACATTGGCACCACTCTGCGCAATGGCTTTATAGGTTTTCGCTAAATCGGGATTTTTAAAATGAAATCCAACGGGCAAAGCTTTACCATTTTGCATATAGAGAACGCTGCTAGAACTGTATAAAGCAAACTTATGACTCGCGCCCGTATTCAAATGATGAAAAATGGGTGTAATCGCAAAACCCCGTTCTGCAGTCCGAATCGCCGGTGCGAGTACCTGTTTAAACTGCATCGTCCCATAACGTTTTAAAGCCTCATCCCAGCCGCGCACCGTACCTGGTACACCGACCGCTCGGCCGCTGCTGACAGCGTCATCCCACTCTAGCGCTTTACCGTCTTCAATAAATAGATTTGAGGTCACAGAAGCCGGTGCAGTCTCTCTGTGATCGAGCGTAATGAATCGCTTTTCTTTGGCCAGATAAATCATCATAAATCCGCCACCACCGATGCCACAACTAAACGGATCTGTCACACCCAAAGTCGCCGCCGCAGCCACTGCCGCATCAATCGCATTGCCACCTTGATTCAGTATCTTCATGGCAGCCTGCGAGGCTTCTTCGTTGATCGTTGCAACCGCACCGCCAGTACCGGTGGCTATTGGCGTTTTTGTTGTGTGGGTATTCTTGACCGCCAAATTACTAGCGATTACGCTGGTACTTTGTGCGCTAAAAGTGCAAATGACAAGTAGAACTAAGGATTTTCTGGTGAGATTCATTTTTTTACCTTGAGCAAAAACAATCTGCACAAGATAACCGAAGCACCTCCCTCACGTCTGCTTAAACCTAAAGAATCATAGGAAATCTGCTTTGTGGAGATTGGGTTGTTGCATTTTTGCGGCTGTACTTTGCTGTTTAGACGGCTAACTTGTTTCTAAAATAGATAGCTAACGACAGATCGGGATTGGTAGAATGAGAACCAATTATTATATTTTCGATTTATTCATTTTCGGTATCAGTTACTCATGAGCTCATTGCAAGCGAAACCTTATCTACAGCAAATCTCTATTCGTGCCGAGGACGAAATTGATAGAGCTGAGTTTCCTTTTTGTATTCCTGCAATTGGGGAAATGAACGAATTGAAGTTTCATCCTGATGTAACTTTTTTTGTTGGAGAAAATGGCGCAGGTAAATCTACTCTCCTTGAAGCGATCGCAATTGCAATGGGATTTGGCGCTGAAGGTGGTACAAAGAATGTTCATTTTGAAACCGCTAACACAATCTCATCCTTGCATACGCATTTGCGTCTGTCAAAAAGTTTTAGGAAGCCTAGTGATGGATATTTTCTTCGAGCTGAAAGTTTCTACAACGTTGCGACTTATATGGATGACGTTGGTTACTTAGGTGGATATGGTGGAAAGTCCTTGCATGCACGCTCTCACGGCGAATCTTTTATGGCTTTGCTTGATATGAAATTGCGAGGAAATGGCTTGTATCTTTTTGACGAACCAGAAGCGGCCTTGTCGCCGAATCGTCAGTTGGCAGCCTTGTCGGTAATTCATCGTCTGGTGCAAGATCAGTCTCAATTTATTATCGCAACACATTCGCCGATATTACTTTCATATCCCAATGCAAAAATTTACCAATTTGACGGTTCAGGAATCTATGAGGTTGCTTACGAAGATACCGAACATTATGCCATTACAAAGGACTTTCTAAATCACTACCCAAGGCGCTTGCAACAATTGCTGAATGAAGATAATTAGTTAGATTTGAAACAAACAACTTTGTAGAAAATTATTTTCTAAAGATTCACTGATCTCTTAGATTCGAAGCGCTAAAACACCACATGAACATCACAACCAGAACGATGACAGCAAGTGACTTAGAAAAAGTCGCTCAGCTTTTTGATTTATACCGACAATTCTACGAACAGCCTGCAAATCCACAACTCGCTTATGACTTCATCCACGATCGATTTACGCTAGGCGAGTCGGTCATATTAATTGCTGAGAGTGCCGAA
The DNA here is from genome assembly GCA_963511665.1 of uncultured Undibacterium sp. Lineage (GTDB taxonomy): Bacteria > Pseudomonadota > Gammaproteobacteria > Burkholderiales > Burkholderiaceae_D > Undibacterium. Next base: position 88,442 of record CAUPKC010000007.1, read on the forward strand.
GAGGGCCTACTTGGTTTTTGCCAACTCTACCCAACTTTTTGCTCGGTCGAGGCTGCGCCTATTTATTCCCTATATGATCTTTTTGTTTTGCCAGAGGCGCGCAAATCTGGCGCGGGTCGTCAGTTATTATTGGCGGCAGAAGCTCGGGCTGTGACCGATGGAAAAGTCAGGATGGATTTGACCACTGCAAAGACTAATTTGCCCGCACAGTCTTTGTATGAAGCACTGGGCTGGGTGCGAGATGAAGTTTTTTATGGATATAGCCGGCAAATACAATTTGATAGTTGAGTGGACAACGCCTGCTCATGTCTTCGTCAATCTTCCCTGTTAGCAGACCACACTCACACTTACTCCAACATACTCCCAGTCTCACGATAGCGCGTATGCCAGGCAAAAGCCTTTTCTAATAAATGTGGTGTCTGTCCGCCACGAGCCAGGGCTTCTTTGACATAGGTTTGCAACATGCTGCGATAGGGTTCTGCAACGCAGTTTTGTATGATGCATGGCGCACGTTCACGTGGCGCTAAGCCGCGTAAGTCGGCCAGACCGACTTCGGTGACGATGATATCGACATCGTGTTCGGTATGATCGACATGCGACACCATGGGGACGATGCTAGAAATTTTGCCGCCTTTGGCGACGGATTTTGTCGTGAAAATAGAGAGGTAGGCGTTGCGCGCAAAATCACCAGAACCACCGATCCCGTTCATCATGTGTGTGCCACCAATATGGGTGGAATTGACGTTACCGTAAATATCTACTTCTAGTGCCGTGTTGATACCTATGATGCCCAAACGCCGTATCACTTCGGGATGATTGCTGACTTCTTGCGGACGTAGTAACAGTTTATCTTTATAGCGCTCGATATGATTAAACACCTCGTCATGCTTTTTGCTGGAAAGCGTGATCGATGAGCCAGAAGCGAAATCGAGTATGCCCGCATCAAATAAATCAAAGGTGGAATCTTGCAAAACTTCCGAGTACATCGTCAGGTGCCGGAAAGGACCGGCTTTGAACCCGGCCAAAACGGCATTGGCTACCGTACCTATCCCCGCTTGTAGTGGTAACAATGCATTTGTTAAGCGACCCGCGGCGACTTCTTGCTCAAAAAATTTAATTAGGTGTCCGGCGATCGCGTCAGTCTCGGCATCTGGTGGCGCAACGGTGGATGCGCTATCTTGTTTGTCAGTGATCACGATGGAGACGATTTTGGCTGGATCGATTTGTATCGCCGTGGTACCAACGCGATCGTGGGCGGACATTACCGGAATCGGATCGCGATGAGGGCGTTTGCTAGGAATAAAAATATCGTGCATGCCTTCTAAGCTTAGAGGCTGGCTCAGATTGATTTCGACAATGACTTTCTCCGCGAGAATGGCAAAGCTGGCGCTATTGCCGACCGAGGTAGAGGGGATGATCGCACCGGTTTCGGTGATCGCAATCGCTTCGATGATGGCGACATCGATAGGCGCGATTTGACCGGCACGCAGATACTCGACCGTTTCGGATAAATGCTGATCAATGAACATGACTTCGCCACGATTAATGGCGGCTCGCAATACCGGATCTGATTGAAAAGGCATACGACGCGCAATGACGTGCGCTTCGGTTAAGAGTTTATCGACATCGCCCCCCATAGACGCGCCTGTCATCAGCGTGATTTGAAACGGTGCTAGCAACGCACGTTCCGCGAGAGCCAGCGGCACCATTTTCGCATCACCCGAACGGGTAAAGCCGCTCATGCCCACAGTCATGCCATCTTGTATCCAATTAGCAGCATCGCTGGCGGAGCAGATGAGTTTTCTCAGTCCCTCTATACGGATGCGATCATGCAGCGCATCCGGTTTGTTTGCTTGCATGGAGAGTTGCCTCGAGTCCTGATCTGTGGAGAGGGACGGCATAGCGGCTTCCTTGAAGATAAATGGCTGTATGAAATGTAGTGGTATTGTACTGTCGTCAGCGCAAGTGCGAAGCCAATATGCCAAGTAATAAATCTGCTATTTCTACAGGTCTTGATTTTTATCGTATCGCATTTCGCGTATTTTCACACTATGATAGAGAAATATAGAGAAATACCAACTGACTCTATGAATCTCACTCTATCAATCTCATGTCTTATGTCCGACAAACTATTTTAGGCATTTGTCTTAGCCTGATCTTTGGCCATGCTACTGCTCACGGTCATGAGCAGGTCGGCGATCAACCGATTGCGGAATTGCGTTCACCTCTAAGCTCACCTCTAAGCTCGACTATGGTGATGGCCGGTGCCGAAAAAATGTATCGTCAGCGCTTATTAGAAATTGAGCGGGCAGGGCATCTGGATAGAGACGCCGTGTTTCTGACAAGAGCCAATCAATTAACGCAAACCTTGATTCTACGAGCGGCTCAGGATTACCCGGAAACGCGTGATTGGCAATGGGAAGTCCATAGCAGTAGTGAACCAGAAGACAGTGCCTACAGCATGGCCGGTGGCAAAATTTTGCTTAATCAGTTGCAGATAGAACGCTTAAATTTGAATGATGCGGAATTGGCGATGCTGCTCAGTCATGAAATTGCGCACACAGTGCTGGAACACAATCGGCAAGAATATGAACAAGCTTTAGTCTTATTCCCAGCATGGCGTTTGCGTCGTTTTGAAGAATTGGAAGACGCGGTAGATAAAGATGAGATTTTTTTGCGCGCCCTCGCGCCCTTGTGTAAGCGGCAGGAAGAAGAGGCGGATGAGGCAGGTTTGAAATTGGCACAACGTGCAGGTTTTCCACTACGTTCGCTAGTTAATTTTTATAAAAAACTAAGTCGCAACAGCGTGAATCCAAATTTCGATAGCAAGAGCCACCCAGCACCGGCGCGGCGTTGGATGGCAATGCGTGAATTGGCACTTCAACTTAGTAAGCAGAGTGGCACTTCGCGCGAGTAGTTAAAAACTTCAGCGCATTTCTTCCCATTTGCTGCTTACTTTGGCATTAAAAATGCTTATCTCGCCGTTTCCGCTATTCTTAAAATTTAATTCCCGTTAGAATGTTTCTCGACAACAAGCTTGGGTCTGCTACATCTAATTACCACTATTTTTTGAGAATACTTGCATGACGATAGATCCACGTACCATTCTGGTGGTTTGGGCGGCACTCAATATCTTGTTCGCAGGAATTCTGGCATTGGTTGGCATGCAGGCCGGCAAAGTCCGTGGTGTCTGGCATTGGGCTCTGGGCGATCTCTTGATCGGACTCAGTTTAGGGATTGCCAGCCAAATCACGATGCCACCATCACCGGTAGTGGTTATTTTTGCCTCGTTGATCTTAGGGGTTGGTTGGGGTTTGCTCTACAACGGCATTGAGGCCTTTAAAGGAGGTCGTTGTCGTTATTGGATACCGGTAGTACTGGCGCTTCTGATGCTGGTTAATAATATGGTTTTTGGCCTTTGGAGTCCTGATCCAAAGATGCGTATAGGCTGTAATTTTTTCTTATTCGCCGTAGTACATATTGTTTGTGCCCGCGCCTTGTTTGTGCGAATCGCGCAACCACTGCGCACTGCTTATTGGCTGGCCGCCGGATCCGTCTCTGTGATCGCCTTGCTAGCTCTGTTACGTCTGATTACGATACTATTTACACCAGATGATTCGGTACGCATGTTCACCGCAACCGGGGTTAATCCTGTTGTGTTCTTTTTCGCCAGCCTAGCGCAGATGTCGATGTCATTTGCTTTCATGCTTTTGATCAATTACACGCTGGCAACTGAATTGAAAGAGCTGGCCTCGACCGACTCTTTGACCGGAATTTTAAACCGCCGCACGATAGAAGTAGAGACCATGCGCCAGTTAGCACAGGTCAAACGTAGCGGGGAGAATGTGGCGATCATGATGATCGATGTTGATCACTTCAAGCAAGTTAATGATCGTTTCGGACATCCAGCGGGTGATGAAGTATTGCGCCGATTGACACATCTGATGCGCTCGATAGTGCGTGGTAGTGACTACATCGCGCGTTATGGAGGCGAAGAATTTTGTATTTTGTTACCAGGCACGGGCGAAATCCAGGCAGCAGCACTGGGGGAACGTTTGCGACGTTTATATGCAGAGATGGCGATCGATTGGAACGGTAATGTCTTGAAAAGTACGGTGAGTATTGGCGTCGCTGATTCCCGTCAGGCGGGCGGTGACATGGAGACTTTGATTAAAGCCGTAGATATCGCTTTATATCAAGCTAAACGCCAAGGTCGCAATGTCGTTGTGCGTTTTTCTGAAGGCGTTGAAGCCCCAAATCGACCAGTTTGATAGTCTAGGATTATCTTCAGACGCCTAGTTGGTTTTAGACGGATGGTCTACACAGACTTTGATCTCTGCCGAAGTACTCGGTGCGTTACTGGTGTTCAAAACTAACGGCGGCAGCTTCTTATTGATCAAGGGTAAATTGATAGCTTCAGACCCATCTGGGCGCACCGCCTGTTGTGCTGATAGCCAATCGCCATTGTCTTTCTGTTCCATGCTTGCCTCGCCATTTGAGTTGGATAGATTCTTAATCAAGCAGAAATCTTAAAGCTAGACTCAGTTTATGGGGAAACTGAGTCGAGTATCCTTGTTTTAGCTCAAACAAAAACCGTAAGCTAGGCGTAGATTAACGTCCAAAAAACTCCGCATGCACCAATTGCAAAGCTAATTTCTTATCGTCTTGATGCACCAGCATATACGCCGCAACTTCACTAGCACCAGCGGCCGCTAAATTGACACGTACGCCACCTGCTAACGCGGCTGATAAGGCGCGACTGGCGATAGCGCTGCCCACATCCGAGGCGAGTAAAACACCATCACCGACCACCGCTACAATCGCAACTTGATCGTCTTTGGACACTTCGACTACACCCGCCAGATGGTGTTCTGCCACCGCAGCATACGCAGCTTCCAAGTGATCGCGTGCCAGCAAAATATTAATCGCTGTTTGTGCGGTGAGCACACTCTTGATATTGATGTCGTGTTGATCCAGCGTATTCGTCACTTGCGCCAAGATGCCCGGTTTAAAGCCGACACCAGGACCGTGAAGCTTGAGTATCGCGACATCCTCGGTTGCGCTGACGCTTTTCACCACATCGCGCGTGACGGTGCGTTCGGCGTTGATGATGGTGTAAGGCTGCAAACCGCGTTCTGGTTTGGTGATATTCAAAATGCGAATGGAAATATCTTGATCGAATAAAGGTTCGACGGTGCGTGGATGCAAAATCTTGGCGCCGAAGTAGGATAATTCGGCTGCTTCGAGATAATTTAGTTGGGCAATCGAACGCGGTGCGCTGACTGAGCCGGGGTCGGCGCTTAAGAAGCCGTCGACATCTTTCCACACGTCGAGTGATTCTGCGCCTATGCAGCGGGCGATAGAAGCGGCCGAATAATCCGATCCACCGCGTCCAAACAAAGTCGTTTTGCCATCACGGTCAACACCGTAGAAACCCGGCACCACGATGATCTCATCACCGCTTAAAGCTTGTGCTACCGAGCTGGTACTGGCAGCAAAATCACAGGCCGAATTACCGAATACGCCGTCGGTGATCAAACCGATATCTTCCGGCAAGGCTTCACGTGCTTTGATGCCGCGACTCAGTAACACCTCTGTTAACAACAAGCTGGACAGACGTTCGCCATAACTTAAAATCGCATCGTTCACAAAGGTAGGCACATCGCCTATGCAATGAATACCCGTTAAGTAGCGCTCCAATTGATCGAGCCGCACACCCAGTGCTTTTTCAGTGCGCGCTCTGTGTTCTACATCTTTGATATTCGCTTCTAGTATTTCTTTTTTTAAGGCACGCAGGGTTTGCGTGTAGTCGCGGCTATCTGCCAATGCGGCTTTGGTACCCGCACCTTCTTTTGCACTTTGTACACAAGCGATCAGCGCATTGGTGATGCCGTAAAATGCCGACACGACCAAGACCAGCGGGCGGCTATAGGTTTGCACTACATTGATGACGCGATCAATATCTTGTGGTTGACGCAAGTTGGAACCACCAAATTTGACGACAATTTTCTTCATAGCATGTTTCCTGTAGCGTTCTATTATTGTAATGTTGCAGCCAAAACCACCCGTGCTCGGGCGTAGTTTGCCATGCGCATGGCTTGTTCTGGACTAGCCGCCATATTCCCGACGACTTGTGCGTGTTCTTCTACATCGGCTCGTTTTACCCGCGCCGCCAATGGCATTTGTATGACGCGTTGTATGTAATCGTCGTAAGTTTCGTCAGGGCGTCCAGTTAGGATCTCGACGGCTTGTACGATGTCGCTGGCAAATCCTATCTCCAATAGCTGCTGTGCATGCATACCGCCATCTTCGATCACGTCGTGCAGCATTGCGACTTGACGTTCGTCGTCGGCCTGCAAGCGCAGCATGACGCGCATACTGTGCAATACCTCTGGATCACCATCTTCGCCAATACGACCAGCATGGGCACGTGCCGCTGTTTCTATGGCTATTGCGAGTGTGGACATGTTTATTCTTTCTGTAGTGGTGGCGATTTGTTTGCTAATGTTGTAGCCCAATGTTTCGCCCAATTTGAATGCAAATTAGTCCGATATTGTAATCTGAATGGAATGCTTAGGAATAGGCGGTCGCATCAATTGATGCAGGACAATCGTGAAGGTATTGTGAATCGTACTAAATACAACAGAGCTAACCGCAGAGGCGCAGAGAGCGCAGAGAAAGGCAAAAGCCAAATTTTCTCTGCTTTCTCTGCGCCTCTGCGGCGAGGTTCTATTGCGATACTTGACGATGTAATTGCTATGCAATTATTGCATCGATAAAAGCAAGAACGTCCATCAAACTGCTTGTTTGATGGACGTTCGCTTATTACTTACTATTTATGGTCTTATGCTCGATTTTGCCAAAACCGCTTTACAGTAGGGAATCACTTATTCAACAAAACCGGCTCACCAAAACCCAACTCCTTCATACGCGGTAACTGGGTTTTTGCATCGCCAACAACCAGCCAGAACATCTTGTTGGGATCGAGATATTTCTGTGACAAAGACTTGATTTGTTCGACGGTCATCGCCTTCACAATTTGCTCTCTGTCTTTGACATAGTTGGGGGTCCAGCCATATTTGCTGATGTTCTCCAGCATACCGAGTTTTGCATTTGAGGTTTCGAAAGCGCGTGCATTACTCTTAATCAGGAAACTCTTGGTGGTTTCGAGGTCGGCATCAGAATAAGTCATGGCGTAATCTTGCAAGATTTGTTTGACCAATTGTGCGGATTCCAAAGTCACGTTGGTACGCACGCCGCTGCTAATACTGAAATCACCCGTGTTCTTACTGCCAGAGAAACCAGAACGTATGCCATAGGTATAGCCTTTGCCTTCGCGCAGTTGCTGGGTCAAGCGTGATGCAAAACCACCACCGCCCAAGATGTAATTCATTGCCGTGGCAGCGTAGTAGTCTTTATCGGTTGCGGCTAATGCCAGATAGCCGATTTGTAATACGGATTGTTTGGCATCTGGCACATCGACGAAATAGACCTTAGCGCTGCTTGCTGCTGCATTAACTGCGGCAGGCGCTGGCATATCCACTTTTTTGGATTTCCATTTTTTGCTCAAATCGTTGAGCGAGGCGCTAACACCGGTTTTTTCTAAAGCACCGACTACATGCATCCTAGCCACAGAAGGTGACAGATTTTTAGCGTAGTACGCTTTCAAATCGTCCAGCGTAATAGCATTGATACTGTCCGCACTGCCCAGAATATTGCGGGAACGGATATTGTTTTCACCGTACAGCAATTTGCTATAGGCGTTGCCGGCGATCGCATTTGGGTTGGCTTCTTGTTGGCGAATTTGACTGATGACGCTTTGCTTGAGTAAGCCAAATTCTTTTTCATCCCAACGTGGCTCTAACAAAATTTCTTCTAGCAAGGCGATAGTCGCTTGGTAATTACGTGCCAGTGTGTTGACCGTGATGCGTACATCTTCAGTGCGCGCTGAGACCATGATAGACGCGCCCAATTGTTGAATCGCTTCTTCCAATTCTTGCGGCGTTTTCTTGGCGGTACCTTGCGTCATCATGCGTGCCATCAGATTGGCAACGCCGACTTTGTTGATGTCTTCTAACAAGAGACCACCATCAATGATGATGTCAAATTGCATCAGCGGCACTTCATCATTTTGTATGCCATAAACCTGCATGCCATTGGCTAGTTTGTTGTTCCATACTTTAGGAATTTTTACCTCAGCTGCAGCACCGTAGGCTGGCTCTTTATCGCGGGCGATTTTTGATGGTGTCTTGGTATAAGTGGCATTGATGTTAGGGTCAACGGCAGCCTCTGCGCCTTGCACAATTTTCTCTTCCGCAACTTCGGCTTTTGCCGAGCCGCTCAAAGCCAGATTCAGCTTGCCTTTAGGGACAAAACTGGTCGCCACATAATTTTTACCCTTCACATATTTTTCGTACACGCGCATGACATCGGCAGGTGTGACGGCCAGAATATTTTTGATATCTTGTTCGACGTAGCCGGGATTTCCCGTCAGGTAATTGTATTCGGCGAGCTGAGAAGATTTGCCCAAGACGCTGGATAAGGAATTGTAGAACTGTGTCTCTTGCCCGGCCTTGATACGATTCAAATCTTTTTCTGAGATGCCAGTCTTTTCAAACAGCGCAAACGCGTCGTTCACAGCACCTGCCACTTCATCCAAAGACTTACCATCGAAGGCACGCACGCTGAGCATGAATTGGCCTGCCACTTCGGAAGTGCGATTGCCTATGCCGACGTTGGAAGTGAGTTTCTTATCCTCCACCAGGACTTTGTAAAACGGTGCTTTTTTGCCGCGTGACAGGTATTCACTCAATACGTCGAGCGCATAAGAATCCGCATGTAATTGCTCTACCGCAGGCCATACCATAGTCAATGCTGGTACGCGGGCGAAATTATCTTCGTGATACAGCTTCACAGTTTCTTTGACAAAGCCTGCGCGTTTGGCGAGTGGTTTGACTTCTTCACCACGTTTGATTTCGCCGAAGTATTTTTCTACCCACTGTTTCGCCTGCGCCGTATCAAAATCACCGGCAATCACTAACGTCACGTTGTTAGGCACATACCAGCGACGGAAAAATTCTTTCACGTCATCCACAGTCGCATTCTGTAAATCTTCCAACGAGCCTATCACTTGCCAATTGTAAGGATGGTCGGTCGGATATAAGGCTTTGTCGATCACGTGGGACGTGTGTCCATACGGATTGTTATCGACGCTTTGACGCTTCTCATTCTTAACGACTTGTTTTTCTTTTGCCAGCACTTGGTCTGTCACGGTATTGATAAACCAACCTAGTTTATCCGCCTCGGCCCAAATCATTTTTTCCAAGGCATCTTTAGGTACCGTTTGCAGATAATTAGTACGATCCCGTGAAGTGGACCCATTCGCACCCGAGCCGCCTATGCGCGCTGTCATTTTATCCAGACCGCCTTTACCGAGATTTTCGGATTCTAAGAACAAGAGATGTTCAAACAAATGGGCAAAGCCCGTACGACCGGCTTTTTCGCGAGCAGAGCCGACATGGGCTGTTAAATTGACCGCAACCACAGGATCAGATCTGTCCACATGGAAAATCACTTCTAGACCATTCGCCAAAGTGAATTTTTGATAGTCGACTTTCAGAGCAGCTTTCGCTTTGCCCTTGGATGGCGCGGCTTGTGGTGATTTTGCAGGTGATTTGGGGGTGTCTTGTGCCAGCGTAGTACTGAGGGGCAATAAACAGCTGGCTGCCAGAACCAGCGTGGAAGAAACAGCTCTTGAAGCGACTTTCATAGGTTTTCCTTTTTTCGTTTTTGATTATTGTTGCGTGAAATGACGGTAAGTCTAATTTGTCTTTGCTGTGGTCGCTGCATCAGCAACGGCCGCAGAATAGTGGCTGAAGTATTCCCTAATCAAGCTTATTTCACAAGTAAATTTATGAAGACCTGTATCTAGAGAATTGACGCAGCCAGGAAAGGGTCGTTTTTGGATCAAGAATCGATTTGATTCTGACTTGCCGTTTGCAAGCTCGGTGTAGGCTGTCACCGTGTGTCGCATTGAGCGGATGCTGTCTCGCCAGTGCGGCAATTTACGGTGGGATATGACAGATCGTCATATAAACCTTGTGGCATATTTGCCAGATTTTTGAAAGGCTCTGTGTCCGAGCTGAGGGCTATGTTAAACGAATCAAATAACGATAGGCCTGTTCGCGTCGCCCGGTCGATAAATTTGCATACTTTCATATTGATCTGAATCATCATGCAGTTGGAGTTTCAATGCACCTGAAAATTGAATTTCTAAGGCCTGGTCATTAATTACTTTGTAACTTTGCACCGTTGCATTTAAAAGTCGGTGGAAAGATAAATTGCTCCAATTATTCTTTCCATCCCATTTGACCGCAAGATCGTTGTTTTCAAAAACACTGGCATGACTTTGGACGCAAATCCTCGTTTTTGAGCTGAAAACAAATTGGACGTCAAAACCACCCAGACAAATTTGATCGAGGTTGCTTCCGATAATCTCATTCAAGTCTAAATCTGCGGGGAATCGGTACATAGCCGTTTAACGCAAAGTTTAATGCAGTAGAAGTTCAACATGGTCTTCCTCTTCAGTGCCGCCCGGGCAATGGGTTTGGATTATTTCTAGAAGCCAGTCGAAGACCGTAGAGCCCTCTTCACGTCGAGCCGCTGCTAAGTGCTCATCAATATGAGCGACATTGGATGGATGGCACCGCCCAAGGCGCAATTCGAGTTGGCGGACCGTTTCAGGATAGCCGAGGCGCTGCTGTGAAACCACATGGTTTAACCACTCGATCACAAAACCATCCTCCGGTGTACCGAAGCCGCCGCGCAGAACGTCGTTGAATGCGTCGAGGTTGTGACCCCACGTAGAACCGTCAAGCGCTCTTTCAGCGAAATGCCGAAAGAAGCCTTCGAGGGTGCTGAACTGCAAGCCATCAATGCGAATAGTGGGCTTCGGTGCCATAGGGTGTAACGCCAATCTATTTATAAAACGGCTCCACCGTACCTTTAACTTTAATCATCATCGGCATACCTTTACGATCTAAGGTCTTGCCTGCTGGTACAGTAATCCAGCCTTCGCTGATGCAGTATTCTTCTACGCTCAAACGTTCTTTGCCGTTGAGCATAATGCCGACATCGTGATTAAAGATTTCAGCGACGTAGAACTTGCTACGAGGATCGACTGAGAGACGATCTGGGAATGCTGGTTTTGTGGTGTCGCTCATGATGGGTTCCTAAAATATGAAAACTCGCTAGCCAAAACAGGTCAAGCGTCAAAGTCGCTAGTTTATCGGTTTTTGTAATGGAATTGTTCGTTCAAGCGTAGCAGTTTGCCTGTTGAGCGCGCTTAATTCGCGTAATCGCTGATGCACCTCATCCTGGGTGTCGAGTTTGATTTGCTGTTTTGCTCGCAAATAATGATCGGTAAACACGTCCAGATAGGCCGCTAATGTCTGCGCGGCTAATGTGTCGCCCGCCAGTGCCAAACAGATGGCGGCGACTTCCGACGTGCATAAATGATCGTCACGGCGCGAACGGCGCAAGCGATAGCGTGAAACTTGATCGGGAGCCAGGCTTAAGACCGGAAATTGATTGAGGTAAGGGCTTTTATTAAAGATCTTGCGCGCTTCTGGCCAGGTGGCGTCCAATAATATGAATAAAGGTCGTTTGGCGACAGCGGTATTGCTTTCTGTATCCGGCGCTGAGTCGGAGATCTGATCCGGTATTAATTCCATGACCACTCGCTCAGGCGCAACGAATTCCCCGGGAAACACCACATACGGTTGCCATTGCGGATCGGCTAGTAATGCTAGTAATGCAGGTTCTACCGTCGTACGCGCCCAGCCAAATGCGGTGGTCTCGGGAATGACATCGGCAATCAGCCAGCCCGTATTGCTGGGTTTGAGCGTTTCATGTTCTGCCATTAATAAGCAAATTCCTGCGCGGCTCGGCACGATGGTACGGAAATCACAAAAGCAGTGACTTAAAATCAAGCGACATCCGGCGCAACGCTCGCCATGCGGTCCGCCTCTGGCCAAGAAGGGGCGGGTACTGCGTTCAAGACGAGCGGAGCGTAAGCGAGATACGGCGTGCGGTGGGGGGAGGAAATTCATTTAAAACCTAAATCGAGACAGTGACGGCATGGTTTTTTCTGCGCATGCCGCCTTTTGAAATATCTATATGCGCTGCTTAGCTACTTATTTTGCAGAGAATTTTGCATAGTAAGCGACGATGGCTGGATGTTCAGCAATACGTTTCATATGTGCATTGAGTGCTGGTGCAGTCTTTTCTACCAGATCAGTGGGCACATGGTCGAGTCGACCTGAGTTCAAGGTACGCACGTCGATGAATACTTTTAGATCCGCAACGGTCAAACGATGGTCCGCAAAATAGTCACCGCCATTGGCCAACAATTTTTTCTCTAACCAGGCCAGATAGACAGGTATAGAGCCATTCACCAAAGCCAGACGAGCCGCTTTTTGTTCTTCGCCCGTCATGCGGAAAGTCGGCCCCAATTTGACACCCGCTTCTTCCACCACATACATGACTTCATCACATAACAAAGCCTGATAAGCGTCATTTGGGTAGAGACCTGCCAGTTTGCCGGCATAACGCAACATAGAATCGCATTGCGTAATTTGGACACCATCGACTTCTAAAACGGGAACTTGACCAAACGGTGTGTTTTTGCGCACGTCAGCAAACTCTGGATACGCAAAGCGATGGTCATCAAATGCGATGCCACCAATGGCTAAAGCCAGACGTACCGGCTCGCCGCGGCCACCGTGGAAGTCGAAATAAGTAATTTTAAGTTGAGGCATGATGTTTTCCTGTGGGAGTTAGCGCGGTTTTTTGCGCGGGGAATAAGGAGAAATCGTATAGCGCTGAGCATCATATCACGCCGCGTTTTTCTCTTCAGGAGCATGCCGTCTTGTGTTTTTGTTTGTGAAACTGAAATAGAAACCGCGTTGCTATCAATTCGCATAAATTGCAGCAACGCGGTATAGACCTCTTTATATTCGACTTACGTCGCCCAAGTTCACTTAAGTTGATGGACTATTTTGGCATAAACTGCTCGCTACCAATGATCCCCAATGACTTGATGCCACGGTTTTGCGCTGATGCTAGTACACCCGCGACATTTTTATAGGCGGCGAGACGATGGGCGAGTAATTGTATTTCCGGCTGTAGTGTCAGCTTTGCGATAGCGTCGAATTTACTGTCGAGTTGCGAGCGATCTACGACTTCGCCATTCCAACTTAGCGTACCGTCGAAGTCGACATCCACGCGCACGACCTGTGGTTTCGCGCAGTCGCCTATACAGGTGCTGGGCATACTCAGCGTCACCGCATTGTTTGCGATAGGTAAGGTCATGATGAACATGATGATGAGCACCAGCAAGACATCAATCATGGGTGTCATATTCATGTCCATCATCGGTTCTGATGTTGTTGTGCTTGCAGCGGCAGAATTATTTGGTGCGAGTTGGTGTTTGCTAAGTTCCATGACAATATCCTTTCGACTGTTTTGTTAAGAAATCAGACAAAGTACAAATACTTATGGATACAGCGATTGTCCTTACGCTAGTGCTAATTGATGGTGAATGTTGTTGGAAGCTAAGCTAGGCTAATGATAGAAGCGAAGAATTTCGCAAAGAAAGTTCTAAATAAAAGAATTAAACCCCCTTGCTCTTAATATGGACGATACGCATGCAGAATTCAAGGACGAATTTGCTTTGCACAGAA
>CAUPKC010000008.1:0-101473 GCA_963511665.1 uncultured Undibacterium sp.
AGGATGAACACGTAGCAAGCAGCCGGTACAAAGAACGACCATTGCAAGCCTATCTGATCCGCAAAAAATCCCTGTACAAAGGGCACAATCGCACCACCGACAATCGCCATACACAAGACGCCAGAACCTTGACCTGTGAATTTGCCCAAGTCTTTTAAGGCCATACTGAAAATCGTCGGGAACATAATCGAGTTACATAAACCCACCGCGATAATTGCCCACATTGCGACATTGCCACTGGCGAAGATGGCTGCCAAGATCAAAGCGATCGAGCAGGCCGCATTGAAAGCCAAGGCTTTACCCGGACTGACTTTACGCATGACCACAAAACCGATGAATCGCCCCACCATCGCTCCGCCCCAGTAGTAGCTAACGTAATGTGCGGCATCGGCGGCACTCAAGTTGGCGATGTGACTTTCGCCTAGGAAGTTGATCAGGAAACTGCCAATACTAACTTCGCCACCGACATATAAAAAGATGCCAATCGCGCCTAAGACCAAATGCTTATGCGAGAGAACGGAGGCATGTTGACTTGACGCAGAGGTGTTAATCACGAGCTCTTCTTCATGCGAAATTTTGGGTAAGCGTGCCAGCGCAAACAAGATCGCCAGAACCAGTAACGCAGCAGCCAAAGCCAGATAGGGGCCTTGTACTGCTGCGGCTTCTTTTGCTCTGTGCGCCAATTGTTCGGCGGCGGGTAAGGCTTCAAACTGTGCCGCGGTCAGCACGACACCGGAGAGAATTAAGAATCCGCCTAAGGCCGGCGCGATGGTCGTGCCGAGAGAATTAAATGCTTGGGTCAAGGTCAAGCGACTAGACGCGGTTTTTGCATCGCCTAATACCGTGACATATGGATTTGCTGCCACTTGCAAAATCGTGATGCCGGAAGCCAGAACAAAAAATGCCAGCAGAAAAAGACCATAGCCGCGTGTAGCGGCGGGATAGAACAAAGCGCAACCGATAGCGGCAATCACCAAACCCGCTACCGCACCACTTTGATAACCTATCCGCTTAATCAAAATTCCTGCTGGCCAAGACACAATAAAATAGGCACCAAAAAAACAAAACTGCACCAACATCGCTTGCACATAGGTCAAGGTGTAGACGGACTTCAAATGCGGGATTAATACATCGTTCAAGGAGGTGAGCAAACCCCACATAAAGAACAATAGGGTAACGATCACCAAGGCGGAGTTATTGTTTTTGACCGTACTACTCAGTTCGCCATCGACTCGGTTGGGGATGGCATTACTACCCATTTGACTTGCCATGTTGTGTCTCCTTATTGTTTTAGTTTGTTGTTGCGTATTTCGCTGCGTAACTCGTTGCTTAATTTGCTGCAAATCTTGTGATGCAAAATGAAGGGCGGTTGCAACCCGCGCGGTTCATAGGTCGATCAGGCGTGCGCCACGTTGAGGCAGCGCGGGTTACACCCGACCTACTTTTTGTCTTATCGCTTGCCACTTTCGTCGCTACTGAACCACCCTCACCCTGGCCCTCTCCCGCTTGCGGGAGAGGGTAAAAACATCACTTACTTCAAGCTCGCGCAAGACAGAGCATCTGCATCTTTCGCTGCACCCGCGACGATTTTGATGTCGGCGAAAGCCGCTACAAAATTCGCATCGGTACTGACGTTAAATGGCGTTTTGACTTTGCGCATATCGACACCTAAAGCACTGAAGCAAGACAAAGGAATCTTCACCGCCTTAGCGCCAGCACCTGCCATGTTTTTGAAGGTGGAACTGAGATCGAGGCTGGCGGTGCAGGTTTCGCCGCATTCCATTGTCATACCGACTCGGCCGGCAGGTGCGGTTTGTACTTGGGCTAAGAATTGCAATGCGCCATCGGGTACCAAATTGGCTGGTATAGGTGTGGCGAATGCTGCAGCCGCTTCGAAACGTCCTTTACCACTCCAGCTGATTTGATTACCGCTGACCGCGCCGACTTGGACTGTTTTTGCTGCGACAGTATCATCAGGTTTGCTTAAAGCCAGTTCGCTACCTAGCGTGACTTTGCGTTTGCCAGTGGTCACGGAAAGTGGGTAGCTAGTTTGGTCTTTTGGATTCGAGATGATTAGGCTGGACGCTACTTCGCAAGCGGTGCTGGTGTCTTCAGCCAAGACAGCCATGCGTGAGGTTTTACCGTATTGCAAGCCATAGCCATATTTGAACAAAGTCTCGCTGCCGCCCGTTGCTGCTGCTTGAGTTAGCGTTGAAGATAGGCACGCTTTCGCTGGCCAAGAGAATGACAAGCGGCCTTTGATAGGGTGCGCGATCTTGCGTTGGGCATTTTTGAATAGGACATCGGCAACGCCTTTGCCTTCAGTACCCGGTAACCAGGCAGCGACAAAGCTGTCGGACAAGTTCAGTAAATCGTTGGCATAAACGGCGCGACCACTCAGTAGCAAAGTGACGACTGGCTTGCCTTTGCCTGCGACTTTTTTCAGTACCGCTAAGTCTTCTGGAAACTGTTGACTGTGACTCAAGCCACGACTGGCCGCCACATCACCAAAACCTTCAGCGTACGGTGTTTCGCCCAATACGGCGACAACCACGTCGAATTGAGCGACATCGACACCCTCACCGTTAGCACTGTAATGCACATTGACAGCACCAGCGGCTTCTTTAATGCCGGTTAATAGCGTGTCGCCAGGTGTGTAGTCTGCTTCTTTGTTTTCTGTGCCTTGCCAGGTGATAGACCAGCCACCGGATTGATTGATCATGCTATCTGCACTCTTACCGACAACCAGAATTTTTTTGCCGCGAGCCAATGGTAAAACACTGTCATTGTTCTTTAACAGCACTAAGGATTCACGCACAGCCTGACGTGCGATGTCGCGTGCCAGCAGTGCTTCTTGTTTACCTGCATATTGATTGTCGGATGGCTTTTTGCCGAACAAGCCAGCGCGCAATTTGACACGCAGAATACGACTCACCGCATCATCGATACGCGCCATAGGAATCTCGCCACGCTCAACTTGAGCGATGGTATTGGCAATAAAGGATTTCCAGTTGTCTGGCACCATCACCATATCGATACCCGCATTAATTGCTTGCGGGCAGCTATCGTTGCTGCAACCAGGCACTTCGGCGATACCGTCCCAGTCCGACACGACAAAACCATCAAAACCCATTTTGTCTTTCAAGGCATCCGTCAACAGGGCTTTGCTGCCATGCATTTTGCCGTAGTTCACATTGCCCGCAACGTCATGCCAGCTGTTGTAGGATGCCATGACGGTCTGCGCACCTTCAGCAAACGCACCGTAGTAGCCCTGTGCATGCTGGTTCAACATCTCACTCAAAGTCGCTTTGGTTACGCCGCGATCGACACCTTTGTCTGTTCCGCCATCTCCAATGAAATGTTTGGCAGTGGCGACAACGTTCTTGTCGTCTTTAAATTTGCCTTGCAAGGCTTTGACGTACACTGCGCCGTATTCTTTGACCAGACGTCCATCTTCAGAAAAACTCTCATAAGTACGTCCCCAGCGCGCATCACGTCCGACCGCGAGCGTCGGCGCGAAGACCCAAGCGATGCCTGTGGCACGCACTGCTTTGCCAACATGCTCTGCCATCTGTGCAATCAGCTTTGGATTACGCGCAGCACCTAGGCCAATATTATGTGGGAACAAGGTCGCACCAACCACATTGCTATTGCCATGAATCGCATCAATGCCCCAAATCACGGGCACTTTGTCTACCATATCAGTACTCATTGAGGCTGCGTAATATTGATCAGCCAGACTGACCCAGTCCGCTGGGGTCGCGTACTTATTCATTTTTGGCCAGCTGCCGCCACCATTAAGCACCGAGCCTAGATAATATTGACGCACGTCATCTGGTGTAATGAATTTGATTTCTGGCTGCGTCATTTGCCCGACTTTTTGCGCCAGCGTCATGTTGCGAACCATCTTGGCGATCTTCGTTTCCATCGCTGGATCTTTGGCGATCGCGCTCTTGATGTGTGGCCAGTCTTTAATGGTGGCTGGCGTTGCAGTTGTTGTGGGGGCTGCGTTCGCGACGCTATGGAAGCCTGCACTGCACAGTACGGCTAAAGCGAGCTGCAAGCTGGTCATTTTTTTTGTCGTTAGTTTCACGTTTTGTCTCTCTGATTGGTTTTCTAATGTCTTAGTTTTAAGGCTATATTCTTTTTGCGATTGCGTAGAGCAGGAGGAACCCGCACTACTCAGATTCTTAAAGGCTAGTCGGCGCGGGTTTCACCCGCCCTACAGGTATTGCTGTTTAATGTCGGCCAAGAATTTTGATGTTCCTGAACGTCCCTCATCCCAGCCCACTCTCGCTTGCGGGGGATGGGAATTTCAACAAGTGGTTCGCGCAAATTAAGTGGTCTTTTGAATCACTTTTGCATTAATTGGTAACGTTTCCGTTTTATTCTAAATGAATTTTGGAAACGTTACCAATTATTTTTAAAAAATGTTTTGTGGATGTGAAAGAGATACAACTTAGGGATGGAAATGTTGGGAAATGCGGTGCTTAGGAGAGCCATATCCGCAGGTAAAACAGACGCTTAGAATGCGAGGCGAACGGCGCATCAAGTTGTGTTGATTGCCATTCGCCTCCACTCTTGCTTACTCCTCCCCCCCGGGAAAAGTAGTGCATAAACCCTAGTGCAGCAAATCCACATAACGGACTTATTAATAATCGCAGGCCACGATTACCCATTTTGCAATACTATTTCTTCTGATTCAAAAACGCGCTAAACCAACGTCCGCTTTCTTTCACTGTGCGTTTCTGCGTGACAAAATCGATGTACACCAGACCGAAGCGGCGTAAAT
Source organism: uncultured Undibacterium sp. (assembly GCA_963511665.1). Classification (GTDB taxonomy): domain Bacteria; phylum Pseudomonadota; class Gammaproteobacteria; order Burkholderiales; family Burkholderiaceae_D; genus Undibacterium. The sequence goes on from CAUPKC010000008.1 coordinate 4,793, forward strand.
AACCTTCTGCCCACTCAAAATTATCCATCAAACTCCAGGCAAAATAGCCGCGTACATCAACGCCTTCTACACGTGCCTGTTTCAAGGCATCCAGATGACGCATGAAATAATTGCGCCGCTCTATATCGCAAACACTGCCATCTGCCTCGACCCGATCTTCATAGCTGGAACCATTTTCGGTCAAGAAAATGGGAATCTTAGGGTAATCATTTTTGATACGGACTAGCAATTCACGCATGGCATCTGGCGCTACTTCCCAGGCAAAACCGGTGCGCTCACGATCTGGCAGTACGACCAATTTAGTATGTAAGGGTGGTATTTCGGGCGCATCAGCAATCGTTTCGGGGAAGTAGTAGTTCACGCCCAGAAAATCGATCGGCGTGGCGATGACTTCGAGATCGGTCGCCTCGATGTCAGGTAGATCAGCCGCACAATGTTCGAGGATATCGGCAGGATAACCACGTCCAAAAAGGGGATCAAGAAACCAGCGATTGCGCAAGCCATCGTGACGCTGCATTGCTGCCAGATCTTCAGGCGCATCAGTCGTGGCACGTAGCGGATGCAAGCTCAAAGCAATACCTACTTGTGCCTGAGCGACATTCGATTTGATCAGAGGTACTGCCAAACCATGGGAGAGCAAAACGTGGTGACAAACTTGCAGTGCGGCTTTGAAGTTTTGCTGACCCGGCGCATGCATACCATCCCAGTTGCCGTGCATGGCTGTACACCAAGGCTCATTGTGCGTGATCCAGTGTTTGACTCTATCGCCTAAGTGTCGGGTGGTCGCATCCACAAATTCTAGATAAGCATCTACCGTCGCCCGGCGTTCCCAGCCGCCCAGATCTTGCAAATACTGCGGCAAATCCCAATGATAAAGCGTGGCCCAAGGCTGCAAGCCGCGCTCTAGCATGCCATCCACCAGACGCGAATAGAAATCGAGTCCGCGTTGATTGGGCTTCGCGCCTAATTCAGTGATCACTCGCGGCCAAGCGATAGAAAAGCGATAAGCATTCATACCAAATTGTTGGGCGATATCCAGATCTTCTGGCCAGCGATGATAGTGATCACAGGCGACGCTGGCGTTGCTGCCATCGCGGATCTTGCCCGGCTGTTGACAGAATCTGTCCCAAATTGATTCAGCGCGTCCGTCCAACACCGCACCGCCTTCAATTTGAAACGAAGAAGTTGAACAACCCCAAGCAAAATCCGCAGGAAAGTCCATTCGCGCCAAAGTTGGTAGCGAGGGAAAAGGAAGCACCATAGTAGAGGGAGTAGTCATCATAAGCTTATTGGGAACGTGCAAAAGGATCGGGTGCAACAGCGCTGGTCATCCAATTCATCACCGCCTGCTGTGGTTCATAGGGAATGCTGCCAAAGAGTTCGAATAGTTTTTCTATCTCGCTCAAACTAGCTTGATTAAAGTCGAGCGCAGGGACTTTGACTTGAGCACTGTTGGTCACCAGTCCCCAGGTACCGTTGCCTTGTCCGCCATTGCTACTGAGCAATTTATACGACCAGCTTGTCGCTGTCCAGCCGTAACTGGCGTAAGTGTCATAGGTGACGCGGGTAATTTGTCCACCCAATTCCGCGCCTAAACCCGCCCAGGGTTGAAACTCGCCTATCAATAGTGCGGTATTCAAATTCTTTAATCGGGTATTCCATTCGCAGACGCCGCCATTGCCGGAACTACCGCAGCGTAACCAGTCTTTATGTACTTGTAGCGACGGTTGACCCCAACCAAAAATCCCTGGATAATGATGTATTTCGAATGCGACATTGCGCATGCCTCGATCTGCTGGTTTGCCATACGCATCAATGCCACTGGAATGACCGGGCAAAATAATCACATGATTATTGTCGACACTACGCACCGCGTGATACAGGCGAATCATTTCTTTCGCCATGACATCCGGCGTAGTACCCCAAGGCTCATTTAATAAACTGTAGCCTGCCACCGCTGCCCTATCTTTATAACGCGCCGCAATCGCCTGCCACAACCAGATCGTGCGCTCTTGAAATTCAGGTGTGCTCCAATACAAATTTTTACCGGCGCAACCGGAATGATGCTCCCAGCCCTGACTGCCGACTGCGCCGTGCAAATCGAGTATCACGTGCATGCCACGACGCTCTGCCTGAGCGATGGCATCGTCTAGATATTCCCAAGCATCACTGCGTAAATGACCGGGATTTTTTTCGTCTTCGATCACGCTCCAGATGAAAGGCAGACGCACCACATTCATGCCGTATTGCGCGATCAAATCCCAGTCGCGCTCGCGCATCCAATTCTTACGGTACATGCGGTAGAGGCGTTCCCGTTCCGCATAACCAAAACGCTTATCCAACACCGCTTCTAGTTTGCACTGATCGTCGATACCGTTCGAACCCTGCCCCATCATCCAAAATTCTTGCATCAGCCAATTGCCAAGATTGACGCCCTTGAGTTGTATCGGTTTGCCGCTCTCACGCAGCCACAGCGTGCCTTCGGTATGCAACATGGTCGGCGTTTCACGCACAATGGCTTGCGGGATGGGGACGATGATATTGACTGCAGGTGTTGCCGTTTTTGTAGAAGTAGAGTCACCGGAGCCGCAAGCGCTCAGGCTGAAGCCAATAACTGCCAAGAATAGGCGCAGGCTGAGTCCTAGGCAGCTACGCCCTGTCTGATTCTCACGACCATTCATGCTCATAATTTTCATTAACAGCCCCCTTCCCACTATTACTATTCAGTTAAGTTGTATCGTCATTCCCGCGAAATCGGGAGTCCAGTGACGTAAAGGCGAAAAGACACTGGATTCCTGCCTACGCAGGGATGACGCCTCTACGTCTTGCGCTTAACTGGACAGCATTACTCGTTTCCACCGATTTCCAAATCCATCCATTTTTCACATGGAATCGTTTCCATTTCGCATCCAAAAAAAACACGCAAAATGTGCATGTCTTTTCTAACTATTTTTTACATAGGACTTACGCAAAATTGCGCTGGCTAGACGAATACAACAAGGCCAGCGTCTAGCTTGCCTAAGTCCGATACAAAGTCACCGCAACTATGGATCTTATTTATCGCTACCTATCTCATCAACTAGTTCACCGCGTCGCTCACCATTCGCTTGAATCAAACGCTTACGAAAAGAAGTGCGCGCTGCTTTTTCCACCGAACTACGCCAAGTCATACTAACCGGAAACTTACGCTGTACTGGGCGTTGCAAATCGTAACAACGATTCAGTAAAAAACTTAAACCATTCAAGGTCATCTCACGCCAAGCGATGTGCACTGAGGATAAACGCGGTGCGGAAAAAGAAGCGGTTTCGGTATCATCGTAACCGACTACGGAAACTTCACCCGGCACAGCGATGCCCGCATGCTGGAAGTAAGATAGAGCGCCGATTGCCATCTCATCATTCGCGCAAAATACCGCAGTAAAATCGTAGGCAGACTCCACCAATTCCTGCGCTGACGCCCAACCACCATCCGGCGCAAAGTTACTTTCGGCTACCCACATCTTTTTAACGTCGATTCCAGCCTGTTCTAATTCGTGCATAAAACCACCAATACGATCCACGTTATCGGGTGCACTAGCGGGACCGGCAATGACGGCAATTTTTTTATGCTTCTGCTTCAGCAATGCCTGCGCCGCCATGCGTCCACCCAAATTATGATCGGCAGTAAAACACTGATCCGCGATGCAATCGTAGCGGTGGTTCAATACAACTAAATTCGTTTTTTTAGAACCTAAGTTGTCGATATCGGCATCTTGTAAGGCATTGCTCATCACAATCAAACCATCGCAACCACGTTCAATTAGGAAATTAATCCCATCAATCGCTTGTTCCCGCACGTCGCCAGCACTAACACCGAACGCCACCACCATGTGCAAACCCTCGGCACGCAACTCGGTGTCGATCGCTTGCATAATAGGCATATAAAACGTACCTTTAAGCAAAGGTATGTAGACACCTATCATACGGCTAGAGCCGGACAGCAGAGAACGCGCCGCATGCGAAGGACGAAAATCCAATTCTTCGATGGCTTTTCTCACACGCTCTAAAGTCGCAGGTGACACCGATCCCTTGCCGCTCACGACTCGGGAAGCCGTTCCCAATCCCACTCCCGCCAAACGGGCGACATCTTTAATAGTTGCCATATTTTTTTGTTCTCATGCTTTCTTCAGCAAATTATTTTATGTTCTACGGTGCTTCATGTTCTACGCTGCTAAATCGAAATTGCTCAATATATCAGCATATTGTAAATGCCTTCGCTTGCTTCTGACGATTTTTGTAACTGTTCATGCACTTGGATGCATCATCGTCTCTGAACGCCCCTCACCCTAGCCCTCTCCCGCTTGCGAGAGAGGGGATACTCACCACTCAAGCTGCTGCATTCACTGCATTATTCGCCGCACAAGTCGCTGCAATAAACTCAGAATGCGTCGGCATCACGTCCACGCATTTGGCTATCGTTTTTTGAACCTGATCTAAAAAATACTGTATGTCTTCGGCGCTGCGCTGATCAACTAAAGGATGATAAGACGTTGCTCGCAAACCTTGTCCGTGCATGACTTGCAGCCAGCTGGCATCGGCAAATAACTCTTCGCCTAAGCGGAAGATTCTGCCGTGACTGCGGTATAAATCGATACGATGCTGCACTTCGGCGGGGACTTCCATCGTGCGACAATATTCCCAGAACGGCGCATTTTCATGCGTATTCAACTTATAGTGCATGATGAGAAAATCACGAATACGCTGATATTCTTCATCGTTCTGCGCATTATAAGTATCGATATCAACCTGATTAAAGCCGCGATCTGGAAACAAACTCAGCAAACGCATGATCGCAGTTTGCACCATGTGTATGCTGGTCGATTCGAGCGGTTCCATAAAACCACCCGCCAATCCCATCGCAACACAATTCTTGTTCCAAGCTTTCTTACGCTTGCCAGTCGTGAATTTAATTAAGCGCGGTTCCGCCAACACACTGCCATCGAGATTGTTCAACAAGATAGACTGCGCTTCGTCGGCGCTCATAAATTGACTGCTAAACACATGTCCATTGCCGATTCGGTGTTGCAAAGGAATACGCCATTGCCAACCCGCTTTATGTGCGGTCGAGCGTGTATAAGGATGTAAAGGCGTGTTCGATGTACAAGGCACAGCAATCGCGCTATTTGCAGGCAGCCAGTGACTCCAATCCTCATAGCCGGTTTGCAAAGTCTTTTCTATCAGCAGAGCGGCCAAACCTGAGCAATCGATGAATAGATCACCGCTGAACTGCTCACCATTCTCCATCACCAAGGTTTCGATATGTCCATCGTGTGCACGTGTCAACACGTCGACGATACGGCCTTCACTGCGCACCACCCCCTGTGCTTCGCTGATACCCCGTAAATAGCGCGCATACAGACCCGCATCAAAATGAAAAGCGTACGAAATATCGGACAACGGTGAATTCGGCATGTCCTTGGGCGGACGCATAAATTTGCCCTGACGTGGCGCTACCGTATTAATAGAAAAAGCTTCCAAATCAGGTACCGTACCTGCCTGATACATCTTCAACCAATATTGATAAAACTTGGCAACGACCTGATCGCGTCCTATCTGACCAAAACCGTGGATGTAGGAGTCGCCCTGCTTACCCCAGTTGACGAACTCTATGCCCAACTTGAACGTGGCCTGGGTCTGACGCATGAATTCATCTTCATCCAGATTGAGCAATTGATTAAAGGCGCGGATGCTAGGTATCGTCGCTTCGCCTACACCGATGGTAGAAATCTGATCTGATTCCACCAATCGAATGCGCTTACCCTGCGGTAGCATGCGTGACAATGCAGCCGCCGTCATCCAGCCTGCCGTGCCACCGCCGACGATCACGATGTCACGGATCTGTGCATCCGTGTTGGCGGTTTGGCCTGCATTGGTAGAATGGTTCATAATCTTTGCTCACTTTGGGGATTAAACAGAGAAACCTTGCGCGTGTCGATACTGTACAGAACTGTCTGACCGATCTCAAACGGACGCTGATCATTGACGATACTGGAAATAGTTTGGGTGCCTGCCTGTAGCCATACGACTTGATGATTACCCATAGGCTCGACCAACATGACCGCCCCGACGAACTGGCCATCATCACGGATTTGTATCTGCTCAGGGCGCACACCTAACATGACCTCAGAACTCGCCGACCAAGGTGTTGCAAAATCATAGGTCGACAAATCGATACTCAAGGTATTTGAGACAAAGTGAGCTTGAGTATCGAGTTCACCGCTAATAAAATTCATCGCGGGCGCGCCTAAAAATCCTGCGACAAACAAATTTACCGGACGTTCATAAACACATTCAGGCGTACCGATTTGCTGGATTTTTCCACCTTGCATAACGACGATGCGCGTTGCTAAAGTCATCGCCTCGACTTGATCGTGCGTGACATAGATCATGGTGGACTGCAGTTGTTGGTGCAAAAGCTTCAGTTCGCGTCGTAAATTGCTACGTAGCTTGGCATCCAGATTCGACAAGGGCTCATCAAATAAAAATACTTCCGCCTCACGCACCAAAGCACGTCCGATGGCAACCCGCTGTCTTTGGCCACCAGACAAGGCGGCTGGTTTTCGCTGCAGCAAGGGCGTCAAGTGCAACATCTCAGCGACTTTTTCTATACGTCGTGCGATTTCTGCTTTGGGTGTCCCGTTGATGCGCAAACCGAATGACATGTTTTTTTCCACCGTCATGGTCGGATACAAGGCGTAGGATTGAAACACCATACCGATTTGACGTTCGCTAGGATCGGCCCAAGTCATATCTTGACCTGCAATTTCTACACTACCTGAGTTGACATCAATCAAACCGGCGATCGCATGCAACAGCGTGGATTTACCGCACCCTGAAGGTCCTAGCAAAACCAAAAACTCTCCCGCCTCAACGTTTAAGTTGAGGTCAGAAATGATCTGATTCCCGCCCAGATTGATGCCTAAATTTTGTAGACAGACATTCGCCACAGTTTTCCTAAGCCTTAATATTTTTTCGAAACAGCATCACTATTGTTCTAACCTTTAACCGCACCCGCCGCAATACCGCGCACAAACCAGCGCCCCGAGACAAAATACAAAGTCAAAGGCACCAGCGAAGTCAAAATGGTCGCAGCCATATTCACGTTGTACATGCGCGTACCGGTGGTGGTATTGATCACATTATTCAATTGCACGGTCATCGGTAAATGCTCACGTCCAGCGAACACCAATCCTAGAATGTAATCATTCCAAACACCAGTTAATTGCATAATCGCCGCCACCACAATAATCGGCGTCGACATCGGCAAGATCAGTTGTACGAAAATGCGAATGAAACCCCCGCCATCGATACGCGCTGCTTGAAATAGTTCGTGCGGTATCGTGCTGTAATAATTGCGAAAAAGTAGCGTCATCACCGGCATACTAAACACCGTATGAACCAAAACGATACCTGGCAAGGAGCTGTACAAATCGATGCTGGCTAGAATTCTCACTAAGGGAAAGATCATCACTTGCACAGGGATGAAAGCACCGACCATCAAGATACCAAACAAAATATTCGCGCCGCGTGGACGCCAGAACGACAAGGCATAGCCATTCAAAGCACCTAGAAAAATTGGTATCAAGGTACTCGGTATCGCGATCGCTACCGAGTTCATAAAGCCACCACGTATGCCTTCGCAATCAATGCCGGTACACGCACTAGTCCAGGCAACGGTCCAAGCATCTAGGCTAAATTGCTGTGGCAAGGCGAAGATGTTACCCATGCGAATTTCATCCATGCTTTTCACTGAGGTCGTGAGCATGATGTAGAGCGGCAGCAAAAAGAAAATCGCGGCGCTGATCAAAAAGGCATAAATACCTAAACGAGCGAGACTAAAACGCTTGCTTCTACCGCGCCGTTTCGGGCTTTGGGCTGGGTTCGCATTTTTTACAGCATTGGCAACGGATGGCAAGTTAGCGCTCATTTGCCCGCCTTATGGTTACGTGCATTACGGTTGCGTGCATACACATAGGGCGCGAGGATCGCGATAACAGGGACTAACAGCATGATCGCGCCGGCCGAGGCAAGGGCAATATTTGCGCGACCAAACAGATGATCCATAATGAATTTTGCTGGGACTTCACTGGCGGTACCGGGACCACCTTGGGTCATCGCGACGACGGAATCAAATAGTTTAATTGCCGTGGTGGACAATAAAAGGAAGACGGTGGCAATCGCCGGTGCCAACATAGGAATCACGATAGACACATACACCCGCCACACTGGAATGCCATCGAGTCTTGCGGCTTTCCAAATCTCTTCGTCTATACCGCGCAAGGCTGCCAGCAATAAGGCCATCACCAAGCCAGCGGTTTGCCAAACGGTGGCGATGACGATGGTGTAGATGACTTTGTCCTGATCAATAATCCAGTCAAACACAAAATCCGGAAAACCCATTTGCCGTACCGCGTATTCTATGCCTATGCCTGGCGTCAGCATCCATTGCCAGATCAAACCGGTTGCGACAAATGACATCGCATACGGATACAAGAACACTGTACGCAATACACCTTCTGCCGTCACTTTTTGATCAATAAACACGGCCAGAAAAAATCCCAAGACCATACTGACCAGAATAAAGAGCACCGTGTAGATCGCAATATTTTCTATCGATAGCAACCAGCGTTCGTTCTCAAATAGTTTGGTGTACTGTGCCATGCCGACAAAAGTGTCGGTTGGCATCGTGCGTGAACTGGAAAACGAGACTTTGATCGACCACAGTGTCGCGCCCAAATAGGCGACCAAAGTCACTAAAGCCATAGGCAGCAAGGCTGCGAATGGGATCAGTGATTTAGTTTTGCGGCTGAGGGCTTTGATTTGCATTTGTATTTATTTGCCTATTGCTTACTTAGTCTTTCAACGCACTGGCTATGCTTTTTTGGGCTTTTTCTACGGGCATACGGGTATTCCAAAATGCCGTCAAAATATCCTGCAATGCGCCGTTTTGATCTGGCGTCAAAAAGATTTCACTGATACCGACTTGGCGCGATTTGTCTTTCATAATCGCCATCCCCGCTTGCGCGCAAATATCCATGGTGGAAGCATCAACATCACTACGGATAGGAATCGAGCCTTTTAATTTATTGAATTCAAGTTGGGTGCTTGGTGTCAGTACCACTTTCGCTAACAACTTCTGCGCAATGACGGTAGAAGGATTGTTTGTACGCGGAAAAACGAAGGCATCACCTTGTATCAGGTAAGGTGAATTTGGCGTTAAGCCTGCGATACAACCAAAGTCTTTACCAGCGACTTGCTTGGCCGCGGCGAATTCACCTTTTACCCAGTCACCCATAATCTGCATACCCGCTTTGCCGCTGATCAGTAAAGCGGTGGCGTCATTCCAGTTACGGCCAGGTGCACCCGCATCGACGTAGGTCTGCATGCGCTTGAAGGCGATTAGTACTTTTTTGAAGGCTTCAGAGTTAATGGCTTTTTGGTCGCGATCACGGATCACACTCAGATACAGATCTTTACCACCGAGATTGGCCAACATGGCTTGAAACACGATGGTTTCTTGCCAAGCTTGGCCACCATGCGCGAGTGGAATGATGCCAGCTGCTTTCAATTTATCGAGTGCGGCAAACATCTCATCCACAGTCGCTGGCTCTTTGGCGATACCGGCTTTTTTGAAGGCGGCTTTGGAATACCAGAGCCACGTCTTCATATGAATATTCACGGGCACGGCGTAGTAATGACCTTTGATCCGGATCACATTCAAGACGGGCTCAGGCAGGATTTTGTCCCACCCCTCGCTCTTGGCAACATCATCGACATTATTGAGCATGCCTTGTTCGACCAAATCGAGAAATTGCTTAGTCGTGTTGAACTGCGCCGCAGTGGGTGGATTGCTACCAACAATACGATTGATCGCCACGGCTCTGGCCTGGTCGGCACCTGCCACTGCGGAATCGACCCAGATACCGCCGGCTTTACGATACGCATCAGCAATCAACTTAGCGGCCGCTGACTCGCTGCTAGAGGTCCACCAATGGATGATTTCGGCTTTTTCGACAGGCACTGGCTTGCTTACCTGCGTCTGCGCTGCCGATACACTAGCAAACGAGGCCAGACACAGCGCCAGCAAAGGATAGTTAAGCTTGAACATCGAGTCTCCTGATAATGCAGATACTTTGTCTGCATTACTCATAAATTTTGGATTGATACTAATTGAACTTCTTAGTGCATTTTCGGCTACCGCTTTTGCGCCACATTTCACAATATGGAAACGTTACCATTTACCAACGACTATAGCATTCTTCATTTTTGAATGTCAATTCACGTCAGTTGATATCGCTACTGGCAGTGCGCACCCTACTTTATTAGAATCCGAAACCACACTGTTGTTGACATTTAAAAATGAATAATGCCATACTTCCCGACAAATTGGAAACGATTCCACATTTCTACCACAAAGCCAGTTTTTGTACGCTAAAAAACTTTACAGGAGCACCGTTTGATGAAAGCTTATTACTATCCTCTAGCACTACTTCTGGCGAGCGCATTTAGCGCCTGTGGTGGTGGATCGGGCACGAATCCGACGACTCCAACAGTCAGCACCCCTGTGGTCACGACCCCCACCGTGAGCACGCCCGCCCTTCCTGCCGCGGGTAAGCCTGCGGGCTGGAAGTTGGTTTGGTCCGATGAATTTGACCAAGCCGGATTACCCAGTGCGGACAAGTGGATGTTCGATACGGAAAGAAACAAAGCGGGCTGGTTCAATAACGAACGTCAGTACTATTCAAAAGACCGTCTAGAAAATGCCCGCGTGGCAGATGGCAAACTCACTATAACCGCGCTCAAAGAACAACTCAGCAGCGCCCCCGATTATGGCGGCCAGGCTTACACCTCAGCGCGCCTGTTGACGCGTGGCAAAGCAAGCTGGACTTATGGTTTTTTTGAGATTCGTGCCAAACTTCCCTGTGGCCTTGGTACCTGGCCAGCGATCTGGACGCTAGGCACCAAAGGTGCGTGGCCAGATGATGGTGAGATCGACATCATGGAACATGTGGGCAAAAACAAGGGGCAAATTCTCGGTAGCGCCTACAGCAATTTTTACAACTGGGCGAATGGCACGGGCAATACCAAGGCGACCACGGTCAACGATGCTTGCGATGTTTTCCACAACTACCAGCTATATTGGGATCAAAATCAGCTGGCGATCGCGGTTGACGATAAATACTACTTTCAATTTGTAAACGCGAAAACCGGTGACTACAAAAAATGGCCTTTCGATCAACCACAATATTTAATCCTCAATCTCGCCATAGGCGGTGACCTCGGTGGTGCTGTGGATGACAGCATTTTCCCAAGTAAATTTGAGATTGATTATGTGCGGGTTTATCAGCCTTGATCGTAACTATTCTGTCGCAATAAAAAAGGTCAAAACCCTTCAACGCAGAGGCGCAGAGATACGCGGAGAAAACCAGTAAAATCTTCGCCTTTCTTTGCGCTCCATAGCGTATCGGCATCCCAGCGTTGAGGGTTCGTTTTTTTACTCTTATCAATGAAGCTGAATAGTCACCCTTGATCAACCCGAATGACTCAAACAAGCACCATCAAAGCATAGCAAACCATGTTCAATAACCGAGACATCTTTAATCCAAGAGCAAGTATCAATGTCGTGCCGCTATTTGACGGGCATCACTGCATTGTGATTGATGATTTTTTACGCGAACCGCAGGCTATGATCGATTTGGCGAATAGTCAACGAGCACATTTTCGCTATGACGCGGACAACTATTTTCCAGGCTTAGAAATGGACATGGGGCGGGAATTTGCGCTCAGTCTGGAACAGTACTTTATGTTGCAAATGCGTCGCTATTTCGCCGCACGTAGGCAGCTCGGTGTCGCCTGCAGAATTTCTATGACCACTTTACAAACGCATGAACTCAATGCCTTACAAAGACTTTGCCATCGTGACGCCGACACTTTCCCACCGGGCGTCGGGATTGCGGCTGCGGTCGTGTATCTGTTTCAAAATGCCGATCTTGGCGGCACCAGCTTTTATCGCCCCAAACTGAGCGCGGATGCTACACGTGAATTGCTAAGCACCGCGCAAAATGCCACGCCAGAGGCCTGCACAACTTTACTCAAAACTGCCTCAGCTTATCTACATGACAGCAATGACTATTTCGAGTTAATGCATACCGTGCCCGCCAAGTGGAATCGCGCTATTTTCTACGAAGGCACGATCTTCCATGCCGCACAAATCACACAGCCAGCGCTATTAAACAGTGAGCCGAGTACAGCACGTTTGGCGCTAAATGGCTTTTTTAAGTTTAAAAAGACGGCATAAGCATTTTTACAAGAAGTAGTGAGTTCATAGTGCGTGCCATGGGTACCGCAGCGACAAAATTAGGCATATAATCAAGTACTTCGATCATTTCAATCAAATCGAACGATTTATTTACTTTTGAGCTGGTGCCATGGAAACCTTAACCTCCAATCAAGCGAAAACACAATTCGGCGATCTATTGCTCAAAGTGCAACGCGCTCCTGTTGAAATCAGTCGCAACGGCAAAGCGGTTGCGGTTATGCTGTCAATGGAAGACTACGCAGCACTAGAATCGCTCAAGCTACACCAGTTGCAAGACAAAATTCAACGCGCGCGATATGACCTTAGCAATGGAAAAACGCATGATGGCGAGGCGCTGTTGCAATCCATGTTAGATGAAGACATCACCTAAGATGGCTCGCTTAATTTTTACAGAGGAAGCCAAGCAAGACTTGCTGGAAATCCGCAACTATACGAACAAGACTTGGGGCAAGACTCAAGCTCAAACCTACATTAACGAGCTGCGTCATACATTACGTCAGCTCATGGAACATCCGCTTCTTGGCATTGACCGTAGCGACGATCTTGGTAAAGAAATACGCAGTCTTCCTCAAGCTAGTCACATGATTTACTATCAGCTTGTTCAAAATGACATCGTCGTGCTCGCAATATTGCATCAAACAATGGTACCGACTAAGCATTTATAGTCAGAACTCAGATCACGTTGTGCAATGTGCGATCACGGCAAACTATAATCAAAAACATAGAAATGCTTTCCATCCTTAATTTCTATCTGCATTTGTCCCTTCAAGCCCACTAACTCATCCGTGCCAGAATCCGGCACTACTTGTATCGTCAGGTGTGGCGTGCCTTTGTCCATAACGCCAGTATGCATCAGAACAAAGCTGCCGCGCTTACCTTGTAAAGTACCACTCACCCGCTCTATCGCCACGTAGCCTGCAGAACCTTTGACCTCGGTCATTGCCGCCAACATTTCACCCAAACTGTGCGCGTTCAAATCACCATGAAATTGTTTATCGATGGTTTGACGTCCCAATTTAGCGTCTGCAATTGCAGCTGCTGGCGCTTGTGGTTGAAGTTTCACGTCGAAACTGCCGCGTATCTGTTGCATAGTCGAGTCCTTGAGTTGAATAGCGATGGGTGTATTTTCTGCGTAGCTGTAGGTAGTCATTATGCACAAACTAAGGCAAGCTACACAAAATCCTTGGCTTAATGCATGATTTATTCGTTTCATCGTTATCTTTCAATGGCTCATGATTCAACATCGTATTATTGGATACATTTAAAACTGATTCATCGCTAATGGATAGTAAAAACGCGACAAGGCCATTTCAACGCTATGACAAACCATGAACCGCGCGGCGTGCTGCGACCCAGCTTCAGCGAAGGGCAATTTCAACATCTGCGCCTAGCCCCTAGCGCGGCATTAGTGCAATTCGTTGCGCATTACTGGTTCGTTAGTTGGGATTTGCGCGGATGCCAAGCGCAACAGCAAGCCACCTTGCCGCATCCGAATGTGCATCTCATCGTAGAGCAAGGAAAAGCACTTATTTACGGCGTACACAGCGAGCGGTTTACACGAGAATTGGCAGAACAAGACCGAGTCTTTGGTATCAAATTCAAAGCAGGTGGTTTTTATCCATTTCACCGAAAACCCATCGCTGATGTTCACAATCAAACACTTGATATCAGCGTCTGTTTTGCTGCTGGCGATCAAGATCTAGTAGCAGGAATTGAAGCGGCACGAGATTTTCCGGCGATGTGCGATGTGGCAGAAAATTTTCTATTGGCGTATTTACCTGACGCAGATCCCAAACTAAATTTCCTAGATCAATTACTCAAAGACATAGAGCAAGACCGCAGTCTGATTAGCGTAGACGACTTAATCACGCATACCGGTTTAGACAAACGGAGCTTGCAACGCCTGTTTCAAGTCTATGTCGGTGCCAGTCCAAAGTGGGTAATTCAACGCTACCGTTTGCATCAAGCCATCGCCGAAGTGCAGGCGGGTAAAACCTGTAGTTGGAGTGATCTGGCACTGGAACTAGGCTACTTTGATCAGGCGCATTTCGGTCGAGATTTTCGTGCTCTGATAGGAATGACGCCTGGCGAGTATGAAAGAAGCTTGCAGAGTACAAGCTAATTTAGGACCTTAGCACTTCGTCGTCTTACGCTTTTTACCCAAGCTACCGCGCTGCGCGACTTTGGCAATATAGTCTGACGAGAACGGCACCTTACATGAAGTATCACCGACATCGACCACAACTTCACCGATTTTTTGTCCAGCTTGAATTGCGGCTTCGCTGAGTACCGACACATAGCAGCCCAAAGCAATAACAAAACCATTCATGCAATAACACACGCGATTTGGTGCTTGATGAATCCCAGCTTGCACGCGCTTGAGCAGTTTTTGTAATAGCTTCAAATCCAAATCCGCATCGCCTGTGATTGAGATATAACTACTCAGCGTGCACCAACCAGCGGCTGCAATATCGGGGTTATCAGAATCTATCCACACCAACGCTAAGGACATGGCATGCGAACTCTCCGCCGTCACCCATGCAACACTGTATTCACGTATGCCATGCGAGTTGGCTGTTTCTACCCAATGCTGCAATTGCGCAGCACTCATCTTACTTCCATCGGCCAGCAAACCCGCCATATACTGCGCGTCATAAATCCCGGTATCAAACAAGGCACAAGCGAAAGCCAGATCGTTCTTATAGGGCTTCATCAGCTTCTTCATATCTTCAATTTTGACACCGAAGAGCGGTTCTTGCGCACCATGCTTGCACATGGTATTGCGATAGGATTCCAGACCCAGTGCTTCTAACTGTTTCACTAGAATTGAGACTGATTGCTGGGTGGATAATACTGTGCTCATATTTGCCTCCTTATTTGTGAAACAAGGCGATGTATCAAATCAACTCTATTCGAATTGCAAAGCCAAAGAGTCACCTATTGCGACCAATTGCCATTGTGCTGTCAGGGTTAAAAGTTTCTGACGTACCGCATCGATATCCTCAAGACTCAATTCCAAGGGCTCACATTGACGTGCATTACAAGTGACCTGATACAAATCCAACATATCGACGGGAGCGCTATTCCATCCCGACCAAGCATCCGCTTGAAACACTTCGACCAAACGCTCTACGCCATCACTTTCAGTTTCTGATTCCATCTGAAATGTTGCCGCTTCTCCGTGAAGAATACGATCAACAAATCCGCGTTTGTGCAATGTGCTCTCTACACCAAAATGCACCATATCATGAGGAATAATTCCCTGCTTTGGGCACGCTATTCTTTCGGCGACGACGCCGTTGCGCATCACTTCCATTTGGTCGTGTTTGCCCGAGCCTTTGGTAAATATCAACTGCATGTGAAGTCCTATAACAAGCAAAAAATAGAATAATAATTTGAGTATCTCTGTTCAAGCTATATCAACTCAAAACTTTCGCCAATCGTAATTCGCAATAGGTTTACTAGCGAACATATTTGCCATTGCACTTAGGCGGATTGAGTAGTTTGGCGTAGCATACGATTTCCTTAATTTCTAACACCATCATAAAACTTATCACCGAATTTTGAAATTGTTTCAATCAAACTCAAATAGGCTTTATGCTCAACGAAGCCGCACATCTACGCTTCTTCCCGTAAGCAAGAAGTCACGCCCCACTCACACAAGCGTTATACTCTAACGATATCGCAGCCTCGCCCCAATCGCAAAAAACACCCATAGGGAGATTCATTTGAGCAAGCAACATATCGTCAATCTGGCATTACAAGGTGGTGGTTCGCACGGCGCTTTTACTTGGGGCGTACTTGATGCCTTACTCGACGATGGCACCATCCAATTTGAAGGCGTGAGTGGCACCAGCGCTGGTGCCATGAACGCAGTAGCAATGGCACACGGCTTTGCATTAGCGGATAAAAAATCTGCACTGGCGCGGCGTGAGGCCGCACGACAGTCGTTAAAGGATTTTTGGGATGGTGTGATCAGTATGAACGCTATGCAAAATAGCCTGGCACACGCACATCGCGTACCCTTTGATCTTTTGTTCGGCGGTATGGCGGCTCTTGCTGGCGCACACTCACCGGCACAAATGTTTTCTGAATCTATCGGTAGTCTATGGACCAGTTCTATTTCGCCCTATCAAAGTAATCCCTTAGATATTAATCCGCTCAAACAATTTCTAGAACGCCAAATTGATTTTGACCGACTGGCGACATGCACGCAGTTGAAAGTGTTTGTAGTCGCGACCAAAGTCAGTGATGGCAAGGCCGAGATATTCAGTGGACAGCGCCTGACTGCCGATGCGGTCATGGCATCGGCTTGTCTGCCCACGGTATTTCAAGCGGTAGAAATTGAAGGTGAGCATTATTGGGACGGCGGCTACTCGGGCAACCCGGCGATACATCCGCTGATTTACGAATGCCAAAGTCGCGATGTCGTGCTGGTACAAATTAATCCGATTCGACGCGACAGCTTACCAAAAACCTCTGCTGATATTTTAGACCGACTCAACGAAATGACGTTTAACTCAGCCCTCATCGCTGAGATGCGCGCGATTGATTTTGTCAAACGTCTGTTGGCAGAAAACAAACTCGATGCCACCCGTTACAAAGACGTTCTTATGCATCGCATCGATGGCGGCGAACAACTCGAAGCCTATCCTGCCTCCAGCAAATCACAAACTGACGCCAAACTAATTTACCAGCTACGTGACCTCGGGCAAAGCTGCGCCAAGCAATGGCTGCAAGATCAACGCCAACACTTAGGCGTGTCGTGCAGCGTCAATATTGCCCGTGATTATTTGGATGATTTGCGCGTGCCAGTAAGTGGGCGTGGCAGTTGAGCGGTGTAGTTGTGAAAGTGAAGCGTGATCGCTAGTAAGCATGTTTCTGTAGATCAGGAACAGAAACTTCTGATCACCGCAACCAAGGCTAATTCTTGCGAATATTACGGTGAGTCATGTGGTCGGTTATGCTTCAACGCCGAGCTGAACGGCTGGCCGCACAGAAAATTAAAAAGAACCGAACCGTTACCGGCCAGTCCGATTCGAGAGCCATGTTATGCATTGGTCGCGAGGGCCGCGTTAATGGATTTCAGAACATCATCGTCTTTTCCAAGCGCCACAGGAAATCCATTGACGTTCAGTATCTTGCTCTCTATCGAAACAACGAGGTATTCCCCATCAACAATCAGACCAAATATTTTTGATCTTTCACCTAGGATTGACCGAGCCAACACGTTGAAGTTAGTTGAGGACTCGCCAGTCTTAAATCTTGCATGTGCAGGTGCCACTACGGAAAGCAGAAGATCTCTCAATGCGTCCGCCTCGCAAATTACTTCAGCGTTTGATGCGTGACGAATGCAGCGCACCACATCAGAATACGCGGTGCTTGTATCTCCATGGGTAAGCTGATTGAAGTACTCGATTTCACTAACGGCCGCGCTTGGTTTCCCTATCGAGGTGAACTGATCTGAATTTAGGTAGTAAGACTCTATTGAGCCCTTACGCAAAATGAAAAGACCGCTCTGTTCCAACAAATTAAGCAATGCCGAAAACCGATCCTTTATACTCACCCAAGCTTGGTCAGTTGTTAGTTTGTTGAGTTCACTGTCGTCAGTTACAAACAATGTACAAAAAACAGATCTACGCTTTGCCTGCGTCTCCTCATCGGCCTTCTTATTCACCCAATATGGATGGGTCTCTGCTGTGGCGGATATTTCACTCCAGCGACTGTCCACCAATTTACAAAAATCTGAGAATATAGTACCTGCCATTTGAGATGCGGATGAAAACCCTATTTTGCTTGCGTGTCTATCTGCAGCAAGGTTGTCGTTGAGGTAGGAGTTGGCTAGGTCAACCCCATCAGCAATTCCATCAGCATCCGCTAATGCCACTGGGGTTTTTCCAAGTAGGCGTAATAGTTTTGCAACCGTTGGCATCTGCCCTTTACCAATAACGGGAAGCAGCTGAGATCCGGCAGCCTCTAGATGCATATCTAGCTTGCCCGCAAGTGCACTACAGATAATTACATCAGATGGCCCCTCAACTAATAAAGGCCGTTTGGAAAATAGCGAAAGCTTATGCTCTTGTCCCAGTCGGGCAATTAGACTTTGTACTTTCTGATTCTTCAGTTCGCCTGCTTCAACCGGAATTTGAACGGGATCTGTCATGAGGTCATAACAAAAGACAAGCGACAATAGGTCTTCTGGGCTTTGAATCTGGAGCATCTCAGTTGAGTGCGTAGCAATGATTACGATTTTCTGGTTGCCTCCGGCTGCTGGGTGACCAGCAACACTGAGAATTTCTCTCAATAAAAAAGCTTGCAGTTGCGGGTGCAAGGAAACTTCAGGCTCATCGAGCAGTAGTGCACCCACTTCATCATCATAAAGTGCAGCCAATATTCCAACTAAATGCATTAGACCTGACGCCTCTCGGCCTGAAGAATAAGGTTTCGCTTCAATATCTAATCGGGAAAATGATATTTTTAGATTTCCCCCATCCCAATCAATAAGGACATCCCTCTTAAATAACTTTCTAAGCCTCTCTTGTATCTTTATCAGGATATCGGCTCGCTCAGCGAGAGTTTGGAAGTCGCCATTTAAGGTTTCCATTTTATGCCTGCGGACAGCATCGCCTTTGCTGCCGAAGGTGGAATCATTGTAATTAGGATTACCTCCGTGATGGCCGTTAAAGTCTGACCGGTACTGTTCCAACAAACCCATTCTGCCAGCGGACAGGAATCGCACATGCTTGCCATTCGTGTGTTGCTCGAGGCTAGCCTTTAGGCCTCTAAGAAGATGCGTTTTTCCAGATCCGTTTGGTCCAAGCAAAACTGTAAGGCCTCTTTGCAAAGTTAACTTGCGAGTGAGATTGCCATTGTGGCTATTGATTTGTGCTGTCAGTTCTAAAGGAAAGCTCACTGTGGATACCTTTTATGCATAACGCGATTTAATTTGACAAGTTGCAAAGATAACCGACCGTCAAAAATTTGGCAATTTGTTTCGATCCTCTGGAAACCCGCATCAGGCTTAGCTGAATTTGCTTATACCCTACAACAACTTGGTTTAAACAAACCGACAAAAGATGCAGGTGATTTTTAGAAAAGCTGAATACGCGGATGACACTTTTCAGCAGACACTTAGGCTCTCCATCAACCCAAACAGACAACGCACTACAAAGTCGCATCCGTGGTCTGACGAGCACTCACAAAAATAGGCGAAGACGCGCAAATCCTATCCATAGCGCGTGATCGGGCATTGTGCAGCCATTTGCGATGAACGCTCTACTTGAGCACGGCCAACACTTGGGCGTGTCATGCAGCGTCAATATTGCCCGTGATTATTTGGATGATTTGCGTGTGCCAGTAAGTGGGCGTGGCAGTGATTGAGCGCTTGCTTACCCCAACAAGAAAAAACCGGTAACATCAGCGCTAAGGGCGATTGAGCGTTTGCCTGAGCTCTTCAAACGCCGCGCTTATGAGTTCCGTGACACATTGGACCTTAGGCAAATAGCGATGGCGCTTGTGCACCACCAAATATAAACTGCCCACCGCGTCTGGCCCCAAATCCAGATCGAGTTCAGTCAATTCATTGATCACGGAATACGTGTGTGGCGCCTTGGCTAAGGGCATCGCTCCGAGACCTGCACGACAAGCAGCGACTTGAACATTGAAATCGTCTGAGGTGAAGGCTGGTCGAAAATTCGAAATCATGGCGCGCAGACATTGATTCACGTACAGGTGATCATGCGACTCGGCCCAACATATCCAATTCAGGTCTTCGGGCTTTGGGCTCTTCCCTACTCCTGCGGCATAGCTAGCGGCGGCATACACACGAATGCGGACGTGTACTTGATCCAGACAGATCAAATCCTCATCGTTAGGTGCGGCGGTACGTAGCGAGATATCCGCTTCGCCTCGCCCCAAGTTTAAGGTTTCTACCCCGGACAAGACCTCCATATATAACTTGGGAAATTTGGTCTGCAATTGTTTGCTTAAAGGTGCCAGCAAGTCGAATGCAATCCCAGGCGGCGCGGCGATGCGGATTTTCCCTTCGGGCTGGCGTGTCTTTTGGCTAATATTTTGCTCGGCCTGATGTGCCCATTCAGCCATTCTTTGCGCAGCAGGCAGTAATTTTTCTCCAGCTTGTGTCAAAGTCACGCCACTACTGGCGCGCTCAAACAAGTTCTCGCCTATCGCTTCCTCAAGCTCACCGATACGCCGGCTCAAAGTTGGTTGTCCTAGCCGTAACACGCGCGCTGCGGCGCTCAAGCTACCTTGTTCAACGACGGTCACAAAAAGTTTGACATCATCCCAACGTAAGCCCATAGGCACCTCTCTGCATCTCATTTCTATCGCAAAAAATGCGTCAAACAATGATTACATTCATTTAAATTCGGATGGATACATCAAAATTTAGGCAATTGTCGCAGATATTTGGATATGCGACACTGCCTTAACTGTTAATTTTAGAGGCGACCAGATGATTTATCCACATCGTATGAAAGCGGAACTAGAGGGCGATTTTGTCCTTTTCTTGATCGGCATGCGCATCAATAAACCTTTACAAGTACACCGTTGGCTGCCAGTAGCCCGCGCCATGCCGAAAATGCTGACCGAATTGTACGCACAACCAGAACTGGGTCTATTACATGCTGACGCCTGGTTTGGCCGCACGATTATCACGGTGCAGTACTGGCGTTCGCTAGAACAATTGCACGCCTATGCCAGAAGCAAAGAACGCCAACACCTACCTGCCTGGCGCGCGTTTCAACAAGCCTCGGATGGAAATACTGCGGTGGGCATCTGGCATGAAAGTTACCAAATCAAAGCCGGCAGTCACAGCAATATCTACGTCAATATGCCTTTATTCGGTTTGGGAAAAGCCAGCGGGAGCTTTACCCCCGTCAAAAACAAGTAATTCCAACGCCATTTTCTTACAATAGATACGCCACATGAATAAGCTCACACTCAGCCTGACACTCATTTCCTTGTTCGTCCTACAAGCCTGCACCAGCAGCAATCATCCTACCGAAACATCGCGCTTAGGAAAGGCCAGCACACAAGCAACCATGGAAGCATTGATAGACCAACCCGGCACTATCAGCGTCGAAACTGTCACCGCTGCAAACTGGTCTGTGCCCCTGTCAGGGCTAGTCAATTTAGATAGCCCAGCAGCACGTCAGGCACAGCTCAAGGATAAGGACGAAGCGATACAAATCTTCACCTACTTGATTAAACATCCTCAGTTCGGCTACTTTTTAATCGAGACTGGCGTCTCGGCACAACTGATGGCAGATCCGGCTCGTTTTGGTTTTAGCTGGATGCTGCGTAAAGGTATGCAACTAGAAAAGATGCAGGTAAAAACCAGCACGTCCACTATTTTGGCCAAACTGCCCCAAAAATTATCCGGTGTATTTCTCACGCATTTACATCTCGATCACATTAGTGGTTTACCCGATGTCCCAACGTCTGTCCCTGTTTATACGGGAGCGGGTGAAAGCAAAGAGACCTACTGGCTCAACATGGTCGTGCGCCCCGCCACTGATCAATTACTCGCCAATCGCAAGCCCTTGCAAGAATGGGCGTTTAACCCAATAGACTCAGCTACAAGCAAGCGCTCGGTCATCGATATTTTTGGCGACGGCAGCGTCTTTGCGATTGCGGTACCTGGTCACACCAAAGGCAGCACCGCCTATCTGGTACGCAGCACACAAGGCCCCGTCCTCATCGTAGGCGATACCTCGCACACACTATGGGGCTGGGAACACGGGGTAGAACCAGGTGACTACACGCGCGATCACGCTAGCAATCTGAGCAGCTTACAAGCGCTGAAGGGATTGGTGAAACGGCATCCAACTATTGAGGTGAGGCTTGGGCATCAGCATTGATAAGCAATATCTCGTTTATTGGAGTGTTTTCTAAGTAAGCATCACGGTTTGATACGGTGCGTCCCGATTTTCAAAACTTAAAGAAGAAAAATCAAACAAGTTTTTCTCCTTGCCCAGACCGCTCAGCATTCACATGAGCGGAATACAAAGACCCATGCGCAACCCACACCAGGCGATCGCGAACAAATACTCAAGTCTTATTTCAAGCACTAAGCTTAATTCAGTATTCCTTAGAACGCAGACTTTTGAGCAGCAAAATGTTCTCTCGCCAATTGCTCACAGACTTGCCACAGCGCCGGCGATCCGCGCGCGATGACTGAGCCGTAGCGCTGCAGAACCTGCTCTAAACTCACACCATTTTCAGTCCAGGTACCGCCACCAGTATAGACATTCACCAGCAGAGGTTGTACGCGATCAAGTGCTTTCGCGAACTTAGCGTCCTCGGTCATCGCGTCTTCAAACTCATGCCAGAGCCCGAGCAGTTCGCTGTTTTGTGGTTCGGGCAGCAGGCCAAACAATCGCGCCGCAGCTTGGGTCTCAAGGAGAGCTTGATCTTGTGATGAAGCGCCACTATGGATAGGTGTGTCACCCACATCCACTTCAACGATGTCATGGATGAGCAACATCTTAATGACACGTTCAACATCAATGACACCCACAGCATGATCACGCAAAAGCAGGGCATACATCGCCAGATGCCAGGAATGCTCTGCGCTGTTTTCTTTGCGGCTTTGATCTAGCAAGGGTGATTGTCGAATGACGGATTTTAGGCGATCAATCTCGCGTAAAAAATTGAGCTGTTGGAGTAGTTGGTTCATTCGCGTTTTAAGATAGAGATGTAATTGGTGTGCAAAAAGGACTATGCGGCGGTCGACTACAGCGTCGTGTCAGATTTTGCTGCAGTAATAGTAAAGCATTTTATTTTATCATGATATCTTCTGCGTCAACTAAAACATGGCTAGCTACGTGTTGAATTGCATTCATCAACACATTGAAGAATACTCAACAATATTTATTCTTTAACAGTATGATTGAAAAGAAATAGTCACCTCCTCCCTTATCCTAGCCAAAATCCAAACAAGGAAGTCACTTTGAAAAAGTCTATCGTCACCGCGCTCAGCAGCTCATTACTTTTGGTACTCAGCCTCAGCACCACAATCAGCCATGCCGATGAAGCCAAAGAATGGGGTATTGATGTTCCTAAAGCGCAAGACCATCCATTGATCAAACGCTTTACTGGATCGTGGTTAACGGGTTATCTACAGGACGAATGGAATGCGGCGACGCTACCGGTCAGTGCGCAATTGGATAAGGATCAAAAAATCAAAGACAGCATCACCCTTGAAGGCAAAATTACACGCTTGATTTATCTGGCGCCACGTGGAAAAGTGCCTTTAGAAGTATTTCGTAATTATGAACAGGCATTGAAATCGGCTGGTTTAAAAACCCGTTTTAGTTGTGAAAACCAATGTTCCAATCTGTATTCTGCGTGGAGCAAATTGAGTAAGCCAACCGACGGTTTGCAATGGGCGAATGGCAGTATTTATACACCGGACGGCAGTCGCTATAGTCATTATTCAGCCTTGAGTTCGGATAAGAGTTTGATGATGGTTGGCACGCTAAAAAATGCCGGACAAGAAGTGTATGTCTTACTGTTCACCTCGGTGGCAGCCTACAACGTGACCGGATTGACCGCGACATTTATTCAAATCATAGAACCCAAAGCGATGCAGACCGGACAGGTCAGTGTGGACGCCAATGCGATCAAAGCGGCTTTGCAAACTGAGGGCAAGATTGCCTTATATGGCCTGTATTTTGATACGGGCAAAGCGCAAATCAAGCCAGATTCAAAGGCTCAGTTAGATGAAATGGCAAAACTAATGCAAACGCAAACCCAGCAAAAATTCTTTATCGTCGGCCACACCGAGAATGTCGGCAATTTTGATAGCAATATGACGCTGTCTTTACAACGAGCACAGGCAGTAGTCGAGGCCTTAAGCGCTGCGCCGTATAAAATAGCCGCCAGTCGTTTAATTGCTAAAGGTAACGCCAATCTGGCACCAGTGGCGAGTAATACGGAGGAAGCGGGACGTGTGCGTAATCGTCGGGTGGAGATGGTGGCGCAATAAATTGGTCTTTGTGGTTTCGCCTTACTGAAGTTGAGTTAAGTTGAGTTAAGTAAATTTAGGTATAAGCTCAAAAATGGCTGACTGCTTGGGCTGGCGAAATAGTATGATCGCGCCTGAACCACCCTCATCCCCAACCCGTCTCCCGCTTGCGGGAGACAGGCGTTTTGAAATGGCGCTGGGCCAGAATAGAACCGATTGCGGATATCAAATTCAAGTTCTGACTTTGCGTCGAGCAAGCTCAGTAGCTCTTTTGCCCGATTCCAGTGTGCTTAAAGCACAGCCTCGATTAACTATAGGGTCACGGCATCGGGTTTGTGTTCTTTACGTCCATCGCACCCTGTGCCTCGGCGCTCACTAGGAATTGAAACCCAAACCAAGTCACTTCGAGGTCTTGCCTTATGCAAAGATATCGCGCTTGGCTGCCTGACTAATGGCGAGGATGGCGGGATCATTTAGACGTCGGTCAATTGTAATCACATAAATTTCTTCAACAATGTTGGGAACATCGCCAATTGCCACGACATTATGTTGTGAACAGATTTCCTTCTTCATTGCGGTCGGCGCTAGGAAAAAACCTGCGCCAGCACGACCAAAGGCTTTCATTAATGCGCCATCGTCAAACTCACCAACGATGATAGGATGCAATTCCGACTCTTCCATCCACTGTAAAATTTTGGCTTGTACCGCAACATCTTCACCAGGTATTAAGAAGGGTGCATGTTGCAGGCATGCTGGAAAACTACCCTTGTATTTCTTTGCTAATGTCGATGTTCCAAACACGGTTAAACCGCATTTTCCAAGCAAATGATTGTAAGCACGAATACTGGTCTGATTTCCCATCGGGCGATCGGCAATAATGACATCCAATCGATGCAAGGCCAATTCTGCCAACAGGAGATCAAGACGTCCCTCGCGACAGTTTAAGCGCACCGGCTCTTCTAGTTCGATCGCAGGCTGCAGTAAGCGATAAGCAATAATCTTGGGGACGGTATCGGCGATACCCACACGAAATGTGCGGCGACGCGCTTGTAAGTGATCACGTAAGGCATCGAGTAGCTGGTCGCCAGAATTAAAAATATCGTCGGCATAAATGAGAATACGCCGACCGGCATCAGTCAACTCAATATTGCGCCCATTTTTTTTGAATAGCTCCACACCGAGACTCTGCTCAAACTCGTTGATCTGACCGCTGACCGCATGTGCAGTCAAATGCAACTTTTCAGCGGCCTTAGCGATGCTACCGGTCTTAGCGACCGTCCAATAATATCGGAGGTGCTTGAAATTCAACGCTGGCAAATTGGAGTCCCTTATCTATGATTCTTTAGTTACATACCTGTTTAACAAATGCGCCATGTACTTTTTTATTCTACATGATTGCTTTGTTTATCTGTTCTATTCGATTACGCCTTTGCACTCGCAAACAGTGCAAACTCCAGAAACGACAACCGCGCCAGATCACCTGCACCCAGCAATAGCTAATTACCGCCAAAGAGAGCGATAGAATCAGCATACCCAACAGCCATGGCGTTCCAAGGGAAGCCATCCAGGCTGACCATGCGTGTAGACTATCAACAAGCTGGGTCCAATCTGTCACCGGCATCGCTGGTAGTTCATGCCAATGAGCGGCGCCGCTGAGGCTCTGTCCGATCCCATAGGCCAACATATAGATAGGCACGATCGTAATAGGATTCGTGAGAAACGTCCCAATTAGCGCCATAGGCAAATTCACTCGTAACAAGCACGCTAAGGTCACTGCCGCGATCATCTGCAAAGGCCCTGGAATCATACCGCACAAGACACCAATCGCCAAACCTATGGCCACAGGCTCACGCGCAATATCCCACAGACCCGGTCGATTAAGCCGATTAGTAAAACGGCGGCTAATCGGAATGCGTTCTATCGTCTCTCGACTTGGGAGTACTCTTCTTAAGAATTTTTTTGGCATACGTGCTTTTCACTTCTCAACAACTGTATTTTACCGCTCATATTAACAATCCGACTTCATCGAGCAATTTCACATTAAATGACCAATAGATTTAATAATGTGTTTCAAGTATAGAGGCTTTTTTCGTCGAGGTATAATCTCGGAAATGCGCTTGCGGAGATGATTGAGAACTATCGTCATTCGCTACATTGCCATCAAGAAGTGTGTCACTAATCGACACCAAATCAAGCATCCAACATTGCAATGCGCGTTCTATCAATACAGCTTCACCATCGCTCAGCATATCGTCTGCGTCGACGATAGCGACCATAATGCGTAATAGCTGCTTACGCAATTTCAGATCTTTAATTTCAGCGAGAATGCGGTCTATGGCTGGATTGGCGATCTCTATTTGTCCAAAATGAGCACCATCAGCACACTGCAGCATGTCCTCACAAAGGTGGTGCACTATCTTTTCGAATTCATCATCACTTAATCCTAATCGTTCTACGATGCCATAACGACTAACGACATCAAGTTCTGATTGATCCAAACCACCATCGACCAACATTGATAAAGCGACGATACGTGCCATCGCTTCAGGGCTATTTACAGGATAAGTTCTCATGACATGTCTTTCATCAATAAAATGCTAGTTTTCTGTCTGCAGCTTAGCTCGTACTACTTTAAGCTTTACTTAGAAATCAATTCTTCTTCGTCGTTATAGGCTAAATGATGCACTTTGACGTGGGGGTGTTCTTTGATACGACCTATGCGCTTAGCGAGTAATTGCTCGGCTCGCTTGATCGCTTTATCAATCGCGATATACAAATCAGCTTCGGTGTCATGAATCACAATTTGCTGTTTTTTCGCCATAGGGATTTGAATTAAACAATGTTTGTCCGCACCACCACGCGGGCCGTTTATATCCGACAGCCGGACTTTGATCGTTTTCACATCATCCAAAGCCCAGTCGGTGGCAAACTTGAGACGGCGGTAGGTATGTGCGCGTAACCCTTCGGTCAACTCAAAACCTCGTGCTTGTATATCGATGTTCATTACGTTTCTCCATTTGTTTAGGTAGTGGAGTTAGTGTAAGGACGAGTGAGCTTAGATTCAAATCGATTAATTGAATCTTATTGCTCGAAAAAATCGATGCTTTATTGATTTGAGGAAAAGCCGGTGGCAAATGTGAAGAACAAATTAGCGTCATCCCTGCGTCTTCAGTTTTTTTTGCCAAAGCATTTCCACCCTCAACTCAAACAGTCGAGGGCGGGTTCCTCACGGGAATGACAAAACATGAAAGAAGAGCTTAAGTGAACGGGATTACCGTCACAAACAGAACATTTTGAATGTTTAGATGCCTTTTCTAGCCGCGCAGTTGCTGCGAATGTAGTCCAAATGCGTGGGCATGGCATCCACACATTTGCGAATCACGGCCTGCGTATTGTGCAAGAATCCGGCAATTTCTTCTTTGCTGCGCTGATCAACGACTGGATTGTAGCGACGGGGTCGCATGCCTTGTCCGTGCATGACTTGTAACCAACTGTCTTCGGGAAATAGCTCTTCGTTCTCGCGCAAAATTCGTCCATGGCTGGCGAACAGATCAAGTTTAATTTGCAGACTTTCTGGTACATCCATCTCACGGCAATAGCGCCAGAATTCTGAGTCGTCACGTTGATTCACTTTGTAATGCAAAATCAGGAAGTCGCGTATCTGTGCGTACTCTTTGTCAGTCAAGCGATTGTAATTATTAATATCGACCTGATCAAAATCTTTATCTGGGAAGAAGGTAATTAAACGCATCAAGCCCGTTTTCACCATGTGAATGCTGGTCGATTCTAGTGGTTCCATAAAGCCACCTGACAAGCCAATTGCGATACAATTTTTGTTCCAGGCTTTTTTACGTTTGCCAGTAATAAATTTTATCTGACGCGGCTCTGCCAGCGCTTTGCCGTCTAGATTATTCATCAGGATGTCTTGCGCGGTGTCGTAGTCCATAAATTTGCTAGAAAAGACGTGTCCGTTACCGATGCGGTGCTGCAAAGGAATGCGCCACTGCCAACCCGCGCTGTGGGCGGTGGAGCGCGTATGTGCTTGTGCCGAGCCAGCCAGTTCACATGGCACGGCGATAGCGGTATCACAGGGCAACCAATGCGACCAATCTTCGTACCCAGTATTCAAGGCTTTTTCGATCAAGAGACCAACCATGCCCGAGCAATCAATAAAGAAATCGCCATGGATTTTTTCGCCGTTCTCCATAACCAATGCCTGGATAAATCCATCACTCTCACGCAACAGTGTTTGAACGATGCGACCTTCAGTCCGTTTGACGCCACGTTGTTCGGCATAGGCACGTAAATATTTAGCGTAAAGACCCGCATCAAAATGATAGGCGTACGACAAATCGGCAAGGGGCGAATTCGGCAAGTCGGGACGACCAACACTGAACTTCCCCAACATGCTCGCAACCGTATTGATGGAGTAAGGCTCAAGACCACCCGCCATGCCTAGCTGATTGAGTTTGAGCCAATAATGATAAAAATTTGCGGTAGGCTGATCGCGTCCCACCGAGCCGAAGCCATGAAAGTATTTGCTGTTATTAATGCCCCAATTAACGAATTCAATACCCAGCTTAAAAGTACCTTGCGTATTTCGGATGAAATCATTTTCATCTATGCCTAGATGCATATTGAAATTGCGTATGCTCGGTATCGTCGCCTCCCCTACCCCTATGGTGGAAATTTGATCGGACTCGACCAGACGATAGTTGTATCCAGTCGGCAGTAACTGCGCTAAAGCTGCTGCGCTCATCCAACCAGCGGTACCGCCACCGACGATAACGACATCTTTGATGCGATTTTCTTTAGCGCGGTTTTCATTTTTACCGTTTTCATTCATAGCGATTCCCGGAGAGTCGATGTTGTTCATTTTACGTATTTACGTCTTTTACGGCACAACTATTTTCAATCTTTGTTTTCGTTCTTCCGAATAAAAAAGGTCTATGTGATGCAACCTAAAAGTGATCGCACAACATAGACCGAATAGACCGAATAGACCGAATCATTCCGAAGAATGCAGATGTACTCAATGAAAATTGTTGCTTACAGATTGATCACGCTACTATCAATTAGTAATTGAAACCAAAACGAATACCAAACATGCGCGGTTCAACCGGTGCGGAATTCATCTGAGCACCAACACCTGCCCCACGCCAATACACCGCTTTGCTATCGCTGGCATTGCGTACAAAAAGCTCAGCATGCCATTGATCTTCTGGTGCATCTAAACGTACCGAAGCATCGACCAACGCATACGCTTTTTGATAGCGACCGATGTGTTTGAATTCATCATTGCGCACGTCAAAGTAGGCCTTGTCGCGCCAGTTCATCTTGATATATGGCGTCAAGCTGTAACCGCTAGGTAAGTCAAATTTCTGTGAGAAATGCAGCATGAAAGTACGTTTCGGCGCATTTGGCAAACTGTTATTGGTGACGTCATACAGACGCTTACCATTATCAGGTCCTAAGCCTGCGTAAGGTGCTGGGCAAGGCGTGTCACCAAACTCAACCCGCGCGTCGCAGTTGTAGTCATCACTATAGGAACCATAGTCATGAATCTTGGTATCTAACACCGTAAACGCACCACCCACTTTAGCGCCTGGCCATGGCTTGTAATCCCATTCAATTTCTAGACCACGAATCTTGGTATTACCCACGTTAATCGTGCGCCAAGTCTCGTACACATCACATTTTGGTTGATCGGAAGTACATGGTCTTTCAGGAATGTATTTGCTGACGAAATAGGTGTTGGTTAATTGCTGATCCTTATAGTTCATAGCAAACGCAACAGCGGAAACACTCATGCGATTGTCTAAGAATTTGCCTTTGTAACCCAGTTCAAAGTTGGTCACCAACTCTGGTTTGTAAGGCAGGAAAGTTTCGGTATTAGGTTTACCATCCGCGCACTTACGCTGCACCGGATCAGTTGCGCTACCACCGCATGCTAAAGTACGGTCACCGAAACCACCGGCTTTATAACCTGTCGCCAGAGCAGCATAAGCCATTTGGTTCTCATTGATCTGCGTTTGCAAACCTAAACGCCATGTCATCTTGCGCCAAGAATCGCTGTGATCATTTTTGCTCGGTGTGCCGTAGCCTTTATACGCTGCAGCGCTACCGCCCGGACCATAGTTCAGATCATTGCCTTGAGGCAGGCGATAACCAGGTGTACCTGGTGTACCCGGATCATAGCCGCCGTTGTAAAATTCTTTTTGGCCCCACCAACCGCCGAGATTCAGACCATCTTTGTCGGTCTTTTTATCCACGCTATAACGCAGACCTGCGGTCGCAGTCCAAGTTGGCGCGAACTTCCAATCTGCTTGAGCAAACACCGCTTTCGCATCAACTTGACGATCCGGTTGTGCATAGAATGCACCCGATGCCAGACCGACCGGAGCACGATACAGATCGACTACTTCATAGTTGATTTGATTCTTCTCATGCATCCAGAACAATCCTGCCACATATTGCAGATCGCCTAAGCGTTGCTTTAACTGCAGCTCATGCACCGTGGAGACATATTTGGAATCGACCGTTTGTTGATACTGATCGGCTAATGGCCATGTACCCCAGTTATTGCCACCAGCGATGCGTGGATGATCTTGCGTGATCTGGAATGGCAAGGCTGTTTGATTACCCTTGTCATTGTCATACAATTGGCTACGACGTTGATCGGCCAAAGCGAAGTTATAGTCCAAGCTAGCATCATTGCTGATATTCCAGTTTGAACCAGCACGCAGGGTGCGAATCTTCATATCCGTCACACCTGGCACGTTGATTTTCAGATCAAAACGTCCCCAGCCACTTGGACAGGCATAACGTGTGCCTCTAGTGGAGTCGCAATCTTTGAATGCAGTGCCGCCAGCGCTTGAATCTTGAAACTCTTCATAGGTTGCATGGAGTTTCCAGTCTTTGTTCACTTTGTACAAAGCGGACAAACGAGCAGCCCATTCATTCTGATTTGTGTAGTAATCGCTAGGATCTACTTTACGATTCCAACGTTGAATATTGTCCGGTATACCGTCAGGAATCCAGCCTTTGGATGGCAAATTGGCTTCGCTGAAATCTTGCATTTGATTTGCATAACCATCGCGCGTCACTTTCATGATCGCTGCGCGCAAAGCTAACTCATTATTGACTTTGATGTTTTGTATTGCATGAACTTGACGCTTGTTGTAGTTGCCCAGTTCAATTTCGGCGCTACCATAGTTGCCGCTGAAATCTGGTTTAGCGGAGATCACATTGATCGTACCACCAGTCGAATTACGACCAAACAAAGTGCCTTGCGGACCACGCAACACTTCTACCTGTGCCACGTCGAACATCAAGGCTTGTGCACCTTGTGGACGTGGTGAATATAGACCATCAACGTGGAAGCCGACTGCAGGATCACCGATTTCAGTAGTATTGCTAGACGTGATACCACGGATCGTGACCTGAATCGCGGAATCGTTTGATTGAACGATGGTGACGTTAGGAATTTCGTTAGCCAAATCCTTGGCGCTGGTTACACCCATGCGTGCCAAGCTTTCTTGATTGAAGGCAGTGACGGCTAATGGTGTTTTCAATAGAGATGTTGAATAACGGGTTGCCGTTACTTGAACCTCTTGAATTTTTTCAGATTCGGTATTGCTCTTCTTAGCGGTGCCTGGCTCAGTCGTTTTCGCTGGCTCTGCCTGCTGCGCTTGCGCGTGCATGGTCATCAATCCGCATGCGCCGGCAACAGCCACGCTCATGAGAGTGCGTTTAGTCTTCAGATGAAACATTTTGTCTCCTTGTTTTGATATTCTGCGATCTCTAGGATCTTTGTATGGATCGTAGAGTCATGTCACTACAGGTGTTCGTTTTTCTCGATATTACTTATTTCTGCGAAATTTAAGTACTGTCTTGCAGCTACTACCTTTGTCAAATTGTTCCTTACTTGATCTTGCTTACGATTTAACCGGCAGTGCTTACAAAGGTCTTTATCCACGAAAAGTTATTTTTATTCGATACCAACTTAAGCAGCTCGCTCATAGTGTTTATCGTCGGGTTCAGCAAACAAGGTCAATTAGCTGAATTCTTCACTTTTATGGAATCGTTTCCATTTGTGATTTGAAATATAGCATCCATCAAAATTTGATGTCAACATTTTTTTGGAAACGTTCCCATTTTGTGTTTTTTTGCGACATTTTTATCGCTTTGTAATGACAGGTGGCAAGCTATTTTGTAGGCGAATCTGTAAAGAATTTTCGCGAATTTGCTGCGGCTTCGTTGGAAGAAACTGTGGATAACTTTGTGGGTAAGATTTGAATAATTTTGAGTTTGAGATCGCATCAAGATAAATCAAATTAATTAGCAATCTTAAGTCATTGATTTTCAATGTAATTTGCAAATTATTATCAATTGCACGAAATTTCCAAAGGCAAATATTCTATGGAATTTTTGTGGATAATTAATTTGAAAACCGGTGAAAACTGAATAAGCTAGCCACTCAATCGAAAAGTAGGTCACAGCATCATTGAAAAAAGTGTCTCAAAATCTTATTCAACTTTAAGCTTATACAGAGCAGGATTCTCGGCTGGATAAGCGAGTCCCATTCCTGTTAACTTTTCGGTCACGACATTTGCAATTGCGAAGTTTCTTTGTGTCTTAGAATTAGCGGGAATAACATGCCAGGGCGCGAGCTCAGTATGTGTTGCGCGTATTACGTCTTGATAAGCCGCCTGATAATCGTCCCAGAATTTTCGCTCATTTAAATCTTGCGGATCAAATTTCCAATGTTTGCTAGGATCAGCAATACGCTCTTCCAGACGCAGTTTTTGTTCATCCTTAGAGATATGTAGAAAGAACTTCAAAATGGTCGTGCCAGTTTCACTCAGCATGCGTTCAAAAGCATTGATGTGCGCGTACCGTCGCTTACATTCCGCAACATCAATCCAACCATGAACCTTGGTGATCAGCACGTCTTCATAATGACTGCGATTAAAAATGACGACCTCACCTGCAGCTGGCACTTGTTGGTGGATACGCCATAAAAAATCATGTGCCAACTCGATGGTAGCCGGTGCTTTAAAACTCACACTACGCACACCAGCAGGATTAAGCTGACCGAAAACCGTCTTCACCGTTCCATCTTTGCCGGAGGTATCCATGCCCTGCAAGATAACTAGCAATTTATGCTGATGCTGTGCGTACAAAATATCCTGATAAGCAGCGATCTTTTCACCCAAATCACCCGTCTTTATTTTCATCGCCTCTTTAGTGCCCACATCAGCAAATGGTCGTTTGCTCGCATCTTTGTCTTGCAAAACGATATCTGACGTGGCGAGAAACTGTGGGGCGATAGCAGTCATGGGTTTTTGCCTCTTGAATTAGGAAATGTGATGCAAGCGTTTGTGTTCTATCTTAGTACATTTATCCATGACAATCTGCAATCCAGCAGCTAAGGCTTGTTCTGCCGCGGCTTCGTTCACGATGCTAAGTTGCATCCATACCGCGCCCGCTTTGATAGCAATGGCTTCATCCACGATCGTTGGGATATCTTCTGATTTACGGAAACAATCGACGATATCGATGTGGAGACCAGCTTGTTGTTGCGCCTCACTCAAACTCGCATAGCAAGTTTCGCCCAATATGGTTTTACCTGCTTGCAGCGGATTGACGGCTAACACTTTATATCCGTGTTCTTGCAAATACTCAGCAACTTTATAGCTGTCACGTTCAGGTTTATTCGAGATGCCAACAATGGCGATGGTCTTCGCGGTATTCAATAAGTGATCAATCAACACTTCAGACATAGTTCATATCCATAAAAAATCATCTTGAAAAAGAAAAAGGCAGCCGTAGCTGCCTCTTCCATCGTAAAACAAGTATCTTGAAACCTATATTGCTTCTACAAAGTAAAGTTTTTGCAGAATTAACGCTTAGAACGTAATTTCTGTATCGCTGCCAACTGTGCAATCGCAGATTGCAATTCGGCTTGAGCTTGCGCGTAGTCGATGCCTGATTCGCGATTGACCAAAGCTTCTTCCGCTAATTTCTTAGCTTCTGCTGCTTTCGCCTCATCCAGATCATGACCACGGATCGCTGTATCAGCAAGAACAGTCACGCTATCAGGTTGAACTTCCAGGATACCACCAGCGACGAACACAAATTCGTCTTCAGCTTGACCTGCAACCTTAATACGTACCGCGCCTGGCTTAATACGTGTGATCAGTGGCGTGTGTTTTGGATAAATACCCAATTCACCTGATTCACCCGGCAACGCGACGAATTCAGCTTCGCCAGAAAAGATCATCTCTTCTGCAGAAACCACGTCAACGTGAATAGTATGTGCCATGTGCTAACCTTTTTAGTTTGCTATAACCGCTCCTCCCCCTTCAAGGGGGAGGCTGGGAGTGGGATGGGTTTAACGTCGAGCGCTAATAACGTTCTTAGTCACTCGCTGTTTACCCCATCCCCACCCCGCCCCTCCCCTTGAAAGGGAGGGAGTGTTCACTCCTTCCCCGGAAGGGGAAGGACTCATTATGCAGCCATTTTCTTCGCTTTTTCGATCGCTTCGTCGATAGTACCTACCATGTAGAACGCTTGTTCTGGCAAGTGATCGAGTTCACCGGATGCAATCATCTTGAAGCCTTTGATTGTATCTTTGAGTGAAACGTATTTACCTGGAGAACCAGTAAATACCTCAGCAACGTGGAAAGGCTGAGACAAGAAACGTTGCATCTTACGTGCACGAGCAACCAATAACTTATCTTCTGGTGCCAACTCGTCCATACCCAAAATCGCGATAATGTCACGCAATTCTTTGTAACGCTGCAAAGTACCTTGAACAGCACGAGCTGTTTCATAGTGTTCCAAACCAACCACTTGTGGATCCAACTGACGTGAAGTGGAATCGAGTGGATCAACCGCTGGGTAGATACCCAAAGAGGCGATGTCACGAGACAAAACAACGGTGGAATCCAAGTGAGCAAAGGTTGTCGCTGGGGATGGATCAGTCAAGTCATCCGCTGGAACGTAAACCGCTTGAATTGACGTAATAGAACCAGTCTTAGTGGAAGTAATACGCTCTTGCAAACGGCCCATTTCTTCAGCCAATGTTGGTTGGTAACCTACCGCTGAAGGCATACGGCCTAACAACGCGGAAACTTCAGTACCAGCCAATGTGTAACGATAGATGTTATCGACGAAGAACAACACGTCTTTACCTTCGTCACGGAAACCTTCAGCGATCGTCAAACCAGTCAAAGCAACGCGCAAACGGTTACCTGGTGGTTCATTCATCTGACCGTACACCATCGCAACTTTGGATTTTTCTGGCTCTTCCAAATTCACAACGTTGGCATCTGCCATTTCGTGGTAGAAGTCATTACCTTCACGAGTACGTTCACCAACACCAGCAAACACGGACAAACCGCTGTGTGCTTTAGCAATGTTGTTGATCAACTCCATCATGTTAACGGTTTTACCAACACCGGCACCACCGAACAAACCAACTTTACCACCCTTCGCAAATGGGCAAACCAGATCAATAACTTTGATACCGGTTTCCAACAATTCTTGCGATGGAGAGAGTTCGTCGTAAGCAGGTGCTTTACGGTGAATCGATGCTTGTGTTTCACGGCTAACCGGACCACATTCATCAATCGGGTTACCCAATACGTCCATAATACGGCCCAGTGTTGCTTTGCCGGTTGGAACCATAATTGGATTACCAGTGTTACTAACCATCAAGCCGCGACGCAGACCATCAGAGGTACCCAGCGCGATGCAACGGACAATACCGTCACCCAATTGCTGTTGCACTTCTAACGTCAGGTCAGAGCCTTCCATTTTTAAGGCATCGTAAATTTTAGGCATCGCATTGCGTGGAAATTCAACGTCCACAACAGCGCCGATACACTGAACGATTTTGCCATTAGCCATGTTCGTTCCTTCAATAATTATAAATTCAGTTTAGACCGCTGCCGCGCCGGCGACGATCTCGGAAAGCTCTTTGGTAATAGCGGCTTGACGAGTTTTGTTGTAGATCAACTTCAACTCACCAATCACACTACCTGCGTTATCACTTGCTGACTTCATCGCCACCATACGTGCCGATTGTTCAGACGCCATGTTTTCTGCAACCGCTTGATAAATCAAGGCTTCAACATAACGAATCAACAATTCATCGATCACCGCAGCCGCATCTGGTTCGTAAATATAATCCCAAGAATGTTGGGCTTTATTTGTTTCCAGCTTGTCCGCTGTCAGAGGCAATAATTGCTCTAACACTGGCTCTTGCTTCATGGTGTTAATGAATTTCGTGTAGCTTAAGTAAACCGCATCGATTTTGCCTTCTTGATACGCATCCAGTAACAACTTAACTGGACCAATCAATTTATCGAGGTGGGGTGTATCACCCAATTGTGTCGCATGCGCCACAACTTTTGCACCTACTCGATTCAGGAAACCAAAACCTTTATTACCAATTGCGACCGCTTCAATTTTTGAACCCTGACCTTCAAGTTCACGCATTTTGGTCGTAACCAAACGCAGTACATTGGTATTTAAACCGCCGCACAAACCCTTATCTGTCGTTACAACGATCAATCCAACTTTCTTGGATTGATCTTGTTGAACCATGAAAGGATGCGTGTACTCTGGGTTAGCCTGTGACAAGTTCGCTGTGATCGTACGAATTTTTTCACTGTACGGACGAGCCGCACGCATTCTTTCCTGCGCTTTACGCATTTTAGAAGCAGCGACCATTTCCATCGCTTTCGTGATCTTCTTCGTATTCTCTACGCTTTTGATCTTGCCACGTATCTCTTTACCTACAGCCATGAGTAAACTCCTTCAAGCTATAAGTAATTAAAATGCGCCGGATTTTTTGAAATCAGCGATTGCGGCAGCCATGGCAGCTTCGCCATCTTTGTCCAATTGCTTAGTCTCTTCAATCTTTTGCAACAAGGCTGCATGGCTAGTTTTCATGAAATTATGCACGCCAGCTTCGAAAGCCAAAACTTTCTTCACAGGTACATCATCCAAGAAACCTTTGTTCACTGCGAACAAAGTCACTGCCATCAGAGAAATCGACAATGGTGCGTACTGAGCTTGTTTCAACAATTCAGTTACACGTGCACCACGATCCAATTGCTTACGGGTTGCTTCATCCAGATCAGAAGCGAACTGCGCAAACGCAGCCAATTCACGATACTGTGCCAAGTCAGTACGAATACCACCGGACAAGTTTTTGATAACTTTAGTTTGAGCAGCACCACCAACGCGTGACACGGAAATACCCGCGTTAATCGCTGGACGAATACCTGCGTTAAACAAAGAAGTTTCCAAGAAGATCTGACCGTCAGTAATCGAAATTACGTTGGTTGGAACGAAAGCAGAAACGTCACCAGCTTGTGTTTCAATGATAGGCAATGCTGTCAATGAACCTGTCTTACCTTTAACTTCACCTTTAGTGAATGCTTCAACGTAGTCTGGGTTAACACGTGCTGCGCGCTCTAACAAACGTGAGTGCAAATAGAACACGTCACCTGGGTATGCTTCACGACCTGGTGGACGGCGCAACAACAGGGAAACTTGACGGTAAGCCACAGCTTGCTTAGACAAATCATCATACACGATCAATGCATCTTCTCCGCGATCGCGGAAATATTCACCCATCGCGCAACCAGAGTATGCCGATACGTATTGCATCGCTGCAGATTCAGCTGCAGTTGCGGCAACAACGATCGTGTATTCCATCGCGCCGTGTGCTTCTAAGGCACGCACAACGTTTTTAACGGAAGAAGCTTTTTGACCAATCGCTACATAGATACAAGTAACGTCTTGACCTTTTTGATTGATGATCGCATCGATCGCTACCGCTGTTTTACCAGTTTGACGATCGCCAATGATCAATTCACGCTGACCACGACCAACTGGAACCATGGAGTCGATAGACTTCAAGCCAGTTTGCAATGGTTGAGAAACGGATTGACGTGCAATAACGCCTGGTGCAATCTTTTCGATTGGTGCAGACAATTTTGCATTGATAGGACCTTTGCCATCGATTGGTTGACCCAATGCGTTAACAACACGGCCGCGCAATTCTGGGCCGATAGGAACTTCCAAAATACGACCAGTACATTTTACTGTGTCGCCTTCAGAGATGTGCTCGTAGTCACCAAGAATAACGGCGCCAACGGAATCACGTTCCAAGTTCAAAGCCAGACCAAATGTATTGCCTGGGAATTCCAACATCTCGCCTTGCATCGCGTCGGACAAACCGTGGATGCGGCAGATGCCGTCGGTAACGGAGATAACCGTACCTTGATTACGAATCTCAGCACCGTCGCCAAGGCCTTGAATACGGCTCTTGATCAACTCGCTGATTTCTGATGGGTTGAGTTGCATACTAACTCCTAAAATTGTTTCAGTACTTATGACGGCAATTAAGCAGTCAAAGCGTTGTGCATCTGTTGCAGCTTAGCGCGAACCGAAGTATCTAACACTTGATCACCAACCACGATACGCACACCACCGATCAGGGACGAATCCACTGTGACGGTTGGGTGCAGTTTGCGACCAAATTTCTTTTCCAGTGTGGCGGCCAAATCTTTAACCTGTGCGTCAGTCATTTCAAATGCGCTGGTGATTTCAGCATCTGCAGAGCCAGCGTCGGCGTTTTGCAAAGCATGAAATTGCACAGCGATTTCTGGCAATGTGGTTAAACGGTCATATTCAGTCAATGTAGTGATGAAGTTTTTGGCTTCAGCATTTACAGGTGACTTCAACACGGACAAGAAAGCCTCAGCAGTTTGCGCTGCGGAGACTTTGGGGTTGTGTGCAAGAGCTACTACATCGGGATGCGCTGCGGCTTGCGCCATCTCGGCAACGAGTTCCGACCAAGCGGACAAGTTACCGGACTTAGCAACGCGATACAACGCTTCTGCGTATGGACGAGCGATCGTTGCGAGTTCTGCCATGATTACAGCTCAGTCTTCAATTGGTTTAACAAATCTGCATGAGCAGACGCGTTAACCTCACGTTTCAGAATTTGCTCTGCGCCTTTGACTGCTAATGCAGCAACCTGGTCGCGCAATTCTTCGCGTGCTTTTGTGACTTGATTTGCAGCTTCCGCTTGAGCAGCAGCGATAATACGCGCAGCTTCTGCATTGGCAGCATTCTTAGCTTCTTCAACGATCAATTGACCACGCTTCTCAGCGTTAGCAATTTGTGTCATACCTTTATCATGAGCGGCTGCCAATTCAAGCTGAACTTTTTTCTCAGCTTCTTTCATGGCGGCTTGCCCTTGATCCGCAGCGGCTAAACCGTCTGCGATTTTTTTCATACGTGCATCGATGGCACCAATCAATGGTGGCCAAACGAATTTCATTGTGAACAAAGCGAGGATGAAGAACACCGCCGCTTGGTACAACATGGTTTGATTAAGATTCATCGTCGTTTCCTTGTGTGAATTATCGTTCCGCTAGCGCTGATCCAATGACCAGCACCGCGGTAGAAAAAGGAAATTAAATTAACCTTGGAATGGATTAGCAGTTGCGAAGAACATCGCGATACCAACACCGATAATGAACGCAGCATCGATCAAACCAGCCAACAACAACATTTTACCTTGCAACTTGTCCATCAATTCTGGTTGACGAGCAGACGCTTCCAAATACTTACCACCCATCATTGCGATACCGATACATGCACCCAAAGCGCCCAAACCGATAATCAAACCACAAGCCAAAGCTACAAATGCGACGTTAGTCATGAGAGAACTCCCTAAAAGTTAAAAAATTAAAATACCAAAACCAAAAACTAAAACCAAAAACTTAAAAACCTAAAACTTAAATTCGATTCGAAACCGTTTTTACTGATTGTTACTGAACTACCTATTACGGATTACAGATTAATGTGCCTCATGTGCCTGACCCATGTACACCAGAGTCAACATCATGAAAATAAAGGCTTGCAAGAATACGATCAAAATATGGAAGATAGCCCAGATCGAACCAGCAATGATTTGTCCAACGCCACCGAAGTGACTGTAAGCACCAAGTAAAGCGATCAACAGGAACAACAATTCACCGGCAAACATGTTACCGAACAGTCGCATACCGAGTGAGAAAGTTTTTGCCGCATATTCAACTAAGTTCAAAGCAATATTGAATGGCAACATCATTGGGCCAAACGGTGCCGTGCATAACTCTTTAATGAAACCACCGAGGCCTTTGATTTTGACTGAGTAGAACATCATCAACATGAATACGCCAAGTGAGATACCCAAAGTGCCATTCAAGTCAGCAGTTGGGACAACACGGTGATAAGTATGCGCGTCGATGCCTAAAACTGGGAAAATCCATACTGCGAATAAATCGACAGGCAAGAAATCCATCGCGTTCATCAAAGAAACCCACATGAACACGGTTAAAGCCATAGGCGCGATGAAAGAAACGTTGCCATGAACAATGCTCTTCGCTTGATTATTGACCATCTCAACAACCATTTCGATTGCGCACTGGAAGCGACCTGGCACGCCAGAAGTGGCTTTGCGTGATGCCATGTACATCAAGAGGATCGCGGTTAAACCGCAAAAAACAGACCAAAAAAGGGTGTCGTAATGGATATAAGACATGTCCACCAACGCGGTTTGCTGTTGGTTCGCATTATTTAAGTGCCCGAGATGGTGGGATATATATTCTGACGGGGTTGGGGCGTTTTCTGATGCGCTCATAATCAATGCCTAAAGAGTAGTATTAAATAACTTTTCATTACCACGATGAATGCAGCGAGAAACGCCAGCCAGTTCAAATCGGGGTAAAACATAACCACCGCTCCCATGAGAGCCAAGGTCAGTGCAATTTTTATAAACTCGCCGACGAAAAAATTCATCGGGTTGGCGCCACCGGGTTTTTGCACGCTACTAAGTAAACGTAAAGCAAAAAACGCGTTTGGCAGCGCGCAACATAGCCCGCCGAGCAAAGCGGATATTCCGGAAGAGAGGCCAGACACTAACAACGCCACGAGCGCCGCGATGAAAGCTGTTGCGATTTGCAACAGGATAATGCGCGCCATGCCACTCCCCAGTTTTACAACAAGTGTTCATTTATCGTCAGCGCGCGAAGCAAATTTCTTATTTTTAGATGCTTATTCTGCGCTGCATTGGTGCTCTGTCTGATCTATTGTAGTGCTGCCTTCGAGCTATTTTGGTGCGCGTTAGGGCAGATTTTCCAAAGCCACGGAATTATACGTGCATGTATAAGCAAGGTCAAACGTTTGATGCAACGCAACAAATTTCGTTTTGGAATTCATTTGCCTAATAGTCTTCGATTAAATAACAAGTTTGCAGTGGATTATCAGAAAACTTGTTATTTAAACCTTTTTATTCCAATGAATCACTGCCCACGAATTTTCAATATCACGCCATCCAAAGAATCCAAATCCTCAAAATCAATCAACATCTGACCCCGACCTTTGCTGCCCATCTTCAAAGTCACTTGGGTCGCTAGCAAATCTGACAACTCTTCTTCGAGGCGCGTGATGTCACGAGATTTTTCTGGTTTATCTTTTTGCTTGGCCGGTGTCGCTAACTCTGCCGTGGTCTTGGTGACCAGCTTTTCCGTGTCACGTACCGACATTCGTTTTGCCACGACTTGATTTGCCAGTTGAATCTGCGTTGCAGCGTCAACCGCCAATAATGCACGGGCATGACCCATATCGATATCGCCTGCCATCAACATGGTTTGTACCGGTCGCGCCAAATTGAGCAAGCGCAATAGATTCGATACCGCGCTGCGTGAACGCCCTACGGCATTTGCCGCTTGCTCGTGCGTAAATGTAAAGTCGGAAATCAAGCGATGAATACCTTGCGCTTCTTCCAAAGGATTTAAGTCTTCGCGTTGGATATTTTCGATCAAGGCCATGGCCGCAGCGGCTTGATCGTCGACATCTTTCACCATGACGGCGACTTCAGTCAAACCTGCCATCTGCGAGGCACGGAAGCGACGCTCACCAGCGATGATCTCGTATTTGGTTACGCCATTCGCCTGACCGATAGGACGCACCAGAATTGGCTGCATTAGGCCTTGTGCTTTAATCGACGCTGCTAGCTCAGCTAAAGCGCCCTCATCCATACGAGTCCGTGGCTGGTATTTACCTGCTTGCATTTGCGTGACCGGCAAACTGGTTGGTGCGCCAACGACTGTCGGTACCGCTTCAGCAAAATCGCCAGCACCATCTAATAGAGCGTCTAAGCCACGCCCTAGGCCTTTTTGTTTTTTAGTTGCCATAATAATTTAGAGGTTTATTTCTTATCCAATGCTTTAATTCTTTCCACCATCTCTGCGCCGAAGGCGATATACGCTTGTGCGCCTTTGGAAGATGGGTCGAACACCACGCCAGGAATACCGTAGGATGGTGCTTCGGCTAATCGCACGTTACGCGGAATCACGGTCTTGAAGACCTTTTCACCGAAATGTTGCTCGAGTTGATCAGATACCTGCTGCGACAAAGTCATACGTGGGTCAAACATGACCCGCAATAAACCAACAATTTTCAGATCTGGATTCAGATTAGCTGAAACCTTCTTGATCGTATTGGCCAAATCCGACAAGCCTTCCAGAGCATAGTATTCACATTGCATAGGAATAATCACGCCATTCGCGGCACATAAACCATTCAGTGTCAGCATCGATAGTGCAGGTGGACAATCGATCAAAATAAAGTCGTAGTCAGCGCCCACTTGGTCTAAGGCCAAGCGCAGACGCTTATCTCGGTTTTCTAACTCGACCATTTCAACCTCAGCGCCGGCTAGTTCACGGTTGGCTGGAAGGATGTCAAATTTACCAGATTCCGATCTAACCACGGCAGATTCCACATCCGCCATACCCAGCAATACTTGGTAAACAGACAATTCTATCTTGGCTTTATTGACTCCCGCACCCATAGTGGCATTGCCTTGAGGATCAAGATCGACCAGCAAAACTCGCTGATCAAGCTTAGCCAAGCCCGCAGCCAGATTGACCGTTGTAGTAGTTTTTCCTACACCACCTTTTTGATTGGCAACGCAAAAAATTTTAGCCATAGACACTTTTTAGAATAATTGCGGTTAAAAGAAAATCCCCGAACTGCTGTTTCACGTGTAACTTAATTTGCTGAAGCTAACTTCTTCACATGTACCAGATGTCTTTCTACAACTAGACCTGGCACTTTCAAAGGTTCTATACTTTCGACTTCCCAGCCTTCAGGCAGACGTTCAATCTCCTGTGTTGGCGAAACACCCTTCATCGCCAAAAAGCGCCCATCCTCAGCCAACAGATGCTGCGACCAGTTGATGAAGTTATTTAACTCGGAAAATGCGCGCGACGTAATCACGTCGAATTTGTGCTCGACTTTCAAAAGCTCGACGCGTCCTGTATGCACAGTGACATTTTTCAGCTTGAGCTCAGCTTTCACTTGTGTCAGGAACGCGGTCTTCTTATTGACGATATCAATCATCGTCACTGAAGCGGTTGGAAAAACAATCGCCAAGACTATGCCTGGCAAACCACCACCAGAACCGACATCAAGAATGTTCTTCGCTTGGGTAAAAGCATGCACTGCCGACAAAGAGTCGAGCAAATGTTGCTTGACCATATCATGCGGATCGCGAATGGAAGTCAAGTTATAGACCGAATTCCACTTGATCAATAAAGCCAAGTAGGCCAACATCTTTTCTACCTGTTCTTCATTCAATGGCAGACCTAAGGAGGCAATACCTTCTCTCAGCTCATTTCCCAGAGCTTCTTTATCAAAACGACTCATAGCTTATTCACCAAC
Source organism: uncultured Undibacterium sp. (assembly GCA_963511665.1). Classification (GTDB taxonomy): domain Bacteria; phylum Pseudomonadota; class Gammaproteobacteria; order Burkholderiales; family Burkholderiaceae_D; genus Undibacterium. The sequence continues at coordinate 48,937 of CAUPKC010000008.1, forward strand.
CACTTTGACATTTAATTCTTCATCATTGGCAGGTGCCACGTTAGCAAAACCTTTAAAACCACGTTTTTTCAGATGTACTAGTAGTAAGGACAAAGCCGCAGGCGTCACGCCGGAGATGCGACCACACTGCCCTAAAGTTTCTGGTTTTTGTGCGTTCAATTTTTGCTTCACTTCAATTGATAAGCCATTCACTTCCAAATAATCAAAGTCGTCTGGCATTTTCAGATTTTCATAATATGCCTGCCGTTCGACCTCTTTGGCTTGACGTCCGATATAGCCGGAATATTTGATTTGAATTTCTATCTGCTCTTTGACTGCTGGATCGGCAAGGTTTTCGCCTGCTAAAGATTGTCCTTCTTTGCCCTTGAGCGTCATTAAGTGATCGTAAGTCACTTGCGGACGGCGCAATAAATCAGCCAGTGAATATTCACGCTCCAATGCTTTGCCGACTACACGCTCAGCTTCTGCATCGTCAACGATACGTGGATTAACCCAAGTTGATTTTAATCTTTCCATTTCACGTGAAACCGCTTCACGCTTTTCTTCAAACATTTGCCATTGCTTATCGCTTACGCAACCAAGCTTGCGACCGATTTCCGTCAGACGCATGTCGGCATTATCTTCACGCAAACTGAGGCGGAATTCGGCGCGACTGGTGAACATACGATAAGGTTCTTGCACGCCTTTAGTGACCAAATCATCGACCAACACACCCAGATAGGCTTCATCACGACGTGGCACCCAAGCTTCCCTGCCCTGCGTTTGTAAGGCGGCATTCAGGCCTGCCAGCATCCCTTGGGCTGCCGCTTCTTCGTATCCGGTCGTACCGTTGATCTGACCAGCGAAGAATAAACCTTGGATAGAACGCGTTTCCAAGGACGTTTTCAAACCCCGAGGATCAAAGTAATCGTATTCAATAGCATAGCCAGGACGCAAGATATAGGCATTTTCCATGCCTCGCATAGAGCGCACTAACTCTAGTTGCACATCAAATGGCAAGCTAGTGGAGATCCCGTTTGGATAGAACTCATTCGTGGTCAAGCCTTCTGGTTCAAGGAAAATCTGATGCGAATCCTTGCCTGAGAAGCGATGAATCTTATCTTCAATTGATGGACAATAGCGTGGCCCAACACCTTCGATCACGCCCGTATACATCGGACTGCGATCTAAGCCAGCGCGGATAATGTCATGTGTTTTGGCATTCGTATGGGTAATCCAGCATGGTACTTGACGCGGATGCATCCCAACATTGCCCATTACTGAGAATACTGGAATGGGATTGAGATCACCAGGCTGTTCTTCCATTTGAGAAAAATCAATGCTGCGGCCATCGATACGCGGCGGTGTACCCGTCTTTAAGCGCCCTTGCGGCAACGCCAATTCCTTCAAGCGACTAGATAAAGAGATCGCTGGCGGATCACCAGCACGACCTGCTGAATAGCTATTCAAACCAACATGGATCTTCCCATCGAGGAAAGTACCCGCTGTCAACACCACCGCTCGCGCCTTAAATTTCAAGCCAACTTGCGTCACAGCGCCAACGACTCGATCGCCCTCAACCAACAAATCATCAACCGCTTGCTGGAATATCCACAGGTTTTCTTGATTCTCCAGACGACTACGGATCGCTTGCTTATACAAAATACGGTCAGCCTGCGCGCGTGTTGCTCGCACAGCCGGACCTTTAGACGAATTCAAGATGCGAAATTGTATCCCCGCTTCATCGGTCGCAATCGCCATTGCGCCGCCCATGGCATCGACTTCTTTCACAAGATGGCCTTTGCCAATTCCACCTATAGATGGATTGCAAGACATCTGCCCTAAGGTCTCAATATTATGGGTCAACAATAGCGTTTTTTGGCCCATGCGCGCGGAAGCCAAAGCGGCTTCTGTACCGGCATGACCGCCGCCTACGACGATGACATCGAATTCATTTGGATAAAACATGTGGATAGCTCAAGGAGGAATTGCTTGGTGACGATAGAGTAAAACTAATACGAGGCACGATTATAGTTGCTTTTCGACCTAAGAATAACTTATTCAAACTCGAAATTTGATCAATTTTCGAACAATTTACAAACCATTTCGGAAAATTACAAACCACCGCATACGAAACCCAAGAAAACTGTTTCACGTGAAACACTGCTCAACTAACTAAATAGCGAAATCAAAGCCAACAAAACACCACCCGCAATCAAGCCAATATAAATCCGCAACTTCCACTTATTCTCAGGAACCTCCTCAACTTTACGCCTTGAACGCTTACGCTTTTTGACCTTCTCTGGCTCAGGAAAAACTTGCACCAGTTTCTTTTTCAAACGCTTGGTCTTCTTATATTTATCCTCATCGTCCAAGCCCAGCGAAAGCTCAAATGACTCATGCACTGAAAAGTCACGCTTCTTCAGGTTCACAGATTTCATTTTATTAGCATGTGTATCGACTACCAAGCCAGAGCCAGTCTGCATAGGACGAAGCGAACCAGAAAAGAAATTCTCCGAATCGAAATCATCTAAACTAGAACGCAAGAGATCAGCACCCAATTCCTCTTTCGCAGCCTCGTCTGGCACTACCTCAATCAGCATCTTTCTTTGAAGATTACGAATAGCCGCATCGAAATCGGATATCTCAGTCGCTTGAAACAACTTACTAAGTTCGATCACACTGGTTTCGCCGTCGACGGAAATCAACAAAGTTTGCTCAAACTTATTTAATTTTAATGCGCGATCTCGAACTTCAGCATTACCCAATTCGGTTCGCCTAAACAACTTACCGCTTATCTGATCCAAAATTTGACCCAAAATATTCTCACTTAAATTTGTTTCACGTGAAACATACACTATTTTAAGAAGGCATCATAGCTAGTCTTCAGCACCAAGGCCGAAACGACCACCAAGAACAAAGAGCGCACGAAACCACTACCATGCTTAATCGCCAAATGACTCCCTGCGATTGAACCAACAACCCCGCAAACTGCCATCGCCAAGCCCAACATCCACATCACATGTCCACTAAAGCCAAACCATATCAGAGCGGCGACATTGCATGCCACATTCAGTACTTTAGCCGAGGCTGAGGCGTGAAGGAAGTCATAACCGAAAATACGCACGAAAATAAAGATAAAAAAGCTACCGGTACCAGGCCCAAAAAATCCATCATAGAATCCAATCACCGCACCCACCAACATCGCCATATACGACTCTCTAGTACCACTATACAAGGGACGGGAGTGACTACCCAAATCCTTTTTCCAGAACGTATATACAGCTATCATCGCCAAAATAAATGGCAAAGCCTTACGCAAATAAGTGGGCGGAATATGCGTTACCGTAACCGCGCCAGCAAACGAAAGAAGAAAAGCCATGAACGCTGCAGGTAAAATAACGCGCCAGTTCAACTTGACCGTACGGACGTAATTCATGGCAGCCACCGAAGTGCCCCAAACACCCGCCAACTTACTAGTGCCCAACAAGCTAGCCGGAGCTGTTGAGGGAAACACGGCGAAGAGCGCTGGCAACTGTATCAATCCACCGCCACCCACAACCGCATCCACAAAACCAGCAAAGAATGCGGCCATGCCCAACAAGAAATAATCGCCCACACCAGCCTCAATTCAATGTAAAAAATGCATTTAAAATTACGGTTCAAATCGGCACCTTGTTTCCGTATGCCGCAACAGCCTCTTCCCACCTTTAGTTTACCGTATAAAAAACTTCCTAAAAAAGAACCTCTCTCAAAGATACGGCGCAGACAATTGGAAGCAGGAAAAATGGTTTAAATCAAACAAAAAAAGCAACTGTTGTTTGATGCAGACAGCAGCGCATGATTGATTGACATACCTTACTCGAAGATGGTCTCATTAGGGCTGCATAAAAACATGCAAGTAGGCAGATAAATTAAAGACACGAATTTAAAGACGTGCTAAAAATTACCACCAAAGAGGGAAGTAGAAAAGTGTCAGGCTTAATCCCAGCTTGATTCCAAAAAAGTGTTCCCCCCCACACGAGGAGTATTAAATGATTGTAGAAAAAATTCTGTCGCGTTCCTTGCGACTCATGTTTACTGGTGGCGTTGTAGCAAGTATGGGCGTCATGGCCCTACCTGCAGTGGCACAAGAGAAAAAAATGGAAACCGTTGTAGTAACCGGTACACGTATCACTACGCCAGGTACAACGTCAAATAGCCCTATTTCTTCTATCAGCGCGGCTGAAATCCAAACAACCCAACCAGTAGCGGTTGAAGAATTCTTCAAAGGCTTACCTGCTGCTGTTCCCGCTATCGGTCCAGGAACAAATAATGGTACAGGCGGTGGTGCAACTATTGATTTACGTGGCTTAGGCCCAAACCGTACATTGGTATTGGTCAATGGTCGCCGTTTTGTACCATTTAATCTGGCTGGTGTAGTCGATACAAACTCCATCCCCGTTGCGTTGGTAAACCGCGTCGATCTAGTTACAGGCGGTGCCTCAGTGGTGTACGGTGCCGATGCGATTTCTGGTGTTGTCAACTTCAACCTCAAGAAAAATTTCCGAGGCTTTGAAGTCAATTCATCCTATGGTACAACCAGCAAAGGTGATGCACAACGCAATCGTACTGATGTCACGATGGGTGCAGCCTTAGATGAAGGTCGTGGCAATGTGACTTTGAGTCTGGGTAAATCCAAAGTTGACCCCTTGAAACAGTCAGATCGTCCTTGGTCTCAACAAGGGATCAACTCTGTTAATGGTTTAGTTCAAGGCTCTGGCACTACCGTTCCAGCCGCTATTGCTACCGCAATCGGCCCAGGTGGAACAACCGCTCTTGCGGGCACATGGCAAGTCAACCCTACAACTGGCGCGCTGGTACAGCCAGTCAATACTTACAATTTCAATCCGGATAACAACTACATCACGGGTTTAGATCGTTCACAAGCAACAGCCTTAGCGAACTACAAAATCAATGACAATATTGATGTGTATGCCGAAATGTTTTATACGACCAGCAAGGTCGCATCACAATTAGCATCATCAGGCACTTTTGCAACAACCTTCGATGTACCTATCGGCAATCCCTACATTCCGCAAGCAATGCGTGACCAACTTTGTTTGCGCCGTGGCATTGCAGCAGCCAATTGCGTTGTAGGCAATTCAACGATAGTACCGCTTCAAGTTGATCGTCGAATTACCGAGCTCGGCCCACGTATCAGTAGCTTTGAGAATCAAACTTTCCAATATGTACTCGGCGCTAAAGGTGAACTGATCGGTAACTGGAACTACGATGTTTATTGGAGCCGTGGTGTTGCCGATCAAACCCGTTTGCAAAAAAACTGGGGTTCTTACACCAAGATGCGTCAGGCTATGAATGCTGTGAGTACAACGGCATGTGCCAATACTGCAAATGGTTGCGTACCACTCAACCCTTTTGGTGCTGAAGGTACGATTACACCAGCGATGGCCAAATTCATTAACCTAGACGCTATCGGCATGCAGAACGTCACACAAGACGTTGGCGCATTCTCTACCTCTGGTGACCTAGGTAGCTTCGTTCAAAGTCCATGGGCAAAATTGCCTATCAATGTCGCGATCAGTGCTGAACAGCGTAAAACAACAGCGTCAACAAATTCTGACGATGCAACGCAAACAGGTGACGTAGCTGGTGGTGGTGGCGCAACCCCTAATCGTATCGGTGCATTCACACTAAAAGAATATGCGGTAGAAGCGTTAGTTCCGTTACTCAAAGACTTGCCATTTGCCAAAACCTTAAATATGGAACTCGGTTATCGTCAAACTGATTTCTCAACTAGTGCGCAATCTAAGTCCTATTCCAGCTACAAATATGGTGGAGAATGGGAGCCAATGAAATCCATCCGTTTCCGCGGTATGATCCAAATGGCGACCCGTGCACCTAACGTCAATGAGTTGTTCGCTCCAGTCGTAACTGGTCTGAATAACCTGGCAACTGATCCTTGCCAATTAGCGTTGATCAATCAAGCAGAAGCAAACACAGCCGGCACATTGTCAAACCTGTGCCGTCTGACTGGTGTACCAGTCTCTGCGGTTGGTAGCGTTCCTACACCATCTGCAGGTCAAGTTAATCGGCAGGCTGGCGGTAACCCTGGGCTGGCACCTGAAGAAGCAAAAAGCAAAACCATCGGTTTTGTGATTGAGCCTATAGCAAAACTGGCAATTAGCCTCGATTACTACAAAATCGATATTACCAAAGCGATTACCACGCCTGCAGTCGCAGATATCATGGATGGTTGCTACAAATCCTCTTTCAATCCTGGTTTAACGCTTAACGCATCATGCGCAGCAGTTGGCCGTAACACTATCAATGGTGGATTGAACGGTGTTGAGTCCAAAGGTGTCGCGGTACAATTGTCCAACTTGGGTGTTGTTGCCACTAGTGGTTACGATCTGAACGTTGCTTACCAACTGGCAATGAATCAATTAGGTATTGATTCAAAATATGGCAAACTGGACTTAAGCTTGGGCGCGACTATGGTCAAAACCAACTTGTTCCAGGCAACACCAGCGTCTGTGAACCGTGATTGCTTAGGCTACTACAGCGTTGCTTGCGGCGGCCCTAGCTACAAAACTAAGTTCAACCAACGCGCAATGTGGAACTTTAGCGATTTCACCTTCGGTTATAACTGGCGTCATGTTGCAGGTGTCCAAGTAGAGCCATTGGCTGCGGTAACAGCAACGGGTGCGCGTGCATTCTTACCTCAATATGCAAAAATTGATTCTTACAACTACCTCGATTTGAGCGCTAGCTGGAACTTCAATAAAAATCTGAAATTGAGCATAAGTATCGCCAATGCGACTGACAAAAAACCACCTATCACAGGTAATACAATCGCTGGTACTAGCATTGCGGCGGGTAATACCTTCCCACAATTCTATGACGTGATTGGTCGTTATTTCAGTTTGGGTGCAACGATCAAGTTCTAATCTAATTAGTACTTAATCTTAGTATGAAAAATGGCGAACTTCGGTTCGCCATTTTTTTCACTATTTTGCCTGATTCAATACCACTTCTTTGCTTTCAATCCCTACTTTGTTTAAGCTAAATGACCTAACAATTTAGCTCAAAGAAATAGAAGGACGAACATGAAGAAAACAACCCGCCTCACGGCAACACTAGCAACAATGATGCTCCTTGCGCTCGGCATCAGTGCTTGTAAAACGACAACGAACCAGACAACAAAGCAAACCGGCTTTATGATCACCGAAGCCCAATTTGAAAACCTTTTTCCGAAACGAATTCCCTTCTATACCTACGCTGGTTTAAGCGAAGCAATCAAGGCCTACCCAGAATTTGGAAACTTTGGAAGCGATGCAGAAAACAAACGTGAAGTCGCCGCTTTCCTCGCCAACATCATGCACGAATCACACGAGTTGCAAGCCATAACCGAAGTGGATACCAGCGCGCACGATCACTATTGCAATGATAAGAATGGTATTCCTTGCGCTAAAGGCAAACAGTATTTTGGACGAGGTCCAATTCAACTTAGCTGGAATTTTAATTATGCTTTAGCGGGCAAAGCACTCGGTTTAGATTTGCTCAATGACCCAGATCTGGTGGCACGCAATCCCACGGTCGCATGGAAAACAGCCTTATGGTACTGGATGGAAATCAAAGGTTCTGGGCCATTGCCCAGCCATGTCGCTATCAAACAAAACCTGGGATTTGGGGAAACCGTGCGTAGTATTAATGGCGATTTGGAATGTTCCAAGCCTAGCGACAATATAGGCTATAAACAACAGCAAATGCGCATAAAAAACTATCTGAAAATTACTACGATGCTCGGTGTGGAACCGGGTAAATATGACGCGTGCTGATCGTCAATAACAGTTAAGCAGTATGGTGCGCTTTTAGGCCACCATACGATCCCGATACTCCTTAAAATACGGAAAAGCTGCATGGTCATCTGCTGACCTTTTCAATCTACCTCACACCCAATCACTTCGCCACTGGCATAGTAAATTCCGCCCCCTTCACTATGCTCTCTGGCCAACGCTGCATAATCGATTTGTAACGCGTATAGAAGCGAATTCCCTCTTCGCCATAGGCATGCATATCACCAAACAAAGAACGCTTCCAGCCGCCGAATGAGTGCCACGCCATCGGCACCGGAATCGGTACATTGATACCGACCATACCCACTTGCACACGCCGTGAAAATTCACGAGCGGTATTTCCATCGGCGGTGAACAATGAAACACCATTGCCAAACTCATGACGATTAATCAGCGCCAAAGCCGATGCAAAATCCGGCACACGCACGACGCACAATACCGGACCAAAAATTTCTTCGCGATGAATCTGCATACCTTCCTGCACATGATCAAACAAAGAGCCGCCTAAGAAAAATCCGTGTTCATATCCTTCCACTTGTAAACCACGTCCGTCGACCAATAATTGAGCACCCTCGCTGACACCGGCAGCGATCATACTTTCTATCTTCGCTTTATGCGCAGCTGAAATTACGGGTCCCATTTCCGCCTGCGTATCCATACCATCGCGAATCTTCAATGCACGCACTCGTGGCACCAATTTCTCCACCAATTGATCAGCGATTGCACCCACCGCCACCGCAACAGAAATCGCCATACAACGCTCGCCCGCCGAACCATAAGCAGCTCCCATCAACGCATCTACCGCCTGCTCCAAATCCGCATCAGGCATCACGACCAGATGATTCTTAGCACCACCCAATGCCTGCACGCGTTTGCCACGACGTGTCGCTTCTGCATGAATCGTTTCTGCTATTGGGGTTGAACCCACGAAGGAAACCGCTGCCACATCAGGATGCGCCAACAAGGCATCCACCGCGACTTTATCGCCTTGCACCACATTAAAAACACCATCCGGCAAACCAGCTTGTTTAAACAAATCTGCAATCAATAAAGAAGCCGAAGGATCACGTTCCGATGGCTTCAAAATAAAGGTATTTCCGGTAGCAATCGCTAAGGGTGCCATCCACATCGGGACCATGAAGGGAAAGTTAAATGGGGTAATACCGACACAAACCCCCAAAGGCTGACGGATATTCCATTGATCGATACCACCACCAACATTGTCTGAAAACTGAGTCTTGAGTAGTTGCGGCAAACCGCAAGCAAACTCCACCACCTCAATACCGCGCGTCACTTCTCCCATGGCGTCCGAAAAAATCTTGCCATGCTCACGCGTAATACTGGCAGCCAATTGTTCCTGATGTTCCTCCAGCAATGCCTTAAACTTAAACATCACTCGAGCCCGACGCAAGGGTGCCGTCTCACTCCAGGCTGGCCAGGCGGCTAGCGCGAACGCTACCGCTTGATTCACCTCATCAACACTGCCAAGAGCCACCGTAGCGCTTTGCACGCCGCTAGCCGGGTTAAACACGGGCTGTTGACGTCCACTATTCGACGCCACCAAACTGCCATTCATATAATGCGCGATCACTGTCATGCTTATCCTTCTGGTATTCTCCAAATCCAGCGTCTAGATTATCATGTTGCAGATTAAGTTTCGAGACGATTTACGAAACTAAATATCGACACCAAATACAATAGCTCGCGCTCCATCAAAATAGTAAGGAAACCATGGCTCGTTCAACCAAAGCAAGTAATGCTGTGCTACGTTTAAAACAACGTAGCAATAATGCGCCCTATTCTATGGTGAGCACCGGCAGTGGGCATTTTTATCTCGTGTTAGGCCATGATCCTGAATCGCCAGAGCAACTCTGTACCGCATTAGACATCGATGACTTTGTGCGCTTCGTCAATAGCGTACAAAAAGAAGCACCACGCAAAGCCAGCAAACTGGACATCGCTTTCGAAGCAAAATTAAAGCGCTAAAACGTTAATATCGAAGCTTAAATACAAACACGCAAAGCAACAACAACTCAACCAAGGAAACCTCATTTATGAAATCAAGTCTGATCATAACGCTGGCACTTGCTGGCAATTTATGCGTAAGCACGGCGTATGCCCAAGAACAAAAAACTACCCAAGAAAAGGCCACAAACACAAGCACAAGCACAAATTCAACAACAAGCACGGCGGCCAGCGCTGCAGCAACGAACCAAGACGCTGTTGCCCCAATCGCGCCAGTAGCAACGGTCGCACCGGTATTAGAAAAAATCGACACTGTCGTTGGTAGCGGTGTCGAAGCCGTCGTTGGTAAAACCGCGGTCGTACATTACAGCGGCTGGTTACGTGATCCTCAGGCAGAACAACAACATGGCAAACCTTTCGACAGTTCGATTGGTCGCGGCCCATTTAGTTTTAATCTCGGCGAGGGCCGCGTGATCAAGGGTTGGGAACAAGGCGTACAAGGTATGAAAGTCGGTGGTAAGCGCACTTTGATCATTCCTTCACAATTAGGCTATGGTTCACGCGGTGCCGGCAAAGGCGTGATTCCACCTGATGCAGATTTGGTATTTGATATTGAGTTACTCGATGTCATTAATATGCCAGAGGTCAAAAAAATTGATAACAAACTCGGCAAAGGCATCGAAGCTGTTAGCGGCAAACAAGTCACCGTTCATTACACTGGCTGGTTGCGTGACCCCAAGGCCAAAGGCGAAAAAGGTAAAGAATTTGACAGCTCACGCAAACGTGACGCGTTTAGTTTCACTATCAACGGTGGCGAAGTGATTCGCGGTTGGGATCTCGGCGTACAAGGTATGAAAATCGGCGGCAAGCGCACATTGATTATCCCTGCTGCACTCGCCTATGGGACGCGTGAAGTTGGGAATGGCTTGATCCCCGCCAATTCGGATTTGATTTTTGAAGTTCAACTGTTAAAAGTAAAATAAACCACTTTGACGGATACTAAAACAAATACACTGAAGTATCTCACTGCCTATCCTGAGTCTTTACAAGCTCAGGTCAGGCAGCTGCTTGAAAGCGAAAAACTGGCGCAACATTTACGCAAGAAATATCCACAGATCCACGATATCCGCACCGATAAAGCGCTGTATCAATATGTGCAAGATTTGAAAAATGAAACGCTCAGAAACGGTGATCAGATCAGTAAGGTGTTGTACGACAATAAGCTACACGTCATCAAAAATGCTTTAGGCACACACACTTATGTGTCGCGCGTGCAAGGCAGCAAACTAAAGACCAAGAATGAAATCCGGATAGCCAGTTTGTTTAAATATGTGCCTGAAGAATTTCTTAAGATGATCACCGTGCACGAATTAGCGCACCTGAAAGAGAAAGAACACAACAAGGCTTTCTATCAACTTTGCACCTATATAGAACCCGAGTATCATCAATACGAACTTGATTGTCGTTTGTATCTGACACAAATTGAAGTGCATGGTGGTGAAGTCTGGAGTCAAATTAACTCGCAGTAAGCAAGAAAAAGACATGACGCAGTAACAAAATCTGGAGAGCAGCATGACGTATTTACTGGCACTCGATCAAGGCACTTCCAGTTCACGTTCGATTATTTTTAATCGTGCCGGTCAAATTATTGCCAGCGCCCAGCAAGAATTTCCTCAATATTTTCCACAGTCAGGCTGGGTCGAGCATGATGCGATGGAAATCTGGCACAGCCAACTTGCCACCATTAAGCAAGTCATTCAAAAAAGCGGCATTGATACCCAACAAATCGCCGCCATCGGCATCACCAATCAACGTGAAACCACGGTGGTTTGGGACAAGAAAACCGGGCACCCCATTTGTCCAGCAATCGTCTGGCAAGACCGTCGCACCAGCACTGATTGCGATGTTTTGCGCGCACAAGGCTACAACAAAACCATACAAGAAAAAACTGGACTGGTACTAGATCCCTATTTTTCCGCAACAAAACTCGCTTGGATACTCGATCATCTTCCTGAAGCAAGAAGTAAAGCACAACGCGGTGAGCTAGCGTTTGGAACGATAGACTCCTGGCTCGCATGGCAGCTCAGCGAACACCAATTGCATGTCAGTGACGTCACCAATGCCTCGCGCACCATGCTGTGGAATATTCATCAGAACCGCTGGGATGAGGACTTACTCACCCTATTTAATATTCCCGCAGCGATCTTGCCTGAGGTACATCCATCCAGTCATCATTTTGGCGATTGCGGTCTGTTTGGATCAGCAATACCCATCGCTGGCATCGCCGGCGATCAACAATCCGCACTCTTTGGTCAAGCATGTTTTGAGTCTGGCATGGCTAAAAATACCTATGGCACAGGTTGCTTCATGCTGCTACAAACAGCAGATCTATGCAGTCAGTCACAACATGGCCTAATAAGTACCGCAGCATGTCAGCTCGATCATCGAGCCCAATACGCTCTGGAAGGTAGTGTCTTCATCGGTGGAGCTGTGGTGCAATGGCTACGTGATCAATTACATTTATTCACCCAAGCTAGCGATATTGAGGCGCTGGCGAATAGTGTGCCAGACAGCGACGGCGTGATCTTCGTACCCGCATTTGCCGGGCTAGGTGCGCCCTATTGGGACCCGCACGTCAAAGGTGCCATCTTAGGACTACATCGTGGCACACGGGCTGCACATATCGCCCGGGCAGCTATCGAGGCGATTGCATTCCAAAGTGCCGAACTGCTGTTTGCTATGCAAAACGATAGCCACGCCACCATCACTGAATTACGAGTGGATGGCGGCGCTGCATCGAATAATACTTTATTACAATTCCAAGCAGATCTATTGGGCATCCCCGTCATCCGTCCCGAAATTTTAGAGACCACGGCTTTAGGTAGCGCTTACCTGGCGGGATTAAAAATAGGCGCGTATGCCAATCTTGAGGAATGCAGTGCTTTATGGAAACAACAGCGAGCTTTTCTACCCAGTATTTCGCGCGACTCTGCAAATAAGTTAATGCAAGATTGGAAAAAAGCCATACAAGGCTTGCGTTAATTTTAGAAATTACAGCACAATACTTCGTTCAATTCTAAAGAGGAAAAACATCATGCAAATACTCAAACGATTGCTCATAGGTTTGGCCGCTCTTATTTTAATTTTGATTGCGGCTGCTTATATGATGCCCAATCAATATGGTGTAATCCGCAGCATCAAAATTAATACGTCTCCAGAAAAAATTTACCCATTAATTGCTGCGCCAAAAGAATGGAAAAAATGGTCGGTCTGGAATCAACGTGACCCCAACATGGAAATGCTGTATTCAGGACCAGAAATAGGTAACGGAGCAGCCTGGGATTGGAAGAGCAAAACTGAAGGTAATGGTGGCATGAAATTTACTAAAGTCACCACCAATCAAGTCGTACATTATGAATTGTACTTTGAAGATATGGGCAAACCTTCCACTGGTAACTTAAGTTTAGAAGCGGATGGCACTTCAACGAAAGTTACCTGGAGCATGACCGGCACTAGTGAAGGTAATTTCATGATGAAATTATTTGCTCCATTTATGGACAAGTTGGTCGGGCCGGATTTTGAAGGCGGCTTGAAGAACTTGAAGGGGATTGCGGAACAAAGTACGAAAAATCAGTAACTGACTTTAAAACGTTCTATAAAAACAAACAGGGCGGAAAGATCAAACTTTCCGCCCTGTTTGTTTTTTATTTACTTACATCGACCTACACAGACCAGAAGCTTAAAATATTTTAGGCTTGTTTGGATTTTCTCCATCGCCTTAGACGCCGACTAGCATTGCTATAGGGCGAAGATGAATTCAATTGAATCATTTTCCCCATTGAGTATTTTTTATACCATGCTTGTCCGTACAGTCTTAGATCTTCTTCGCTCTCAACCAATTCAACAATTTTGTTCTTTGCTGCATATAGTCGGGCGACCAAATCAGCAAATGGAACGCTATCGTAGTCTTGATAAAATTTCTCTGCTAACAATCCTAATTCGTTCCAATTAAACCCGGTATCAGGGAAATCGACCGATTCACCTAGACTTCTTTTTGCATACCATTTCAAAACTAACTCATTCCAGCCAAGCAAATACGAAATCAAATTATGAGCACTCATCTTACTGTCTTTGACATGTCCATCTAAAGACTTGTCAGAGACATTTTCCGCAGGGATCAATGCTATTTCTCTACTTAAATTCTCGTATTCTTTCTGAATCGCAAAAAGAAGCTCTACTTTGTTTATCGGTACTGACATGGAAAAAACAAATTAAGCAGTTTGCTGACGCATAGAAGCAAACGCCGCCTTCATTTTTTCCGATGCTGGTGCGCCAAACTGGCTACCTATCCATACTGCGGCACAACCAAGGAAAAAGCCTGGTACCAATTCATACAAACCAAACCATTTAAATTCGCCCCACACCAATACCGTCAAAGCACCAACAAACATACCCGCTAAAGCACCGTTACGATTCATTTTAGGCCAGACCAAAGACAACAATACCACCGGTCCAAAGGCTGCGCCAAAACCGGCCCAAGCATTGCTGACTAATCCCAATACGCTACTGGTAGGATTTGAGGCTATCACGATAGAGATCACCGCAATCACCAAAACCATCATACGACCAAACCAGACTAATTCTTTTTGTGAGGCATTCGGGCGGAAAAAAGGCTTATAAAAATCTTCGGTTAAAGCCGATGAACAAACTAATAGCTGACAAGACAGAGTACTCATCACCGCCGCCAAAATGGCCGACAGCAAAATACCAGCGATCCATGGATTAAACAAAATCTGTGAAAGAGAAATAAAGACCGTTTCCTTATTCGCCGTAACAGCACCTGCTTGATCCGGATGCATCGCAAAATAAGCGATGCCAAAGAAACCGACAGAGATCGCGCCCAATAAACACAAGATCATCCAAGTCATACCGATGCGACGCGCATTCTTAATCGTCGCAAAACTCTCAGCCGCCATAAAGCGCGCCAAAATATGCGGCTGTCCCATATAGCCAAGACCCCAAGCCAATAAAGATACGATACCGATAAAAGAAGTACCGCTGAACAAATCCGTGTATTTAGGATTGATATTCTGAATAACCGTAATCGCTTCACTAAAACCGCCCACATGCATGATCACCATGACAGGCGCCAATAACAAAGCGAAAATCATCAAAGTCGCCTGAACCGTATCAGTCCAACTCACGGCTAAGAAGCCACCGATAAATACGTAAATAATCGTTGCCGCAGCGCCAGCCCATAAAGACACGTTATAGCTCATGCCAAAGGTTTCTTGAAATAAGCGCGCACCAGCGACCATACCTGAAGCACAATAAATCGTGAAAAAGACCAAAATAACCAACGCAGAAATAATCCGCAATAATTTACTGGTATCTTCAAATCGATGCGTGAAATAATCAGGCAAAGTTAAAGCATTGTTCGTCAACTCGGTATACACACGCAGACGCCCTGCTACCAAATTCCAGTTAAACCAGGCCCCCAAGGTCAAACCGATCGCAATCCAACTTTCGGATACGCCAGAAAAATATAGAGCTCCTGGCAGTCCCATCAACAACCAACCACTCATATCTGAGGCGCCCGCACTCATCGCAGTAACAAAGGCACCCAAGCTACGTCCACCCAAAATGTAATCCGACAAATTATTGGTAAAACGCCACGCGGCAAAACCTATGCCTATCATGGCAAGAATATAAATGATGAAGGTGATACTGGTAGGGTTACTAAAATCCATCTCCGTGCTGCCTTTCTTTTTAATATTTTTTAATTTAAGGAAATCTTGATGATTGACGATTAGCCATCAACAAATCATTCACTAGCTAAAATTTTCCTTGAATGACGCCAATTTACGCCTATTCATGCTAAGTTTCAGCCTCGCAGTATCGCTCAAGCAAGAGCAAGTCACAAGAACAGAAATAGTCATTACGCTATGTCAATTCAGACAAGCCTAAGCACAGACAGTTCCTGTCGTCTTACTTAACAGTAGAAGTAAGTACAAAGTCAAATCAGAAACCAAAATCAACATATATTCTTCCAAAAATAATGGAAAAAGCTTGCACAAATTTTGGTAACACCATTTTCTAAAACGGTTGACCAGCCCTAAATCAACCTATTTAATTTTGTAAAATGCTATAAAAAAACGTACTTTATGTTAATCTTTGATTCTCCCGATTTCCTATTCTGGCTTTATTGAAACCCCCATGTATCAAGCAAAGTTACGCAGACACAGCATTTTCTTTATCGTTGTTCTACTCCACCTAGGAGTATTTTTTTCCTGGCAATACGGCTCCAAGCTGTTGCTAGAAGTTGATCGCCAGCCTAAGCAACATCGATTGCTACACTTAATTTACCTGCCAGCCCAGAACAAAGTTCCACCATCAAATTCCGCAACATCTAATCCGGCCAAAACTCCGCAAAAGAACATTGCCATCGAATCAACTCGTATTAAACGACTATCGGCGCTTTCAATATCGTCGCCGAATCAAAGCGAAAACAAAATCGAAAACAAAACCGAAGAACAAACCAAACCAACGCCAGCCAACGAAACAATACAGCGCCCTTTGCAACGCAACATCGCTGAGCTGACGCAAAGCCTAAAAGCCGATTTTCAACAGCAAGAAAAAAATCTCAAAACTAAACCAGATGCCATCAAACAATTCGGCAATGCAGTCGCCGATGCGGCGCGAATTCCACGCGAAGGTGTCAAGATAGAAAACAAACATACTTACGATGACCGCCCTGTCAGTAAAGTGATAACACCCTTTGGTACGTATTGCATACGTCATCGCAAAGCCGGCGAGTTACCAGAACTGGTACCAGCACCCGTTCCTTCCACTTGCGGTCGTTTATAGTATCAAGCGTCGTCTTCGTCTAATGTCATAAACATGTCACCTTAAACCCCTACAGTCTTTCCTATTCCTCGATCTTTTCAGGTGTAGGCCATGAATAGCAAAACGCTCTTCCGCACAAATCAAGACCATTCCGTATTCAAATTGCCAGGATTTCATTTCTCAAAAAATGAAAATAAGGAATGGCGTCCAAAAAAAATACATCCTTCAGGTTTGATTCAAACTCAAACTTGGGCCGATAGCTCAATTGATTTACTCGCTCTAAATCTAAAACCAGCCGCCAACATCGTTACTATTTCTGCTGGAGCCTGTCATGCATTAGCCTATCTCCAAGGCAAACCAGCTGCGGTACACTGTGTCGATGAAAATCCAGCGCAACTCGCTCTACTCGAAATGAAAACCAAGGCGATTGCCCATTTACCAGACTATGACGCCGTACTGCAATTTTTACTCAATCCTGGGCAAAGCGATAATCTAAAACGATATCAACGTCATATACGACGTAATTTATCGGAATCGGCAAGTAAGTACTGGCAATCCAGAAATTTCCTCGGTCAACCGCGATATCAAATATTCAGCCAAGATCTACAAAAACATGGTCTTTACAATATCAGCCTAAATTGTCTGCGTTTTGTCTTAAAAAAACTGGGTGCCGATTTCAAGAAGATACTCAGCGCACAAACACTGGAACAACAACAAAGCATTTTTGATCAAGCTATTTTGCCTGCATTACATAAAAAATCTTTGAGGTTTTTGATGAATCAGCAAAGTATTTTGCGTGGCTTAGGATTTAGTCAAAATCAAATAGAGCAATTAAAAAAAGTGCACGAAGCACATCAAAATATCAACACTATTTTGATTCAAAGATTAAGACATCTATTATGTGATTTTCCTATACAAAATAATCACTTTGCGCTCCAAGTTTTAGGGCAAACCAGTCCTTTACACCAACAACAAAGTCTCCCAACCTATCTGCAAAAGGAATTTTTCTCTCACTTGCGTCAATACGCCCATCGCATTCATGGACATCAAGCATCTCTAATCGATTATTTAAAACAACAACCACCATGCTCTATCGACGTCTTTGTACTACAAGATCATCTTGATTATTTACGATCAACAGAAATCAAGGACTTATGGATAGAAGTCGAACGCTGTGCCGCACCACAGGCCAAGGTGTTAATACGTAGTCTGGGAACTAGCTTACCCTTACCACAAGAGGTCTTTTGTAAAACCCATACAACTTGGCACACTAATCCCTTACTAAATCAAACATTACAAGCGCAAGACCGCTGCGCTTTGTACGGATCCTTCTTTTTGCTAGAACGAAACTAGCGTAAAAATAAAATAAAACTAATAATAGAACGGGTGTTTTTACTGTGGATAAGTCTTTGTATATCTTGAGGATCTTATGTGCAAAAGCACCTCAGCTTTCCACAGTCGAAATCTTATGCAGAATCTATTCTTTTTCTGTACAAGCATTGTCCTAGTCTTTATCCTTAGCCTAAATCCTTGATTTAAATCCAGTAAACCTGCTTATCCACAAAATTCGCCTGCGTTAACTACTACTACTATGTATATATATACCTTATGTATACAAAACAAAGCTGTTTTCCTTTTTTGTTATTCTCTTAAAAATCCATGTCAATTTCAATCAAACCCAACACCACAGGTCTAATCTTTGCCATGCGTGAAGAACAAGAAGGATTACAAGCCTTTATTAAAGACAAAAAAGTTCATCACATCGCCAAACGCGATTTCATAAAAGGTGAACTATGGGGACATCCGGTGGTGATGGTACTAGCCGGAATAGGAAAAGTTGCTGCCGCAAGTACCACTAGTCTCTTGATTCATCATTTTCAAGTAACTCAATTGATTTTGAGTGGTGTGGCTGGCTCTGCTGAACCTGGTGTGAAGGTGGGAGACGTTGTGATCGCCAAAGAGCTGCTACAACACGATATGGATGCCTCTCCCCTGTTTTCCCGTTTCGAGATTCCATTGACCGGAAAATCACGATTTGTCGCGGACCAAGATTTACATCAAGATCTACAAAAGGCAAGCAAGCAGTTTATTCAGGCGATACAAGAGCATTTTTCCGCTGCAAGGATCAAAGAGTTTCAATTGGAAAATGTAAAGATGTATTCAGGATTAATCGCAAGCGGTGATCAATTTATTAATAATGCACAAGTTTTAAATAAATTAAAGCAAGCATTGCCCGATTTATTAGCGGTAGAAATGGAAGGTGCTGCAATTGCACAGGTTTGCGAAGAACATGATCTAGCTTTTGCGATTCTGCGAACAATTTCTGATAGTGCAAATGAAACGGCGCATATCGATTTTCAAAGCTTTGTAAAAAATGTCGCAGCACCTTACAGCTTACAAATTTTAAAAAATTATTTTGAAAATCGAACAAAGAGCTAAATTGAAACCACAATATAAAAAATATTTTTGTGGATAAAGCTGTGGATAAGCTTTGCAGATTTTGTGTAGAAGTCTCCTACTTATTCAAGTACAAAAACTTATACAAAATTTGTTGAGTTCTCATACAAGATTTTTGCGCCTACTTATATTTTTTCTAAAGCCATGATTTTAAAAAATAAAACAGACTTATCCACAAAATTGAAGAACGTTAACAACTACTACTATTCATATATATAAACTTATTCAATTAAAAGAAAAAAGAGATTTTTCGATCCATAAAAAAAGCTGCTGAAATAATTCACATTTGTTGAAATAAATGGGTATGATTGCGGCTCACTTCGAGTTTATCGGAACATCCTTTTAAACCTAACATTTGTCGACCCCGAAAATCTCGAGTCACTTCTGCAATTGCACTAACTCTAACCAAGGTCGATCGATGAATACGCCAAAATTCTTTAGGATCTAATTCGTCTTCCAATTCTTTTAAGGTTTTACGAATTAAAAATTCAGCTTGTTCAGTTTGCACCAAGGTATATTTTTCATCCGACTTAAAAAACAAAATTTCTTTCGTACTGATCATGCGTAAAGTTGTTCCAACACTGGCTTGTATCCAACGCAAATAATCACGTTGTTGGCCCTGTTGATGTTGCATTAATTGGTTCAATAATTGTTCGACTTGTTTTGATTGTGATGTTTGTTCAGTAGTCTTAGCTGGGTTGATTTGAGGGTTGATTTGAGGATTGATTTGAGACTCAATTTCAATGTTTGTATCGATGTTTTGATGAGCTTGTTTTTCTTTTATTCTTTGCTGTAAACGCTGACAGGTTTGTATCAGTCTGTCGTTGTCAATTGGCTTTAATAAATAATCCATCGCCCCACGTTCAAACGCTTCAATTGCATATTCGTCATAAGCCGTGACAAAAATAATTAAGGCTTGTTGTGCTAATTGAGCGGCTGCTTCGATGCCATTTTTACCAGGCATACGAATATCTAAAAAAATAATATCAGGTTGATGTAGCTGGGCTTCTTCTATCGCCACAATGCCATTCGCAGCCTCTGCAACTATCTGCAAATCAGGCCAGATTTTTTTTAATTTTGATCGCAGATGTTCACGCATTGGTGTTTCATCATCAACGATCATGGCAGTCATTTTTTTCATAGCGAAGCGTTATTTCTAATTTGTAAGTCAATACTATTTTTGTTGATCGGGGATATGTAAGGTCAATTTGGCGCCGCCAGTTTCTGGTATTTCGATGACCAAACTTGCCTTCATACCGTATAACACTTTCAACCGTTCTCGAATATTGCTTAAGCCAATACCATCATCGGCGTGGATATCAAAACCAATACCGTTGTCACTGACTTCCACTTGAATTTCATGCTCGCCCTGACGCGCAATGATATTGATATGACCGCCATCAGTCTTGGGTTCCAATCCATGCTTAATGGAATTTTCGACTAAAGTTTGTATCATCATCGATGGGAAATGCGCGTGTTCTAATTCACGAGGACACTCGATTTTGTAGCTTAAACGTTCTTGCATACGCGCTTGCATAATATTCAAATAGGCACGTGACAACTCCATCTGTTGACCCAGTTTTCCGCCGCCTTGTTCACGAATTTGTGGCAATGCTGCGCGCAAATATTTAATTAAATGCGTATGAACGGTCGAAGCTTGTTCTGGATTGGTTTCAATCAGTTGCCCAATTAGCGCCAAGGTATTAAATAAAAAATGAGGTTCAATTTGAGCCTGCAGCGTTGCCATTTCAGCTTCCAAAACGCGACGTTCTAAAGCTTCTACATCTGCTCTGGTAGCAGCATCGCTGGCAGCCATTTCTGCACGACGCTTACCACCAGCCAAGCTTTTGATCATAATGGAAGAAAATACTAGAAGAGGTAACAGCGCACCTAAACCTAATATGCCACCAATAATCATCGCCAACAGAGATACAAAAACTAAGTAACTCCAGGAAATCACTGCTAGCCAATCAAAGAATTTCCACCAAAAGACTTTCGCAGTCTCTGCTAAATCCAGCAGGAAAGAAAGTACCTCGTTTTTTTCGTCTTCTTTCATGTTAATTCTCCTGATGAACTTCATCCGGTTTTACTTTTTCTGAAGCCTGATTTTGTGTATTGGCTTGTGATGGTGTTGCTTGCGCCTGATCTTCTTTTCCGATAAAGCATTTCAATAACAATGATCCTATAACCAACCAATTTGCCAGACTATGGATGGACAGGATGCCACCTATAATCAAAGTCAATAAACACGCTAGGAAAAGTTTTCCCCAAGAGACATCGATAATCCATTCCATGTAATGTTGCCAAATGTATTTGCCGGCTTCCGTGACATTTAGAATAAACTCCAGAACAGGATTACTTTTCATGTGTTGATTTTTTCCAGTGCTGGCTTGTTGTGTTTGGTTTTCAGTGTGGTTATGTGTTTCGAAGTTCATGATGTTTCTCCTTATTGTTGGTCAGTTTGATGCAGAACCCTGCACCCATGACTACACATTAGCATCGAAAAAAAACGCTCACTAGCAGACTGCGATTAAAAGCAGAATGTGAGGTCTCAAAGGTAATTTCCAGCGATGAGTGGGAACAAAAAACGAAATAGAAACTAGACGCAGATCGAAACAAGGAAGAGAAAATAGAGAGAGTGTGAGTTAAATACGAAGAATCGACTCAGTTATCACAAATTTCACTGAGATCTCAGGACGCTTTCACCTACAATGAGAACTAATCTCAGTTTTATCTTTGTAAATTATTATTTAATGTCGAAAGTAGTATTTTTCATGTCTAAACTTCACGCTTTTATAGTGATTTTTTGTTTTCTCTTACTTTCTGCCTGTTCGCCTAAATTTGACTGGCGTGAAGTCAGAATGAACGATGCACCAATTGCACTATTGATGCCGGGTAAGCCAGCCAGCCACGCGAGAGACGTGGATTTGAATGGTATAAAAGTTAAGATGCAAATGACGGCGGTGGACGTTAATCAAATTAGTTTTGCGGTCGCCTATGCCAAATTAGATCAGACAGATCCAAGTTTAAGTCTTGAACAAAAAAATCAACGGCAACAACAAGCTTTAGAAGCGATGAAGCAAGGCATGCTAAAAAATATTCAGGGAACGCTATTAGAAAAAAATACGCCTGAATTGCCAAAAAATACGATTGCCGCATTAGGTAAAACTCAACATGGGCAAGCAGTCAAATTGGTAGGTCGTTTTGTTATTCAAGGACCGTGGATTATTCAGGCGGTGATGTTAGGTGAAGAGAAATCTTTTGATCCTGAAGTAGTTGATATGTTTTTTAGTTCTTTGAAGCTTAATTAAAAAACTAAATTAAACTAAGACAAATTATCGGTGAGAAGAATATGTTAATAAGCTTTAAGTCAACGGCAGCAGCAGAAATTACGATGTATAAAGAACATATCGTTGCTGTTTTAGAATTGCTAGGTAAAAACGTCGACCGGGGTGTAATTACAGCCGCCGAGACTACATTGGCGATTCAACAAATTGAAGCCCTAATTGAAGCAGATAAACAACAAAGGCAATTGCTTGAAAGTGTGAATGACATAGACGCCGATGAAGATTTAGATAATATAGAAAAGAAGAAAAAAAATGATGTCGTGACTTTATCGGCACGTTTGTTTCCATTTTTAGATATGTTACGAACCGCAAACAAGAAACAAAAAGACGTGCTGTGGGGCGTGTAAGTAATTAAAAAATGAGAAATAGGTAAGGTTTATAAATTAATGAGTGCACACGTAGAACATACTGAAGAATTTTTCTTAGAAGTAGCCGATGGCACTTCTCTCTTCGTGCGTGATTGGCCAGTGAAATCCGAGACAGCACCCGGTATTTTGATTATGCATGGCTTGGGTGAACATTCTGGACGCTATATTCATATTGCCCGGTTTTTTGTTAATTTAGGATATCGAGTCAGAAGTTTTGATCAACGAGGTCACGGCCAGTCTAGTGGCAGACGCGGGGATGTGCCTGATAACGAAGCCATATTGCGTGATACGCGGGCGATGTTAAATGATTTTTTGAAGTTATTACCTGGCGCACCCATGCTTTTTGCTCATAGCATGGGCGGATTATTTGCTACGCATTTTGTCCTGCAAGGTTTGGCACCAGTCAGGGCTTTTATCTTGTCTTCACCGGCATTTTCCGTAAAAACCAGCACTTTTCAGAAAATTTTATTTAAACTTAGTCGCACCCTTATTCCGCATTTAGGCGTCGCACATGGTACAAATGGACGTTATTTATCACATGATTCCGAGGTAGTCGCCGCTTATCAAAACGACCCTTTGGTGCATTCACGTATCAGTGCTAGTTTGTTCGGCAGTATGTTGTCTTCGATGAGCTATGTAAAAAAACATATAGAGGAATTACCTATACCATTGCTACTGCTGGTTGCAGAAGCTGATGTCGTGGTTAATCCACGAGGTGCTAAGGCGCTAGTGAAGCAAATTGAACATAGCGCACATGCAAAATTTCTTAGCGTCATTTTTTATCCAGGTTTCTATCACGAAATTTTTAATGAATTAGAAGCCTTGCGTGCTTTTGATGATGTCAGAACTTGGTTGGAACAAAAAAATCTGATGCCAGAAGCTCTTACCGCGTAATCCTACTTTTTACCCAACATCGTTTGTCAAAACCTTATGTCAGAAACCACCCGCAAAGTATTAACTCGTCCTGTTTTGAGCAAAGCTAAGCCCAAATCAAAGTTTAGTACTGGCTCAAAGTCAACATCAACAGCAAAGTCTGCACCACTTCCATCAGCGTTGACAAATGAAATAGAAACGCTAAACATAAAGCCAGATTCGCTCGCTTACAGCCTAGTCGGTGCGGCACAAGCGGTTGCTTATGTTTTGGAAGGTACGGCCTTACCTCAAGCTTTATCAAGAGTATTTGCGCAAAATGAATTAAATTTGCAAGCACGTGGCGCGATTCAGGATATTGCGTACCGCACGATGCGCCAGGTGGGTAGGGTTGATGCCTTAATTAAGGCGATGACGAGTAAATTGCCTGAACCACCTTTGCTTTATAGCTTATTGTGTTGCTCACTGACCTTATTGGTAACAGAAACTCCTGAAGAGGCGCCTTACGACGATTTCGTGGTCGTCGATCAAGCAGTGAATGCAGCAGCTTCCTCTACTCAAATGTTTTTTGCCAAAGGCATGATCAATGCGGTGTTGCGTCGTTTTCTTAGAGAAAAGGTGCAGCTATTAGCACTCGTAATGAAACAACCTGCAGCCATGTGGAATTATCCGCAATGGTGGGTGGATCAATGCAAAACGGCTTATCCAGAACATTGGCAATCTATTCTGAGAGCTGGCAATACGCCACCACCTATGACTTTGCGCGTGAATCAGAGACAGATTTCTGTCGGGGATTATCTGGATCTGCTAGCAAAGAATGACATCCTGGCACAGCAAATCGGACCTGTCGCTGTGCGCTTAAACCGTGCTATGCAAGTACAACTGATACCAGGATTTGAACAAGGTATGGTTTCAGTCCAAGATGCAGCAGCGCAATTGGCAGCCGATTTACTCGACGTGCAAGATGGTATGCGTGTACTTGACGCTTGTGCCGCACCGGGAGGTAAAACCGGACATCTGTTGGAAATCGCGAAAATCGACTTGCTGGCTTTGGACGCCGATGCTAAACGGATAGAGCGCATTCATGACAATCTGGCTCGTTTGCAATTGTTCGCGACGATCAAAAGTGGTGACGCTAAGTATTCCAATTGGTGGGACAGCCAGTCATTTGATCGTATTTTGGCTGACGTTCCTTGTACCGCTTCAGGTGTGGTACGGCGTCATCCTGATATACGTTGGCTAAGACGTAAAAACGATGCGATACAGTTGGCAGAAACTTCTGCGAGTATTTTAGACAATCTCTGGCGTATGTTAAAACCTGAAGGTAAATTGTTGTTGGTCACTTGCTCGATCTGGCCGGCTGAATCTGAAGCTCAAGCCAGCGAATTTGAAAAACGACATGGTGCGATTCGTTTAACCGCGCCGGGTCAGTTATTACCTACGTCGGAAATCAACCACGAACACGATGGTTTGTTCTATGCTCTATTTCAAAAACCAGCAGTTTGAAACTTGTTTCAAGTTATGATGTGAAAAAGCATACAGTGAGAATTAGTGCAAAGGTTTATGTTTAAAGTTTTCGTCATTTTTAGGATTTCTGTGTTTTTCATATGTTCACCCGCTTGATCCAATTCTCGCGATCAATTTTTCTTGCATGGGCGCTAAGCTGTTTAGCGCCCATGATGTTTTCTTGCGCCCAGGCTTATGCCGCTGGGGTTGAGGTGACGACGGCTAAAATTGAAAGCAGCGATGAAGGTTATCGGGTCTTGGTGGGGTTTTCGTTTGAACTTGGAAATGATTTAAAGACAGCGATTAATGAAGGAATACCGATATCTTTCACCGCTGAAGTAGAGATTAACCGGCCACGTTGGTATTGGTTTGATGAAAAAACCATACGCTCTTCGCAGACTGTCAAAATTCAATACGATCTCTGGCGTCGTCAATACACAGCCGCGGTCAATGGCGGTTTAAAGCAAAATTTTGCGACTCTGGAAGAAGCCATGGGTTTGGTTTGGCGCCCAAGACGTTGGCTGGTCGCCGAAAAAAATATATTGAATCCGAATGCAACTTATAACGTTGCAGTGCGTTTAAAGCTCGATAGCAACCAACTTTCGAGACCTATGTTAATTACCTCGTTTAGCAATAGTGATTGGCGTCTGGCCTCCGAGTGGAAACGATTTACGTTTAAGGCAGACGATAAGTGATAAAGTTTTTGTGGAAAGGTTTAGTTGTCGGCGGCGTTCTAATGAGCGTTCTATTGTTTTCGCTGATGACCTCTACTGAAAATTCCAGCCGTTTTCAATACACCAATGCGAATTTCCCGTTACTGCTGATTGCCAATGCAGTCGTCGCTTTGGGTCTATTGGCGATGGTGATTACGCTGTCTTGGCAATTGGTCAGACGCTACCGAAGACGCGAATTTGGCTCGCGTATCATGACCCGATTGGTGGTTTTATTTGCACTTGCTGGTATCTTGCCGGGTTCTTTGATTTATATCGTTTCGGTACAGTTTGTTACGCGCTCCATTGACTCCTGGTTTATTGTTAAACTCGATCCTCTATTAAATTCGGGGATGGATTTAGGACATACGGCCTTAGATTACACACTGAAAGATTTAGAAGCCAAAGCCAGAAGTATGGTGAATCAACTCAGTGACGTGAGCGAAAATCCTTACTCATCGACCTTACCGATTAAGTTGTCACGTTTGTTAGAGCAAATGCAGATAGAGGAAGCGACGATCATCAGCGGCCGTGGTCGTGTCATTGCAACAGCGAACAAGAATCCTGCAATTTTGGTACCCGAATTACCGAATGCCAGCATCATTCAAACCGTAAGAATAGAAGGTAAGTACGCAAAAATCAGTACCCATATTGATCATATCGGTGAAGATGCGACGCGCAATTTATACACAGATGCCCATCAAAATAGCGGTGGTGATTTGGGAGATAAAGAATTTTTACGCGTGATTATTCCCTTGCAATTAAGCGGTATGAATGCCCGTTTTCAACATGAATCTAGCTACTTACAACTGATTCAACCTATTCCAGAATTATTGGATAAACAGGTTAAAGTGTTTACCACGGCGCTTTCAGAACATCGTGAACGGTCCAGAAGTCGCGAAGGTCTGAAAGAGATGTATTTGGTCAGTTTGACTTTGCTCTTACTGTTTGCGATTTTCGCTGCGATTACGGCGGCCTTTTTTATTTCCAGTGAATTAGCTAGGCCTTTACTGCTATTAGCAGAAGGGACTAAAGCGGTGGCTGAGGGCAATCTCTCACCACGCCCGATTACGACCACCTCTGATGAGCTAGGTAGCTTGACGCAATC
The DNA here is from genome assembly GCA_963511665.1 of uncultured Undibacterium sp. GTDB lineage: Bacteria > Pseudomonadota > Gammaproteobacteria > Burkholderiales > Burkholderiaceae_D > Undibacterium. Next base: position 75,952 of record CAUPKC010000008.1, read on the forward strand.
GTTTAATACAATGACGCGGCAATTATTTGATGCCCGTTCCGCAGTAGAAAAAAATCGCAACGAATTGGAAAATGCAAAGGCCTATCTGGAGTCGGTGTTAGCGAGTATGTCGGCTGGGGTTATGGTGTTGGATCAATATGGTTGTCTGGTCACTTGTAACCATTCCGTAGAGCGGATCTTACGCCGTCAATTAGATAGCGAAACGGGAAAACCTTTGAGTGATATACCCGGTTTACAAGTATTTTCTGACGCCATCGATAAAGCTTTTTCTGAACAACATGCGCAGTCAGCTGGTGGTACTGAGCAGGAACATTGGCAACAGCAAATCGAATTACCAAGCTCCGCATTTAGTGAGGTAGAGAATGCTGTTTCGACCATGCAAGCGGGAGATGAAGACAAGGGGGTGACTTTGTTAGCGCGTGGTTCACATTTGCCTGTCGCTTCCGGCCTAGGCTATGTCATTGTGTTCGATGATATTACCAATATTATTTCTGCACAGCGCTCGATCGCTTGGGGTGAAGTTGCCCGTCGTCTGGCGCATGAAATTAAAAACCCACTTACGCCGATTCAATTGTCGGCTGAACGTTTGCAAATGAAGCTGGTGGATAAGTTGAACGAAACCGACGCTTTGTTTTTAAATAAAAGTACGACCACCATCGTAAATCAGGTCACTTCGATGAAACGTATGGTGGATGATTTCCGAGACTATGCCAAAATTCCGCAAGCGGTTTTGTCTAAGATCAATTTGTCGGCGCTGATTGATGATGTCCTGCATTTGTATTTGTCGGGTGATGGGCGCGATATTATTCATTTGCATATTGAGTCTGGTTTGCCCTTGATTATGGGCGATGCAACTCAGATACGTCAGGTGATTCACAATTTGCTGCAAAATGCGCAGGATGCCGTGAGTGAAAATGCGAAAACAGGACAAGTTCCAAGAATTGATGTTGCAGTAGAAATCGTGCATTACACCAGTGCAGATAAAACCGAAAGACTTGCTGTTCGTTTGTCCGTAATTGATAACGGACCTGGTTTTTCAAATAAAATATTGGCTCGCGCTTTTGAGCCGTATGCGACATCAAAACCAAGAGGCACGGGTTTAGGTTTGGCAATGGTCAAAAAAATTGTAGATGAACATGGGGGCAAGGTCGATATTCAAAACCGTAGCGATGCAAACGGTGCCAAAGTTTCGATTTTGCTGTTAAAGTTAGCACCGGAGTCAAATACCTGAGTATCATTCGGGGTTTATCTCAAGTGCTGTGTATGCTGCAGGCTTCCACAGAGAAGCACAGTGTCGTGTAATTAGCGTAGTAGGTTTTAGGGTACATTTATGGCAAACATATTGGTCGTCGACGACGAAATGGGAATTCGAGAGTTACTCTCGGAAATTTTGGGCGATGAGGGACACGTCGTTCAATTAGCAGAAAATGCACAGCAAGCGCGGGAGGCGCGAGCACAATCAAGGCCAGATCTAGTTTTACTCGATATCTGGATGCCTGATACGGACGGGGTGACCTTATTGAAAGAATGGCAGCGCGATGGTTTATTGACGATGCCTGTCATTATGATGTCGGGTCATGCAACGATAGATACGGCAGTCGAGGCTACCCGTATCGGGGCTCTGAACTTCCTAGAAAAACCTATCGCTTTGCAAAAGCTTTTAAAAGCGGTACAGCAAGGTTTGACCCGCAATGTGGAAGCACCACGCCCAGTTGCACCTGTTACTCGTATGAGTAGCTTAGATACGAACGCACAGGTAAGTAGTGCAGCATCGTTTTCGGCAGCGCCAGTGACTTATGAAACTCGTGATTTCGCGATGGGAAATCATCTGGTTCAAAACAATCAGCATTCATTCAATAATCTTTCTTTTGATTTGCCTTTACGTGAAGCGCGCGATGCTTTCGAGAGAATTTATTTTGAATATCATCTGCATCGCGAAGGTGGCAGCATGACGCGCGTCGCAGAAAAAACAGGCTTAGAACGTACTCATTTGTATCGCAAACTAAAGCAATTAGGTGTCGAATCAGTCAAGTATGGCAAACGCGGCGAATAAGCCGATAGCACCTATTGCGCTGGTTCTGGTGGCAGGTAGCAATTATCAGGCACGTGAAGCCTGGATTGCTGCCGCCACTGCCGCTCTACCTTCAAGTGAGAAAACCGCAGCCTTATTAGAAGGCTTGCCGACTGGTTCACTTCTCCTCCAAAGTCATGTCCAGCTCATTATTGAGCGCATCGCTCCTGGTTGCTTATGCTGCATAGGCGAACTCGTCATGCGGGTTACCCTGAATCGCTTACTCAGACAAAATTTAAAGAATTTATATATTGCCATTAATGACGCGCAGCATTTAACTCAATTGCAGCAGGCGTTGTCACTGCCGCCATATGATCAAATTCTTCAATGTGAAAAGGTGATGGTGCTCTAAAGCTTCTTGATCTTTGAGCCTTAATTTAAATGTTAACAGGCTCAGCCCTAAAGTTCATACCTTGCTCTGCCGTAACTCTTTACAAGAGAACGGTTTTTCTCTTTTCAAGCCAAGCACCCTGTTTGTTTTTGAATGAAGGTTTCTGATACGAGACTCCCCTGAGAAAGGAAGAGCAAATGAACATCATCTATAACAGCGACCAATATAGTGTGGTTGAATTCGGTGCCCAGACAGATCATGAAGCTTTGCGTTTTGGCGGCTATGAAATTACCGATAAGTCGGTCTGCCGTGAATGCTTCATCGGTGGGATACAGGCTGAGACTTTTCGGCAAGACGTGAAAGAATTAATTTCAAACGAACCCAGCATTGAAGAGATTGACGAATTTTTAGCAAAATTTGATTCTTTTATGGGACAGTCAGTATTGCTGCACTGAACATGCTTTAAGGCAAATTTAATTAGCCGCTATTCCATTATTCGAAATGGGAGTGTCGATGTTTGATGCAGTTATGCAAAAACATCACACTCCTTCCTCTTTGAGCTTCGTCGCTCTACATCAACTATCTTCTTCCTTCATCTTCTAAATATTACCAATATTTGGAAGATGATTTTGATCTTCTAAAAAATGGACAAAAAAAACCCGCTAGCTATTCGCTGCGGGCTAAGTCCAAACCTATGAAGGTGTTGGAGGAGACAGGTGTTACTTTATCGCAGTGCAGCAAATAAGTCTTCTTGCTTTTTCGTATACCAGACATAAACAAAGAATATATCTAGGTCTGATTAGATATAGGTGCAACTCCCTAAGCCATGTGGCATTTATCCGATTAAATACAGCAACGACCGAGACAAATTATTATCTTCCACAGCATGGGTAGAACCGAGACCAAAAAATGATTTACACTGCCAGACTGATAATTGCAGTCTGAGGACAGTATGAAACTGATTGATCCTATTCGCGAATTTCAACAAGAAATTCAAGCTATACGCCGAGATATCCATGCTCATCCAGAATTATGCTTTGAAGAGCATAGGACCGCTGCTGTCGTCGCAGCGAAGCTGGAGGAATGGGGCATTCCCATGTTGCGTGGATTGGCCGATACGGGTGTAGTTGGCATAATTAAACGCGGGACTAGCTCTCGAGCGATAGGTCTGCGTGCCGACATGGATGCCCTGCCTATGCAAGAACTGAATCAATTTGCACATACCTCGCAGCACACGGGAAAAATGCATGCTTGTGGTCACGATGGGCATACAGCAATGTTATTGGGCGCAGCACGTTATCTCTCGCAACATCAGGATTTCGATGGTACGGTCTATCTTATTTTTCAGCCGGCGGAAGAAGGCGGCGGTGGCGCCCGACGTATGATAGAAGAAGGTCTATTTCAGCGTTGTCCTATGGACTCGGTCTTCGGTATGCACAATTGGCCTGGCATGGAGACTGGTACTTTTGGCGTGCGTTCCGGTGGCATGATGGCCTCATCGAATGAATTTCACGTCACGGTACGCGGCAAAGGTGCCCATGCGGCGCAGCCGCAAAAAGGTATCGATCCTGTGATGATTGCGGTGCAGATCGCACAAAGCTGGCAAACCATTGTCAGTCGTAATGTCAATCCGCTAGAGCCAGCAGTGCTGTCATTGACGCAAATTCATTCTGGGAGCGCGACTAATGTGATTCCCGACGATGCTAGTTTGATTGGTACAGTACGTACCTTTAGTACCGAGGTATTGGATTTAATCGAAAGTCGCATGGAGAAAATTGCACACTCGACTGCGGCTGCCTTTGATGCTGAAGTCGATTTTATTTTCAAACGCAACTATCCCCCTTTGATTAATCACGAAAAAGAAACCCAATTCGTGACCCAAGTGCTGCGCGATCTGGTTGGGTCGGCACGGATTGATGATCAAGTGGAACCGACCATGGGTGCCGAAGATTTTGCTTTTATGCTGCAGCACAAACCCGGATGTTATGTCTTTATCGGTAACGGCGAAGGTGCACATCGCAATTCGGGGCATGGTTTAGGACCCTGCAATTTGCATAACCCTAGTTATGATTTTAATGATGAGTTACTGCCGATAGGCGCCACTTACTGGGTACGATTGGTGGAGGCATATTTACCAGCTTGATCCTTCTATCTGACATAAAAAAATCCCACATGCCGATGTGGGATTTTTGCTTTGTGCTACAAAGAATGCTGGCTATTTAAAATTCGTCCCAGTCGCCATCGGCAGATTGTTTTTTAGAGTTAGCTGGACTAGCGGTAATTCTGGCTTGTACAGGGCGTCCACCACTAGTCTTTGGACGCGTAACAGCATCAGCCCTGACGACCTTAGGTTTGCCGCTGACGCTGCTTAATTTGAATACATCTAATGCTTTGGTCAGCAAATCGGCCTGCTCTTCCAGAGACTCCGCTGCTGCGGCCGCTTCTTCTACTAATGCGGCGTTTTGTTGGGTCATTTCATCCATTTGATTGATTGCTGACCCAATTTCTTGAATGCCGGTACTTTGTTCCTGGCTAGCCGCGGTGATTTCCGCCATGATGTCGCTGACTCTACGCACCGAGGCCACAATTTCACCCATAGTTTGTCCAGCCTGATCAACTAAGATAGAACCGGTACGGACCTTATCAACGGAATCGCCAATCAAGGTTTTAATCTCTTTGGCCGCTGCCGCACTGCGTTGCGCCAGACTACGAACTTCCGAAGCAACTACCGCAAAACCCCGTCCTTGTTCACCGGCGCGCGCCGCTTCAACCGCAGCATTGAGCGCCAAAATATTGGTTTGAAATGCAATCCCATCAATCACACTGATAATGTCGACAATCTTTTTCGAAGATTGGTTGATGTCATCCATCGTAGTAACGACTTGGTTGACAACTTCACCGCCTTTGACTGCGACTTCAGACGCGGTTTCGACCATCTTGTTGGCTTGGCGGGCGTTGTCGGCATTCTGTTTAACTGTCTCCGTCATTGTTTCCATCGAGCTAGAGGTTTCTTCTAAGCTGCTCGCTTGTGACTCTGTACGTGAGGACAAATCAGAATTGCCACTGGCAATTTCGGCACTAGCGACTTTGATCGTTTCTGCTGAAGTTTTAATTTCCGAGACCATGTTTTGCAGCCGTGTTTGCATTTCACTTAGCGCTGCTAACAAGCTGGTTGTGTCACCGCTTTCCACTTCAATTTGCATAGTCAAATTGCCAGATGCGACAGCCGATGCAATTTCTTGTGCATATTCGGGTTCACCACCGAGTTGATGCCAGATTGTGCGAATAATAAAGTAGGAAACCACAACTAATACCAGCATCACTATTAAACCCGCGGCGATGACCGTCCATAAGACATTGCGCACATTGGCACCGGAATGATCTACACCCATAGTAAATTGCATCTGGGCAGACTCGACCGTCTTTTTTAGATCGTCTTCGAGTACTTTCAATGACGTTTGCATCTGTCCGATGGCAGCTTGTGGGTCGCCCTGTTCTACGCCCAGCATAATTTTTGCCACACTGGTGGCGGGACTAAAATAGGCATCAAATTCCTTAGCTAGGCGATCACCTAAAGCTTGTTGACCAGGTAGGCTGCTGAGGTTCTTGAATTTTTCGCGTACCTTTTTTGCACGCTCATTGACAGCTTCTATGCCTTTTTTATCATCTTCGCCCACCGCTTGTTTCAAGGCGTCGACGATACCCTGTACATCTGCTTGAATATTTTTGGATCGATCGAGGACTGGATAATCAATGTTTTCCGTCGTCTTGATCGATTTCATCGCTGTAGTCGAAAAATAAACACTGGCGGCGATACCAACACCAAAGATGACAGTTGCGATGACGGGCAATGCCCAAATTCTGCGTTTGATGCTCATCAAAAAACCTCGACTTATGTTGTAAAAAAATTGCGGAAGACAAAGTTGACTTCCAGCCTTAGCACTACCCGTGGTCACAATTACTTTGAAACATCACTTGAACTGCATTTCATTCACTTTTCAAGCATCAATTACAGCACTTCGGTTAGATGGACGAACTTTACAAATCTGTTCTTTTGACTTTTTAGCATGCTGCTAAAATTTGGCACTCAATCTGCCACTAAATCCGCTACTAATCTGCTGCTTAAGCACCAGATTTCCAGCATCAGCGATGCCTCAGCTTATTCATAAAATTGGATTAATTTGGCGGAGGCAAATAATACAAAGCACTTACTGCTAAGTAACAGTGTAAGCCAAACTTTTGAAAATTGCGAAACTCTTGTAGCAGTAGATTAAGGTTCACGCAATGCACGGCGATACTGTATCGCTTCCGCCACATGGGCTTGTTGAATTTCGGTGGTATTCGCCAAATCGGCGATAGTGCGCGCCACTTTAAGTACTCGATGGTAAGCACGTGCAGACCAGTTCAGTTTGAGCATGGCATTGCGCAATAATTGACCGGCTGCGTCATCGGTTTCACATAGTTGATCTATTTCTTTGGTGCTGAGCAAATTGTTCGTCTTATTTTGCCTCGCGATTTGTCGCTCGAAAGCGCGTTCTACTCGTCCTTGGATCGCTTGACTTGTCTCACCATCGCCCTGACGCAATAGATCCGCGTGCGCCAAGGCCGGAACTTGAATTTGCATATCAATGCGATCGAGCAAAGGGCCGGAAATCTTGCCCTGATAGCGACTCACTGCATCAGGTGTACAGCGGCACTTGTTATTAAAATGCCCCAGATAGCCACAAGGGCAGGGATTCATGGCCGCTATTAATTGAAAGCGAGCTGGAAAGTCAGCCTGTTTTGCTGCCCTTGAGATATGGATATGACCGGATTCCAATGGTTCGCGTAATACCTCTAAGACTTTGCGGTCGAATTCCGGTAATTCATCGAGAAATAATACGCCATGATGCGCCAGTGAAATTTCACCTGGGCGCGGCGTACTGCCGCCACCTACCATTGCGACCGCGGACGCAGTATGGTGCGGCGACCGGTAAGGACGCTGCTTCCACTTACTTAATGAAAAGCCACTACTGAGTGATTGTACCGCGGCAGATTCCAGGGCTTGCTGCTCCGTCATGCCGGGCAAGATTCCAGGAAAACGACTTGCCAACATAGATTTTCCCGTGCCCGGTGGTCCCATAAGCAAAACGCTGTGATTGCCGGCAGCCGCAACCTCCAAAGCACGTTTAACTTGCAGTTGTCCCTTTACATCGCTGAAGTCAGGATAGTGCGGCGCCTCGCTTTGAACTTGACTACGATGGGTGCTGATCTTTGATTCTGCATCAATACCAGCGAAGTGGGCGCACACCTGTAACAAAGACTCGGCCGGATAAATACGCGCATCGCTGACCAAAGCCGCCTCATTGGCATTGGCTTTAGGCAACATAAATGCCCGTGCACTGTTTGATGGATTGTTGGTGCTTCTGCAGATGGCGTAGGTCATTGCCAGCGCTCCACGTATCGGCCTTAATTCACCAGACAGTGATAATTCGCCAGCGAATTCATATTGATCCAGCGTATCAGCAGGAATTTGTCCTGAGGCCGCAAGTATGCCTAAAGCGATAGGCAAATCGAAGCGGCCAGATTCTTTAGGCAAATCGGCTGGCGCTAGGTTCACGGTGATTTTTTGTGCTGGAAAATCAAACCTAGCATTTTGTAGTGCCGCACGAACCCGGTCTTTGGACTCCTTGACTTCGGTTTCGGGCAAACCAACGATGGCAAATGCAGGTAAGCCGTTAGCCAGGTGAACTTCTACTGTGACTTCGGGTGCGTCCATTCCATTTAAGGCGCGACTTTTTAAAACTGCCAATGCCATATCGTAGACCCAGATTTAAATGATTACGACTTACCTAATTGTGCTTCCAATTCAGCAATGCGTGCTTCTAGCGCTTCCAGTTTGGCGCGTGTTTTTGCCAATACCTGTGCCTGAATATCAAATTCCTCGCGAGTCACCAAATCGAGTTTTGCAAAGCCTTGACTCATCATTGCTTTAACATTTTTTTCGATATCTTTGGCGGGTGAACTCTCGAGCACTTGTTGTACTTTATTTTGCATATCGTTAAAGAATTGATTCGGTTCCATGGTTTTTCCTGATCTAAAAAATAATAATTGGTGCGCTTTGTAGCAAAAACGTGCAGATCAATACATCACATCTAGGTCAAAAGCGCTCTTGCGGTGCATTATAAAGTTCTCAAAAATAAAGAATGCGCCATTTCGGTGCAATCTTTGGCGCGGCAAATGCAAAATTAACATAAATGAAAACAATATGTGTACTTTTTTGTGAAAATTTTTGTGATAAACCCCATGTGAACAAACCAAAGTCGTTTTCGCTTTCATAGCGCGATCCTAGCCAGTTCACCATACCACTCTTCTAAATAGCCTGCTGATCTCCAAGCTTAATTCAAGCGCAATTCAAGTTCAATTGCGCGTTGCAACAAAGCTGGCACGAGTTCTGCTAGTACCTTCTATAAAAATGCTGATTCTAATTATGTGTAGCACAAGCATGCATTTATCCAGTTCAAGCAAAGCAGTCTAAATCAAACTTCTACCAATGGGGATACAACATGAAAACGATTTTAATGTGTGCCGTAGTAACTAGTGTAATTGCCAGCAGTTTCGTCAGTGAACGTGCTATCGCGCAAGAGGCCAAGCCAGAACATGAAGTGAGTTTCAATCTGGGTGGTGTAAGTGATTATCGTTATCGTGGAATTTCCCAATCGCGTTTGAAACCAGCGCTGCAAGGTGGCGCAGATTATGTCAATAACACGCACGGCTTTTACGCTGGGACTTGGTTATCAACGATTAAGTGGACCAAGGATGCAGGTGGTAGCGGCGAAGTCGAGATGGATCTGTATGCCGGCAAACGCGGACAAATTACGCCAGATGTTAGCTATGACGTCGGTGCCTTGACCTATGTTTATCCAAGTAATGGACTAAAAAATGTAGCCGGTTTTGCCGATGCAAACACGACAGAAATCTATGGTCAGATTGGTAGCGGTCCTTTTTATGCAAAGTACTCGCATTCGGTAACGAATTTATTTGGTTTTGTTAAAAGCAAAAACAGTGGCTATTTTGATTTGGGTGCCAATCTCGACATGGGTGAAGGCTACACTTTGAATCTGCATTATGGTCGTCAAACCGTTAAAAATAACACCGCTTACTCGTACAACGATTGGAAAGTGGGCGTCACCAAAGAATTGGTTGGCGTGAATTTCAGCTTAGCAGTCATCGGTACCAGCGCTGACGACAAGCTGTATTACACACCCGCAGGCAAATTCACCGGTAAAACCAGTTTGATACTGTCTGCTGTAAAAGCCTTTTAATTCTTCCGCTTTGAATTAAGACCCAAATCAAACCAACAGATGTTTTGTTCAATACATCATTGAGACCATCATGAAACTGATTACTGCCATTATTAAACCCTTTAAGTTGGATGAAGTACGCGAGGCGCTTTCAGAAATCGGCGTGCAAGGAATTACTGTTACTGAAGTTAAAGGCTTTGGCCGTCAAAAAGGCCATACCGAGTTGTACCGTGGTGCCGAATATGTCGTCGATTTTTTGCCTAAGACCAAAATTGAAGCGGCAGTTGAAGACAATATCGTTGAGCGAGCCTTAGAAGCGATTGAAAACGCTGCCCGTACCGGAAAAATTGGCGACGGTAAGATTTTCGTCTATTCGCTGGAGCAAGTGGTACGGATTCGTACTGGTGAAACCGGCAACGAAGCGCTGTAATAGCGTGTATACGATGCCTCATATTTGACTAAATTCGACAACATCGAACCAACGAGACCTAACATGAATAAACTATTTAAAATACTCGCAGCGACCGCGTGTGCGCTGGCGATAGGGCAAAGCAGTTTAGCCTTTGCCGAAGAGCAAACCGCAGCGCCAGCTAGTGCAGTTACTGCCGTAAGTGCACCAGCTTCTGTAGCATCAGTTCCTGCTGCAGGTGAAGCCGCTAGTACACCAGCCGCCAGTGCCACAATGACCTCTGCTCCCGCAGCAGACGCTGTACCAGTAGTGGAGGCTGCAGCAGCAACGCCAGCACCAACGGCCAATAAAGGCGATACAGCTTGGTTGCTCGTCGCAACTATTCTGGTCACGATGATGGCGATTCCTGGTTTGGCATTGTTCTATGGTGGACTGGTACGGGCAAAAAATATGCTCTCCGTCCTGCTGCAAGTGTTTATGATTTTTGCTGTCATCATCGTACTGTGGTGCGTCTACGGCTACTCACTGGCTTTCACCGAAGGATCGAGTTTCATTGGTAAATTTGACCGCATTCTTCTACAAGGTATTTGGGATCCGGTACAAGCTAAATTCACTATGGCGGCGACTTTTAGTAAAGGCGTTGTTATTCCAGAATTTGTATTTGTCGCCTTTCAGGCCACGTTCGCAGCAATTGCTTGCGGTCTGATTATTGGTGCATTTGCAGAACGTGCCAAGTTCAAAGCGGTATTGGCCTTCATCGTTATCTGGTTCACCTTCAGCTATTTGCCTATCGCTCATATGGTTTGGTTCTGGACCGGTCCAGATGCAATTAAAGACGCAGCAACTTTGGCGACTGAAACAGCAAAAGCGGGCTTCTTGTTCCAAATGGGCGCTCTCGATTTCGCGGGTGGTACTGTGGTTCATATCAACGCAGCGGTGGCCGGTTTGGTTGGTGCTTTCATGATCGGCAAGCGTGTTGGTTATGGTAAAGAAGCGATGGCACCTCATTCATTGACGATGACCATGATCGGTGCGTCTCTGTTGTGGGTAGGCTGGTTTGGTTTCAATGCTGGTTCCGCTTATGAGGCGAATGATATTGCTGCGTTGGCATTTATCAATACATTGTTAGCGACTGCGGCAGCGACAGTTTCTTGGGTCTTTGGTGAATGGATGACTAAAGGTAAGCCTTCGATGTTGGGTGGCGCATCAGGTGCAGTTGCTGGTTTGGTTGCGATTACGCCAGCTTGCGGTTTTGTCGGTCCTATGGGCGCCTTAGTAGTCGGTCTGGCCTCTGGCATTGTTTGCTTGTGGGGTGTGAACGGATTGAAACGTATGTTGGGTGCAGATGATTCTCTCGACGTATTTGGCGTGCATGGCGTGGGCGGTATCTTGGGCGCTTTGTTGACAGGTGTTTTTGCTTCGCCAGCTTTAGGCGGTCAAGGGATATTTGATTATGTCACGAACAAAATGTCTGCGGACGCCTATAGCATCACAACTCAGGTAACGACACAAGCGACGGCTGTGGGCGTAACGATTTTGTGGTCAGCAGTCGTTTCTGTCATTGCTTACAAACTCGTTGACTTGGTCATAGGCTTGCGTGTTCCAGAGGATGAAGAGCGCGAGGGCTTAGATATCACTAGCCATGGTGAATCTGCTTATCATTCTTAATATAGTGAGTGCCAGACGACTTGGTCGAATGGCACAGATGTAAAAAACAATGTAAAGATTTCTTGGTGGGACTTTCACGCCTCTCAGTTACTTGAGAGGCGTTTTTTTTTGAAATCGACAATCCGGCTCAAAAATACTTGTCCGAAAATGGCTAGAAGCCCAGTCTGCTTTCACGTATAACGTCATTTAACCCAGAATTTCCATTAGGATTTGAGATGATGGTGGATGCACTTTTCGAGGCAGTTTTTACGTGAATGAGGCGAAAATAGCTAGCTATTTGCAACGAAGAGCGAAAAAATGACCGAAAATGCGCCGCCAGCGCTCAAATAGCCTCGAAGACGCGCCTAATGGAAAATCTGGGTCTAATGTCCTTTCACGACGATATATACAGACGCAGCATTATGACAAGCAAATCAATTGACCTACCTGATTCTCCCTCACCCGACTACTATCGGGCACTTGCCGCCAAAGATGCGCGTTTTGATGGTGTTTTTTTTGCTGGCATTACCACCACGGGAATTTATTGTCGCCCTATATGCCGAGTTAAGACACCGCGCGCTAGTTCTTGTGTTTTCTTTAGTTCACAAGCGGCGGCGGAGGCGGCGGGCTTTCGCCCTTGCCTGCGTTGTCGTCCCGAGTTAGCCCCCTACGACTTGCAACAAAACCTAGCGCATGCGATATGGCAAAAAATAGCTGCAGGCGAGATGAATGAGCATGGTGTTGAACAACTCGCTGTAACGGTAGGTTTATCCTCGCGTCAGTTACGTAGGGTGATGTTGCAAGAGTTTGGTGTCAGTCCAATCGAGTTGGCACAAACCCAGCGCCTATTATTCGCCAAAAAATTATTGCAAGAAACCAATCTGAGTATGACCGAACTCGCTTTTGCAGCGGGTTTTGGTAGCGTGCGTCGATTCAATGCTTTGTTTGAAACACGCTACAAAATGACACCAGCATCAATCCGCCGTTCGCATTTGCAAACAGAGTCAGGTATTTCTTTACGTTTGGCGTATCGGCCACCCTATGCTTGGGATGCTTTGTTGAACTATTTGCGTGGCCGTGCCATGTCCGGACTTGAACATGTGGATCTCAATCTAGGCTGCTATCAGCGCAGCATACAACTGGAAGGAAAAAGTGGCTGGTTTCGTATTCAACATGCACCGGACAAGCATCAATTGGTGCTGCATATTGCGCCGACTTTAAGTACGGTGCTAATGCCTTTGTTGGCGAGAATACGGCAGCAATTCGATGTAGAAGCAAATCCCGTTTTGATCGCCAATCATCTGCAAGCTGATCCTTTACTGGCAGCCCAATTGCAACGCACGCCCGGTTTGCGTGTCCCAGGAAGTTTTGCGCCTTTTGAATTAGCGATACGAGCAATTCTTGGTCAGCAAGTCAGTGTGGCGGGCGCAACGACGGTAGCTGGACGACTAGTGCAAAGATTTGGAGAGCCAGTACAGACACCTTGGCCAGAAGTTAGTCATCACTTTCCTTCACCAGATCGGCTGGCCGCGCTAGATACAGAAACCATCGCCAGTATAGGTATACCGAAGACACGCGCTGTAACCATACAGTCCTTTGCTGCTTTCACTGCGGCCGGTGGACTGGAACAAATACCCGGAACTAGTCTAGAGCAAGTGATAAAGCGTTTGGTAGCGTTACCCGGTATCGGCGATTGGACTGCGCAATATATAGCAATGCGAGCATTGCGCTTCCCAAATGCTTTTCCTTCTGGTGATTTGGGTTTGCAAAAAGCCGCGACCAACTTACATCAGACACGTTGCACTGCTCGTGCCCTAGAACAGCGTTCGCTAGCTTGGTCACCTTGGCGCAGCTATGCAGCTTTGCTGTTGTGGGAGTCGCTGGCTACGAAAGAGTAATTTCTTCCTTAGTCGTCTATTCTCTTGCTTAGTATTATTGTCAGTTCTTAATGTAGCCCTAACACACGATGAAAAAATATTTGATTCTCTCCTCCCCTGTGGGTGATTTGCGTCTGCTAGCTAGTCCTTTAGGTTTAGCTGGCATCTATTTTCCCGCGCACAAACATTTGGAATGGGATCCTTCATGGCAGCATGCACCCCAGGAAGCAGTGTTGCTTAGGGCAGCGGAGCAATTACAGGAATATTTTGCTGGCAAGCGCAGGGACTTTGATTTGCCACTCGACTGCGCCCATGGCACGGTTTTTCAACAAGAAGTCTGGCATGCGCTACAAACCATTCCTTATGGTGAGACCTGCAGTTATTCCGCCCTCGCACAAAAGATCGCACGTCCCAAAGCCATTCGTGCGCTGGGCGCTGCAAATGGACGTAATCCTCTGTCGATTATCGTACCCTGCCACCGGGTGATCGCAGCAAATGGTGACTTGCAAGGCTATGCTGGAGGTTTGGAAAGTAAACGCTACTTACTTGACTTTGAAAGATTACAGCAAGCCAAGTTAACTACTTGAAATACAAGGAAAAATTGACGTAAAATAAACAAAAAAGCAAGCTTTAAAGTTTTTTTGATGCGATGCACAAAAAAAGCTTGACGCTTAAAAAATAGTCAGTAGAATGCGAATTGTTGCGGTGCACCATGTTTAAGGTTTTTTGGGACTCACTGCCATTTTGGTTCAACCTGAATCGTCAACTTAACGGAGAATTCCATGTACACATCACCAGAACAATTTATCGCTGCTACTAAGACTAGCTTGGAAGCACAATTCGCTGCAATCACAGCATTGAACCAAAAAGCTTTCGAAGGCTTGGAACAGTTCGTATCTTTGAACGTGAACGCTGCTAAAGCCACTTTCGAAGAAGGTACTGCAGCAACTCAACAATTGTTGAATGCAAAAGACGCGCAAGAATTGATCGCTTTGGCATCTGCGCAAGCTAAACCAAATGCAGAAAAAGCATTGGCATATGGCCGTCATTTGGCAACTATCACTACAGCAACTCAACAAGAATTCACAAAAGCAGTGGAATCTCATATTGCTGAAACAAATGCAAAAGTCGTTTCTTTGATCGACGAAGTCACAAAAAATGCACCAGCTGGTTCCGAGCAAGCTGTGACAGCATTGAAATCTGTTGTTGGTAACATCAACGCAGGTTACGAGCAAATGTCTAAAACAACCAAACAAGCTGTTGCAACTTTGGAAGACAACTTGGCGAATGCCACTAAGCAATTCACACAAGCTGCAGAAAAAGCAACGACAACAGCAAAAAAGAAGTAATTTAGCCGATCAGCCTTTGGCCAAGCCAAGCGCTAAACGACTAAGGAGCCGCAAGTTTCGTGTGCTAAAACAATTAGATTTGTTTTGAATGAAACTGGCTTCAGAAAAAAGAGCTTCCCGTAAGGGGGGCTTTTTTTTCGATTAATATTTATGCTAGCTCGGGTGAGACTGACGCAGCGCAATAAATTTTCAGAGACGATTCCACGCCAATCAGCATAGTCTGGTGTAATCTAACGAATTAACCGTAAGCTTGACACAAACCTTGAGGGAGTTTTACATGCAAGAAGTCGTAATCGTCGCCGCTGGACGTACCGCGGTTGGTAAATTTGGTGGTTCTTTGGCAAAAGTAGCGGCATCTGATTTAGGCGCACATGTGATTAAAGCCTTGATTGCAAAAACCGGTTTGAGTGGTGCGGCAGTCAATGAAGTCATTCTGGGACAAGTACTAACTGCAGGCGTTGGACAGAATGCAGCGCGACAAGCGGTCATCCGTTCAGGATTGCCAAACACAGTACCCGCAATGACCATTAACAAAGTATGCGGCAGCGGTCTGAAAGCCACGCATTTGGCGGCGCAAGCGATTATGGCCGGTGACGCTGAAATTATGATCGCTGGCGGACAGGAAAATATGAGTGCATCACCGCATGTATTGAATGGCTCACGTGATGGTTTCCGTATGGGCGATGCAAAATTAGTCGACACCATGATCATTGATGGTTTGTGGGATGTGTATAACCAATATCACATGGGTATCACGGCAGAGAACGTCGCCAAGAAACATGGTATTACACGCGAAGAGCAAGATGAGTTCGCTTTGGCATCGCAAAACAAAGCAGAAGCTGCACAAAAAGCGGGCAAATTTGTCGATGAAATTATTCCTTACGAAATCGTCAGCAAAAAAGGCACAACCGTATTTGATACTGATGAATTCATCAAGCATGGCTGCACTTTAGATTCACTCTCCGCTTTACGTCCCGCTTTCGATAAAGCAGGTACGGTGACCGCAGGCAATGCTTCCGGTTTAAATGACGGTGCTGCTGCTGTGATTATGATGTCTGCAAAAAAAGCAGCCGAATTGGGTCTGCCAGTGTTAGCTAAGATCAAGGCATATTCTTCTGCCGGTATCGATCCAACCCTCATGGGTTTAGGTCCTGTACCTGCCGCTCAATTGTGTTTGAAAAAAGCGGGCTGGACGCATGAAGAAGTCGATCTGATGGAGATCAACGAAGCTTTTGCCGCGCAAGCTATCGGTGTAAATCGTGAAATGGGTTGGGATACTAGCAAGATTAACGTCAACGGTGGCGCAATTGCCATCGGTCATCCTATCGGTGCTTCTGGTTGCCGTATTTTAGTGAGTTTGATTCATGAAATGATACGCCGTGATGCTAAGAAAGGTTTAGCAAGTTTGTGTATTGGTGGCGGTATGGGCGTGGCGTTGGCGATAGAACGCGAGTAATCTTTAGTGCATTAAACAAGCCTGTGAATCAGAGATGATGCACGGGCTTTTGTTTTTTATTTCTTCTTTGCAGTGATCAGTTCTTTGATTTTTAGAAACCGATCTTCTACTGTAGGTAAGGCGTCAAAACGGTCAAAATTTGAGCCCATGACCCTGTCCAATTGATTGAGACGATCACTGGTTGGGGGATGAGTAGAAACGAGAGAATTGACTTCGCTACCTTTACTTCCTTGTAATGTTTGCAAGACCGCAGGCAAACCGAAGGAATCATATCCAGCTCTCGTCGCTAAAACAACACCCATACGATCTGCTTCAAATTCGGAATCTTTATCCAATCCAACGCCGTAGAGGGCTGCACCGAGAGACGCAATCTCTAAGAAAGCCCGGTTGCGACGGTTATCTTTGCCACTGGCATCAAGTGCGGTATCTCCAAGTGTTTTCAGAAAGGCGGTGGTATTGGCTTTCTTGATCGCACTCAGATGATGTTTACGAACGACATGAGAAGCCTCATGACCGAGAACGCCAGCGAGTTCTGCTTCGCTGTTCATCTTCAGGAGTAAACCTTTTGTAATAACAATATAACCCCCGGGTGCGGCAAACGCGGTGGCATCGCTCAAGTCCAACACCACAAAAGTCCACGGTAGGTCTGGGCGTTCACTATGCAAGCTGACCCAGCGACCCACCTTGTTCACATAGGCTTGGACTTCTTGATTATCAAGTAAGGGGCCGAGGCTAAGCAAATTGGCGGCAACCTCTTGGCCAAGCACAATTTCGTCCGATTCTGAAATATCCTTTGCCGCTTTAGCGCCGTCCGTTACCGTCTTAAATATTTTAGTCAGATTGAATTGCGGGGACGGTGCTGCCGTTGCAGAGTTGAGGGCTAAGCAGAGCCCAAATGCACCTGCAGTAAGAAAATGTTTAGACATCATCTTTCTCCTTCTACTTTAACGTAGGCGAGGTCTTGATCACTTAAATTTTGCTGCGCCGCAAAGTTCTTTGCTACCGGTTTCTCGACGCTAAAGCTTTGCATTTTTTGGAAGCTCTCTACATTCGGAGATAGGTTTTTGAAACTTTCTGGCGTCAAACCTTTTACGGCTGTGGTGGTTGTGCTGCCGGTTTTCGTTCCTTTTTGTAGATTAGCTCCCGAAACAAACGTCTCTTTTAGGCTGAACGACGTTGCCCCTTGGTCCTCAAAACGTAGGCTCAGCATTTTGACCCATCCCAAGGCATCTTGTGCTTTGACTTGGGTCCAACTGGCTTTGCGTGAGACGACATCAAGCTTCTGATTTTCTTTTAACGACTTCAGAGTTTCCGCATCGCTAAAAGGTTTGGCCTTGAGTTCTGTGCTGCGCACAACGATAGCTTGCCCTTGCGCAAGGCTAATCGACGGTACGGACATTAACGCGCCCGCAATAAGAATCGGCGTTGCAAACTGTTTCATTTTGGCTTCCTTGGACTAGGGGCAAATAATTCAACTTCTTGTTCACGACCTTTTACCTTATATGAGCCAAAGGCTTCAAAGTCAAGCGCATCGTCGCATAACAGCATGGTTTCCTTCGAGACTAAGATGCGCGACACGCCTTTAGTCAAGCCTTCGATACGGCTGGCGAGGTTAACGGTATCGCCTATGGCAGTAAACTCCTTTCGTTCTGATGAACCGATGGAGCCAACCACGGCCAGCCCAGAATGCAGGCCTATTCCCACGTCAAAATCAGCCGACAAGTCGCCTAACTCCAACTTGAATTTCTCCAGCACTTCAGACATCTCGACCGCAGCTCTTACTGCATCTAAGGCATGTTGTTCATTATCAAGCGGCGCACCCCAAAACGCCATAATGCAGTCGCCAATGAATTTGTCGATGGTGCCGTTATAGCGGAAAATCACTTCAACTTGCAGAGTGAAATAGCGATTAAGTAGATCGACGATTTGTTCCGGTGTGCGACTTTCTGATAATGAAGTGAAGCCACGAATATCGGAAAATAAGACCGTAATTTCACGGCTTTCGGCTTTTTCACCGACATGCTCAGAGCCCTCGCGAGCGACCCATTCCTTGACCACATGCGGATTGACGTAACGCCCAAACTCTTTAATCGTCGCTTGATACGAGCGATGCACAATCCAATATTCACGCAATGCTAAGGAGAAGTAATAGAACCAGGCAAAAACCAGGGGAGCAAGAACATGTAGCAAGATGCCTTGTGATAATGCCCAGTAAGCTCCACCAATGGCAATTGGGGTAGTCAAAGCGAGGCCGAGTGCAGGAAAAAGGGCATTTACTCGTCGTAAGAAACAAGCGTAAATCAAAGCGATTGCCATTAATGTAGCCAATAGCATGGACCAGGGCGGCGGTGTCGAGACGAACTGTTGATTTTTCAGGTTGTCGATAGCGGTGGCCAGAATATTAGAGCCCCAATATTGACTATCAATTGGGGTCACCCGCAGATCGTGCAAAGATGACGCGTTGGCACCGATGATGACTATTTTGTCTTTAAATTCCTGAGATGGGCGCTCGGGTTTTTCTCGATCAATGTCGGCATAAAGGTCGGCAAACGAAATGCGTTGATAGGGGTTGCTATCACCATGCCAGGTCAGTACTAAATCGGCTTTTTGTGGCACTGCGTAAGCTAAGTCTTGGGCGACACGAGCAGGTAGCGAGGGAACTAACCAACCAGACATATCGGTGTAAAGCTCATAGCGTCGTCCAACACCATCGGCATCCCCGGAAAAATTCACGGTACCGATGCGCCATTGGCTAGCGTCTATCATCATGGGTAATAAGAAGGCGCCCTTCGCCAATTCATCCGCTTGTGATGTCCTGATCAATCCCAGTTGGGTTTGTAGATCGCTGAGTTTTCCTACGTAGGCCGCGCGATCGAGTTCACTTCGGATAAAAGGGAAGAAAATATTGCGCTTATCCTTGATAGCCTGGTTGAACAGTTGATCGCTTTCGGGTCTGTCCAAATCGCGTTCATTGAAAGTCACATCAAACACGATCGCTTTGGGCTTTTGTTGCGCGATGGCTTCTACCACTTCTGCATAGACCGAACGAGGCCAAGGCCATCTTCCTACTTTGTCCTCCATTTGGGTCAGACTGCGGTCATCGATATTGAGAATAATAATATCGGGATCCGCAGGCATTTTCGTTGCGTGCTGTTTTACCAGCCAGTCTGAAAACTTACCATCGAGGTTGAGCAGGTACTGCGGCCACAGCACTTCAAAACCAGCGAGCAGAGTGACAAGCAGCGTGAAATAATGGATAAAGCGCAGTGACGATTTCATCGTGGAGAATGCTGACTATGACGCAGCGGACGACGCCTGATAGCCAGGGATTTTGTTCTCGTCCACGTCATCAATCTGAGATTCGTCCATGAATTTTTTTGCGTATTCCAGATACACTTTTTCTTTCACAAAAACATGGAAAAGATCGGGATCAACGTGGCCGTTCAAACTAAATTTACCGAGAATATCGAGTGATTCCGTTAAGCTCTTGCCGGTCTTGTAGGGCCTGTCTCTAGCGGATAGTGCTTCAAAAATATCCGCGATCGCCATCATGCGCGCTTGCACTGACATTTGTGATCCATGTAAGCCACGGGGGTAGCCTTTGCCATCCATACGTTCATGATGACCACCCGCATATTCAGGCACATTTTTTAAATGCTTAGGCCAAGGTAAGGCTTCTAGCATGCGTATTGTGACCGCGATATGGTTGTTGATAATCTTGCGTTCATCCGCAGTTAAGGTGCCACCTTTGATGGTCAGATTTTCGGTTTCTTCTGCATTGAGTAAATGCTGTTGTATGCCGTGGCTATCAATCCAGCGGCGCTGCGCAATTTGTAGCACACGTTGTTGATCATCGTCACTCATGCGTTCGCCGCCTATATTGGCATGACGTAAGAAAGCTTTTTCATGATCTAGTTGCGCTAGCTCGGCCTTGAGCGCTTGCTCTGCAATCTGACGCTGTTCAGGATGCGCCGAATCCGTTTGCATTTTCTTTAAATGCGCAATCTCCACATCACGTTTCAAAATTTCAAACCGTGCATCGATTAAATGAATACGGTCAAAAATGGTTTCTAATTTAGTCGATTTCTCGATAACGTGTACCGGCGTCGTGATCTTGCCGCAATCGTGTAGCAGTCCTGCCATCCATAGTTCGCGGCGGTCACGGTCGGTCATTTGGAAATCTTTGAGTGCCCCTTCATTGTGACGGTGAGTCGCTTCCGCCAGCATCATGGTTAACTCTGGCACGTGTTGGCAATGACGTCCGGTATTAGGCGATTTTTCGTCAATCCCAATATTGATCAGATTGACCAATGATTCAAATAAGTCTTCTAACTGAAAAATTAATTCTTGGTTGCTCAGAGCGATCGCTGCTTGCGACGCCAGCGCTTCAATGAACCCTTGATCCGTTTCAGTAAAGCTGCAGATTTCCTTCGTTGCAGGATCAATCGCATTGATCAGTTGCAACACACCTATCAGCTCGGATTCATGGTTGAGCATTGGTACTGTCAGTAAGGATTGGCAGTGGTAATTATTCAGTTCGTCAAAGCGTCGCATTTCGGAAAAATTGAACAGATCGGCATCATAAACGCTGGCGATGCGCACCGACTGCTTTAGATTAGCTGCATAGGCAACGACAGCACTGAGATTTTGGTGGCCAGCCTGATCAATCAGTGGAATCGACGCCATTTTGGACGATTTTTCGTGCGAACCACCAAAATGTAAATTCAAAGTATCGTTAATAGCAATATCAAATTCTAGACTTTGCTTATCGGTGCTAACACGATACAAAGTACCACCATCGGCATTCGTGATGGTTTTTGCTGTGGTTAAAATACGTTCCAGCAATTGATTGACATCTTTGATGCCATTTAGGGCTACGCTCAATTCAGTTAGATGCTGCAAGCGTTCGGCAATTTGTTCGTGGGTCAGTTCTGACATAGACTTACAGTATTCTGTTGAAAACGACGGATTGAGATGTAATTACCAAGGTCCCAAAAACAGCTTTATGGAGAAGTTTTTGAATTGGTAAAACTTTATTGATATCGATAAGCATAGGGTCTAAGTCTAAGCTGTCCTGTGTTTAAATCCTAGCAAATCGAAGCGATGCGTTGGGTAAAACAACAGGCCGACAAAGTTTCACATACGCAGATGTTCGCGATAGGTAAAGGCAAGAAATTTTAGCAAACTTTTCACTAAAAATAGGTTCTACGCGGTAATTTCAACAGCCTTCTTGAGTTTGCGGCAAAATGTCACCTAAATACGATTTTTTTTGTTGATTTTAAATTAAATTTAAAGAACAAAGAATCCCGTCCAGAAATAAGCGATGCAAAATAAAGCCAAGATTCTTTTCAGTCTTTGTATGATTCGTTTTCATTAGAAATCACAGGAATTTACCAGTATGATCGGTGTTTCACTTGAGTCAAGAGCGAAGAGCTTGATGCCAATAGTCTATTTTTCGTGCAGCAAGCAAATGTATTTACGAGCTTTCCGCACGGGCGTAGCCGCCCTGTGCTTGTTGGCGTGTAGCTCGATCGCCTTGGCCAACGACAGTAAATATCAAAATCCTGCGCCTGAATTACAGGCACTCGTCGACGCGCCACGTGGTCCTGAATTTCGTCTCGGTCCTCTTAATAAAATGGGCTTGCTGATTAGTATTCCGAGCTTACCAAGTATCGCCGAAGTTGCTCAAGCTGAGTTGAAATTGGCAGGCCTGCGCATTCATCCGCGTTTGCGCGCCGCTAGCCGTACCAGTTTTAGTGATGGCTTAAGTCTGTTGGACATCAGCAGTGGTAACACGCGCAAAGTCAGCGGATTGCCAAATCGTGTGCAGATCGCCGATATGGCATGGTCTGCTGATGAGCGCTGGCTGGCATTTAGCTGTTGGGGAAAGCGCGGGGTTGAATTGTGGCTGCTCAACGTAAAGACAGCAACAGCACAAAAATTGATCGAAGAGCCCTTGAATGCAGTGACCAGCGCAGGTTTCTCTTGGGTGAGTGGAAACGGACAAGCAGATCAATTGCTGGTTCGTTTGTTACCACGAGCGCAGAGGCCAGCGCCGCGCGAAAGTGCGGTACCAGCAGGACCATCCATGCAGGAAACGCGTGGTGGTAAATTAGCGCAAACCCGTACCTACCCTGATCTATTGAGAAATCCGTATGACGCCGATATGCTCGATTGGCAGTTGCAAACACAGTTGGCAATGGTCAGCGTACAAGGCAATGTGCGGCGCTTTGGTCCAGCGATGACGCTGACGAAAGTTTTAGCCTCGCCGGATGGTAAATGGGTTTTGACGACACAAATCAAACGTCCTTATTCTTATCAATTGCCTTTAGAGCGATTTGGTCAATTGATCGAAGTCTGGGGTGTCGACGGTAAGAAACTAAAGACCATAGCAGAGTTAACCATGCGTGAACGTCTGCCTAGTGCAAATGATGCCGTGCAAGCGGGTCCACGTAATTTTGCCTGGAGAAATGATCAGGCGGCGACGCTCTATTGGCTGGAAGCGCAAGGGGGAGGCGACCCAGACTCGAATATCAAAGTACACGATATCTTGATGCAACATGGGGTACCGTTTGGGGGCGCTCCGCAAAAAATAATGGATCTCTCATGGCGCTTTAATTCGGTCGTTTGGGGCAATGATCATCTGGCATTAGTGACCGAAAACTGGGGCAAGACTCGAGAAGTGCGTACCTGGCGCATACAGCCTGGCGCACCGTATACTAAACCAGAACTATTATTTGCCCGCAAGTCAGAGGATCAGTACGCCAATCCGGGGGCGCCTCTGATGGAATTGAATCAATACGGACGTTCCGTGATTCGCTTGACTCGTGACGAACAGTCCATGTTCCTCATTGGTATCGGTGCCAGCCCAGAAGGTGACCGTCCGTTCATAGACCGATATCATTTACCGACTGAAAAAGCGCAACGTTTGTGGCGTTCTAAAGCACCCTACTATGAAGAAGTCTTGGGCGTCATTGACGATCAGGGAACTCAATTAATTACCAGTCGCGAGTCACAAGATGAGCGCCCCAATTTGTATCTGCGCAATATCGGCAATAACGGAAGTAACAACGCCGCGCCGAAGGCCTTGACAGCATTTTCTCATCCAACGCCACAGTTGCGAGGTATACAGAAGAAACAGCTGCACTACGAGCGTCAGGATGGATTAAGTTTGAGTGCGACTTTGTATTTGCCACCGGGCTATGATCCAAAGCGTGACGGCCCGCGTCCGATGTTGATGTGGACCTATCCGCGTGAGTTTAAGAGTGCAGAAACCGCGGGTCAGATCACCAGCTCGCCGTATAAATTTAATCGCATTAATGTGCAAAGCCCGCAAGTCATGCTGGCGCGTGGTTACACGGTCTTGGATGGGTTTGCGATGCCTATCGTGGGCGAAGGACGCAAAGAACCTAACGATACGTTTATCGAGCAAATCAAAATGAATGCCGACGCGGCGGTGGATGAAGTCGTGCGTTTAGGCGTGGCTGACCGACAAAGAATCGCGATTGGCGGCCATAGTTATGGCGCATTTATGGCGGCTAATTTGTTAGCGCACACCAGTTTATTCCGTGCTGGCATTGCTAGGTCAGGTGCCTACAACCGTAGTTTGACGCCGTTTGGCTTTCAAGCGGAAGACCGAAACTATTGGAAAGCGATTGATACCTATCAAGAAATGTCGCCTTTCAATTATGCAGATGAGATTGATGTACCTTTGTTATTAATACACGGCGAAGACGACAATAATCCGGGTACCTTTCCTATGCAGAGCGAACGTATGTATCAGGCTTTGCAAGGTTTGGGCACCCCAGCTCGCTTGGTGATGTTGCCGCATGAAAGCCATAGCTACCGTGCCCGGGAGTCGCTATCGCACATGTTGTGGGAACAAGACCAATGGCTATTGCGCTACGTGAAGAACGCAAAACCTTTACCAGCCAAATAGGCTTTTTTGCACAATCAGCTTAAGCTTGAAGATTTGTTGTTACAATGGACTTCTAATCTCAAGCAGTTAATCCTCACCTGAACTTTCATCATGCTCAAAGCGTATATTCTCGACAATCAAGCGGTTGCCCGAAATTTATTGGGAACCGTGCTCATGAACGGTGGGCATGAAGTAATTGGCGATGGTAATCATAGCGCCCACAATTTAGCGAAAATGGTCAAGCTACAGCCGCAAATCGTTTGTGTTGATATTGGCGAAGCGGATAAAGAGGGACTGTCAATTTTAGAAAGTTTGCGTGCGCAATTGCCAAAAGCCTTGATTTTTTTGGTGTCCGCCAAACTCGATGCAGAAACGATCGCAACCGCACAAGGCATGGGAGTGGTAGGGTTTATTGTGAAACCGTTTAATTCTACGGCGGTGTTAATGTCTATCCGAAATGCTATTTTGCGGATAGCGACCCAAGCACGCGCTAAACAAGCCGACGCAACACCCAGTGCCGAACAGCAGGTTGACGAGAATCCTGAATCCCCCGGTACCTAATTCATCCGTATATTTACTCGCTTTATCAGGTGACGGTGAATTACGTCGCATCTTTACACACGCTTAACGCCTTCGCTTACAGTGAGATCTATTCTTAAGGAGGCATTATGAGTACTTCATCCCTTACCCAACCCGCCATGTCAGAACAAGCACTACCTGCCGAGGTATCGATACAAAGCGATACTTGGCTTAATCGTTATCGTAACTTTCCGGTTTTTTCTAAGACTTGGTTCCGTCATAGAGCGATTGCTTTTGGTGGTACGCTGTTTGTCTTATTCGTCGTCATGTCTGGCATCATCTTATTGACCTCCGAACGGATAAATCTTTTCTTTATCTACACCATGCCTTTCTTTGTTGCTGGGGTCGGCTTGTTCTCGATTGGACAAGCTATGGCGGTGTGGGTGCGTCAGCAAAATTATCCAGAACGTAAAGAATCCATAGGCATTTTCCTAGCCTTAGTATTGGGTATGCTATTGAGTTTTGCGATCGGCTATGGCACTCATCTTGGCTTCAATTCTTTTCTGAAAACACCAGAAAGAACGACAGAACTTAGTGTCCAGGCCCAAGTCAAATCGGGAGCAAGTTCAGCGGCTTCGCAAGCGTCAGCAACAGAAAAAAAT
>CAUPKC010000009.1:0-99676 GCA_963511665.1 uncultured Undibacterium sp.
TCTCCCAGATCGAAAATTCTGGAAAATGACACAAAAATGCCCATTTTAAATTCAAATCGGCACCAAACAAAATCGAGCTGGAACCCGCATAGTTATAAGGTTTCTTCAGCTTTTAATGCAATTTAACCGGACAGTAGTGACTATAAATTATTTTTAAATCATGAAATTAGCTGTGCAACAAAACAAAACCGCCATGTAGCTTGCTGCAAGCTAACGAGATAGCCAACATTCAACGCAAACACTTCACCAAATTACAACACTCCCTTATATTTCCTGAAAAAATCATTACACTGGCGTAACAGGAGACGTCTTTTATGAGTAAGAAACACCATTTTATTCCAGTGTCAAAACTTCGTGCAGGAATGATTTTGTCCGAGAATTTGCTAGATAAACTTGGTCATATATTGTTACCGTCAGGGACTGAGCTGACTGAGAATACCATCAAAGCGATGGCACACCACGAGGTACATCAACTCGCGGTTTTTTCTGACTCAATTGATGATGAGAACGACAACAGTGATATTGAGTTTCAGCAAAAGAAAATTGCCAAACTTGATGCTATTTTCAGGCATGCTCCGATTGGTGAACCGACCGATATGCTGAAGATGTACGTTGAGAAGTATCGCAGGAGTAAAACTTAATGAGCCAATTCATCAGAGATCAAAATAATCTTGAGATTTCATTAGAAGAAGTCATTAATAAAATTAACGACTTACCTACTCTACCGCAAGTCGCGCAAGAAATGCTCAGCGACCTCAGCAGTGACGATATTAGCTTAGACGCAATAGTAGAAAAGGTCGCCTTAGATCAATCACTCGCGGCAAAAGTTTTAAAGGTTGCAAACACGTCTTATTATGGTGCGAATTCCAAAGTCGTTACCATCCAACAAGCCATCTCAATGCTTGGTACAAAAAACCTCAAAAACC
The DNA here is from genome assembly GCA_963511665.1 of uncultured Undibacterium sp. Taxonomy (GTDB): domain Bacteria; phylum Pseudomonadota; class Gammaproteobacteria; order Burkholderiales; family Burkholderiaceae_D; genus Undibacterium. The sequence continues at coordinate 927 of CAUPKC010000009.1, forward strand.
TTATTCGTACCAGTATCTTTACTCAAAATTTGCCAGTGGCAAATTGCAAGGGCTTCGATAGTTTTGGTTTCTGGCGCCACAATATTGCTACTGCAATATGCGCAGAACTTATTTCACGCAGTTTGCATCTTAAGCATGATTTCGCATTCACAGCAGGCTTGCTACATGATATTGGCCGTTTAGTTTTGGTGTCACGCTTCCCTAAAAAATATGAGGAAGTCATTAGGTGTGCAACAGAAAAAAACTGCAGTTTGCTTGACGCAGAACGCACCATACTTGGCGTCGATCACGTGTCTGTAGGATTAATCTTGGCTCTGCAATGGAATTTTTCTGATGCAATACAAGATGCGATTCGCGGACATCATGAACCGGAAAACAAAGAACTCAATTCAATTGCCTCTATCGTGCATGTAGCCAACGCGATAGTTCACGCTCTCGATCTATGCGACAACCCGCACGAAATGGTGCCCACTGTATCCCAATTTGCTTGGGACAATGTAGGTTTATCCGAAGAGGCTTATATAGCGATTTTTGAAGAGACGGAATTACGCTTTGAAGCATTAAATCAAATTATTCAATAAGACCTCGCAAACGAGTATCATCTTGTTTTAATCATCATGATTACCTTGAACGGAAAAAAATCTTGATAACGAAATTTTGCATTATTCAGAGGTCGCCTTGGAACACATAGGTCATTTTAAAGATTCGGGTTTTAAGGTACATGACATTCAACTTTTTCACGGTTTAGCGTCCCAAGAAATGAGTGCGATACAGCGAGCACTTGATCTTTGTCCTGTTGTGTCCGCGCGCGCTGGCGAAATCATCATAGATAGCAACAGCCAAGGCGCTTGCCTGTATGTCGTATTGATTGGCACACTAGCTCAAGCTAGCAATGTGACGAAGCGCCAATTAGAAAGTGCCAGCACACAATATTTTGCTGGCGAGTGTGTTGGCGAGATTTCCGTATTGAATGAAGAGACTTCGGTCGCAACAATTGCCGCCGTTAGCGACAGCCGATTACTTTTAATCGATGCTGCTTGTATGTGGAAATTGATTGATGAATCAAATGGCGTCGCGCGTAATTTATTACGTTTGCTCTCGTTCAGGATTCGCGCCACCAATGCGCAGCTACGCAATCGCCAAAAGGTGGGAGAATTTTATCGCCAACTTTCTATGCTGGACGGCTTAACTGGCTTGCATAACCGCTCTTGGTTAAACGCGCAACTCCCAGGATTAATCGAACATGCGCATGCAACACAGACCGAGCTCAGCGTCATCATGGTCGACTTAGATCATTTTAAAAAATTCAATGATCAATTTGGCCATGTGGCCGGTGATGAAGCATTGCAAGCGGCAGCAAAAGTGATTAATAATGGTCTTCGCCCTAGTGATTTCGCCGCACGCTACGGTGGTGAAGAAATGCTCATTATCCTACCGAATACAAGTGAAGAATCAGCCTTGGTGGTCGCCGAACGACTTTGTGAACGTATCCGCCAAACAGCCATTTTTCAAGATGACCAGAGGCCATTGCCGCATATTACTGCATCGCTTGGGCTCGCTCGTTTACAATCAGGGCAAGATGGTATGGCAGTCATCGCATGCGCAGACGCTGCGCTTTATAGAGCAAAAGAGCGTGGTAGAGACCAAGTCGCCTTATAAAGGCTATCAACCATAAAAAAAGTGCTGCAAATCGCAGCACTTTTTTTGTTCAATACCAAGCAGTGATCTTATGATCAAAAGCGATGGCGAATACCGAATTGCATGACACGTCCTGGTTGGCCCGCCACCTCAGTAAAACCACCCGATGCACTAGCGGCACCTGGGGCATACTGTCCGTCATTTTGATTCTTTGTATAGCCATAGACGGCATAAACATCCGTACGTTTGGATAAATTGTAGTCGTAGCCCAAGCCATATTGAGTGACGTCACTATTCGACAAAGTTTTATCATCTTGATGGCTATATGATGCCATGACACGTCCATTACCAATCTTATAGTGCATACCTAGGCTGTAACTCTCAGCTTTCAGCTTGAAATTTTTTGTAATATTAGATCTAAAAATGCTTGTCCAAGCAGCGATCACTGGCGTTGGCACACCGCCCGCTTTTAGACCTGGTGTAATTTCTAGATCCCACGCATCGTAAAACACAGGTAACAAAATCGAATTCTCATTTTTCATGGATTGGTAACCAGCGAAAAGTTTGAAATCATCAAAACTGTATGAACCACCTGCTGTCGCAGTTACTAAACCTGTCGAGCCATCCGTGTTTGTGCCGCGGTTATAACCAATACCGACGTCGAAGCCATTGGCTTTATATTTCACGTTAGCGGCAAGGAAATCTTTATCTAAACCGATGTAGCCGGAATTCTTAAAACCGTACATTAAAGCGCCGCCAAAACCACTTGGCAACTCAATACGGTATTGCAAGGATTTATTTGAACGGATAGCCATACCTGTAGTTAACAAACCACCAGTACCGCCAGTAATACCACCCCAACTACCCGCCATACCGCTTTCAAACGTATCCGCAGCATTAAAGACTTCATAAGCAGGCGTGTACATACGACCTGCCAATATCGCACCAACCGGTGTAATCAAGCCCACCATCGCTGTACGATCAAACAAACCACCATCTGGACCGCCGCCTCGCGATAAAATGAGTGGAGAAGTCGCATTGACATTGAATTTAGGTTGTAAGGCAGCGCGAACGCCAGCCAGTGTTTGGGCTGCAGCGCCCTTCAAAGCAGGACTACCAAAATCAGGAAAATCCATGCCTTTCGTCAATGCAAAGCCTTGATAATCACTCAAGTTGCCCGCCTTGTTGCTGCCGGTATCAACTTCTACCCGAGCTTCAAGATTAAAAATGGCTTTGTAGCCGCCGCCCATGTCTTCGGTTCCTTTGAAACCGATGCGTGAGCCGTCAGCAATACCACTGACCATTTTTGTTTGTGTACTCTTGCCGCTATTACTTACCTGAATACCGGCATCCAAGATACCGTATAAAGTGACATTGGTCTGCGCAAACACAGGAGCTGCGAAGCATGTACCCAAAGCAGCGATGATAAGTTTCATTTTCATTTTTAATTGTCTCCAAAATAGTTCTTAAATACTTGTGAAAAGTACGTACGTACTAATTTCATTTGTGAAAATATGACATTGATCGTCCCACTTGTATAGGAGCATCATTCAGAATTGAATGAATGTCGCAAAATAGATACTAACAAAAAACATACTACCAGCATCCAAAGTAGACATCATCAAATGACTTTTATCCGCTATGGAAATATCAATAAAAGATAGGTCTTTTTCATTGATTATTTCTAGTGCCGGTGATGCAAAAAAGATGTTTTTTTTCGAATAAATCTTCTAATTTTGAATGTCGTTTAATTGCACCTCTCAACCCCATGCCTGAACTTAATGACATATAGTAAGCATTCAAATAGCACTATCGTTCGTTTCGCCTACACTTATAAAATTGACCAGGAGACAAAATGCGTTACATTAACTATTCACTGACTATCATCGCGGCTGCGATTCTTGCAGGCTGCGGCGGCAGCGGCAGCAACGCCACTGATCCAGCGCCAAAAATCAAATTTACTTCTCAAGTCTCATTCGGCGACAGCTTGAGTGATGTGGGCACCTATAAAGTAGGCACCGTTGCGGCACTCGGTGGAGGCAAGTACACCATCAACAGTGCAACAGCAAAAAATTGGACAGAAACTGTCGCAGCCGACCTCGGCCTGCCAGCACCATGCGCTGCTCAAACAGGCTTAGAAGGTTTGGCATCGCAAGGTTTCAACGTACCAGTAAAAAATAACTCTGGCTGCACAAGCTATGCACAAGGTGGTGCACGTGTTACGAATCCAGTTGGTCCTGGCAATAAAGCCTTAGGCGGCGGCAATGCTGTTTTGGGACAGCTGACTGTGCCGGTAGCAAAACAAATTCAAAATCATCTGGATGCGGTGGGTGGCAAATTTAGTGGCACTGAAATAGTCTTCGTCAGTGGCGGTCCGAATGACGCATTTATTCAAGCAAGCACTTTATCTGCAGCAGCGACGGCAGCAGCAACAGCAGCAGTAACTGCAGCAGTACCAGGTCAAATTCAAAAAGACATCGCCAGTGGCGCATGTAAGCCTACTGATGCGCAAGCAAGTAACTGTATCGCTGGTGCAGTAGCGACGTTAACACCGACAGTTGGCGCCCCAGCGGGTGCAGCGTATGCAAAGGCGAATGCACAAACTTATGTGGACGCAATGGGAACAGCAGGCACTGAATTAGCTGGCTACGTAAATAATCTGGTATTGGCAAAAGGTGCAAAATATGTCGTGGTTGTCAATATGCCAGACTTGAGCAGAACACCCGATGCACTAAAACAAAGTGTTGATACGCAAACCTTGTTAAACGGTATGAGCATCACATTTAATGCACGCCTCTTGGCAGGTTTGGCTGGCAATGACAATGTCTTGATCGTCGATCTCTTTACACGCTTCCGTGACCACACCTCGAATCCTGGCACCTATGGAATCGGTAATGCGACCACTCCCGCGTGTGACTTAACTGCAGCGAAAAATCCTTTGAGTTCTTCTTTGGTCTGTAGTGCCAACAATTTGATCGCAGGCGATACCAGTAAATACTATTTTGCGGACAATGTTCACCCATCACCTTTAGGCTATTCTTTATTCGCAAGTTTTGTCGGCGAAGAATTAGCGAAGCGCAAGTGGAAGTAAGTTAGCATTGCTTGAATTTAACTAAACCTCGCTAAATTCAACATCAATAGGAAGAGACAAAATCTCTTGCTCCAATAAAAAACGGGATCGCAATGATCCCGTTTTTTATTTCTAAACCTAACCTCAAAAAATTGACTATTTTTTCTGTGACAAGCTATTCAAAAATCGGTCACAACTTAATTTATCTGGGCCTAAAATAATGGTGAGAAGTAGCAGTCCACCCCAATAAAAATGGTCATTTAAACCTGCAGGACACTCTAGGGTCCAAAGAATAGGATACGAAACCACTGCCATCAAGTTCACAGCAAATAAACCAACACCAGCGAGGCGTGAAAACAAACCTGTCAAAAGTAAGATCGGAAGTATGAGCTCACCAGCCGTTCCCATATACGCAGCCAATTCTGGCGAGACCAGAGGAACTTGATACTCCTCACGAAACAAATCTAACGTTGCCGGCCAATCCTGTAATTTTACCCAACCTGACTTCAAAAATTGCCAAGAAATGAAGCCACGTAAACCAAGGTTAGCAAGCGCACGAATACCATCTAGAAACTTACCATCGAAGTTCGTCAATGATTGATGCAAATATAAGAATTTATTCATTGGAAAGTAAAAGCTGAATGATTGAGGTCATTAGTCGGTACGACCCAACTATTCCTTACACTCAAAACCGATAAAAACACCCAAAGCAAACCATTTCTGCAATTGCAATGCGACATTGAACTCAGAATCGACTGACATTGCCTGTTCCAATGCATCGCCTAATATCTCGCCTTGCTGCAATGCTTGCAAAGCACGAAAACTCGCCGCATCCAATAACATGAGCTCAACCCGCCACTTTGGCCGGCTGACTAAAGCAAAACAAGAAGTATTCAAAGGAACATCTATCGCCCGTATTGCTTGCTCCTGATGTGCAAGATACACTTGAGCCGCAGCATATGATGACTGAAACAAATTGGCCGCAGGATGAAACAATAAGCGACAGTGTTGGACGGTGTCTCCGGCACCTGTCAAAAATTGCGCTAAGCCGATTAAATCGACATTTTCGGCATAATAAGCACAATGTAAATGCCACTCCAATGCCGCAACGGCAGCAAAATACGGATAGTCTTCAACTGCCGCTTCTGTCGAAAGGTAACTTGAAAATTGTGATCCAAACTGATTCAAATCGCCGGATTGAGAGGGAAATTGTCTTCCATACTGTAGCGCGAGAAAAGTAAAGAACTCGTCCCCAACAAGTTGTTGGAGCACTGGAAAAGTATTTAGTAGCGCCTTCGTCCAAATACTTTGTACATTACCTCGATAGATAGCCAACCGTTGTTCAATTAGTTCAGCATCAGTGGAAAACAAATCGGGCACCGGACCTAAATCTGCGGCCACTAATAGCCGAGAAAAATCTTTTTGAATTTGCAGTAATTTATTGTCCATGCATCGCCCTTACTTGCTGACGAATGCCCTGTATCTTACCAGCCTCTTTTAACAAGACGCTCAAATCGGGCACATCAGTGTCCCATTCAATCAGCGTGGGAATGTCGGGACTAACTTGACGACAAAATTCTCTGTATAAATCCCAAACTGCTGATGTTACACAACTGCCGTGATCGTCGATCACACAGCTATCAATCCGTGTATGTCCTGCCAAATGGATCTCACCAACGATCTGATTTGGTAAGTTCGCAAATTGCCGTATCGCAGCGAGTGCATCTTCACCATGATTACACTGGTTGACATAAAGATTATTAATATCCAACAATATGCCGCAGCCTGTGTGCTGACTTAAAGCAATGAGAAATTCAGATTCACTCATCGCATCATCGCGAAAACGCACGTAAGTCGACACGTTTTCAATCAAAACCTGACGTTGCAAATAATTTTGTAGAGAATCCACTCGATCGCAAACCAGCTTCAAAGCGCAGTCTGACAAAGTTAATGGTAATAAGTCGTTGAGATGTTGCTGAGCGATAGCACCCCAGCACAAGTGTTCTGACACCAAAGCAGGTTGAATTCTGTCTACCAGACGCTTTAGCTTTTGCAGATGGGACTGATTGATCTGATCAGTAGCAGCAGAGCCTAGGCCAAGACCAACGCCATGCAAACTGATAGGATGATTTTGTGCGACGTGTTCGAGTACATGCAAATCGAATCCACCATCACCAAAATAATTTTCAGAGTGAACTTCTAGCCAGTCGATCTCTATTCGATGCTCTAAAAATTGACGATAGTGTGGAGTCCGCAAACCTATACCATTACCGGCCAAGACCGATAGTCCGGTAGTAGATTTGCGGTTCTCACTGGAAGAAAAATGATTCCTCAAGTTCAATTAAATCTAAGTCGCAAGGCTTAAGATTTAGGTGCTTCTAATTTCCCACCCATTTTTTCGCAGCTACCGGCTGGTACTTTTTTCCACTCATTTGGATCCTTGTCTTTCTTAGCTTGACCTGCGCATGAATGACTACCATTTTTTGTTGCACAATCATTTGCCCCAGCTTTAGCAATGCCATAGCACTTCTCTGTCTTTGGCGTATCGGCTGCCATCAAAGTAGAAGAACCCATTAAACCGGCCAGTGCCACTGCAATCATTGCTTTACTATTCAAGTTGCTCATATTTTCTCTCCAAAGTGAAATAAAAAAAATAGCTTTAAGACGCTACCAACTGCAAACTACAACGAGTAGTCGAAGCAATTAAAAAAAACTTACACAACCCATTCAAAAAAATTTTTGAATTTTGATTCTGCCTCGATTCAGGCCACTAGTAAAGCTTTTAAAATGGTGTATCCTCCCACTTTCACTGAACTTATTAGATTGGGCAGTCATGCAAGAAATCAGCTTTACCGTCGATGGCGAGTATGTGGAATTAAATCAGTTACTAAAATTGGTCGGCGTTTGTGACAGCGGTGGCGCGGGCAAGGTCATTGTCGCCAGTGGTGCGGTTCGTGTCGATGGCAAACAAGAGTTGCGTAAAACAGCAAAAATTCGCCCTGGTCAAAAAGTTCAGCTTGCCGATGTTTGTATCAAGGTACAAGCGTAAGGGTAAAGCGCTGGTAAGTAATAGCAAAATAATAGCAAAAACTAAAAGCCGAACCCAGCGCTATTAACTAAGCACTCTTCACGCAGCACTATTTACTAAGGCTGCTTTTGTTTCCTGCAATTTATCCGCGGGGATATCATTACTAATTAAAAATTGCGCCAGCATATTGTCCATGGTCGCTACATGGTGCTCGAACCATAAAGGCAATTCCTCTGCCAGACTTACACCAAGATCGTGCTCACCGTCTGCATAGCGGCGCCTTACCTCTTGCATCACTTGCAACACAGCATCATGCTCCCCTTGATGGCAGCCTGCCGGAGGAAAACTGGCTTCACGCATCCAAGTATCTTCTTGTGCAAAATGTTCAATCGAATGCGCAATCAATGCATCAAGGCGATTTAGATAGGTTGCCGACTCATTCACAGACAACGCAGCGCACAAAGCAACGAATTCTTGATGCGTTTCATCCATCACATCATGTTTCAAACTTAATCGATCCGACCAGATCCATTCTGGTTTTGTCATACAAGCCCTCAGCAATATAAGTAGTATTTATTAATAGTAAAAAATTACGGCTAATTTTTCTGACCACGTTCAGATGATACGAATTATCTGAGGCTGCAGAGTGATTATGCTCAATAGTGCGAAATACTCCACAATTATCGCCGATTACATAAAAACCAGCATGCTTACTTGAATTAGCATTATCAAAATGCTTCGCGCTTGAAAACCATTTGTTTAGGGAAAACCGGTCTCCACAAACAAAAACAGCGCTCAATTTTCATTGAACGCTGCTTCACATCAACAAAAGCAAACAGAATTGATTAAATCAATTAAGCCGTTGTATTGATGTTACGCCCCAAATTGGGCGGCAAATTTGGCACTGTATTCGCAGTAGAATTAGGAATAGCTTCGATTAGCGCAGTCGCACTATCTTTACTAATATCCATCGCCTTTTTCAGCACCGCAATGCTCACTTCTTGACTGACACCTACATCGGCTATCGTAGTTGCAGTTCTCGCAATTCCGGAAACATCCATGACAATTCTCCTTATCTATGTCTCCTTAACGGCCAGAACATAAAGATACTTTAGAGTTTTTTTCAAATTTTTTTCATTTAAGATGAAGGTAACTGAATCGAAGTCTGAATATTATCAATATTTACATTGAACCCAGAATTTCCATTAGGATTTGAGATGATGGTGGATGCACTTTTCGAGGTAGTTTTTACGTGAATGAGGCGAAAATAGCTAGCTATTTGCAACGAAGAACGGAAAAAATAACCGAAAATGCGCCGCCAGCGCTCAAATAGCGTCGAAGACGCGCCTAATGGAAAATCTGGGTTGAACCACTGAATCGCCCTTCGCCAAGATTGTCTAATAGCCAATCCAAAATTTGCTGAGTTTGATTCAAGTCTAGCCAAACAATGTGCTCAGGGCAATCGTTTGGACGGGGCACATCGGAAGCGACCGCGACAACATGCTGATCATTTGGGTAAATCGCGGGTTTTCCCAGTGCAGGACGGAATACTTCCATTTTTGCTATGGGTGCCCACTTATAACCTTCAATTAAAGTCAAATCTGCTGGTGCAAGACGTACCAGCAACTCAGCTAATTGAGGCTCAGAAGCGGAGGACAATTCGTGAACAATAGCATAGCGAAAAGGTGAAATTAATAAGACTTCTTGCGCGCCAGCTCGGCGCAACCGAGCGCTGTCCTTATGTTCAGGCTCCAAAATCACATCGTGATGACTATGCTTGACCAAATTAACACGTTTACCTTGAGCGATTAATCCAGCAAGTAAAATTTCCAACAAGCTGGTTTTGCCACTCCCCGACCAGCCAATTACCCCTAATAATGCAGTTTTCATGTTTTTAAATCAGCCAATAAAAAAAGGAGTATAGCGAATACTCCTTTTTTGACAGAATTAAAATTGAAGCTGTGTCGCTTATGATTGAGTCATTCTTTGATTTGCTTATCCAGGATCAAATTCCTTAAAATGAATAATCCCTCAACCGCTATTGCGTAAACCTGCCGCAATACCATTAATAGACAAATGAATCCCGCGACGTACACGCTCGTCTTCATCACCCTGACGATAGCGTTTTAAGAGCTCAACCTGCACGTGATTCAAAGGTGATAAATAAGGAAACCGATTGACGATAGAGCGTTTGAGCAACGGGTTATCAGAAAGCAAGTCATCGCGTCCAGAAATTTGTTTAAGCACTTCTATCGTCAAGGCATGTTCCGCTTCTAAACGAGGGAAGATGCGATTGCGCAATTCCTCGTCCTTAACCAATTGTGCGTAACGACTGGCAATACCAATATCACTCTTGGCCAAGACCATTTCCATATTCGACAACACGGTCGAGAAGAACGACCAGTCTTTAAACATCGATTGCAAAGTCTGCAAACCATTACTTGGATTCGCCTCCAGATACTGCTTGACCGCACTACCAAAACCAAACCAGCCCGGTAACATCAAGCGGCATTGTGACCAGCTAAATACCCAAGGAATAGCGCGCAAATCTTCAATCGCTGTCGACTTCTTACGCGATGCTGGACGACTACCAATATTCAAACCAGCAATCTCAGAAATCACTGTCGACTCCCAAAAATACTGTTCAAATCCTTCTGTCTCATACACCATATTACGGTAGGCTTTAAAAGCATTTTCGGACAAGGCTTCCATGGTTTTAAGGAACTCTGGACGCGGTGCCAACTCGGTATGTGAGAGCAAACTTGCTTCCATCGTTGCGGCTGCTAAGACTTCCAAATTACGACGCCCTACTTCGGGATTTGCATATTTTGCGGTAATGACTTCACCTTGCTCTGTCAAACGAATCTGACCTTGAACCGCACCTGCTGGTTGCGCCAAAATCGCTTGATAGCTTGGACCACCGCCACGACCAACTGAGCCGCCACGACCATGGAATAAGCGCAGACGAACTTGATGTTTAGCGAAAATCTCGACCAGATCAATTTCGGCCTTATACAATTCCCAGCCGGAGGTTAAGAAACCACCGTCCTTATTGCTATCAGAGTAGCCGAGCATGACCTCCTGCGCATTGTTGCGGCTTTCTAACAAACGTGCGTAAGCAGGAATACCGAACAATCTATCCATCGCTGGCGCACTATTTTGCAAGTCGCCGATCGTCTCAAACAAAGGAATAACATTCACATCCAAACGGCCTTCAGCAGGATGCAATAGGCCAGACTCTTTCAACAGCAAAGCCAATTCCAACATATCCGACACACCATCCGTTTTCGAGATGATGCAGTTCGGTACCGCACCTTTGCCGTAACGCTGCTTTGCAGTACAAGCGGCGCGGTAAATCGCCAACTCGGATTGTGTTTCTTCAGAATACGTCAAATAGGGCGACGCTAATGGACGTGATGAACTGATTTCTGCAACCAAGACTTCAATACGCTGATCTTCATTCAACTCAAGATACTTCAATGAAGGATTCGCTGCTTGCAGCAATTCAGCGACGACTCTTTCATGCACATCAGAATTTTGACGCAAATCGATGGGTGCAAGATAGAAACCAAACACGCGAACCGCACGACGTAGGTGACGCAAACGGCCACGCGTAATGCCGATTGAGCCATTATCGGACAAAGATTGATGAATAGTGTCGAGATCTGCCACCAACTCTTCGGCATTAGCATACGCATCAGCGATACCACATGGCGCGATCACTGGATCTAATCCAAGCAAGTTCTTAAAGGTACTCGCCAAACGTGCATACACGCCACTCACAGCCAATCGATATGGCTCATCCGCACGATGTGGAGAATGGTCAGGCGAACGCTCAGAAAGTGCCACTAACTCCGGAGAAACCTTTACCAGCAAGGTCGCCATCGACAATTGTGAACCCAAGGTATGCAATTCTTCCAAATAGAATTTGAAAGCGCGCGTGGATTGCATGGTCAAGGTCTTTTCTAAAACACTAGCAGTCACAAATGGATTGCCATCGCGATCGCCACCGATCCAGCTGCCTAAGCGCATGAAGCTAGGCAATTCGGTTTTTTCAAAACGCTTGTCTTTACTTGCTAACAAATCTTCTAGACCTGCGTACAAATGGGGCAGCTCACGCAAGAAGGTGTAATCATAAAAACTCAAACCATTTTCAACTTCGTCAAGCACTGACAATTTCGACATGCGCAACATGCGCGTCTGCCACAAGGTCAAGACCGCACGTTGTAAAGCGTCTTCATTCGCCCGTGATTCTTCTGGCGTCAATTGCATACGATCACGCTCATCCAATAAGCGTGTAATCACCATCTGGCAATTCAAAATACTCTTACGCTGCACTTCCGTTGGGTGTGCCGTCAGCACAGGACTGACTTCTGCTGTCTGGAAGAAGGTATTCAAATTCTCTGCACCATTATCGCTAGCAAACAGTGTTTCGATCGTGTGCGCTAAGCTGCCACGACGTGGCACAGAACCCGCTATTAAGTGAGCGCGGGTACGACGAATATGATGCTGATCTTCGGCCAAATTCACCAGGTGTGAAAAATAACTGAATGCGCGAATCAAATGCGTAGTCTGATCATTCGTTAAAGTATCAAGCGTATTTTCCAACTCGGCACGTGCTGCCACATCCGCATCGCGACGAAAACGAATCGAATTTTGACGTACCGTTTCAATGAGAGAAAAGACTTCTTCACCATGTTGGTTACGAACCGTGTCACCCAAAATGCGCCCGAGGCGGCGGATGTCTTCACGGAGGCTTTGGTCTTTATCGTCAGCGATATCGTTCATGATCGTGTTTTTCAGTCAAGTCTGGATGTTGGTAAAACGAGGGTAAATCAGCAAAACAATAAGTGCAGGGGTAACCCGTGCACATAAAAGTCAAAACATCTTAACAAAGCCGATAGCCCTACGGCAGGTTTATCAGCTTCATTCAATATAAATCAAATACCATCAATTCATGTTGAGGAAAATTGGCGCTCTCTCAGGGATAATTATTAGTTTTGTAGTTTTGTAGTTTTGTAGGGCGGGTGCATCCCGCGCCGCCAAAACGTAGAACAACCGTGATCGATCTTTGTGCGGCGCGGGTTTCACCCGCCCTACAGAAAATACATTTTCGCCACAAATTCGATCTATCAACGATGACGTTTGGTCAAAGCCTTTAGCAAACCCTTAGTCGAACTATCGTATTCTTCTTTCACTGCCGCTGGATCGAGACTGATCAATTGTTGAGCGAGTGATTTTCCTAGCTCCACACCCCATTGGTCAAATGCATTGATATCCCAGATCACCGATTGCACAAACACTTTATGTTCGTACAGTGCTATCAACGCACCAAGTGAGCGTGGCGTTAAAGAATCGAGTAACAAGGTGGACGTTGGGCGATTGCCTTCAAAGACTCGCGGTGCCAACATTTTTTCTGGTAGATCACCCAACTCTGCACGAACTTCGTCAATATTCTTACCCCAAGCCATTGCCTTAGACTGCGCGAAACAGTTCGCCAGCAAAGCTTGGTTATGACCCGGCAAACCAGCATCATCATCCGCCACCACGATAAAGTCGGTCGGAATAATTGTCGCGCCTTGATGCAGCAATTGAAAGTAAGCATGCTGACCATTCGTACCCGCTTCACCAAATAGAATCGGTGAAGTCGTGTAATCAACCCGTTGGCCTTCGCGCGTCACCGACTTGCCATTGCTTTCCATTTCCAGCTGCTGCAAGTAGGCTGGCAAGCGCGTCATGCGCTGGTGATAAGGCGCAATCGATAAAGCCTGTAAGCCGAGGAAATTGATATTCCAAACGCCGATCAATGCCATCAAAACTGGTAAATTTTGTTCCAGTGGTGCTTGCGCAAAATGCAAATCCATTTCGTGCGCGCCGGCCAACATTTCTTCAAAACGATCTGCACCAACGTACAATGCAATCGACAAACCGATCGCGCTCCACATCGAGTAACGACCACCAGCCCAGTTCCAGAATGGAAATACGTTTTCTTCCGCGATACCAAATGCGCTTGCCGCTTTAACGTTGGTACTTAGTGCGACGAAATGTTGACGAATTTGCTCTTCAGGACAACCATGATTCAGCATCCAATCACGTGCAGTGCGTGCGTTCGTCAAAGTTTCCATGGTCGTGAAAGTTTTTGAAGCAACCACAATCAGTGTCGTTTCTGGATCAGCATTTTCTAAAGAATCAGCGACGTGACGACCATCGACATTCGAGACGAAATGCAGGGATAGATTTTTTTGCGACCACGGTGCCAAAGCGATACATGCCATCTGTGGTCCGAGATCAGAACCACCAATGCCGATATTGATAATCGTGCGAATCGGTTTGCCCGTATAACCTAACCAACGACCTTCGCGCACCGCATCGCTGAAGCTGCGCATTTGCGCTAACACGCTGTGAACATCGGCCGCGATATTCTCGCCGTTCAACATGAACTTCTCGCCTTTCGGTAGGCGCAATACGGTATGTAAGACCGCACGATTTTCTGTGTTGTTAATCGCTTCACCGCGCAACATCGCGTCACGGCGTGATTCGACTTCTTGCTGACGCGCCAGTGCTAATAAATTGAGTTTCGCCGTGGTATCCATTCGTTGCTTGGAATAGTCCAACAACATGCCACAAGCGGATGCAGAAAAGTGCGTAAAGCGCTGCGGATCAGCGCGAAACAACTCTTTTAGGCTCGGCATATTATTTGCGCGTTGCTGTAACAAACACCACAATGGGGTACGAGAAACTGAGATAGCCATGATCAAACAACCTGAGAAAAAAATAATTGAAAACCAAACTACAGAAATTTACTTGCCTGCGGCCGCTGCCTGTACAGCCAATTGCCCAATTGCCGTCCAATCATTGCTACTGATCAAATTCGCAGGACACATCCAAGAGCCGCCCACACACAAGACATTTGATTGCTGTAATAAAGTCGGTGTCGATTCCACAGTCACGCCGCCGGTCAGACAAAATTTCACATCAGGGAATGGACCGCCGAGAGCCTTTGCCATCTTGATGCTACCGACAATATCCGAAGGGAACAATTTGACGACGTTAAATCCATGTTCCAGTGCCAGCATCAAATCACTCGCGCCACCGACGCCAGGAAAATACGGTAGGCCTGATTCGGCGGCTGCTTTTGCCAATACTGGGGTAATACCTGGACTGATACCGAACGCAGCACCGGTATTACGCACAGCATCCAATTGCGCTGGCGTCAAAATCGTCCCGGCACCAACGGTCACCGTTGGGCAAGCTTTCACGACTTCACGTAAGACCGTCAACGCATTCGGTGTGCGCAGCGTAATTTCAACAGCTGGCAAACCATTTTCAGCCAGCGTTGTCACGCAACGAATCGCTTGATCCACGTCGTCCGTTACCAAGATAGGCAGCACACGTACCTGTGCTAGTTGAGAAATAATCGCTGCTGTCGTCATAGTCATCTTGGTCTCACTTCAAAACGGTAAATTATTAAATTTAAAATTACGATGGTTTTTCTTAAAATCAAACAAACAAGGTAGAAGCACCGTGCTCTGGCGAAGTCACGACGCGACGTTGAGCGACAAATAAATCTCGTCCATAGCCATAACTGCTATCGATACTCACTGTCGGATTGCTACGTGCCGCCCAAATTGCTTCATCAACCAAAGCACGTAACTCACCGGTATGTACATTCAATTCGATCATGTCGCCATCGCGTACTTTGCCGAGCGGTCCACCTTGTGCAACTTCTGGACTCACATGCAAAGCAGCCGGAACTTTGCCGGAAGCGCCCGACATACGGCCATCGGTTACCAAGGCAACTTTGTAGCCAGCCGACATCAAGCTTCCAAGCACAGGGGTGAAATGATGCAGCTCTGGCATACCATTCGCCTGTGGTCCTTGGAATATCACGACCGCGACGAAATCTTGATTCAATTGCCCTGCTTTGTAAGCACCCACTAAGGCGTCTTGCGATTCAAAAACTTTGACTGGTGCGCGCACGATCCATGCATCTTCTGGCACAGCAGATGCTTTGACAATCGCACGGCCTAAATTGCCTTGCAACAAACGCAGACCACCCGTTGCGGCGAAAGGCTCATCCACATTGCGTACGACCGTTGGATCACTGGATCTTTCTGGATGCGCGACGAACGCGACTTTTCCATCTTGTAATTCTGGACGTGTCGTATGCGATGCCAAACCTTGATTACCGAATACAGTCATCACATCTGCATGCATCAAACCTTGCGACAATAATTCACGCATCACGAATGTCGGCCCACCCGCCTCTTCAAACGCATTCACGTCTGCAGTGCCGTTTGGATACACGCGTGTTAATAATGGAATAACAGAAGATAACTCATCAAAATCTCGCCAATCGATGATGATGCCAGCGGCACGTGCGACAGCAATCCAGTGGATTGTATGGTTGGTAGAACCGCCGGTCGCCAACAAGGCAATCACAGCATTCACGATGGTTTTTTCATTCACCACGTGGCCGATAGGACGATAATCGCCACCGGCTTCAGTCAATTTTAAGACTTGTTCCACAGCAGCATCCGTCAAAGCATGACGTAGCGGATCGGAAGGATGCACGAACGAGGAACCTGGCAAATGCAAGCCCATCGCTTCTAACAACATCTGGTTGCTGTTTGCCGTGCCGTAAAAAGTACACGTACCAGCGCTATGGTAGGCAGCGCTTTCTGCAGCGAGCAATTCTTCTTTAGTCGCTTTACCTTGCGCATAGCGTTCACGCACTGCTGCTTTGTCTTTATTCGACAAACCAGAACCCATAGGACCGGCCGGAATAAAAATCGTCGGCAAATGACCGAAGGCTAAAGCACCAATCAATAAACCTGGAACGATTTTGTCGCAAATACCAAGACACAAAGTCGCATCGAAGGCATCGTGCGACAAGGCAATCGCGGTGGCTTGCGCTATCACATCACGCGAGAACAAGGACAATTCCATGCCCGGGCGTCCCTGAGTAACACCGTCGCACATAGCAGGCACGCCGCCAGCGACTTGCGCGGTTGCATTGAATCGCAACGCAGCTTCTTTAATTTGATCTGGGTAAGTCGCGTAAGGCTGATGCGCCGATAGCATATCGTTGTAGGCAGTCACAATACCGATATTCGATTTCTGCGCCTGATTCAGCCAAATTTTGGTCTTACTATCTGCCGCCGCATTGGCATGCGCTTGATTCGCACATGACAAGCTCGCTCGGCGCGGACCACGGTTACGTAATTGCTCCAAGCGCGTCAAATATTCCGCACGCAGCGTCTTGCTACGCTCAGTAATACGTTGAGTAACTGCATCAACTACCTTGTTGATTGCAACTTGTTGTGTATTTTGTCCAGAAGTCGTCATAGTTTTGTGGGGGTATCTAATTCGAATAACTGAAAGATAGCACAAAAACAGAAAAAAACTGTAACAAACTTTCAGAAATGCGATATTTTTCCGTTTAAAACATGAAAACCATCAAAAATATCGTAATGAAACTACATTTTTGAAGAAATATGGTTTAAGCTATGGCATAATTTATTCAATCGAAGAACACATTTTTAACCACAGAGACGCAGAGTAAGCGGAGATTTCTAAGTAGTACCTCAGCTCTCTTTGCGCCTCTACGGCAAAAAGTTTTTAGGCTTCTTCAGTTTTTTTCTCTCACTAGAATTATTCGGAGTCCACATGACTACTTTTGTATTGTTTGGCGGTACTGGCGATCTGGCAAAACGCAAGATCATTCCTGCACTGTACAGCGCGTTCGTCAATGGACGTCTCGATCCCGAATTTTGCTTTATCGGCGCGGCGCGTGAACCGCTAAGCGATGATGAATTCCGTGCCCGCGTTGCTGCTAGCATAGAAACCTATGCGGCAAAAGCGGATGGAACGCCGGAACAATTAGCAGCATTTCTGGCACTAACCGGTTACTCGAAAATTGACGCCAAAGTCCCGAGTGATTTTGACGCTTTAAAAGCGCGTGTGAATGCTGATACAACCAAGGCCAAATTATTCTATTTGGCGATCGGCCCGGATATTTTTATTCCTGTCGTCGAACAGTTATCGAAACATGGATTGGTTGAGGGCAATGCCCGCGTCGTGGTCGAAAAGCCTTTAGGCCGCGACGCGAAATCTGCCAAAGAAATCAACTCGGCTCTGCGCACCTATCTAAACGAAAATCAAATCTATCGTATCGATCATTACCTCGGTAAGGAAATGGTGCAGAATTTGTTCGCGTTACGTTTTGCCAATTCCTTCCTAGAACCATTGTGGAATCGTAAGTGGATTCAAGATGTACAAATTTCTATTTCAGAACAAGTCGGTGTGGAAACACGCGGTGACTTCTATGATAAAACCGGTGCCTTGCGCGACATGGTTCAAAACCATTTATTGCAATTGGTTTCTATCGTCGCGATGGAACCGCCAGTCAATGCCAATCCCGATGCGATCCGTGATGAGAAAGTCAAAGTCTTGCGCGCATTACGTAAATTCACGGCAGATGATGTTGCCAAGAAAACCGTGCGTGGTCAGTATCGCGCTGGTGCGGTCGATGGCAAACCCGTGATTGGCTATCAGCAGGAACCAGGGGTGCCGCCATCTAGCCGCGCGGAGACTTTTGTTGCAATCCGCGCCGAGATTGATAACTGGCGTTGGGCGGGCGTGCCATTCTATCTTCGTACGGGCAAGCGCATGGCGAGTCGTTGTGCGGAAATTACGATTAATTTCAAACCGATTCCCTATTCTATTTTTGGCAAAGGCCAAGGTCCATTGCGCTCGAATCGTCTGGTCATTACTTTGCAACCGGAAGAAAGCGTGCAATTGTTCATGAAGGCCAAAGAGCCAGGTGAAGGCATAAGGTTATCCGATGTCGCCTTGAATCTGGATTTTGCTGAAGCGTCCAATTTACGTCGCGTGGAATCGTATGAACGTCTATTGCTTGATGCATTACACGGCGATCTGACTTTATTTGTGCGTGATGATGAATTAGGTGCAGCGTGGGAATGGATCGATCCAATTATGTCGGCTTGGAATAACGATGCCGAAGGATTGAAATCCTACATCGCGGGTAGTTGGGGACCAGCTGCCGCCAGTTATTTATTAGCGCAACACGGAGCAGCGTGGGGCGAAGAGTATGTGGAAGGCTAAGCAGATCATGGAAGCAGTAATGGAGACCAAAGAGCAACAAGCGACCAATACGATGGCCGCTTCAGACCTACAATTTAATTGTTTCGAGAATTTCAGTGAATTAACAACGTCACTAGTTAAGGAATGGCTAGTGCTGATTGATACTGCAGCGACGGCTAACCGCCCTGCCGCGTTTGCTTTGGCGGGAGGTTCAACCCCGGCACCTGTGTATCGAGAACTGGATCGAGCTTTAGCGCAGCGAGCGCCATCCGACGTCCGCTTAGCGGCCACCGATGAGCGCTGGGTCAACGATAATGATCCACAAAGCAACGAAGGCCTATTCAAAAAATGTTTAGCTCTGAGCTACGGCAAGCAATGGAACTTGGTGTCTTTAAAAAATGCCGCCAACACACCAGAAGTGGCAATGGAAGCGATTAATGACCGTTTGCACCAAGAACTTCCAGGTCGCTTTAGTGCAGTGTTACTGGGCATGGGAGCAGATGGTCATATCGCCTCCTTGTTTCCTGGCGCGCCGACGCAAGCCGATGGCTTAGATTGCTTGGCAGCGGTTCATCCACAAACACATCAAACTCGCATTTCTCTATCCCTGCCTCGATTGCTGCAGACAGAAAAAATCTGGTTAGTGATTACTGGCGATGAAAAACGTCAGGTGTTTGAAAATGCCTTAAAAAGCAGTTTGCCAATTGCCAACTTATTAAAGCAAGCGCAGTGTAAGATTGAAGTTTTTTGGTGTCCGTAATTTCGCTCGAACTTCGCAAAAAAATACGCTGAATTTACGCTCACAAAGTGTAGGATTCAGCTGGCATTCACTTATATTTACCACATAAGTAAACATAAGCAGCAAAAACAGAAACGCAAAAAGGCAATCACACTATGGTCAACGTTCTTTCAACAAAAAATACCTCGACCAATAATCCGCCAGAAAAGGGATTACTAGCACGCATACGCGTCGCCAGCACTGCATTAAGCCGCGCTGAACGACAAGTGGCAGATTTTCTTTTGCAAAAACCGCACGACGCTTTAGAGATGTCGATCCGCGTATTGGCACAGGTTTGTAATGTGAGTGAGCCTACAGTTGCTCGTTTTGCGCAATCTTTGGGTTTTGATGGTTTCAAATCATTCAAACTCGCGTTTGCAAAGAGCTTGGCAACTGGCATCCCCTATTTACATCTCGACGTGAACCAAGCCGATCAGGTGAAGGATGTCCTACCAAAAGTATTTGACCGCACCATC
This sequence comes from uncultured Undibacterium sp., assembly GCA_963511665.1. Classification (GTDB taxonomy): domain Bacteria; phylum Pseudomonadota; class Gammaproteobacteria; order Burkholderiales; family Burkholderiaceae_D; genus Undibacterium. The sequence goes on from CAUPKC010000009.1 coordinate 21,023, forward strand.
GCCACCTTGATGGAAGCTCGCAATACCGCCAATAGCGCGACTTTCGAAGCAGCGGTCAATTTATTGTCACGCGCCCGCCGTATTGAATGTTACGGTCTCGGTTACTCAGGGGCTTTAGCCATTGATGCGCAATTAAAATTCTTCCGTTTCGGCATTCCAACCACGGTATTTTGCGATGCCCATTTGCAGGCACAATCGGCGAGCTTGCTTAACAGCGATTGTCTGGTTGTGGCTTTTTCACGCACTGGCCGTACACGCGATTTAATTCGAAGTGTACAGCTAGCAAAAGATACTGGTGCCAAAGTGTTAGTACTGTGTGCAAGCGGCGGACCTTTGGCAGAACTGGCGGATGTTCATATCAGCGTGGACGTGGAAGAAGATCCAGATATTTATACACCGATGACCTCGCGCTTAGCTCATTTGACTTATATCGATGCATTGGCCGTTGCGGTAACCTTGTTACGCGGGCCGGCCGCAATTGACATGCTGGAACGCGCTAAAGCGAGTATTTCTGAAAAGCGCTTGGTGTCCAAACTTGACGAAGCGCTTTAATACGCTGACATGCAACAAAAGATTACAACAATCTACAAAATTTGATCAAAAACCATGCACTAAAGTCTCGATTTCTGGCAAGCTGCCTTTGTACTGATTCTATCTTTAAAAAGGGAGTAGCTTTAAATGACCCAATTGAGCTTGCAGCAAGTTACCGAGAATCTAAAAGATCTTCCCACGCTGCCTGCCATCGTGATGGAATTGCTCAATAGCCTAGAACAAGAAGATACCGATATCAATTTATTGGCACAGAAAGTAACGCAAGACCTGGCACTCACCGCAAAAACCTTGCGCTATGCGAATTCTCCGTTTTACTCCACTTTAGTCAAAGTCACGACGATACAACAAGCGATTTCCTTACTCGGTTTAGAAACCGTAAAACAGATGGTCTTGTCTGCGGCATTATCGGGCTGCTTTCCGGAAAACAACTGCCGAGGATTTGATCACAAGGCGTTTTGGCGTCATTCAAATGCCGTTGCGTTTGTTTCTAAGCTCATTGCGCGCCGCATGAATTTTAACGAAGATGTTGCTTTCACTTCTGGCCTACTACACGACATCGGTTTACTAGCTTTAGTCAGCTTATATCCACGTGAATTCGAGCAAGTCATTGCGTACCGCAAAGAGACCTTGGCAACCCAATTTGAAGCAGAACGAAAAATATTGGGTATTGATCATGCCGCTGTGGGAGAAGCATTGGCCGTTGAATGGAATTTTTCTGACGTGATGAAAAATGCGATTGGCGGGCACCATAATCCTGATCGGCCAGGTATCGGTTTCTTAGCCTCCGTGATTCATGTGGCTGATGGTGTAAGCCATATGTTGAGCCGCAATTCGGAATCAGAAGAACTGGCTATCTCGGTGTCTGTGGTGTCATGGAATGGACTCAACCTTGATCAGGCTTCACTCGACACTTTAATTGAAGAAGCCAACATACGATTCAAGAAACTTGATCAAATTGAGTTATAAAAAATTCCAAACTCTTACAACAAGTTCCCATTGCGCTAGTTTTAGTCGTTGCTTTAGTCGTTGCGCTGATCTTGCAACAATAACTCAGTCACCATCACTGCTTGCACCTTATCGGTTTTTAATAATAAATTAAATTTTCGTTTTAATTCATTTTGTAATTCAAGCTTGCCTTCCATAGAACGCAACGACCCAGCTTCGGTGGTGCTTAACTCTTTATGAAAATGCGAATTCAATAGAGGCTGATTTTCTTTAAGCCAATCCTCATCACCATCATTTACCTGCACAGTGACCGAAAGTCGTGCTACCACACCAGAATCATTCACGATTGTCTGTTTCAACTCGACATAGGTGTGCGCGACCCCAACGTCTGCACCAACGCGGGTACGATAAATAAAAAATGCTAATGCGGCAAATACCAATAAAACCAGAATAGCGGCATAGACAGTAAATTTGTCTTGCGACTCACTCTTCTTATTGGACTTGGTACTCGTTCCAGATTTTTTGACGTTCAACTTCCATCCTCCTCAGGATTGGGCGACAAACATTTACTTCTTTACTTGAATATTATCTGCATCAAATTGCTGCGGATTTTTCCCGCTGAAATTTGCATAAAACTGCTTGATCAAAATCATATCTTCTTCAATGTTGCCGCAAGGATAGAATATTTTCCCAACGCCGCCAATCTTTTCTTTGAAATCGACGTATGCCAAACCCAATGGAACATCAGCGCCAACTGCAATGTAATAAAAACCAGTTTTCCAACGTGTGACCTTATCGCGCGTCCCTTCTGGCGGCACAATCACCAATAGTTTGTCACTTCGCGTAAATGCATCAATGGTACCTTGCACCAGATTACCTGATTGCGAACGATCCACGGGAATACCTCCCAGCCATCGCATGATAGCGCCCAATACAGGCGGAAACAAACTCGCCTTACCCATCCAGTAGACATCCAAGCGCAATACAAAACAAATCATTAAAGCAATCGGAAAATCCCAGTTACTCGTATGAGGTGCTGCGATCAAGACACATTTCTGGACATTGGCCGCGGTACCGTCGACTCGCCAACCGAGCAAACGTAAAATCATTGCCGAAACCCAGCGCATTAGGGTGTTGATGATAGGTGTTTTGAAAATGGTGAAATGCATATGTAATCTCTATACAAGCAAAACCAAACCACGAGACTGAATTCTTTGCAGAGACAGCTTGATGCTTGTTTAAGCTTACTTTTTCAGGGTGAAGAATTTTTACAATCTTATTTTTTGTATTACGCCAGCTCGTATTGAATTCGCCAATTCAATTATTCAGCCTTGCAATTCACTTTCAATAGGTATCATGGAATTTACTTCTTGCTGATCCACTGTAATAACCCCTCCCATTGAGCCAAGTCCTTTTCCACTTTTGAAGGTGCTACATCCCAAAGCGTTGCTCCATGTGCTGCCAATTGAATATAGTTTTGTGTATCGCGCAGATATCCCAAAACAGGCAGACCTAGTTGAGTCACATAATGAGCTAGCTGGTCAGCTGCTTTTGTACGAGCGTTGACCCGCATACCTAACACACCAACTTCAAACCTATCCTCACGCTTGGCTAATTTTTTCAGAAAATCCTCTGTCGCCAAAATATCAAACATCGATGCTTGCAGGGGAACCACGACCTTATTGGCGACTTTCAAAATCGCATCCAGTCTATTGCCCTTAATTCCTGCTGGCGTATCAATCACCATGTGCGTAGTTCCTTTGGGCGGTTTCGCAATATGCCCATCGGAGATTTCCCAACCAGCAATCGCTGGCAAGCTGGCAGGCCTTAAGGCCAACCAAGCGCGTGACGAGTGCTGGACATCGGCATCGCCAAGCATCACCTGATGCCCTTGCGAGGCAAAGTAGCCAGCGAGATTGGTAGAAAACGTGCTTTTACCAACGCCACCTTTAGGGTTCATTACGGCGATCACAAGCATATGTATTCCTTATCAACAGAAAAACAGGGGCTAAAGAAACTACTCTAACAACACTAAGGGAATCTCTATGACTTGCTACATCACTGCTCAGAATCGGAAACTAATAGTGCCAAATGTTCAGGCTCAAGATAACACCACTCTCCCTCTTGCAAACCCAAACTAGATAAATTCAATTGACCAATGGCGGTACGTGTCAATGCCGCACAATGATTACCTGCCGCTGCCAACATCCGTTTGACCTGATGGTATTTTCCTTGTTCCAATACAATTTGCAACTGAAATTCACTCACTTGTACGCAGCTTTGCGCAGCGAGTGGCGCAGGCTCATCATGCAATTGCACGCCCGACAATAGTTTTTGAATAAGCTCGTCATTGACAGGCTCTGCTGTCGTAGCGACATAGAGTTTAGGAATATGTCGTTTTGGCGATGATTGTGCGTGAATAAAGGGGCCATCATCCGACATCAACAACATACCAGTCGTATCGTGATCTAAACGACCAACCGGTTGAACGTCACGCCAACTCAATTGCTCAGGCAAAAGAGTCAACACGCCCGGATGATGTGATGGCTTGCGTGAACATTCAAAATTAGCAGGTTTATTTAAACATAAATAAATATACTCACGATAGGTCCACTCTTCTTCAAAAATCGTGAACACCAGACCTTGGGTTTCAATTAGTTCTTTGTAGTTATCATGAACTTCGCCATTAATGGCAATTTCACCATCTTCAATGAGTTCACGACAATATTTACGGGTACCGAAGCCCTGCGATTGCAGAATACGGTCAAAAGACAATTTACTCATGGGAAGATGCTCAAAAATTGCAAGCCTGCATTTTACCCGTTAAGGATGACTAGAAGCAAAAAAAGCCTGCAGCTGCAGGCTTTGGGTTTGCGCTCGCGTTTGCGCTTGCACTAAATGCCAAATCAAACCCCAAATGGCGCATCCACGGCATAACTTTGTCCAGTGAACCACTTTGGCCCCTGCTCAGTCATGTAAAAGTGATCTTCAAGGCGAATACCAAATTCACCGTCCAGACAGATCATAGGTTCGTTACTAAAGCACATACCCGCTGCCAATGGGGTTTTATTCCCTTTCACCAGATAAGTCCATTCGTGAATATCGAGACCGATACCGTGACCAGTCCGATGTGGCAAACCCGGTGTTTTGTAACCGGGTCCGAGACCAGCTGCTTCTAATACACGACGTGCCGCAGCATCCACCTGTTCGCAAGGCACACCCATTTGCGCCGCATCGAAAGCGGCAGCTTGTGCGGCTTTTTCTAGATCCCACATCGTGCGCTGGCGTGCAGTAGGCTCACCAAATACATAGCTTCGCGTAATGTCAGAATGATAGCGCTCTATCATGCAACCGGTGTCGATCAACACCATATCGCCCTCTTTTAGATATTGCACGCCATCCGGGCCATGTGGAATCGATGTTGGCAAACCAAAACTGACAATACAAAAGGTCGAACTACTACCACCAAAAGCGCGATGCGCTTGATTGATGAAGTCGGCAACTTCAACTGATGAAATACCTTCACGCAAAATTTTTGCGGTACGTCTTTGTACTTCTAAGGTGATGTTCTTGGCTGCCTGCATCAAGGCAATTTCATTCGTTGATTTATGCATACGGCATTCGGCCGTGACCACCATCCCATTAACAATAGCATGTGAAGTCAGTGCTTGACGCAAGCCATCCGTAATGAAAAACGGTGCGGCTTCATCCAAGGCAACCGTACCACTCAAACCCTCATCTTGCAAAATTTGTGCGACTAAAGCATAAGGACTTTCGTCTTCTTCCCACAGACGAATATCAGCTTGATCGCCGAGTGTTTCGCGCAATTTAGAATCTTCAAATGCGGGGCTGATAAAAATCAATTTGCCATTGTGTGTCAACACTGCACCCACCAAACGCTCACTTTGATACCAGGACAAACCAGTGAAGTAATACAAGCTGGTACTCGCGCTCAAAATCAATGCGGCGATGCCACGCTCTTGCATTAAGGCTGCGGCCTTATCTCGCCTTTGTTGACGCTCATCGTTGGTAATCGGACGAACGTGTGACAGGTTTTTAACGATGCTGGCTAATTCGATTTCGGCGTTTGAGCCACCTATGGAATTCGTCATAGTATTTCCTTCACATCAGTAGTCAGTTTCAATTTATAGAATGGGGTGTAGCAACACCAAAGACTATAGCAAATATAAATTATCTGGACTTGATATACGCGAGAATATCCATGACGAAATCTGCACAATAAAAAAGGCTAGTTTTTTTTAGTCTAGCCTTTCTTTCTTCGTGCAATAGAGCCGAGCTGCGGCTTTAACTTTGGTCTGTTGTAACAGATTACATACGCGCTTTAATCAAATTACCAATTTTTTCTACACCTTCGTTAATTTTCTCAGGCGACACCGTGACAAAACTCAGACGAAAAGTATTAGTTTCAGCCTCATTTGCATAAAACGGACCGCCAGGCACGAAGGCAACATTATTTGCAATCGCCTCTTCCAGCAGTTCTTTGCTATGAATATGCTTAGGCAAAGTCACCCAGATAAACATGCCACCAATAGGGCGAGTCCAACTCACACCTTCTGGGAAGTGCTTGGTCATCGCCGCCAACATCACATCACATTGTGCAGAGTAAAAGCGACGGATGCTAGGAATATGCTCGTCTAGGAAACCATCTTTAATGACTTCGTACACCGCCATCTGCGTCAAAGTCGAGGTATGCAAATCAGTGGCTTGTTTCGCCTGTTCCAATTTACGAATCAAAGGCACTGGTGCAACCATGTAACCGAGGCGTATCCCTGGTGTCAAAATTTTTGAAAACGAGCCTAGGTAAATCACGCCATTTGGATTCATGTTCAAGAGCTTTGGCAATGGCTCACCGCTATAACAGAGATCGCCATAGGGATTATCCTCGATCAATGGAATACCCATGCGTGCACAAGTTTCTACTAATTCTTGACGGCGCTCTAATGACAAAGTACGCCCTGTAGGGTTTTGAAAATTAGGCAAAGCGTAAAACAGCTTTGCGCCTTCGCCTTTGGCTGCAACCGATGCCGGCACCACGCCATTCTCATCCATATCGACGGAAACAAACTCCGGGCGATACACAGAGAAAGCCTGCAACGCGCCGAGGTAACTAGGTGTCTCTACTAAAATCTTACTACCTTCATCCACCAATACTTTCGCCAACAAATCCAAACCCTGCTGAGATCCTGAAACCATCATGATCTGATCCGCAGTGATGGTGCAATCGGCGGTCGATAAGGATTTAGCGATAAATTCGCGTAAAGGCGCATAGCCATCCGTTGTGCCGTATTGCAATGCTACTTTGCCGTTCTCTGCCAAGACTTTGTCGAAGGCTGCACGCATACGATCTACAGGGAAGGTTTCTGGAGAAGGCAAGCCACCTGCAAAAGAAATCACTTCTGGACGCATCGTAACTTTAAGAATTTCACGAATTGCCGAGCTTTGCAGCTGCTCAGCGCGTTCAGAAAATTTCCACTCTATTGGTTTTAAATTTTGCAGGCTCATACTTGATTCACTTCAAAAAAAGTTACAAAACAATTTATTTTGCTAAACACCACGAACGCCATATTCAGACAGAATTCAAACAAAAATTCAGACAGTAAAAATTGACACTCAGGCGATCTCAGCGATCATTTCAATTTCTACACACGCCCCCAAAGGAATTTGTGCGACTCCGAAAGCAGAGCGAGCGTGTTTACCTTGTTCACCAAAAATCTCACCGATCAATTCAGAAGCACCATTCGTGACTAGATGCTGTTCAGTGAATTCCGAAGTTGAATTTACCAGACTCATCAGTTTCACAATACGTTTAACTCGGTTCAGATCACCACCACAGGCATCCTGCAAGGTCGCTAATAAATCAATTGCAATCAAACGTGCCGCTTCTTTGCCTTCAGCAGTTTCCATCGTTTTACCTAATTGTCCTACCCAGACCTTGCCATTTTTCTTGGCAATATGGCCGGACAAAAATACCGTATTTCCAGTTTGTGCATGCATGACATAAGCTGCAGCAGGTGCCGCGACGGCTGGCAATTCAATATTCAAAGCTTTTAATTTCTCATAAACTGACATAAACGTTCCTCAACAAAGTGATTCCGCGGGAGTGTGCGGCGATTCAAAAATGCTTCTACAGCAACAGCCAACATTGTAAGGCGCAAGCTCGGGCAAGACCACAGCGGAATCTAAAAACAATCAAAAACCCTTCAAATATTCTCAATTTCGCACTTTTTTTGACGACAAGTAGAATAAAAAAAGCAGAAGCGACAAAATTCGCATGACCTCATTTATCCACAACACCACTAGAAAACCACTCTGCGACCGCAAGTTCTTATGCTATCCTAACCGCAAAAACCAATACAGTACCAATACAATTTACTAAATAGATTTCATACTGTCACGGCAGATTTACCGTTACACATGGCTTATTCGATAAATTGGTCGAAACACAATAACAGATTCAATAGACAGACCTCATGAAGGCTCAACACAATGCGATCAAGCTCTAATTTAACGAAAGGCACCATGGTGTCGCGCGATTCCGGTGGATCACTTGTGGAGCAGATCGTGCACTCTGTGGCTTGTCGCATAGATGATAAATTACTACGTACCGGCTCACGCATGCCGTCGATACGTCAGTTCGCCGACGAACAAAAAGTATCTCGATTTACGGTGGTGGAAGCCTATGATCGTTTGGTCGCTAATGGCTATCTGGAATCGCGCCGCGGCTCTGGTTTTTATGTGCGGGAACGCGCCTCTTTGATAAATAGTGGTGCATCAAATAATCGCAATACGCCCAGCATTCCCACTTCGCAACAACCTGATGTGGTGTGGTTAGTTCGCAATATGCTACGTCAATTACCACAGCAAAAAATGCCCGGTTCAGGCTTGTTGCCGCATGAATGGTTAGACGGAGAACTAGTTGCCAATGGTCTGCGTGCGGTTAGTCGTCTAAACCAGAGTCTATTACTGCATTACGGTACACAGCAAGGATTTCTACCTTTTCGCCAGCAGCTACAACTGAAGTTAGCTGAATTAGAAATCGCCGCTGCGCCCGAACAAATTGTCACCACTAATGGCGTCACGCAAGCGCTCGATTTGGTTGCGCGCGAATTCACTCAACCTGGCGATACTATTTTTGTCGACGACCCGGCTTGGTTTTTAATGTTTGGTACCTTTGCTACTTTGGGCACCAAAGTCATCGGCATCCCGCGCTTGCACGACGGCCCTGACGTTGCCAAACTCGCTGAATTAGCCGCACTACATAAACCCAAGCTATACATTATTCATTCGGTGTTGCACAACCCGACCTCTACTTCGCTGTCGGCGGCGAAAGCGTTTCAAGTTCTGAAAACCGCAGAGCAACATGATTTCATGATTGTAGAAGATGATATTTATTGCGATATGCACCCAGGTTCAGCGGTGCAGCCAGCGACCCGCCTGTCTGCGTTAGATCAGCTCAATCGTGTCATTTACCTAGGTGGTTTTTCCAAGACCCTGGCAGCCAATTTACGCGTTGGATTTATCGCGACCTCACATGAAACTGCAATTCGGCTGGCCGACCGCAAAATGCTTTCTAGCCTGACCACGAATGAAATCAGTGAACGTGTGGTTCACAAGATTTTGTCAGAAGGCCACTATCGCAAACACGTCGATCGCATACGCGGCAAACTAGACACGGCGCGCAATGAAGTTACCGCTCGTGTCGAAAAGTTAGGCATGAAAGTGGAATACCGCACCCCTGCTGGCATGTTTTTGTGGGTAGATACGGGCAAAGACACCATCGCTTTAACTGAAAAAGCCTTTGAAAAAGGCTTTTTACTAGCACCCGGCAGCCTGTTTTCACCGCATCAATTGCCCTCGACCAAAATGCGTTTGAATGTTGCGGCAATGTCGGATGCTAGTGTCTGGGATTTTTTGGGTAAAGAGCTAAACTAAACTCTATTGAGCTATGACGGTTTACTGGTGAACGCAACTAAAAATCTATCCATCGCAGCGAACAAAATTTCCACGCTATAGCCAGCTAAAAACGCCAATGCAAAGGGCGATAAAGATTTAAATATGCCGCCATCACTATTTTCAGGGATCACAAACCAGGCAAACACCATGCCGCCCAGCGTACCGAGATAAAGGCGAATACGAAAACCCACATTCGACGCTTCTGAATAAGTACGCGCAGTAATCTCAGCCGCCAGAGTGCGCAAGACATAGACACAGGTTCCTAATAGTCCGTACAGCAGAGGCAACAGATAGCGCTGCAATGCATCCAATAAGAGATTAGACGACTGTAACAAAATAGAATTAAGATAAATTTTGTTCTCAGCGGGATTGTCTACTTCAATCTGTGGACTAGGCAAAAACATAGCCCAAATACGACTCCACACATACAGCGACTCGTAACTAGAATCTTTTTGAAACCCATAGCTCTCCACTTGCGCTTTGAGACTAAGATTAATGGTATCTTGCGCCGCATTCCCACTACTTAAAACGCCCTCCCCCGTATTCGCGTTCACGGCATTCGTTGCGTTCAGTGCCTGCAACTTTGCGGCTGTCCACTTGGCAGAAGTATCCGCATATTTTTCTGAAATTTTTTGTATATCGGTCGTAATTTTGCTACCAAACAGCCAATAAATTTGTATGGTCAGCAAAGTACATAGCGTAACGATGGCCATCGTGGTGTACCAGCGCACGGCGCTACGCGCCAAGGATATTTTTTTGAGTTTTACCCCGAACACAACACGTGTTTCGGTTTCAGCTGGATCCAGTATCGATTGCAAACTATTCACCGAAACGGGAGCCACGGCTCTAGCTAGCGTATTGAACGCCAGCCAAAATGCCGTTTCGGCTTCATCGCTCATTTGCTTTAGCGTATACAAACTACCGCTAGAGACGATCACTTTAATCACAGATTCATCGAGCGTCGTTCCATTTTGTGATGCGTAAGCAAGTAAGACTTGTGACTCGCGAATTGCTGTACCAAGACTGACATTATTTTGTCTGTCGATACTGCTTGCCTCTAAGGGATTTTTAGGCGATAGATCATCACTTGAAGTTGGCGCAACTGCTGGCATAGCTTGTTGGTTTTCATCGCTCATCTTTTTACCTCTATCACAAATTTACAAGGTTTTAATTTATTCTCTGGTGTTGGGCAAATAACGGGAACACCCGAGCTGTAAACCAAATCGACACGCCAATAACCAGGCGTCAATTGCTGCTTTCCGCTCCATACCCGCCAGCGAAACGCGCCCGTCGCATCGACCTCGAACGCTAATTTTTGCAGTGACTCTTTCTTACCGACGGATAAATCCACCGACAAATCAAGCGTATCAGGACTTTCGGCTTCTATAGCATCGCTTTGATATTTGTACCATTCGTGTCGTATTGGCATACTGCCTTTGGTGCTATTTTGCAGTTGTTTCAATAAGGCAGCAGAACCCTGTAATTGCATCCACAAGAATGCTTTTTTGCCTCGAACCGGTTGAACTAGTTTTCCCTGAAATTGCCGTGTCTGACGATCAACCGCATCTGTCCAGACAAAACTCTCAACCCGCACGTCCGCTGTTGCATCGACCGCTCGGTCATTTGCTACATCAATCGGTTCTAAAGGAGCAGCAAAAACTTGATGCCCAAAAGCGAGCATGATCCATACACATAACTGCTTTATACCTATTTGTAGTTTGGCCATATAGCCTCATCAAGAACAATGAAAAAAGAGAACAGGCGCAAAAGAAAGAATAAAAGTCATGTTTAATTTTTTACTCGAATTATCACAATCAACCCAAGTATCAAACAAAAGTATTTTATAAACAAGAACAATTTGGAGTCCTGTTGCGCCGCAAAACAAGTGCAAAAAAAAGCCAGTGCTAAAAATAGCACCGGCAGATTCAAAGCGAAGAGATGGAGAGGAGAAAAGCAGGTAAAAAATACCTCAATCAACTAGGGTCTGTTGACACATATTTTAGGCAAATACTTCTTGTTTGGAATTGGATGAGACCAGAGTTTGTCTCGCAGCATGCTGTGCTTTATGTAAAGCATCTTCGGCACGACGTAACATACTTTCTATCGTGTCACCTTCCAACATGGTGGCAACACCTATGCTGGCGCTGACTTTCAGTTCTTTACCAGAAGCCGCGACTGGCATTGCAATAATCGTCGCTTGGGCACGTGCCGCAATTTTTCCTGCGGTTTCTTCGTTCGCTTCAGGCAATAGCACGCTAAATTCCTCTGCACTATAGCGAGCCAAGCAATCGTAGCTGCGCGTCGCACGACGCATGCGCTTACTCACTTCGACCAAAACCATATCACCGGCACTTGCGCCATATTCACTATTGATTTGTTTTAAATGATCAAGGTCTAGCATTAATAAAGATAGCGGTTTCCCCAAGCGCAGATGTCTTTGCAATTCACTATCGGTGACACGCAGAAACTCACGGCGATTGGCAATGCCCGTTAAAGGATCAGTATTTTCTTTGCGCTGCAATTCCAGTTCTGCACTCAAAATTTTCTTGCGATACATCTGCCTTTGCGCAGCTAACACTTGCCCTGAATAGGCACTGAGTGACAACGCGGTCAGCACCGTCAATTGAAACGCCGTAGAGGGAAAAGTTTTAGTCAAAGATAAGGTAACGCAAGCAAAGAAATAGGCTATGAGCAGTTGCCGTAGTCGCAAAGCACGCAAGGGCACCGCAATTGACACCATTAAACAAATCCAGACATCAATAAAGAAATGTCCAAGATAATAGACAGGGGCGATGACATTCCCAGACAATTGCACCAACATCACTGCAATAGTCCAAAGGTACAAGTGCTTTTCTAATAATGGGCGTTGGAACTTCTTGTCTGCACGTCTGTCCTGAACCGACTTAACAGGACGCAACAAATGCCAACTTACGATCAGCATTGCTCCACGCAAGCTCAACATAATCCAAAAACTCTGCGTCCAACCCAGAAGTGAATAATCGATATACAACAAGGGCCACGTCGCCCACATAAAAAAACGCAACACGCTACACGCTTGCATTTGATCTTGCGGCTGGCAGTGCGCGCGAAATTCGTCAGGGGTGACATCTGGATATTGCGCTATCATAGGTTTCTCCCACCTGTTTTTGACTCGCCTTGCTTCTTTTCGCTATGGTTCTTTTTTTATCCCGAATAATTGCCGCAAAGCATAAATTCAGTGTAGCGCTTTGGACAAACAAAGCAAATTGTTTGCGACGATTAGATAAAAAATCTGCCAAAATCCGTACCTGATTTGCATCATGCGTAAAGCATTCCATTTTTTCAAGTCAACATTTTGTAAAAAACTCAAAGTCATTACTGTCTTCTAAGTCTTTAAGTTAACTTTCATGCAGAATTCAACAAGGAATTCGGCGATAATAACGTTCTGGTTAGCGCTCTCGCAATTTGTAGCAGAAATTAAATCCAACTAGTGCCTTCTTGCGACTAACAAAGCCGCCGTGATTTCACACCAATTCCTGATTATTTTTTTACTTCAACCATTACTTAATCGACATGCAACTTTACGACAACTGGGAACGCTCCCTCCGCCCTTTCGCTCCGATTCACCAAGACTGGGTTGGGTTGTATTGTTGCGGTCCGACCGTATATGACTACGCTCACATCGGCAATTTGCGCACTTATTTGTTCGAAGATGTCCTGCGCCGAGCCTTAGAACTCAACGGTTACAACGTACGCCACGTAGTTAATATCACGGACGTCGGACATTTAGTGTCTGACGGTGATGATGGCGAAGACAAGATGGAAAAAGGCTCACGCCGTACCGGCCAAACCGCATGGGAAATCGCTGAGAAATACACGGTCGCGTTCAAAGAAGACATTCAACGCCTCAATATTCTTCAGCCAAAAATCTGGTGCAAGGCGACCGATCACATTGTCGAACAAATTGACTTCATCAGCGTCATCGAAGAAAAAGGCTATACCTATCGTACGTCTGATGGCATCTATTTTGATACCTCGAAACAAGACGACTATGGCTACTTAGCGCGTTTAAATCGTGAAGGCTTGGAAGCGGGCAAACGCGTCGAAATAGGTGAAAAGAAAAACCCAACCGACTTCGCGCTGTGGAAATTCAGCCCAGAAGGCAGCACACGTCAAATGGAATGGGACAGTCCTTGGGGTCGTGGCTTCCCAGGATGGCATATCGAATGTTCGGCGATGTCGGCCAAATACTTAGAACCTTGGTTTGATATTCACTGCGGCGGCGAAGACCATATCGCGATTCACCACAGTAACGAGATCGCGCAAAACCAAGCCTGCCACGGCACACGCTTGGCCAACTTCTGGATGCACGGCTACTTCTTGCAAATCGACGCAGGCAAGATGTCGAAATCCAGCGGCGACTTTTTGCGTCTACAAACACTGATCGATGACAACATCGACCCACTCGCCTATCGATGGTTGTGTTTGTCTGCCCATTATCGCAGCCAACTCAACTTCAGTTGGGAATCCTTAAAAGCTTCGCAAACTGGTTTGAATCGTTTGCGCGAAACTTACTTCAATTTGCCTGCTGGCGGTAGCATCAATCAAGAGTACGCTGATCGTTTCAAAGCAGAAATCGATCAAGATTTGAACTTGCCGAAGGCGATTGCCGTCATGTGGGAAATGTTGAAATCCAACGTCTGCGATGCCGACAAAAAAGCGACGCTCGATTATTTCGATCAAATGTTGGGCTTAAACCTGAAAACTTGGGAACCGAAGAAGATCGAAATCCCTGCACACATTTTGGAACTCGTCGAACAGCGCAAAATCGCGCGTCAAAACAAGGTGTGGGCTGAATCTGATCGCTTGCGTGATGCAATTAAAGCTGAAGGGTTTGAGGTTGAGGATACGCCTGCTGGGATGGTGGTGAAGGCGGTTTAAGCTTGAATGTTGGGATGCTTTGCGCAATCGAATAACGATTTGAGTCGCGATTCGATTCGCAAACATCAGCACAAATTGAAAGTCTGATTCAATAATGTAGGGCGGGTGCAACCCGCGCTGTGATATCCCTTAACGATTTATCGTTCAAATAAATTCTCTTCGAGTAAATCATCAGTGCGTCATTTTGAAAGTTCTAGCGGCGCGGGTTGCACCCGCCCTACAAGACTGACCGTACGAGTTTCAACCGCCTTACAAGGCTCGTTAGGCCTATTGAGTCGAACCTCGCCCATAGAATATCTCACCATCATGTATAGAAACATTCTTAATCTCCCCCTGTTGTTGATAGTCAAAGTAACATGGGCAATATCTCGAAAGTGGAAAAAGTAATTCGTCGTCGTTGAAGTCGTCGCTAAGGGTGTGACGAACCGTAAGTGTTGAAGCCTCTTCAGCGCTGAGTTGGCTCAAGATAGTTCTGCGAGCTAAGAACGAAGTATCACACTGTTGTACTACGGGAAAAGAAATGTAGGCGACCAACAAGGTAGTTACTCCCGCAAGAAAGGTAAACAATACCCGACGGAGGGGTTTGCGGGAAGCAAGTAAATATAATGGAGCGCCGATTAGTATGACAAACGGAATGCAATAAATCGCAGTGAATCTCCAAAAAAAAGCGGTGACGGGAAACACAATCTGCATAAAACCCTTGCCGTCTAGCCAACCGGCAAAAGCGACGGATAGTAGAGTTGCGCACACCAATAGCACCAGAGTGGACTGAGCGACGAATTTTGTGAAGAGCGGAACGGTGTTCATGCTGCAATATCCCTAACGAATAGCGTTTATCAGCAGCATCGGAAACGCAAAAATAAAAATCAGCGTTCATTGCAGCGGATAAATCTTGTTGGACTGAACCGACTGAGAGTCGATCGATTAAGGCGATTGTATGCGAATCGATCGTTTGATTGCTAGTAGATTAGCAATGGACTTTTTAACTTGTGGTGAGCTTGTGATATACGGATGATTGATGATGGCTTTTGTCTTTCGTGTGAAAGTATTTTGCATGGGTTTTTCGGCTTGGAAACGAACCAATCCGAAGTTCGCATAGGAACTCGGTTTGAGCTTCAGAAGTTAGGCACTTCAAATGATTCATGGCCAAGCGTTAACTATTAATTTGCAATGTTGCCAGTGACGTTTATGGATTTGTCGTACAGCGGTTTACCCTTATCAACGATGTGAACAGTGTATAGTTTCAAGGAGGTATCGCCAACAACCTTGAAGCCACCATGTTGCACCATACGTAAATTCATCAGGTCAGCACCAGTCGGAAGAATTTGCGGTTCCTTTCCTACCGTTCGAATCTGAGCACCCTGCACTACATAAAGCGCTTCGATGCCATGATGAAGATGTAAATCAATACCCTCACCTGGCTTGTATTCGGCGACAGAGGAAATCACTTCCATCCCGGTAGTCACGCCATTCGGACCTTGCAGTTCTACTCTTTGTTTCTCTTGACGTTGTGGGGAGTCATGAAAGGCTTGCGCAAGTAAAGTTCCTGCACTTCCAAGTGCAAGCAATCCAATCGCGAAAACGCATTGTCGAAGTTTGGAACGAATCATGAATATCTCCTACTGTCCTAAGCAAAACAACGTCTAAAAACTAGAACCATCTTCTTTCAGAAACTCAATTTCTTCTGGCGTCGATTCGCGCCCCAAAATTGCATTGCGATGTGGGTAGCGACCGAAACGATCGATGATGCGCTTATGCTTTAACTCAAATTCGTAGTTACCTTGGGGAGCGTGTTCGTGAAATATCTTTTCAGCGACAGCGTGAATGGCAGGCGATTCACTATGCATGAAAGGCATGTACAAAAAATTTCTTTCGGTCGGTGTTAAGCCATGATCCGCTTGCGCGCGGATCGCTTCTTGTGCCAATACTAAGGCCATGGGATCTTGCGCAAAAGCTTGCGGAGAATTGCGATACACATTACGTGAAAACTGATCTAAGACGATGATTTCTGCCAAGCGACCATGGTCGTCAGTACGCCATTCGTAAAGCTCGCCAGCGGCGGCTTGTAGCATCACGCCATGAAAACGCTGTTGTATCAGTTGATCAAATTCAGGATCAACACTCCACCATTTCTTGCTGTCGATTTCTTCGAACCAGAATTGAATAATGTTTTGGAACATGGGATGCTTTCATCGGGGGATCAATTCGACTATTCTACCCGCGAAAGCTAATTCAAGACAGGCAAGTTCAGTGTTGGTCAACCGTCGAAATCAAACGCTCTGGTGCCAAGACACCAAACTCTTGCAGCTGTGCCGAACCCAGCAATTGTTTTGACCCTAGTTCGGGATCAACTCGATAAACGCGGACTCGCCCGAGTTCGGTTGGATGAGCAACAGCTTCTTTCGCTAAAGAAATCCGTTGGCCTTGCAAAAAGCGTTTGGATAAATCTTGGCTTAACAGCACCTCAGGGAAACTCGATAACAAAGCATCGACCGGCGCTAGTAAGGCTTGGCGTTGCTCTTCGCTCATTTCTATTAATTGATCGAGCGTTACGGTATTTTCTAAAATGAGATGACCGACATGGGTGCGACGCAATGCATTTAAATGCGCACCGCAGCCCAAAGCATTGCCGATGTCTTCACCTAAAACACGAATGTAAGTGCCTTTGCTGCAGCGTACGTTCAAGGTTAAGAATGGCGCTTCGTATTTAACGAACTCAAGCAAATGAATCGTAACTGGGCGAGCTTCACGTTCTAGTGTGATGCCTTCGCGAGCATATTCATAGAGCGGTTTGCCGTCGCGTTTAAGTGCCGAATACATAGGTGGCACTTGCAGGATATCGCCTTTGAATTGTTCTAAGGTCGCGTGAATTTGTGCTTCGCTCACCTTCACTTCGCGCGTTTGTATGACCTCACCTTCGGTGTCGCCGGTATTGGTGCTCACGCCGAGATGGACGACCGTTTGATAGGTCTTATCGGCTTCTAATAAATCGGCGGAGAACTTGGTAGCTTCGCCAAAACATAAGGGCAACAAGCCAGTGGCAAACGGATCTAAGGTACCAGTATGGCCAGCCTTAATCGCATTAAGTAATCGCTTCGCCTTGATTAGTGCATCAT
This sequence comes from uncultured Undibacterium sp., assembly GCA_963511665.1. Lineage (GTDB taxonomy): Bacteria > Pseudomonadota > Gammaproteobacteria > Burkholderiales > Burkholderiaceae_D > Undibacterium. Next base: position 38,530 of record CAUPKC010000009.1, read on the forward strand.
TGCTCGACCATCCCACAGGCTTATCTAATAACAGCACACCATTGATGGGTAGGCGCGTTTTTTTCTTGATGGGTTGGTTCATATGCAGGTTAGAATTGGAAATTCAAAGAGTCTCTACTCAGCACTCATAAGGCATGTAGGGCGGGTGAAACCCGCGCCACCAGCTTATCGAGCACCTGATCAGCGCGGGTTTCACCCGCCCTACGAAAATGATAGTTTCTGAACCACTGTGGTTCAAATTTCTAAAAAATGATATCAGTCTTCGTTGTCGTTCTTATCTTCTGGAACGTGAGTCGCGTTCGCCTCATCGATCAACTTCGACATGGCGATGCCACGCATTGTGGATGTGTCGTGGACGAAATGTAACTGAGGCAAAGTATGAATACGCAATTTCAAACCAAGTTGATTGCGCAAGAACCCAGCGGCTTTGTTCAAACCTTCAAAGGTGTTTTTGATGACGGCAGGATCATCTGCCAAAGTCGTAAAATACACTTTGGCATGTGCATAATCAGGCGTCAACTGTACTTCTGTGAGGGTGATCATACCCACGCGTGGATCTTTGAGCTCTGCCCAAATGATTTCAGATAAATCACGTTGAATTTGATCCGCTACACGCAAACCGCGGGCTGGGATGGATTTACTATTTTTGGCCATAATTTTTCTAAAAATACTTTATTCAAAAAAACAAAAGACTAAACCGCAGAGGCGCAGAGGTCGCAGAGAATTAATTGATCTCTGCGACCTCTGCGCCTCTGCGGTTCAAAGCTCTTTGTCTTTCTAACGCTACCTGCTTACAGAGTACGAGCAATTTCCTGAATTTCGAAGATTTCCAAGAAATCTCCAACCTGGATATCGTTGTAGGCTTTGAGTGAGAGACCACACTCCATACCTGCACGAACTTCTTTGGCATCATCTTTGTAACGCTTCAAGGAATCCAATTCGCCAGTCCATGTCACTACATTGTTGCGTAACAAACGAACAGACGACGTACGTTTAACCACACCTTCAGTGACCAAGCAACCTGCAATTGAACCCACTTTGCTGACGGAGAAGACTTGACGAATCTCGACCATACCAATGATCGTTTCGCGCTTCTCTGGTGCCAACATGCCGGACAGTGCAGATTTGATTTCGTCTACTGCATCGTAAATGATGTTGTAGTAACGGATGTCCACGCCATTCGATTCAGCCAACTTACGGGCGGACGCATCAGCACGGGTGTTAAAGCCGATGATGACCGCTTTAGAAGCGACTGCCAAGTTGACGTCGGATTCCGAAATCCCACCGACTGCCGCATGTACAACTTGTACGCGCACTTCGTTGTTCGACAATTTGACCAAAGACTGGACCAAAGCTTCTTGCGAACCTTGAACGTCTGTCTTGACGATGATAGGCAAGTTTTTGAGTTCGCCTTCGCCCATGTTTTCGAACATGTTTTCGAGCTTAGCTGCCTGTTGTCTCGCCAATTTAACATCGCGGTATTTACCTTGACGGAACAAAGCGATTTCGCGAGCTTTGCGTTCATCAACCATAACCATGACTTCTTCACCAGCTGCCGGCACTTCGGTCAAGCCTTGAATTTCGACAGGGATTGATGGACCTGCTGTATGGATATTCTTACCGTGTTCATCCAACATCGCACGAACGCGACCATAAGATGAACCCGCCAAAACCACATCGCCGCGTTTCAAAGTACCCGATTGAACCAAGATCGTTGCGACTGTACCGCGACCTTTATCCAAACGAGATTCAACGACCAAACCTTTAGCTGGCGCATCGATCGGTGCACGTAATTCTAAAATTTCAGCTTGCAACAAAACTTGTTCTAACAAGTCATCAATACCCTGACCTGTTTTAGCAGAAACGGACACAAATGGGGACTCACCACCGTAAGCTTCAGGCACGACGCTTTCTGCGATCAATTCTTGCGTCACACGATCTGCATTGCCACCTGGTTTATCGATCTTATTAATCGCTACGACCAGCGGCACACCAGCTGCTTTTGCATGCGCAATAGCTTCTTTGGTTTGCGGCATCACACCGTCATCCGCTGCTACCACCAGAATAACGATATCGGTCGCTTTCGCACCACGGGCACGCATCGCCGTAAATGCTTCATGACCTGGAGTATCTAAGAAAGTGATCATGCCGCGAGGTGTTTCTACGTGGTAAGCGCCAATGTGCTGCGTAATACCACCAGCTTCACCAGAAGCGACTTTAGCGCGACGAATGTAATCGAGCAACGATGTTTTACCGTGATCAACGTGACCCATCACCGTGACGACTGGCGCACGTGGTGATGATTCGTATTCTGCGTGTTCCGCAACATCCGTCAGCATTGCTTCAGGATCATCGATCTTAGCTGCAAACGCTTTATGGCCCATTTCTTCAACCAGAATCATCGCTGTTTCTTGATCAAGAACCTGATTGATCGTGCACATCTGACCGAGTTTCATCAAATGTTTAATCACTTCAGACGCTTTTACGGACATCTTATGTGCCAACTCAGCGACCGTTAAAGTCTCTGGCACGTACACATCTTTAATGACTGCTTCGACCGGAACTTGGAAATTAGTTTCACGATCGTCATGATGATTATTGCGACGACCTTTAGGGCCGCTTTTCCAACCGTCACGACCAACTGGTGCTGCACCACGTGTTTTCAAACCACCGCCGCCGCGTTTTTTAGCGTCTTCTTGCCATGTGGACGACACATTGGCAGATTTAATGGCTTTCTTATCGGTTGGTGCTGCGACCGCTGGCTTCACGTCTTTCTTGTCGCCTGGCTTTTTCTCACTAGGTTTTTTATCCGCTGGCTTGTGCAAGGTGCCTTCTGGCACTTTAGACGGCGCAGCAACAACAGGAGCTGGTACTTCTACTGGCTTAGGCTTACGCGCCGCCAGCATCATCTCTTTAATCTGCGCTACTTCGTCAGCCACTTTCTTACGCGCATTTTCAGCATTGGCAGCACGTGCAGCTGCTTCTTTAACCGCTTCTTTGGCTTCAGCCGCAGCTGCCGTTGCTTTTTTCTTTGCTTCTTCAGCAGCTATGCGTTTGGCTTCGTCATCAACAGCTGGAACTTCAGACACTGCTTCCGACGTGGCTGGCGTCTTACTTGTCTTTGCGCGTTTTTCTTCAGCTTGCTTGGCTTTCTCTGCGTCAGCTTTGGCTTTAGCAACCGCTTCCGCTTCGCGAGCTGCTTTCGCTTCTGCTTCTTTTTCTGCCTCGAGTTTTGCCAGTTGTTCTTGCTTCTCTAACAGTTCAGCTTCACGACGTGCTGCCAATTCGGCTTCCGCTTGCGCTTCAGCTTCACGACGTGCCATTTCTGCCGGGTCAATTGTTACCGCAGATGTCGCATTCTCTTCAGGAGAGCTTTCATCGCGCTTCACAAAAGTGCGTTTTTTACGCACTTCAACTTGCACGGTACGTGTTTTGCCAGTGGCATCAGCTTGTTTGATCTCGGTTGTTTCCTTACGAGTCAAGGTGATTTTTTTCTTATCGGCATCAGGAGCCACGCCGTGCGAACGACGTAAATGTTCCAACAACTTGTCCTTATCTTCTTTGGACAAGACGTCGGACGCAGACGCTTTTGTAACGCCTGCGGCATTCAATTGCGTGAGCAGTAAATCCGCTGACATTTTCAGCTCGGTGGCAAATTGAGCTACATTATTACTCGCCATTCAGTCCTCTTTCTTTGTTTGCGCTGTGATTTAACTTTAAAAATTGAGTTAAATCTACGCTTCAATTATGTTGTTTACTCGTGATTATTTTGCTTCAACGAGTTTCCATGCTTTTTCCAATAAGGATTTCGCATGTTCATCATATTTAGCGTCGATGAGTTTCATCTCATCATCAGTCACATCTTCAAATGCATTATCAATTAATTGACGCGCACGGTCTGTGGACAGAGCCAAAATCGCACCAAATTCATCGTAAGCTAAGCCACCGAAAGCAGCGAGGGTCTTAATACCAGCCAAACCCAATTTACCTGCTGTTGCACGGCTCATACCTTCCAGGTTAATCAATGCGTCTTCCACACCTTCTACACCCTCTTCAGAAGCAATCGCTTCTGTCACAAGTGCATCACGTGCGCGATTGCGCAATTCATTCACTGTATCTTCGTCTAAGGCGTCAATTTCCAGCATTTCGCTAATTGGTACGTAAGCGATTTCTTCTAAGCTGGAGAAGCCTTCGTCTACCAAGATGTCTGCAACTTCTTGATCTACGTCGAGTTTTTCCATGAACAGAGCACGGATGCCAGCAGATTCTTGCTCTGCTTTATCCGCAGATTGCTCTGCCGTCATGATATTAATTTGCCAGCCAGTCAATTCTGCTGCCAGGCGTACGTTTTGACCGCTACGGCCAATCGCGATCGCCAGGTTTTCATCATCAACCACTACGTCCATGGCGTGTTTTTCTTCATCAACCATGATGGAAGACACATTCGCTGGCGCTAAAGCACCGATCACGAATTGCGCTGGATCTTCAGACCACAATACGATATCAACACGTTCGCCACCGAGCTCGCCAGTTACGGCTTGTACGCGTGAACCACGCATACCAACGCAAGTACCGATAGGATCAATACGTTTATCATCTGTGTGAACCGCGATCTTAGCGCGCACGCCAGGATCACGCGCTGCAGATTTGATCACCAACGAACCTTGCTCGATTTCCGGCACTTCTAATTCAAACAATTTCATGATGAATTCTGGCGCAGTACGAGACAAGATCACTTGTGGGCCACGTGCGTTGCGATCAATACGCAAGATGTAAGCACGGACGCGATCACCAACACGCAAGTTTTCTTTCGGGATCATTTGATCGCGAGGCAAACGTGCCTCGATACGACCAGATTCAACCACAGCTTCGCCGCGCTCCATACGCTTGATAGTGCCCATAACGAGGGAATCACCACGCTCTAAGAACTCAGCCAAAATTTGTTCACGTTCTGCATCACGGATACGTTGCAAAACAATTTGCTTGGTATCTTGTGCAAAACGACGACCCAGCTCAACAGATTCAACTGGCTCTTCGATGTATTCATCGACTTCGATATCAGCGTATTGCTCGACTGCTTCGAAATGCAAAATTTCTTGATCAGGCAATTGCAAACCAGCTTCATCAGCCACAACGTGCCAACGGCGGAATGTACGATATTCGCCCGTATCACGGTCGATTTCTACACGAATATCAACTTCACCTTCATAACGCTTTTTGGTAGCCGTTGCCAAAGCATGTTCCAATGCGCCAAAAACGATATCTTCATCAACGTTTTTTTCACGCGCCAGCACATCAACCAATAATAAAACTTCGCGACTCATGCTTTGCGACTCCTAAAATCCACTTGCGGCACTAAGCGTGCCTTATCTAAATCAGCGAGCGTAAACTCAAGCATCGCTGCGCCATCTTTTGTTTCAAATTCGAGCTTCAGAGTTTCCCCTTCTGGCTCATGCAATACACCTTCGAAGCTCTTACGATTAGCCATGCCTGGCATAGGCAATCGCAATTTAACATTCGCTTTTTCGCCGACAAAACGGACGAAGTCAGCAATCTTCTTCAGTGGTCGATCCAAGCCCGGGGAAGAAATCTCTAAGCGTTCGTAAGCCACTTCTTCTACAGTCAAAACGTGTGACAATTGATGACTGACCTTCGCACAATCTTCAACAGTAATATGACCTTTTTCCTCAACATCTTCTGGCAAAAGATCGATATAAACACGAAACAAACCGCGCTCTGCCCGCTCAAAGTCGACCAGATCATAGCCTGTCCCATTGACAGTCTTTTCAATTAATTCCAACAATTGCAAGACAATTCTCCGATAAACACAGATCTCGTTTTTGCAGCAAATCAACTTAAGTTGAATTAACTTAAATTCGCACTGAAAAACGATTCGCCAAAAAAAAATGGGCACTAGCCCATCTTCTTAGCGCCTTGGATGATTTTACGTATTGACTGGAAACCAATCAAAAACCAATTCAAGGAAAAATCTGCTAACTACAAGATTATAAACGATTAATTACTCAATCGCAATGAGAAGTCGGTGAAAACACGGCCTGAGCAACATCTTTCACCCACTTCCAGGCATTTATTTTTCAAGTACCGCGACGACGGCGTGCCGCAATGGCCTGACCAATCGCTGGACCACTACCACGCTCGGTTGGACCCCGACGATTTTGATCACGACTTGGATAACCTAAGGCGGTTTGCAAAGGATCTGGTTGACGACTACGAGGCTTCCCGCCATTTGCATTCGGCTTAGACGCTTTTGGAGCACCTTGAACACCAGCATATCCACCAGCACCTGCATTACCACTATTGCGCGTAGGACGACCATTTTGCGGATTAGCAAAACCACCACGCACTGTAGGCTCAAAACTTCTCTGCACTGGCGCATCAAACGGATTCACATTACGCGGCACCTTACCACCTTGCACGCGATTACCGTTTGGCTTGCCCATGGGCTTATCGGTTTTTTCGCCAGCAACCTTTTCCAAACCACTAACTTTGAGCAGGCTACGTACTGCATCTTCGCCCAATTCATCCCAACGACCACGCTTCAAACCTGAAGGCAAGGTCATGACACCATAGCGAGTACGAATCAAACGCGACACTGTCAAACCGACCGCCTCAAACATACGGCGAACTTCACGGTTACGACCTTCACCGATGATGACGCGATACCACTTATTCACGCCCTCGCCACCGCCATCAGAAATTTTGGAAAATTGCGCTATACCATCTTCCAGCTCCACGCCAGCCAACAGTTTTTGACGCATGCCTTCTTCCAGATCGCCCAAAGTACGCACAGCGTATTCACGCTCAATACCGTAACGCGGATGCATCAATCGATTCGCCAAATCACCCGAAGTTGTAAAAAGCAACAAACCTTCCGTGTTGTAATCAAGACGACCCACCGCCAACCATTTACCGACCTTCATTTGCGGCAAACTATCAAACACGGAGGCGCGACCTTCTGGATCACTAGTACTAACGATTTCACCAGCAGGCTTATGATAAATCAGAACGCGTGGCGGCTTTTTACTAACTTTACGCTGAATCAATTTTCCATTAATACGCACTTGATCTTGCGGCAAAATACGCTGACCGATATGCGCCGGCTCACCATTCACCGAGACACGACCAGCAATGATTAACTCTTCCATATCACGACGAGAACCCAGACCTGCTTCCGCCAAGACTTTATGTAATTTTGGAGCGTCATCATCAGCCGTTAAATCACGGCGCGGTTTTTTATTTTTGTCGTTACGTGAATGCTGCGCATCATCTGCTGCGTCGTACGCATCGGAAGTCACGAATGAAAACACATCATCTGCCTCCGGTACAGCCCCACGACTATTTTGCTGACCTGGACGACGCTGGTTATTTTGGTTGCGCTGCTCTCCAGTGCGATTTTGCACGCCCTGCCCAGTTCTTGTCTGTTGACGATTACGTTGCTGACCATCACGTTGCTGACCATCGCGCGGCTTTGCATTGCGTGAATTATTTCTATCACCTTGTGGACGACGTGGGCGCTCAGCATTCTCTTCAGCACCAACTTGGTTCGTCGACTCCAACTGAGAGGCGCTTTGCTGCTCCGCACTTACTTCACTCGACTCAACTTGACGCGGCGCGCGTGCTTGACGTGGCGGACGTTCTTGACGCGGCGCTCTAGCAACAGGCGCAGACTGCTCCTCAAAAGCTGGCGCTTGAGCTGCCACTTCGACACTGACGACTTCCGGCTTCAATCTAGGTTTGCGCGGAGCTCGTGGCGCTTTAGCAGCTGGCACATCCTCGCTCACGGCATTTGTGGCGCCGGCAGTTGCATCATCGGCCTTAGCGACTTTTGGACGTGCAACGCGTTTTGCACGAGGACGCGGCGTATCGGTGTCAGCACCAGGATTTTGCTGGCTGGAAGTATCGTCTGGATTATTTGTGTTCATTATCTGATTCTGGTTTGAAAGGTGTTAGAGCTTCAGCATCTGCTTCCACTATTTCATCTAAATTCGTATCAGCCATCATTGCAACATCATCCAAGATCACATCACTGGCTGCTTCATTTTCGAGTGCATCTGCTGCAAGGCTTTCCGCTGCAACATCACTCAATTTGTCTTGTGCACTAATTTGCGCACTTATTTCCGTACTTACTTCAATTTCGTCTTCAAGCATTTCAATTGCACTACCTTCAATTGCAAGGTCTGAAGCGCCCTCTTCAGCCACATCGGCCGCGAGGTCAACATCTACAACAATATTAGAGGGAGACTCATCGCCACCCATATCAACACTCACCACAGATGCATCAGCAACTTCAACCAAAGCCTCAATTCCGTCAAACATATTCAACTCTGGGGAATCATCTTTAGAAGGAAGCGCGTCCTCTGCTTCTTCCTGACCAATTTGCTGTAAAGGCGGCAATTGATCGAGAGACGCCAAACCCAAGTCACTTAAGAATTGTTTAGTCGTCGCAAACAGCGCTGGCCGCCCCGGCACCTCTCGATGACCGATCGTTTCTATCCAGCCACGATCCTCTAGGGTCTTTACCATCTGGGAAGCCACAGCAACACCGCGTATTTCCTCGATATCACCACGAGTTACCGGCTGGCGATAAGCGATAATCGCCAAAGTCTCCAAAGTCGCACGCGAATACTTGGGTGGCTTCTCAGGATTCAAACGATCGATGAAAGCGCGCATTTCAGGGCGACTTTGAAAGCGCCAACCAGTCGACAAGGAAACCAACATAATTCCTTTTTCCGACCAATCTTGACGCACCTCTTCCAGCATTAATTTAATCGTATCAGCACCGACCAGATCTTCTTGATCGCTACTATCAACAAACAATTTTTTCATTGTATTAATGGTCAGCGGCTCATGTGCGCATAACAATGCGGTTTCGAGTACACGCTTGGCATCTGCAGTATTCATGCAAACTCTTTAGCTAACAGGTTGTGTTGATCTTAAGAAGTATTCAGTGAAGCACTCGGGATAGCTATTATCCCAACCAGTCTTGTCTTGTAGGACACTGCGCGGCACGAATCATCGTTGTGCGCCTGGAGGATCAGTCTGCAGCCAACTTGTACATGGGTCGCCAATTCGCGCACCACCAATATAAGTCAGTCAAAACAGTCGATCAATTTAGTAGATGTCCGATTGTAGTCTAGAAACATGCCCCAAACGTAAACCAATCAAAAAAATTCGCGAGCCTAACGAAAAAGCCACGATAAAACGTGGCTTTATTCTTAAAACTGGTTGCGGGGGCAGGATTTGAACCTACGACCTTCGGGTTATGAGGCCGCCCGAGCACCCTTAAAAAAACAAAAAATCCAATAAAATCAAGGACTTCTATACCTTGAGTTCCTTCATTATACCGCACTTTACCGGTTTGAGTGCAGCAAATTTGCAGCAGATTTTAAAGGCTAAAGTAACTTTAGGTAACTACAAATATCTGATCGCTACACTAATTGCAGTCATGTGATTGCATTCATGAGTTACAGATAATGGAACAACTATACAGTCCAGAAACACTCGCTAGACTTCTTGGAATGGCAGAACAAACGATTTACAACCGACACTCAACTGGTGCGGATTTACCGCCGTCGATAAAACTCGGCAGACTTCTTCGCTTTCGTCACGGTGATGTGATGGCTTGGCTCGACAAAAAACAGCAAGCTGAAAAACTAGAATCGCCTAAGTACGCGAGCACAAAACGGCGCCGCGGCCGTCCGACAAAAAAAGAGGAAATTGAAGGTCGTCGAAAATGAAAATATTGCGACGCTAGGTGTATGTATGAGAAGTTTTTAACGTTAGGTTACCTTGACCAAAATTAAGCTGCGACATCGTTTGTCGCAACCGAAAGGTCTACTAATATTAGCGCTTTATTCTATGCTTCCGTTATCCTTGAGGAAGCTTTTCTTGGCGAGAATTTATTTAATCACTAGACGGCAAAAAAATAGAAACTCAAAGAATACTCTCGCAGATCTAAGCCGTGGACCAATAGATCACGAGACCATACGAAAGATTGTCTTACTCGCGATGCTAACGGTTGAACATATTGAATTGACCGCCAACCTGGAACGAGAGGAAGCTTGGACTTTCAATCTAAGAAATCACTAAAAAGCAAGAAATGTATTGAGGAGAAAATATTAATGCCTATATTAAAATCAGGTCGCGCTGTAGGGATCTATCAGAAAAATTACATCGATGAAATCAGATTTGATGAAGATGGGGAATTAGAATCATTTACTTTTGGATATCGCCCTGCAGTACACACGACGAGAGAATTGTTAAACATTTTACCCATCTATTACTACGACGTAGTTAATGGTATTCCGATTCTTGAATCTCCTCGAAAATCGGGATTTATGCTTCACGAAATATTTAGTGGAGCAGACGATTGGAGTGATGATGAAATTACAGAGTTTGATGCTTGGATCAATTCAAATACAGAGCTAGATTCGTGGCTCAAAAAAACTTTAATTCTAATAAACGTGCAAAAAAAAATGATTTAAAACAGTCTTAAAGATATGCGCTCAACCCATCTAATTTGCCAACCTTTTTTACTACACATTTCCGACTCCAACAAGTCACCTTGAAATTATTCTTGCCGAAAAGATCGAAGTTCGGCTACACTTTAATTTCATCAGATCACGGCCTTATAAGGTCTTAGAGTAATTTTAATGTGCAAATTTACTGAGTAATAAGGCACAGGGTTGGCACCTATAATTGCTTGAAATTGACCGCGTCAATTTTGTGATTTAGTCGGGGGGGTAAGCTTAGCTGCCCCGGTTCGTATACAGGAAGCCACCATCGGCTGTCATACGGCATTCACCTATTTGAGGTAATGCTATGCCTATCAGAAATTATACAATCAAAGATACTACTCTTGCCGCTCACAAACACATCTCTCGCGAACATCAAGTTGCAACTTGGCTTATGAGCGACGGTTGGGAAGTCCTTCAACCTATGCTTGATCATGGAATGAAAACGGATCTCGTGATTGCAGACGACAATCACTTCTATCGCATTCAGATAAAATGTGTAGACACCGCAGATGAGACAATCAAAGTCTCTAACCAATGGAAAAACAACAGAATTGATTTTGTGATTTATTTTTCGTTGAAACATCACTGGGGATACATCGCTAGAGCATTCACTCAAAACAAAAAAAGATTAAATTCACCCGATCACATCAAGTTTTTTCAAGATTCAAAGAACTTCTTAAATGCATTTAAAAGGATTTAAAAAAATCTCACTGAACTAAGTTAGTGAGCAGTCATTTAAAGAGTTACTTAGCGTCGGCAAGCCAATTCTTGGCAAATCACTTTAGATCGAATGCGACTACTATCGCTGCCACCAACGTGGCAGCATTTCTTGAACTTGCGCTTGAGTAAATCGATCATCAATCAAATAAACTACACCGCGTGCTGGTGTGAGAATGACCTGTCCCGCAGCGTGCACAACTTTCTGCAATCCCGGATATGAGTAGGTTTAGTCATATCCGGCACCAAAAAGCTGATGCATGCGTTGCTTGATTTGCTCGTTGATAGGATTCATTTGTGGAAGCCTCAATGTTGCGATGAAGACGCCTATTAAACGGGTTCTTGGTAAATCGATTTCCTCACCAAATGCACCACCTAAAACAGCAAAGCCTATTCCTTGGCTAGTTTCTGTAAAGTTCACTAGAAAGCTATTTTTCGCGGATTCATCCACGAGCCTAATTTGCGTCCAAACTTTAATTTTCGGAAAATGTTCCTGAAACAAGCTAGCTACCTGCTCCATATAATCAAAGCTACCAAAGGAAGCGAGGTATACGCCAAACATTTCGTTGAATTATCTTGCCATCAGTTCTGTGATGGGTACCAAGGATTGCTGACGGTCAGCGTCACTGGTCGACACAGATTCAACGACATGCACAATCAACTGCTCCGCGTTGAATGGAGATTCCACATTGGGCTAGGCGATGCAGTCTGGCATGCTAAGCAAATCACTATATCAATTCCAAGGACTTTAGGTCGCGGAAAATAAAACACTGATAGGCCAACCGCTCAACTTTGTTCAATTGCTTGTATGACGCCGCGAGTGCAAAGATTGATACGATTTCTGGCTTCTGCAAAATGTCAAAAAGCTGGTCAATCGACAGCACAAGATCTAAGTCTACCCAACCCGTCGCAATGAGTGGTATCCTACTTCCCACGTTCGTCGACAATCGAGCTCTCGACAATTAAGTTATTTAATTAGGACTCTTGACTATTATCGATATTCTGTTATTCTGTCGTCAGTGGCAGGTTAAACGAGTCAGTAAAAAAATTAGGACTCCTATTTATAATAGTAGTTGCCGTTCATCACACAGTCGAGGGTGAATTGATGAGTACCAAGACAGCGCTCAACTGGGTCTTTATTGGCAGGACTAAGCCCCTTTTGAGGAAAGGGTACCCGCCCGTCGAAAGTGGGATTGTGAAATATCCAGAGACGGGTTCCGTACGGTTATCAGTCGACGGTCTAGAGGGTGACGAGCAGGGAGATAGAAGGTTCCATGGTGGTCCGGAAAAAGCAGTGCATCACTACCCAGCGGATCACTACCCGCTGTGGCGCTCATGCTATCCAAACAGCCCCATTCACCTTATGCCTGGTGCCTTTGGTGAAAACCTCTCGACTCTAGGGATGACAGAAAGAACTGTGTGTATCGGCGACATATATCAGATCGGCTCAGCCTTAGTGCAAGTTTCACAAGGTCGCCAGCCTTGCTGGAAACTGAATCGCCGCTTACAGGCGCCAGATGCTGCGCTGTCGATGCAGACTTTCGGCACAACCGGTTGGTACTACCGGGTTCTGCGAGTAGGTGCAATCGCCGTGAATGATGAGATCGAGCTAGTTGAGCGCCCATGTCCGACCTGGTTCATGCAGCGACTCATACGAGCACTGTTCTGGGACGGCCCCACGCTGCCAGCGTTACTCGACGAGTGGCGCCAAGCGTCAGAAATTGAGCAGCTGTCGCCGAATTGGCGAAATACCTTTGCTCGACGCGTCTCGTCGCGACAGATTGAGGACTGGACGAGTCGTTTGTATGAACCTCAGGTGTAGTTCCATTTAGTTTGTTTTTTAGTTTATTTTTGGTTTATTAACAGGAGAAGTAGAATGAAATTCATACCCACCATCATTGCAGCCGCAGTGCTCAGCATCGCCGCAGTTGCGGCGCATGCCCATGACGGCCACACCGGCGGCATCAAAACTGCGCCAGCGAAAGCGGTTAAAGCCCCGTTTGATATTGTCCACACGAAAATCAGCACTGAAGGAAATATCGCTACCTTCCACATGGCCGTATCCGGTAAGGCAGGCGTATCGAAGCCGACAAAGGTCGGTAAACTAGCCGGCAGCAATGTGTTTTCGTACGTTTGGCCAACGAGCATGGACCCATCGGTTATCGGCTTTGAAAAGGGTGCGGGCATTCTTGCTTTCGCTGTCACCTCCCACGAGGATTTTGATGACACGCCGCTGTACGACGAGAACGGCGATGGTAATCTCTCAAACGATGGCGACCTGTGGCATTCCCACTGGGTGGTACTCAAACCTGATGCCGCATGCGGTAAGGACTCTTTGAAGGTTGTCGACATCCCAGCGGGCGCGAAGCCAAAACTGCCGAGGACTTGGCCAGGTCTACCAATCCTGATTGATAGCCCAGGCTACACGCCAATATTCAAAAATGAATCCGTCGAAGTCAAAGTGCCGTTCGACGATATCGGTGTCGTGTCTGCAGCTGGCTTCGACGGTGTGACCGCTGCACTGCGCGTCAACGCCAGCGTGCACAGCCCACTTCTTTGCGTGGTCGACGTTTTCAAGGTTGCATCCGGCAACTTGAGCCTGCCTGGCAAAGTCAGTAAAGCTGACAAGTAACTCGCTTCAAGGAACGGGGGTGGCGTTAACCTTGCACCCGCCGATCATCCTAAGGCGCGGCGCTGCTTTCTCGGCGCCCCCTAGCAGCACCTCAGAACGAAAATCTTTACCCTTTTTCCCCTTTAAAGCAACCTCATCATGAAACATAAAAAAATCTACGCGAGTCTCTCTCTCGCACTTGCGACATCCTTCATCCTTAGTGCATGCGGTAGCGGCAACGACATTGAACCTCCGTCAACCGCGAAGGCAATTGTTAGCGTTGCTGACCCGAAGAACGACGCCGCCTTCGATATCGTACAGACCGAAATCGTCACTAATAACGGCAACGCGATTTTCCGCACTAAGGTTCGCGGCGGAGCAGGTACTTTGAAGCCAGCTGCCACTGGCAAATTCGAAGGCTCGAAAGTTTTCTCGTACGTTTGGCCGACCTCGCTCAACAGCTCGGATGTGGGCTTCGACAAGGACCAAGGCATCGTCGCTTTGGCTGTCACTTTTCACCCAGACTTCGACGATGCAGCTAAGGGTGCAAAGAACCGCGATGTTTGGCACTCGCACTGGGTCGTTCTTGTTGAAGACAAGACCTGCGGCGGTGGTCTGAAGGTCAAGGACATCCCAACTGGCGCGAAGCCAAAGCTGCCTGAAACTTGGCCTGGCGTGCCAATTCTGATTGACAGCCCGGACTACCCGCCCGCGTTCTCATCCGATACAGTCGAAGTACGCATTCCGCTGTCCAAACTGGGTGCCATTTCCACAGCATCCTTCGACGGCGTTACCGCCGGCCTGCAAGTGAACGCGAGCATTCACGCCCCCCTCCTTTGCGTAGCCAATGTGTTTAAGGTAGCGTCCGGCGACCTGAGTCTGCCTGGCAAGGTCGGAACCGGTCGTTAAGCTAGATTCACGGAGGTGAGCAGAAGAATCGGAGCGCTTTCAAAGTTCGCCGATTTTTCTCGTTCCTATTATTGGCAACGCTTAGCCCTACAAAAAACGGAGTACAAACAATGCCAACAGTCTTAATCATTGGTGCCTCACGCGGGATTGGTCATGAATTTTCGCGGCAATACAAAGCCGCAGGTTGGCGTGTGATCACCACTGCCCGCAAGTCCGATGATCTCGCGCAATTGGCAGCACATGGTTGTGAAGCGCTGCCTTTAGATGTGAATAACCTCAACGATTGTGCCGGACTTGCCTGGCGTGTTGCCGTTGACAAGATCGATGTCGCCATATTGAATGCGGGTGTATTTGGTAGCAGCACGAATGGTTTGCAATCGCCTGATCAAGACGAATTTGATCTGGTCATGCATACCAATGTCTTAGCCGCGATGCGACTACTGCCTTTGGTATTGCCCATGGTTGAAAATGCTAGTGGTAAGTTGGTCGTGCTGTCCTCAAGTATGGGCTCGATCAGTTTGCGTGAGTACAATGCGGCATGGTTGTATCGGGCCAGCAAAGCGGCCTTGAATTCAGTATTGAAAGATGTCTCGCTTAGCACGCGAAAAGCGATATGTATGGCATTCGATCCGGGTTGGGTACGAACCGATATGGGGGGCATTGATGCTGAGATTAGTGTCGATGTCAGCGTAGCCGGTATGCGTCAAGTCATTGCGGAAAGTAGCTACGAACAGAATGGGCAGTTTTTGCGCTATGACGGTACGCAAATGACTTGGTAGTTTTTTGCCGCAACGGCGCGGCGGTCGCAGGGAAAAAATTTCTTCGTGAATCTCTCTGTTACCTCTGCGCCTTTGTCGTTAGATGTCAAAATTTTAGAAACGACTTAGAATCAACTTAGAATCAACTTAGAAACAATAGTCCAAGTTGAACACATTCCAGCCGCCAAATTCACTTCAAAAGCATTGCCATAAAATATGAAAAAATTTCTGATTTTTCTTGCATCATTTACCTTGGTCAATATGACCGACATGGCGCAAGCCAGTGCCACCAAAACGGCAACCATAACCGTAGAACAATTCATCGCCAATTACAGCAAAGGATATACCGACCTAGGCCTAGGCGGTGAGATGGACTTATCGTATCAAAAACAAATACAAAGTTTTTTACAGAGTAAAAATCTGCCACAGCAAAAAACTTTTTTTAATCATCTAGCAAAACAGAAAGCGCAACTTGAGCAAGTACCTAAGCAAGCAAACGGCATCAGCCCTGTCTCCGCTTGCCAAGCACTGCAGTTAAAGCAAATTGATTTTGAAATCGAACTACATCAAGACAAATTGCGCCTGATCGAGCAGTATCAAGCGCTTGGGGGAAACGCAGCACTTTCAGACCAGGGATTGGCTAAAAGTAGCATGGGAAAAGCGTGGTATGCCTTGCTCAGCAAAGCGTGGTTAACCACAGAAAGCAAGCCGGAAGATCTGATGCAAATGGGGCATGCAGAATTGAAACAGGCACAGCAACGCTATCGTCAATTACAAACCCGTATGGGCTATGCGGGACGCGATGCGGCGTTCTCGGTCTATCTTAATAGCCCTGCTTTTCACTATGAAGGCGACTCCACACCGCAAGCTGACTATGAAAAAAGGCAAGCCATCGTCATTCAAAATTTACCCAAATTATTTTTGCCGAATGCCATTCAGCCACCACAAATCAAAGCTTCACCCCTAGGGGCAGCCTTACCGGTCGATGGCTATTACGAACCCGATGAAAAAACCTTTTATTTCAACAAAGCGAAATCCCATTACGAACGCCGTAATGTTGATTGGCTGTTGCTGCATGAAAGTATACCGGGTCACCACTATCAAAGTCGTTACGGCATCGAGCAAGCGGCCTGCGAGAATCAGCTTCCACACGGATTCTACTCAGCTTATGCCGAAGGTTGGGGTGCCTACGTGGAAGAGTTTGGACGTGAGTTAGGTCTGTTTCAGCAAGATGCCGATGAACTCGGTGCTGTCGAATGGGATCTTGTCCGCTCCATACGCGTTATATTGGATGTTGGCATTAATTACTACGATTGGAGCGAACAGCAAGCTAAAGAATTTTGGCAAAACCAATTGCCGATGTTACCTGCACTTGCGGATCGTGAAATCAAGCGTGTGCGTAACTGGCCAGCGCAAGCGATCACCTACAAACTAGGTGCGGTGAAGTTTCGCCAATTACGTGAAGCTGAGCAAAAGCGTTTAGGCGATCGTTTTGACATACGTCAGTTTCATCACCAGATGCTCAGGTATGGCCCTTTGCCAATCTCGTTACTGGATCAGCTTCTTAAGTCAAGTGATTAACTTAGCAGTCATTACCATCAAAGATAACATAGGACATACGCAAAACCGCCCCAGCGTTGTTGTTGCCGCCTCGCCGTGCTCAAGCACTGTCTTCGTCGGCACGCCTAGCTGGGACAATTTTGCGTAAGTCCTATAACAACCTAAAGGAGTTTAAATGTCATCACTTTTTCACCTCGCTTTTTATGTCAACGACCTACATCAAGCCCGCAAATTTTATGGCGATATCCTTGGCTGCGAAGAAGGTCGAAGTACCGAGACGTGGGTCGATTTTAATTTTTTCGGCCACCAACTATCCTTACATCTTGGCCCAATGGCCGAGCGAACCAACACCTCGCAAGTCGGAGAACATGATGTGCCTATGCCGCATTTTGGCGCCATTCTAGAAATGCCAGAATGGGAAAGTCTTATCGAGAGGCTCAAACACAAGGGAGTGGCCTTCACCATCGCCCCTAGCCTACGCTTCGCTGACCAAGCGGGGCAACAAGCAACCGCTTTCGTGAGAGATCCTTCGGGCAATGCCTTGGAGTTCAAGGGATTTAAGGACTTGTCCTGTGTTTATGAAAAATAAGAGGATGCGTTTCATCCCATTCCTAGCTTCTCACTCAAGAAAATCACTATGTCCACCGCCAATTTAATACGCCTACTGTTGCTCTGCCTGATTTGGGGCACAAGCTTCATGCTTCTGCGTATCGCTTCTCCGATTTTTGGTCCTATGCTCACCACGTTTGGGCGCGCTTTCTTGGGTGCCTTGTCTTTATATGTATTTGCACGTCACATGGGTATTCGATTTGAATGGCGTAAAAATGCTAAGACCTATTTGATTATTGGTCTCACCAATACGGCGATTCCATTTAGTTTATTTGCGTGGTCGGCGCTGCATATTCCATCTGCCTACATGGCGACGATGAATTCTTTAACAGCTATTTTTACCGCATTGTTTGGTTTTCTGTTAATGGGAGAACGCTTGAGTATGTTGCGTATTTCCGCCTTCTTATTAGGTTTGGGTGGTGTGGCAATTTTAGTCGGCATAGGCCCAATTGCCGTCACACCTTTGGTGATCGGCGGTGTGTTGGCTGGGATGGCAGGGGCAATGAATTATGGTTACGCGGCGATTTATACTCGTATGCACGCTAAAGAAATTCCCTCAGTGGCGACCGCAACAGGTAGTCAATTCGCCGCCGCTCTTGTGTTACTTCCATTTGCCCTGCCCGCCTTGCCACACGCCATTGAATTTGGCACAAGTTCAGCCGTATTGGCGGTATTGATTTTGGGTGTCGTCTGTACCGGCTTTGCGTATGCATTATTTTTCCATCTCATATCTACCGAGGGTGCGAGCAAAGCGGTGACAGTAACCTTTTTAGTCCCCGCAACAGCCTCGATTTGGGCGTGGTTATTATTGGATGAACCTATAACTGTCGGTATCGTCACCGGCATTGCGGTCGTACTCTTGGCGACTGCGATGTCTTTGGGTTTATTTAAGAGACAGAGTAGTTTGAAAGTCTCAAATTAGTCATTCGCAGTTTTAAAGATTTAAGCTTTATTCTTGAAAGAAAAGATCATGAATTCCATTCCATTCCTCGCCGCTCCAAATTACGCCTATACCCAAGCCTGGGTGGAAGCACTGCAAGCCGCCATGCCTAGTGAAAAAATAGTCGCTTTTAGTGACTTGAGCGAAGCAGAAAGAGCCTCTTGTCAAGTCGCGATTGTCGCCAATCCCGATCCCGCACAACTACAGGTAAAATATTTTCGCTGCCATTCTCGCGAAAGCGTTAACTTATCCGGTCTAACATTCGAACCCATAGATCTAATAGTTTCCCGCTCCCCTAGATCTCTCTATTGATTCAGCAACAAACGATACGTGATATCCCCAGAAAAATCCTTCAAGTAGAAGGCTACACTATGTTCAAAATTCTCATCAGCTTAGCATTAGTTTACACCAGCTTAACAGTCTCGGCGCAACAGCTCAATCAAGAGCAAAAGGCAATACAAAGCTTAATTGCCACCACATACGATCAAGTCAATAGCAAAGTTCAAACCTCACCTATCGTCACGGCTGGTGACTACGCAATCGCCGACTGGATACAGGCTGGCAAAGGTGGACGAGCACTTCTCAAAAAGACAAATGAAAAATGGGAAATCACCATGTGCGGCGGTAAAGGTTTAACCGTGGCACAAAACCTAATTGATACCGGCATCTCAGCGTCACAGGCGCATCAATTAGCCAATGCACTTAAAGCTGCAGAACGTAAACTTGATCAACAAAAAATCAAACTATTCGACTCTTTCGGGAAAGCCATCTCTTTTAAAGAGATGCATCACCCTGAGGGCGCGAACAAAGATCAAAAGGCAGAAAAACATCCGCATCGCCCTTAATCAATAAAAATCACACCATCCTTTGCTAATTCATTTTTTAATACTTATGAAATTTAAACTATTACCTATCACCCTCGCGATTTCAACTTGCGTCTTTAACTAAGCCCAGGCTCAAGAAATCAATCACGACAAGCAAATGGTCGTCATTAGTGCGCGGCCCATCATTGAAGAAGTCAAGCTGCGATGCTTATTCAAGCAGCGCAGCTTTGGTCACTGGTGCACAACTACGCGATCAAAATGCGGTCGGCTTAGTGGATGCGCAATTGTTAGCGCAATTGCTGCCGGGCGCGTCCTTCATCAATTTTGCGCGTGGCGCGATCGTCAATGACACGGATTTATTGCAAGCACTCGATCAAAACCATTTATCCCATGCCGTCTTAGATGTATTCACGCTGGAACCCTTACCGGAATCAGCATGGCAATGGGAGCATCCTCAAGTCACCGTACTTCCCCATTGCAGCGCACCAACAGACCGAGACACAGCGTCCTTGATCGTCGCCGACAATATCCAGCGTTATCGTGCGACGGGGGAATTACCACAGACAGTGAATATGCAACGTGGATATTAGAATTTTCGATTAGCAAGACTCAATTCAATTCAAAAGAAGGAAGTTATGGAACAACAAGAATCCACGCTAAAATGTGAAATCGTGCAAGTCGGGTTTGCACTGTGCGTTGCGAGTGTGCCTATTTTAGAAAAGCGAGCGGGACTTTGGCTAAGGTGTTTTTCGGTATTAAAGGCCTCAGTCACCCCTGCAAACGCATTGATCTTGTGTATCGTATTGATGAGCTTTGCTTCAGATAAAGCTTGGTTAACTTTCTTGGCATTTAGTGCAATCGGTAGCGGTTTATTTTGGCTTGCTAGACGAAAACAAGGTCGATCTAACGGAGTTGAATCTGTATAGATCCGGAAACATCACTTTCGACAGATGGTTGAAGTATCTCAAAGTATAAGCATTGCTAATATCAAAGCCACAAATCATACACAGGAGAACACATGGACTATAAATCGAAACTAGGTATCGCCACTTTTTTTGCTATAGCCTTCGGCATCCCTTGGGCAGGTTGGTTTTTCGTCGAGGACGCGAATTTACATCTTTGGCTGTTCCCCTTGTTCGCTAGCCTCGCTGGATTTGCTGCGGCTTTCGCGGAGGGTGGTAAAAATGGCTTGAAGGACTTTTCGGTCCGGGTCTTTTCCCTGGTACCTGCCTTACCCTATGTGCTGGTGGGATTAGTGCTTCCTTTGTGTCTCGGTTTGACTTATTTGTTCGTCAAGGGCGTGCCTATTTTTGCTATGCCATGGTCACCTGCTGCTATCTTGGTGCTGTCGCTAGGTGCAGCTCTAATCACCGGACCAATCGCTGAGGAATTTGGATGGCGTGGCTATCTTCAGCATAAATTATTAGGTCACATTGCTCCGTTCTGGGTCGCACTATTTATCAGTGTCATTTGGTGGATCTGGCACTTTCCCTTATATCGAACTTCGCACTTTGCCTCGTTCATTTCTGCATTCAATTTTTCCGCTTACCTTCTGACGTGGTCAATTTTCATGGTCTTTTTGGTGCAGCGCGCTGGCGGCTCAGTCTGGCCTGCCGTGATCCTACATTGGGCCGCCAACACGCATCCGAATGTCATGCAGTCTCTGCTACCCGAAGTTGACGGTGGATTTTTACCCGGAGGCTCCAAGGGAGCTTTGTTTTATCTGAGCGTCGCCTGTGTTTTCCTTGCGGTTAAACGCCGATTTTTCTTTGATAGATTTTTTAAATAGTGCTGTGAAAATATTCTTTAAAAACCTATATACACTACTAAAACTCGCGGTCGTCTTGTTCTATATAACGCTCATTTTATTGGGGCTACGTATGTGTTTTGGGAAGACAGAAGTCTGTGGCAGCCGACAGCTTTGGCAAAACGGCGTGCAGACCACAACTCGCCAATTTGATGGTGCGAAATACCCGGGCATGCGCTTACATGGTGAGCACACGATTAACGATAGCTACCTGATATATAACAAGACCTAGGTTTTGGATTGGGATGAAGAAACCGATTTAAGTGTCGTTCACCGATACTTATTCATCGAATATAGTGAGCTTCCCTCGGTAATTAGTTCACCATAAGGCGAATGTCATGCAGCCATATTCTCTTGGTTTTGCTTCTTCATCCAGTCTTCTAGATATTGGACTGGAGAGCGGTAAGCTAAAGTTGAATGCTGGCGGATTCGATTATAGAATACTTCAATATATTCAAAGCTTGCTGCCTTCATTTCATCATGGGTTGCGTAACGAATTCCATGATACCGCTCATTCTTAAAGCTGTTAAACCAACTCTCGGTAGGCGCGTTATCCCAGCAATTGCCTTTGCGACTCGTAGAGCAAACCATGCCAAACTCTTTTAGTTTGCTCTGAAACATATTGCTTGCATACTGACTACCACGATCTGAATGATGCATCACACCGGCGGATGGTCGGCGGCGGAACCATGCCATCGTCAACGCGTCCGTTACAATGTCGCTGGTCATGCGCGGCTTGAGCGACCAACCGATCACTTCTCGATTAAATAGATCAAGCACAATCGCTAGATAGCGCCACCCTTCATCCGTCCACAAGTAAGTGATATCCGAGGTCCATACTTGATTAGGCGCTGTTGGTGTAAAGTTTCTATCGAGTAGATTGTCTGCGACAGGCAAGCCATGTTTCGAGTCTGTCGTTACCTTGTAGCGGCGTTTATGCCGTGCGCGTATGCCATGCTCTCGCATCAATCGTTCTACGCGTTCTTTGCTGGCGGTGAAGCCGCGCAATCGTAATTCCCTGACCATACGTGGGCTGCCATATGCGCCTTTCAGTTCAGCATGGATAGCACGAATGATTGTCAACATCTGTACGTCCGTTAAGCGCGTTCGACCAGGAATTCCGCCTCGCTGCCAGGCACGATAGCCACTTACACTGACACCAAATACAGTGCACATTTCAGCTAAAGAATAGATTTTGCTGTTGGTGGCAATCCATGCATACTTCACAGAACATCTTTCGCGAAATATGCCGCCGCCTTTTTTATGATTTCGTTCTCCCGCTTGAGTCTGGCAACTTCTGCTCTTAGTCGGGATAACTCCATGGCTTCTGGCGTCACAAGCTTTGTACCTACACCTTTGAGTCTCCCTTCCGATGCTGCCTTAATCCAATTGCGCAGCGTCTGATCGCTTAACCCCAGTTCCTTGACGACCACAGAGATGGCGTCACCATCTGAAACACGTTTGACCGCCAGTTCTTTGAATTCGGTCGTATAAGCTTTTTTTGGTATCCTGTTCATCATTTTTTTCTTTCCAAAGTTACGTTTATTTTACGTTACCTTTGGTGAACTAAATTTCAGGGGAAGCTCATTGATGTTGCGTCCCAATTCTATACATAGCAATCGCCAGCAGTGTAGAACAAATCAGAAATCCAAACATCACTTTGCCATTAAAGTGGTGCAACAAAAATGCACAAATGATGGGATTGATTGCAGCACCAAACACCGACAAACCTTGCACACCGTAGTAGCTACCACGCTTTTCTGGTGGTGCGATCATATCGATGAACATGTATTCGGAAGGAATTACGATGACCTCGCCTATGGTGAAAATAATGGTGGCGATCACCCAGACCAGTGCTGATTCTGCGAACATGAATCCAAGTATTCCCAATGCATAAAACATCGCACCAATGCTGACCCATCTGAACAAAGTACTTTGACGCAAGAAACGTCCTATCGGATACTGCAAACATACCACGCATATCGCATTCGTCACTAGTAGATACGGCACTAAGCTAGCCGCTTCCTGTACGCCTTTGGTGGCAATCAAGTACAGGGAAATATAACCAGCGACGAATCGCCCAAATACCATTTGCGTCAAGATGCTGCCCAGCGTAAAAAATACTAGGCGTTTATCGGATTTTAATTCCAATAGAGTTTGCGCGAAGTTGGGCGGCGCCACATGCGCGCGATGGTCAGCACTCAGTTCGGCAGTCGGTGTTTTCACACTACCAATTAACAAAGGTGTCGCCATTAGGGCGAACATTGCACACATCCATAAGGGTGCTGCGAGGTGGTAAGCAAATGCTGCTGCGCTCAATATCGGGCCTATCGAGAATGCCACATTGATCAAGGTGTAGTTCATCGCAAACGCACTAGCGCGTTTGTCGACCGATAGCATTTCCGCCAACAAGGCTTTCAGGGCAACCGATCGTACGGTCAAACCAGCGTCGATCAGCACTAAAAATACGCAAACCAAGATCAGCAACGATGTAAAGGTAACGAGCAACGCGCTAGCAGCAATCACAAAACACGACAGCATCATCAAGCGTTTCTTGTCAAAACGATCGGCCAAGAAGCCACCATATAAGCCCAGCAGTGTCGAACCAAATAAACTACCGCCTAACACCCATCCTATCGTTTGCTGATCCCACTGCATGGCCTGCGTTAAATACAGTGCCATAAACGGCAAGGCAGCGGCACGTCCCATAATACAAACGAAGGAGCTGAGCAATAGGCGGATGACGGCGGGTGAAAAGTCTCTCATACAATTTCCTGACATGGTTCTGAATCAAAACAGTCGATTGACAACTATGTTATTAAACCGACCAAGGTGTAACAACATTAAGGCAAGCGAACAGACAGCAGTATCTTCAAAAAAGCAGAAACAAAAAACGGCTATAATGGAAAAACATATTTCCTCTTTTCCCCTAAGTCAATCATTTCATAAGTTAAAATAAAAGAATGAAGCTACGCGACCAATACCGGCGTCTCCATCAATTCATGCAAAGCACAGGGCAACAACCTGGCTTGCCTGCATTGGCGCAGGCTTTACATTGCAGCGAGCGCAATATGCGTCTTTTGCTGGCTAAGATGCAGGCGCAAGGCTGGTTGAGTTGGCATGCAGGCCTAGGCCGGGGCAACCTGTCGCGCTTGCAATTACTTGTCACACCAGAATCCTTAGTATTGGATCACTTAAGTGGATTATTAGCGAAAGGCGACCTAGAACATGCTTTCGCTAGCTTGGATCGCAAACAACGGGCACAGCTAGCCGCGCGCTTGCCAGACTATCTTGGGGTTCCCGACCCAGCGCGCCGAAGCTTTCGTATGCCAGCGTTTCGGCATGTCGAAAGTTTGGATCCGCTCAAAGCTTTTGGCCGCATGGAGTCCCATCTGGTACGCCAGATTTTTTCGCGTTTAACGACTTTCGATTCACAACAAAATATCTTGCGACCAGCGATTGCGCATCATTGGGAGCATGAAAAAAACGGCATGGTGTGGCATTTTTGGTTACGCCCCGGACTCAGCTTTCATGATGGTAGTGAATTGACGACAGAGGATGTACGCGCCAGTTTTTTACGTCTACGTCAGTACTCTTCCAACTACCGAGCACTGTATCAGCATTTACGTAGAATCGAACTCGGTAGCAGTCAACGCGTGAGCTTTTACTTAGATAGGCCTGATTACCTGTGGCCGCATTGTTTGGCGATGGTAAATTCTTCCATCGTCCCGCGGCAACGACAGAGTAACTTTGAACACATGCCCATAGGAAGTGGTGCTTTTCGCGTCTCTCGGCACAATCACTATCAAATTACCTTGAGCACTTTCAAGGATTATTACAAAGAACGCCCCTTGTTAGATGAGATCGATTTGTGGATGATCGCTCCGCCCGACAACTCTATCGAACTCGACCTAAAATTTGGCTTTGGCTCAGTAAATGCCGAGCAGAATCGCGAAGGCATCAAGCAATGGCAAATCGCGGAATCTGGCTGCAGCTTTATCATCTGCAATCCGAATAAGTTACGCTTTAAAAGTAACGAACAGCGACTCGCATTTGGTGACTTTCTCTCGCCTTTTCAACTGTTCGACAAAGCCGATCCAAGCCGCAGGCCAGCCTCCGGCTTACTTGCACAGTGGTCGCATCGAATTCCTGAAGTGCGTTCAGATTGCCCCATCAAAAGTGGCACGCGACTACGTATGTACAGCGGACAATCACCGGAGATATTGCAGTTGGGAGAGATCGTGGCTCAGCGCTTGCGCCAAGCCGGAGTCAAAGTCGACTGGACAACGCTCAACTTCAAAGATTTGATCGCGCGCGAATGGATGCATGATGCAGACTTCATGATAGGCCGCGAAATTTTGCACGATGATATCGATTTTGGCTGTTTCAAATGGTTTTCTGCCGATACGGTATTTCGTCGTTGGTTAGCGCCAGAAAAAGCCAAGCAACTGGACGAACAACTGCGCGAAATTCCAACGCAGGAAAGTAGTGAAACGCGGATGAAAAGTTATGCGGAAATTGGTAAATGGCTAGTCGGTTCAGCTTGGTTACTGCCCTTGTCACACGAGAACCAACAAGTGAGCGCAGCGCCCCATGTTGCGGGCGTCAGGGCGACACCATTTGGTTTCGTCGCATTTAATGAGTTATGGCTGCGTGGTGATTAAAGCGAGATTTTTGGAGGCCTAGACAAAGCAGGCGTTGTTGAATAAGTCGCAATTCAGCAACGTCTTTTGGCCTGGTACTTCTGCGAAATTGGGTACCCATCAGAGGCCTCGGTGTAGATAAAGGAGTTGCGTTTTGGCTTAATTTTCAGGAAGTTTTCCCAATAAGGCGTGAATCAACCCACGTTCATCAAACGGATTATCAGGTAACACGATGTCTGGTTGGATTAAGACAGGATCACGCTTTCCTGATGGACGATCCAAAATAAAACGGGGAACGACGATTTCTAATTTGGAGTTTGGTAAAGTATTGACCTGATTGATGCCACCAGTTTGGCGTGATCTCACGTACCCTGTTTCACCAACAAGTTTGGCAAAGCCAAAATCCTGCGCCACATTGCTCAATAACACGGAAGATGAGTAGGTCATTCTCCCCACTAGCAAGTAGGTGTTTCCTTTAAAAAAATACGGATTTTGCAAATCAGGCTGCACCCAAGAATCGACCGAACCATCAACTATATCCCCCACTTTTTCAGTACCGCTTTGGCGCCCTGCCAATACACGCTTGCGATAAGACGATCCATTACGATAATTCTTGTCTGCGATGTATCGCAGAATTCCATCTTTCCAAAAATTGTCATTACCACCTGTGTTAGCGCGAATATCTATTATGAGATTGCTGATTTTATTTTCAGCGATCTGCATAAACGCGTTCTTGGTAAATTCGAAGAACGCTTTTTCATCATGCTCCCACATAAAATTCTTAATGGTGAGTAGTGCAGTTTGGCGATTTAACAGTTCGAATTGAAACTGCTGATCGAAATTCGTGCCTTCGAGCAATGATTTTGGCAAGGTCTTGGTCGCTTGGCTGTTGATTGTAGTCGCTGTCCCATTACGACGAAGTGCAAGTTCAAATGAGGCCGGTGCGCCATAGGTTTTGATATACGGCATCCAGAATCGCCTAGACAACAAATTCGCACGAAAGGCTGGCGTATCGCCCCCCATTCTTTGCAACAGTTCCTTCACAATGGTGGTCGCAGGCACGCCATTGATCCTTTCTATTTGACTGCCCGCTAATGCACTAGAAGAACCGTCGAGCATGCCACGAATAAAGAGTGTAGGCGCGCTTTCAGAGCTGTTCTCAACATACACCTCAAAAGGAAAAAAGCCTTGTCCCTTTGCCAGATGAGCTTCCGCTTCCGCACGTGAATTGGCATACACTACCAATAAATGCGCGTCGGCAAAATAAGGGTTGAGTCTTGCCATCTCACGCCAAGCTGCATCCTTACTCATCGGTTTTTGAAAGGCGATTTCCAATTCTTTATAAACGCGCGTCAATTGATCCAAGTCGGCGGTATAACCGACCTCAGGATGCACCATGGCGATACTATTTTTAAGAAAAACAAGGTCCTCTTGCAATTGAGCGGGACTTAGTATGTCTTCCTTCAACGTTAGATTGACGGTTTTCGATGGCTTCTCTTGTGCCAACAGCTCCGCTTGAGCAAACACGGTGCTAACGACACAGCAAAATGTTAGCAATATCATCTTCTTAAACATCATATATTTTCCTTTTTTACATCATAAGCAGCCTATTTCAGCTTACTTTTGTCATTCAATAGAATAAACCAAAAGAATGAATAGTAAAATTAATCATTTCGAAATGTTTAATTAAGGATGAACCTAATGTTGAATAGCGATGATCTCCGCTTTTTTTGTGTCTTAGCTCAGCAGAACTCGCTTGCAGCCACAGCACGTGCACTCAATGTTTCGCCGCCGTCCGTGACGCAAAGATTGCAAGCGATCGAGGAGAAACTACGCTTAACGCTGCTCAACAGAAAGGGTAAGAACACCACTCTCACCGACGAAGGCGTTTTATTATTTGAACGGGCGAAACTGATTTTGGCAGAATTTGATGATTTAGAATCGTCATTAACAATACAAAAAACTGGCCTCGTCGGCCGCTTAAGCATCTTGGCACCGTTTGGCTTTGGTAATCAATTCATTGCACCGCTAGCAGCAAAATTCCAAGAAGAACATGAGAATCTCACCGTGGATTTGACCTTATCAGATAACCCGCAGCAAATGAACCGCGAATGGGATATGTTGATTCACATCGGAGAACTACGCGACTCAAATTTAGTCAAAGTGGTACTGGCAGCGAATCAACGCTACTTATGTGCTGCACCGACCTATCTAGAAAAATACGGCATGCCAAGTTCGATTGCTGATTTACGGCATCATCAATGTATCGCACTGAGAGAAAATGCAGAAGACGTCACGCTGTGGAAAATACAAACGCCAAACGAAAAGAAGATAGAGTCAATTCGAATCAATCCCAAGCTTGCTAGCAATGATGGGCGCGTCGTCAAACAATGGGCGCTAGCGGGCTATGGCATCATGCAGCGCTCAGAGTGGGATGTTGCGGAAGAATTGCGTGATGGACGTTTGCTACAAATACTACCCAGGCACAAGTTGGCTTCAGCTGATGTGGTAGCTTTATTAGGATCGAAAGAAGGCAATCGATCTGCGCGTACAAAGCTCTTTTTAGCAGCGCTGAAACAAGTACTGTCGCCCAATCCTTGGCGTACTTATGGATAAGAAATCAAGACACCTAACCGAAGTATGGTTATTTCGCATCAACTTCAGTACTTATTGCATTAGTATAGACTTTTTTAATATTTAAGCGTTGAAATTGAAAAGGCAAAACGGCTGGGCATTGGTGCACTTCAAGCCCGAAAAGCGGTTGATGGCACGATGCAGCTTCAATGTTACTGATCGACCCGATGCCCCCACAAACGCAACGACGATCGCCGTCATCCTATACCTAAGATGTCGTTCAAGGTTCAGAATTGGCCGGAATATGAAGCAGGATTACGGCGGCGCGGTAGCCTGACGTTGTGGATTGAAGACGCTGCATTCGATCAGTGGCAAAGGGTCGGGCCAACTGGTCAGGCTCGCTATCGGCGATATTGCTATT
The DNA here is from genome assembly GCA_963511665.1 of uncultured Undibacterium sp. Lineage (GTDB taxonomy): Bacteria > Pseudomonadota > Gammaproteobacteria > Burkholderiales > Burkholderiaceae_D > Undibacterium. The sequence continues at coordinate 67,441 of CAUPKC010000009.1, forward strand.
GAGATGAGTCTGATGCTGCGCTCCGCCATTCAAAATGGCAATGCGACAAACCGAAGGGTTGATGGGTTCAGTGCTGACTTTGATGAACCTGAAGATCACGGCACCGGATCACACCACAGTCAGCCGTCTGGCGGCGGGACTGACGGTAACGAAGTCAACATCAGCGCCGAAGGGACCGCTGGATGTGCTCATTGACAGCACAGGTTTGCAAGTCTTTGGTGCAGGACGATGGCTGGAAGAAACCCATGGCGCGAAGTCGCGCCGTAGCTGGCGCAAACTACATCTAGCCGTCGATGCCGATACAGGCATGATTGTCGCGCAGGTTCTCACCGATCAGCATTCGGATGATTCATCTCAAGTGCGACCACTACTGGATCAGGTCGACGAAGAAATCGATAAAGTGATGGCCGATGGCGGCTATGAAGGCACGCCCACTTATCAAACGATCGCGTAATATGGTGAAGATATTGCGGTGGTTATCCCACCTCGCAAGACCGCCATTTCGGTACTCAATCGCGTTCACCAAGTCAACGTGATCGCCATCGGTGTTGCTGTGTTAAATCGCATGCTTTCTGCCGGACGCCCAAACTCCGTCCGTAGTCAGAAAGTCCCAGCATAAATGATCGGGGGTTGGGGTACTTTTGACTTCAACTTTTAAGTGCACCAACGCCCCGTCGATAGCTAGCGCGGATTTAATATTAAAAGACAGGTGGAATGGCCGCTCGTGTAAACACCGGATCACTTTCACCATCCAACACATCAATTTCAAACCACTGCGCTAAATGTTTGCCGTCTGTTTTTTCGGTGAATCGAATACGAAAATCGGTATTGCTGTCATAGCAGAATTCGCTCTCAGAGAGTGGTGATAGTGCAACCCAGTTTTTACTGTTAGGAAATTCAAGATACAATTTTCCGCCTCGAGAATGAATAGTGTACTCATCGCGTTGAAACTTATAATGGCCAGTAAATTTTTCTAGCTTCGCTTGACTCAAAGTCTGTAATTTCGCGACCGCATATTTTTTACCAGAGGCGATGACCGCGATACGTTTTGCTAACGGCTGTAAGCCATATTTGAATAGTTCGCCATTACTCAAAATCGCGATGTAGGTTTTTGATTTCGGCAGATACACGGTTTCGCTATGAAATCCTTGTATGTCGCCATTACTCTGAAAATACGCTTCGCCCGCCAATTGATGGGGACGCGTGCCAAAGCCGTACGGAATCGTGCCACCAGTTTCTAATTGATAAGCGCTATGCATGGCTTTGGTGTTACTAGCATTGAGAATTTTGTTGCTATGTAGTGCCTGCGCCCACTTCGCCAGATCTTCGGTGGTGGAATAGTAACTGCCACCGCCAAAGCCGACGCTATGGTCGAAATGTTCCGCTAACACCGGCCCCGCTTGATAAGGCGTGACTGCATTTGGAATGATTCCAATAGTTTGATCGAAAATGGTGTGACCCATTGCTAGCGGCTGAAAAAACTCTGTTTGCAAATAGTCTTGATAGCTTTTCTCAGATTGTTTTTCGATGATCATGGCCAATAAGCTGTAATTGACCGTCGCGTAAGAAAAATGCTTACCTGGCGCGGCAATCGTATCCTGCGCTACCGCGTATGCCAATAATTGCGCTGGCGTGTGGGATCGATATGCTGCATGTCGAAATTTCTCATCTTCGAACAGATTGCGTATGCCCGAGGTATGCGTCATCAAATGTTCTATACGGATGCCAGACCAAGAGCTCGGTAGCCCAGAAAAATATTTGCTGATAGGGTCGTTCAATGCCAGTTTGTGCAGTTCCGACAAGCGCAAAATGGCGGCCGCGGTAAATTGCTTGCCCACCGAGGCGACATGGAAAAGGTTGCCAGTTCGCGCAGGAACTTTGAGTTCTACATTGGCAAGTCCATAGGCTTTTTTAAGTAAAATTTTTCCATCTTGCATGACTAAGACTGAAGCACCAGGCGCATTACTGAGGAAAGCGGCGCGTAACTCGGCGTCTATCAATTTCACCTTCGCTGTGGAAGTTGTCGCGCTTACGGCGTCTTTTGTGTGTTCGCCATGTAATTTTGGTGTTTCTGCCATGACTTGAGACGACATCGTGCTGCTGATCAGCGCCGTGACACCTAATATGGACAGTTTGAAGGAGGAAGCTAAGATTGAGCGCATAGACATCATGTTGGATTCCTAAAAAAGTGAATGTCGGAATACAAGCAAGCTTCATGCCGTGAAGTGAAACGAGCATATTCTCTAGTAACAAGGATTCTTCCTGATGAAACGCACTGTCCGCTCGGACGGTTTGGTGTTGTCTCATCGCCAGCGCGGACACTTTTGAGGCGTTGTTGAATAAGTCGAAATTTCAGTAAAGAAGTAAACAATCTGTCATGATTCTCGTCGATTTCCCATGCAAAGAAGCCGATGCCATACAAACACAACGAAAGTCGCCGCCACAAGATCACAAAATCACGCTACAAAGTGACGAACTGGCCAGAATATAATGAAGCTGTAGTGGTCAAGTATTTTAGGACACCTCAATAGGGTTTTTTATTAAAATTGTATTTTCATAAACTATGGGCGATACATTGCCTAATGTTGAATGCAATCGTAGGCTGTTATAAAACTCAACGATATAATGAGTAACATCATTTGTTGCTTCCATTTGATTAGCATAATCACGTTGCCAGACGCGTTGCATTTTCAAATTCAAGAAGAAACGTTCCATTGCGGCGTTATCCCAACAATTCCCCTTTCGGCTCATGCTACAAACGAGATCATGTTTTTTCAATAAATTTTGATAATCATGACTAGCGTATTGACTACCTCGATCAGAATGTACAATCAAGCCAGGCAGGGGTTGCAGTGCACTAATTGCCATTCTTAGTGCGCGACAAACCAAATCAGCTGGCATCGTTGAATCCATTGCCTATCCGATGATTTTTCGGGAGAATAAATCCATGACGACAGCCAAATACAGCCACCCAGTGCGCGTTCGAATGTAGTTTATGTCGGAAGTCCACGCCTTATTGGGTGAGCTTGGATTAAATTGGCGATTCAGAATATTTTCTGCTATAGGTAAATCATACTTACTATCGGTAGTATTGATAAATTTTCGTTTCCATACGGGCTTCAAACCTGCTAATCTCATTAAACGACGAACTTTATAGCGACCCACTGCGATCCCATTTTCTTGCAAAGCAGACACTAGACGGCGACTGCCGTAGGCTTTGCCACTTTTTGTAAATTGAGCTTTTAAATGAACAGTTGTGCTGCATATAGTGCTATTTTTTAAGCGAGCTTTGCCTGCATAATAACCAGAACGGCTCACTGCAAATAATCGGCAAAGCTGTACTACATCGGCCTTCTTTTCCCACATCTCAAGTAACTGAAATTTCATCTCAGTTCGCGGGCAAAGAAGGCCGACGCTTTTTTTAGTAAATCATTATCCGATTTTAATTGTTTATTTTCCTGTTCTAATTGACGTATTCTTTTTTTCTCAACCGTTAAGGGCTTTCCTATTCCAGTTTAACCAAGCAATTCTGATTTATATTGCGCAACCCAACGCGCTACGGCGGTACGTCCTACATCCATTGATCGGGCGACTTCGACTAGAGATAAACCTTGATCTCCCACCATTTTGGCAACTTCAAGTTTAAATGCATCATCATCTTTTTTACGGTTTGTTGTCATATTTTCCTCTTTAGGGTGAATTTTGCCCTATTGATGTGTCCATGTACATTAGACCATTACTGTTGCGCTCGGTGCGGTGCTAAACATTGATGATCGATTTATCGATTTGTTAGAGTCAAAATTTGTCGGCGAACTTGAGTGGATGTGGAGCGAACAAGATAGACGATATATAGAGATTGATCGATCTGAAGAGGAATAAAAGACATGGCTTTCTTAATTATATTCGTGCTGGCGTTCACACTGGCTTTTGTACTTCAGCACAAGGGCAAGCGGCTAGGGTTCTCAGTGACAATGCCGCTTGTCTGTTTCCTAGCGTTTGTGCTTTTTGCCGAGTTTGTCTCGCCCTCCCTTGGCAGTGGCGCATCAATTTGGCCCATTGCAATTATATTTGGCGCGCCGGTTGTGCTCGCTGGCACGCTGCTGTGGTTTTCGTCGGAGATCGGCTTTGGGGGTGCGAGTCAAGATGAATAAAATGCCTACTAAGGAAACAGCCGATATTGACGCCATGATCTTTGGCTACTGGCCAGCTCGACGGCTTCGTGGTGAAATACCGCCTGCCGTGCGCTTCACCGATGAATACTCTGGGTCTGATGTGCTCAATATCGCTTGCACCCAAACCGACCTATCTCTCTCTCGCCAAGAGAAACTCATTGATGAGTGGTGCATTCGACTGCCGCAGCTCTCCATACGCACGCTAGTTTTTTCATCGAAAGTGCCACAACGATTATTCGATGCAGCCTGCGCGGTGCCGGGCTTGGAGGCGCTCAGTATCAAATGGAGTTCTATTGCGTCTCTCGACGCGATATCACAAGCGACCTCACTTCGGTCTCTTTTTATTGGTAGCTCACCCGCCGTACAATCTCTCCTGCCGCTCTCTCGCCTTTTAAGCTTGGAACATCTGTTCATTGAAAATATCCAAGGGCCCGTCGATCTCACATTCGTCGAAGTGCTGGGTACCCTTCGTGAGTTTGGCCTGTCTGCCGCCAGAGGCCGCACACTTCAGGTACAGACATTGGCACCGCTATCCTCGCTAAGGCAACTTGAAATGCTCTGGCTCGTTAGCCTGCGGCTACAAAATGATGGACTAGCCCCTTTGCACGTACTCAGTAATCTGACATCCCTACGTACGACAATTAAATCCTCATCGAAAGAGTTAAAAGATCTTTGTGCCGCCATTCCGTCACTCAAGCACTTCCAAAGTGTGGGTTAGTCAATTGGAATGATTCAATCTAGCGCCTCTCTTATAAAATGTTAACTGTTCGCGCTAGGGCGTGTTCACATATAAAAGTTGTTAACTTATTAGAACTTGTGTTTACATTCTGTGTTTGCGGTAAAACAGGGTGACCGCAAGGATTCCTTCGTATAAGGGCAATAAGCCTAAGAGTTATCAAGAAGTGTTTCTATATATTAATTTCCCTATATTCAAACCAGAATTTCCATTAGGATTTGAGATGATGGTGGATGCACTTTTCGAGGCAGTTTTTACGTGAATGAGGCGAAAATAGCTAGCTACTTTCAACGAAGAACGAAAAAAATGACCAAAAATGTGCCGCCAGCGCTCAAATAGCGTCGAAGACGCGCCTAATGGAAATCTGGGTTCAACCCAATCAAGTTTCGTTTCGTCATCGATCGACCCCGCCTAGCGATCCCGTAATTCATACGTGCCGAATCGACTTGGGTGCTGCCGGTACGGACTCAGCGCGCGCAAAATCTCTGGCGGCAATACCATCCCTTCGTCCCGCAATTCTTTCAATGCCTGCGTCATGCTCTTGCAATTGTGGAAGATCAGAAGGTTGGCGATCAGGTGATTGTATTTGATGAACTTCAATTGCTCGTCCCGTACGCGATCTTTCTATCCGCCATCGGATTAAACGTTGTGATCGCTTCTTGGGCAACGGCAAACTCGGTTATCGCCACAACGCCAGCGGCAAGACATCCCAAGCAAATAACAAGACGCACCATTGCAAAACCAACAGTGCGGCAGCGATATCGCACTTGCAACACACCCCGCAAGTAGGCTGGCGATGTGCCCACACTATTTGCCAGATAAGTAAACCCGGTAATACGAGGCTAGTAACAAACAAAACGCCACTGGCGAGCGTCAGATCACCGAGCGTTGACCAACTTTGCAGTGAGAACAAGGCAATTGAAAGTAGTAACAGTACAACCGCCCCAAAAGCTGGCTGCCACAAGCGCGTACCCTGGCGAATACGACGCAACGGTGGCACTAGTAACCAATAGACAAGCCCCACTCCCCCTAAGCCAACACTGAGCCAAATCACCGTATACCATAGCCCATGAACTTTGCGCATACTCCCATTGTGATCGATCAGGAATCGCTGTCCTTGCCCATCCAGAAATAAGGCATGTGTAGCAACGCTGCGATCGGTACGCTGCAAAAGCTGTTCAGTCACTCGTGTCAACTGGATCACTTCGCCACCAATTGGCTGCAAGGTCAACGGTGTGGCGTCCGCTACCAAGTAGACGCTGCTACCCAGCACATCGGCTAATTGGGCTAGCTCAAATCGACTCGGTGCATGGACATAACGCCCACTCCACTCTGGTGCGAGTGGCAGGGCGGGCACTTTGTTTGGAAACTTCGGGGATTGCGTGAAATTAGCTAATGTTGCCAAGTCAAGCTCTCGCACAATACGCTCTTCAAAACGGCTATACCGTGCGCTTTCGCTATCAGTGTTGTGCGAGATAAAAAAAGCCTTTTGCTGTGCTGGGTATATGCAAAACATCGCCCGATAACCGGCCACGCTACCACCGTGACAAAGACCAAGTACACCGTAACGATCACGGCTGAACATTCCCAATCCATAGCCAACAGGCAAGCCAGCTTGCGCAGCATGCGTCGTAGACGGCTGGCCCAGCATTTGCAGCAGGGATTTTTGTATAAAAGGCTTGCCGTTGATTAGGCCATCGCCCATCAAAAATTTCGCCAATTTCACCATGTCGGCTGCCGTGGTTGTAAATTGCCCAGCGGGACGCACCGCAACTGGTTGTGCGGCAACGGTACTCAAGTCATCGACATGTCCCCACGCAAGTCGCTTATCCGCCATTCGTCCCGTCTGCGTAGTAAATGTGAATGTGCTATCGAGCATGCCAATCTTGTGCAAAATCTGCCGATCCGCCCAAGTCTCGTAGCGCTCCTTAACCAGGGTTTCGATCACCATCCCTAACAGGGTGTAGCCAAGATTAGAATAGCTATACTGCATACCCGGCTCAGTTCTGCTACGCAACACACTAGGTGTGCGAGAAAATACATCTGCGAGCGGTATATCAGGCGTGATTTTGCTGCTAAAAATGTGTAACAAGCGGAGATCTTCTAGACCAGCGGTGTGATCAAGTAAATGGCGAAGCCGCACAGGGCTCGTTTTCCGCCAAGGATTACGAATTGAAACACTCGGCAACAATGATTCAACAGTATCATCTAAGTCTAAGCGCCTCTCACTCACCAGATGCAGCACAGTCAGCGCGAGCATCGTTTTGGTAACCGAGCCAACATGCACTTTGCTCTCCGGCAGCAGAGCTATTTTCCTTGATGCATCAAAATAACCGACTGCGCTCACTGTGGTTTTGTCAGGTGTGACGGTCGCCAACACAGCTCCAGCAACACGCTCTTCACTCAGCATCTGCTGCAAATCTCGCTGTAGAACCGAGGAATTAACCGTGATTGCTTGAGCAATCACGCTAGATAACAGGAAAGGTATCAAAACAAGCAGACGCAAAGTCGTCATCATAAGAATATGAAATGCAAGCCATCTAAGCGAAGTATTCTACCTTAACCCGTGATTACAAGTGCCAGCTTCGACCCAATCAGGTCTGATAAAGCAACACTTTTGGTTTTGTCGCATTAAGGTAAGCGATGTGATCAATTTTGCTGCGTATCGAACGCCAATCTCACTTCTTTCAAAGCCGCATTGCTCGGGATTTTATCCAAAGCTTGTTGAGTAAATACTTCACTGGCTTTGTATTGAGTAAGTTTATAGGGGCGAATAAAATGCGACTCCTCGATCTTGACATGGATGCAGGTGGTTTTACTTAAAATAGCCAATATAAAAACAAGATCCTTCATGATTGACCTCCATAATTAGTTCGAGAGACACAGTGCGTTTAGCAACGTTTGCTCATTATGCAAAGTCCAGGTCAACTGTTTTTTAAGGTTTCTCTGTGCGGTTTCGATCAAGATTTCCACCGTCTCCTCAAAATATGTCCGAATTCGAACACTTTCTGAAGGATAAGCGCACACTTAGCAGACTCTTTTTTGTTGCTTCAGCATTCGCTTTGGCAGATACCTTTCGGCCTTCAAGTACAATTTGACTTTGTTTTTCCACCTATACACAAGCAGAGTCAGCCATGCCCATCGAAGTCGACACCGCACCACTTTCCGAGGCCATCATCGCCCGCGAACTCGCCACTGGGGCAAATGCATCATCCGGCACTCATGCACAACATTGTGCGAATTGTGGCGCAGCGGTCGACAAAGCATACTGCCCCGAGTGTGGACAAAACACGCACACCCATCATTCACTTTTGCATCTGGTGGAAGAATTACTGCATGGTCTACTTCATTTCGACACTAAGGCTTGGCGCACGATTCCAGCCTTGATGTGGCGACCAGGAGAATTGACACGCAACTACATCGATGGGCAACGCACACGATTTGTATCGCCGTTGGCCTTGTTTCTGTTCCTGATTTTTTTGATGTTTTTTGTCTTTGGTTTTACCAGCAGCTCCACCGATAGCCAACCTTTGGTCAAGCAAATTAACTCCGAACTCAACGTGAGCCTGACGGATCAACGTAAAAGTTTGAAGGAATCAGAAACTTTGCTCACTAGCTTGGCGCCAGACTCCCCGCAACGCGTAGCGACAGAGAAGAAGATCGCCAAAGATAAAGCTGAAATCGCTGGTATGGAAAAGATCCTAGGCAGTACCAAGAATGACCGACTGAACATACCTAGTCCGCTAACAGACAATTCCCCAGAAAGTGTGCGCAAAAATTTAGAGCGGAATATGCCATTTCTTGCGCAACCAGTCGTCGTCAATGGCGTCAGTCATGCATTGCAAAATCCAGACTTGGCGCTGTACAAATTCAAAAATACCTTGTCGAAGTTGGCATTTTTATTGGTGCCGATCTCGCTACCATTTTTATGGCTGATGTTTGCCTTGCGTCGTCAGCACAGCATGTTCGAGCACGCGGTATTTTCCTTGTATTCGCTCTCCTTCATGTCGATTTTGATGATGCTGTGTGCGGTGTTAGGCGCTGTGGATTGGTATGGCTTATCAACACTATTATTGACCGTCATCCCGCCTATACACATGTTCCGACACCTGCGTGGCACCTATCAACTAGGCACCATGGCGACACTGTGGCGCACCATCGCCCTTTTGTTCGTTGCCCTTATTTCCATGATGATTTTTGCGGTGATCGCTTTGCGTTTTAGTATGTAAGGTCTGTTGGCCTAGGGAATCGCAGACTTACATCTGCTGGAATTGCCTCATAAACGATTCGCTGACCGGCAGCTTTTCTGCTTTGTCTCGCAAGTAGATAAACATAGAACCGTCCAAACACTCGATACGATCAACCGCTCGTAGATTGACAATAGTGCTGAGATAAATTTGGGAAAAGCGATCGAGATCGAGTTGATCAATGCGCTAGAAATTGATGAATGTTCATTAAGCCGACGCCTCGGCCTACATTATCAGTCAATCCCACGACATCGTCGACCACCGCAATTAAGATATGCGTTTTTTCTTGTTTGGCACTGATCGTGGCATGCCCAGCACGTGTGGATTTTGCTAAGCAATGTTTGATGGCATTTTTCACCAAGGATATCAACATTGCTTGATGCATTACCAGATCGTGTAAAGCCTCGTCACAGGACTGCGTATAGACGCCAAGAAAACCTCCATAGTCGACATCATATATTCCCACTAGACTGGCAGTGCTGGCTGTTTTTCCTACTGAGGGTTTTGTTCGGATTGACTGATGGCACTTGGTTCACCACCTCCACATGCTGTCAATGCCAGGCTCAGGGATAGTACTCCGATTGGTGTTTTAAGCATCGCCATTCATGTTCAGTTTTTCTTATTTGAATCAATGGATTGTCACGATAAGACCTTGTAAGCTCAAGTCCTCACGTCCCTAAGTCGAATGATTTCATCGCTGTCCCTGCTGAGACGTTTTCTATATACGAATTTTAAAACGCAAAAAACTGATTTTGTGGAAAAAAATCGATATGTCTGTCGCCAACTATTTATGGATTCAATTCAATTCCATTGGAAGCTGCACAAATAAACGCGTCAAAATCTTCCAGGAACGGGCATCTAACATGCCAACATCAAACAACGAATACAGTAACTTCGATTGAAGAAACTATGCTTCCCCTATTTAGTTCTGCGTTTAATCGCTATTCCGACGATAGAATATCTATCCGTGAATTCACTAAATCCGATAGAGCGATCGAATTCGTCGTGTCCACCTCGCGCAGACCTTTAGCGGTACCTATTCTATCTTCCATTGCTTCGTCCTGGCTTAATTTCCATCGCCCCTTGATTGCAGTGATTGGAATTTCTATCCCGACGATCGCACCTAATAATCGCTGTATAAATTCTTCTGGCGCATCAGAGACTTTCCATGGTGCAGACACCTTAGAACCGAGTGCTGTCGAGGCTTCATTGTGATCTGTAAGATCACTGACCATTTGCAGTATCCATTCACGGTCTTCAATCGCCGTCGCTATGCCATGTGCATGGACGACAGTGTAGTTCCAAGTGGGTACTACCTTGCCAGCGATTTGTTTCGTCGGATACCAGTTCGGTGTGATGTAGGATTGCGGTCCTTGGAAAGTGACGATTGAAGGTACATCAGATGACAGCATTTTCCAAATCGGATTTGCTCGCGCTACATGGGCGCGCAATACGCCGAATTCACCACGCGATTTGTCGAGAATAAAAGGAATATGATTAGCGTCTAGGCCACTATTGGTCATGCTAACCCATGTGCCTAATGGATGCGTTTGTATCAGCGTATGCAGTACGTCTAGATCTTTTTCTTCGTGATAAGTCGGTAAATACATCGCTAATCCAATCGATTGGGGTGGATAAAAAAAACTTGGTTCATACAAGCACCATTGCGCGAATAGACATGACGCACGACTGTACGAATACTCCGGTTGACCTCTGCAGTGTCAACCACGACTAAGTCTACGGCTTTTCGGCGCGTTGCATACGATTCAATGACGTCATGAAACTCACAGTTGATGAGTTGGTACGTTTTCACGCGCTAATCGCAGTTCTCTAATTCCAGAATTGCAAAGCCGGTTCTTGCGAGCTCAGCTTCGACCAGCGGCTCTGCAGACTCCATGTGGCAATAGCTGCACTTTTCGGCTTTCAGCGCTGCACTCGGTATGCCTTTGGCCGCCAGGTAAGTTCGGCCATAACCTAAAATAATCTCAATGTCTTTGAGAGTGGCCGGCACAAGAATATCAAAGTGCATACGTCGCCCATCCGGGCGTTGAACATAGGTGTCATAAACTGAAGTTTGCATGATTAATCTCCGAAAATTTGTTTGGGTAGTGGTGTTCAATTGCTGCTAGGCGAGTCCGACGTGGGTCAGCCATTGTTCAAGCATGTTTTGTCCTGCGACAGTTTTTTTCGCAAGGTCGGTTAGCCCCGCCTGGCGCAGTTGCTTGATGTCAATTCCTGTGTTGCGCAGTTCCAGCGTGTGTCCAATTAGCCAGGACTCCATTCGCGCACCGCTTGCCTCCGCATGAAATTGCAGGGCCAACGCTGTGCGTCCATAAGCAAACGCTTGGTGCCGCGTGATATCGGTGGAAGCCAGCAAGGTCGTGCCTACAGGCAAATCAAAGGTATCTCCATGCCAATGCAGCACCTCTGTTTGGGCAAGCGCCTCAAGGCCATAGGTTTTGGCTGCAGGGGTAAGCTGTAATTTGGACCAGCCAATTTCCTTTTCGGCCCCCCGATAAACGGCAGCGCCGAGCGCGGCAGCCATGACCTGCGCACCAAGGCAAATACCCAGGGTAGGCCGGTCGAGGCGCAAACGACTCGCGATGATGTCAATCTCTTGTCTCAGCCAGGGGTAGTCTTCGGTCTCATACACGCCAATCGGGCCGCCCAACACGACAACCAACTCAGCAGTATCCCAGTCTCGGCTGTCAAATTTTTCCAAGCCTGCGTCAAAGTAGGCGATATCAAATCCACGCCGAATCAAGACATCTTCGAAGATGCCGAGGTCTTCAAATTTCAGATGACGTATGGCAACACACTTCATGCCGATGCGCCTTGATCAGGGACGGTGCATTGCCCACCGTTGCAATCGCCTGCCATATCGCCTTCCATATCGTCGGCAAACACGCGGTTCTCATAATCGGCAGCGGGCCTGATATCGGAGGGTGCCGCCTCGGACAGCAGCGTCCCCAGCAGTGCGCCAAGCTGTAGGTCATCCATGTGACCGAAGTGATTGAGACGCACACGTCCACTGCGATCGATAACGACCAGACTTGGCGTGCCTCGAAGCCCATAGGCTTGCATCGTGGTGGGTACCGGATGATCGGTCGCTGGCAGGTCCACTCCGACAGGGAAGGTAATGCGGTATTCGTGCAAAAAGACCTTCAATGCGTTCGGCCCCATGACGTCGTGGTGCTCAAACACCGTGTGCAGGCCAAGCACAACGACTTCGCTGGAGGGAAAGAGCTTGTGCACCTTCATGGCTTGGGGCAAGCCTTGTGAGACACAGCCTGGGCATAGCATTTGAAATGCGTGTACCACCACAACCCGTCCGCGCAACGCGTCCAAGGAAATTGGCTTGTCAGTATTGAACCACTGGGCAACGCGAAGTGGTGACGCCATCGAATCCATGTGCATCATGTTTGCGACTCCGTTCGTTAAAAAAGGTCAACAGCCGCCGCTGTGAGGTAATGCTCAATGGGAGAGTGGTCGTCAATCCTAAGGACTTTGCCCTCAAGAACGAGGGAGGGTAGTCGAGTGACACCCAATTGCACTGCCTCTGCACTTCGGCTGTTGTCCAGCCCCAGATTCACTGACTCAAAGGTGATTTGTCCATTGCTAAAAAGCGAGTTAAAGGCCGACTCAATGGAGAGGCAAACGTTGCAGCCATCGTGGAATAGAATAGTTTTTTGCATAATATTTCTCTTTGTTAGGACTTACGCAAAATTGCGCTGGCTAGGCGTGGAGCCGCAGACAGTACAACTGTACGACAAGGCGAACACAACGACGTCAGCGTCTGTTTTGCGTAAGTCCTATTTGTTTGAGATGGGAGTTGTCCTGTGAGTTCCAACGCCCACGCCAGCAATTAGACCGCTGCGTTCAGAGCTACCTTCGGAAAGTCTAATGGCACATCAAAGGCCACGTTGACATAGTTGGTGAAGATGTTCAATGCAACGTGCGCCAGGATTTCAACGATATGTTCATCGTCAAAACCAGCACTGCGCAGCTGGGCAACATCTTCATTGCTTACTTGGGCACGGTTGCTAACTACCTTGAGTGCAAATGTCAGCGCCGCAGCGGTCTTGGGGTCAGCAGATTGGCCGGCCTGAGCAGCAGACATTTCTTCTCCTGTCGCACCGGCGCCTTTGCCCAGCACAGTGTGCGCAGCTAGGCAGTACTCGCAACGGTTTTTGTCGGCGATTGCCACGGCGATTTGCTCACCCAGTTTGGCACCCAGCACCCCTGAACCCAAGGCGCCAAACGAGCCCCACATACTTTTGAGAGCGGCAGGTGAATTCGCCACAGCCTTGAACATATTGGGCGTGGCACCAAAGGCCTTGTGGACCTGTTCCAATAGCGCTTGGCGGTTAGAAGTGGTGTTGGAAGAGTCGATAAGTTGAATACGTGACATGGTGATTTCCTTTTTTAAGATTGGAAGGACTACAGAGATAATTACAAAGAGAGCAAAAAAGAGAGCGAAAAAAAGAACTACATAGGTAACGAATGTTTAAAAGCTATTGGTTGACCTTGCCTGGTAGAGACAAATTGCCTGAGGCCACCTTGAATACATCGACGACACATAACAAGGGGTTGTGCACGCTGGCATTCACTCGCAAGGCCGCCGTCACACCATCAAAACTAGCGGACTGCACCACGCCGATGTCGTCAAACGGCACTTTGACTTCCAGCGTTTTGCCTTTGAAGACGGGGTTCCATCCGGGGCTGTCAATCAGTATCGGTAGACCAGGCCAAGTCTTGGGTAACTTGGGTTTGGTGCCCTCGGGGATGTCAACCACTTTGAGCGCACCTTTGCCACAGGTGTCGTCAGCTTGCAGCACCACCCAATGCGAGTGCCACTCGCCACCGCCGCCAGCAAACAAGGGGGTGTCGTTGAAATCCGGATGGCTGGTGACTGCAAAGGCCAAGATGCCGCTCTTGGCTTCAAAGCCGACCACAGATGGATCAATGGTAGTTGGCCACACGTATGAAAAGACCTTGCTACCTGCTAACTTGCCGGACTTGGCGGGCTTGTTAGCACCGGCTTTCCCTGACACCGCGATATGGAAAGTCGCAATATTGCCTTCGGTGGTGATGCGGGTATGAAAGATGTCAAACGGTGCTTGCACTTTGCTTGTGGGCGCACTCTGGATGCCGCCGGTATGGGTGCCGTCATGCGCCATGGCGAATTGGCACAGGCCAGCGCATGCCATGGCAACCGTGAGTCGTTGGATAAATGAGTTCTTTTGCATTGCGATACCTCTTTGCTTTGAATAGGTGCGAATCTCACAGGGAGAATTGTATCGACTACTTCCGTATTAATGGTATCATTCAGTACGCAAAACATACCTATTCATACAAATCTATGTCAATATACCCTGCTCCTACCCTTGCACTGGATCGACTGTCGTCGCTGTTGGAGCGGTTTCAGGTGTCCGCGCATCTGTTTCACACTGGTGCCCTGTGCGGTATCACCAGCTTCGATGCGCAGCCTGGTCGTGGTTTTTTCCATGTGCTTCGTAGGGGGCAAATGGTGGTGACCCATCACCACGGTGCGGATGCGATTCAGCGCTTGGAGGTAAGCGAGCCAACACTCTTGTTTTACCCCCAAGCGCTTGCGCATCAGTTTCACAATGCACCAAAGGAAGGTTCAGATTTCACCTGTGCCTCAGTCCACTTTGAGGGTGGGGACAATCATCCGCTGGCGCGCGCATTGCCACCCATTATCGTGCTGCCGCTGGCACAGGTGCCGGGCTTGGCGGGCGCACTGGATTTGCTGTTTCTGGAAGCCGATCAGGTGCGTTGCGGCCACCGGCTGATGGTCGATCGCTTGTTTGAAGTGGTCTTGCTGCAACTTTTGCGTTGGCTGCTGGACCATGGTGAGGAAAGTGGCGTGTCAATGGGATTAGTATCCGGCTTGGCAGATCCCCAACTTGCGCGGGCCCTGACGGCCATACATGAAAGTCCGCAGAATCCGTGGTCCTTGGAGTCGCTTGCGGACCTTGCCGCCATGTCCCGAAGCGCTTTTGCAGGGCGTTTCAAACGGGTGGTGGGCGTCGCACCGGCTGAGTACCTGACCGATTGGCGCATGGCACTTGCGAAGAAGCAGTTGAGTCAAGGGCGCGCCGTTAAGCTCATAGCCCCAGACTTGGGCTATGCAAACGCATCCGCCCTCTCGCGCGTCTTTACCCAACGTACTGGAATGTCGCCAAGAGAATGGCTCAAGAGTGGTCACAAAAATAAAGACTGAAAAGCGTGGCACTATCGCTTCTCCAACAGGAAAAAATCAACAATGGGGCAACCCGACACGCGCCAAAAGATGCGAAGAGTCAGACTTGATTACCCGTAACCCGACACGGGCGAATGTCAGGTTACACCTCCATAGGAGTCTGTCGCATTTTTTTGACTAGGGACAAAAGTCCCTGCATGAATGCCCGTGGCAATGCATTGAAATTGGCAAGTCAAAGTTAAATTTTTGAGGCGATGGTTGTTGCGATTTTGTGTGATTTAGATGCTGCACTTGGAAACGTGTTGTTTGATCAGACCTGATTGGGCGGAGACTTGCACTTGTGACCTCGGGGTTAAGGTAGGATAATTTGCTAAGGTGGCTTGAATTTCCAATCCTTGAATTTCTCATCACACTTATGCTTCTTGTTTTTGAAGCGCGCTGACTAAGCGCATTAAGCCCTCATCAAATTCACTTTCATTTAAATTGGCATAACCCAAACGCAAGGCCGACACTTTTTTACGACGACCGGAAAATAGATGTCCAAGCAAGATTGTAAGCTTAAGCGCTTGCGCGTCGCGTTCCAATTTTTCCATATCAATCGCGCTATCAAAACATAGCCATAAAGCTAGGCCACCCGCTGGGATGGAAAAATTTACCGACGGAAGCATTTCCCTAACGCGTTGCACCGCGTAATCGCGCCGTATTTTGTAAATTTTTAAGGCACGGCGTATATGGCGTTTCAATTCGCCATTGCGCATCATTTCGGCTACAGCCAATTCAGTTAAAGCGTTGCCCTGACGATCAATCAATAAGATTTGTGCCACGCAACGTTGGATAAAGTCTACCGATGCAACCATATAGCCCAAGCGCAAACCAGGTGCTAACACTTTGGATAGAGATCCAATATGAATTACGCACCCTTCCGATTCCATGCTAGCCAGAGGCAACATGGGACTATGAGAGAAATGAAACTCATGATCGTAGTCATCTTCCAAAATAAGGAAGTTAAATTTTTTTGCCAGTGCAAGTAGACGTATGCGCCGTGCAACGGACAGCATACTCGTGGTAGGGAATTGATGATGCGGCGTCAGGTATACGGCGCTGATGTTTGTACGCGCACAAAGCTGTTCTAGTGCATCCACATTCAGGCCGAATTCATCTTGCGCCACATAGGATATTGCGATACCGAATGAGGCAAAAGCTTCGCGTGCTGGCGGATAGCTCAACTCTTCCATCACCACACTACCAGAACAATTTGCCAACAAGCGCGCACTTAAATAGATTCCCATTTGGCTGCCGCGCACAATACACACTTGGTTTGGCTCTACAGCCATACCTCGCTCTAGGCGCAGCATTTCGGCAATCGCGCTGCGCAAGGCATAACTCCCTTGCGCATCATCATAGGCAAGGCGATTGGCACGCGCAGTAGTGATCAAGGCACGACGAAATGCGCGTGCTAAGACAGTAAAGGGAACTAACCTTGTGTCGGGCACGCCGTCGCTGAAATTGATCATTCCAGGCTCGGTGCCCTCCTCGGGTTCCCTTTGATCAATTTTGAGTGTCGGCTGTGCTGCGCGTTGATGCTCGGAACTGAATTTCTTCGCATCTGCCAATTCTGGCATCGGCAATTTTTCACTGACGAAAGCGCCGCGCCGGGTTTGGGTTTCTATCCAGCCTTGGGCGATTAACTCATCATACGCTTGCACCGCAGTTTTACGGTTGACACCCAAATCTGCCGCAATTTTACGGGTTCCGGGTAAGGGTGCTCCCGCCAATAGACGCCCCTTGCGTATTTCTAAGATCAGCGCTTGCACTATCTGAAGATGCAATGAAAGGCCGCTCTCTCTTTGTAAGGAGATGGTGAAATGCCAGTTCCGCAATACCCGTTTCTGTTCCATTTTCCATGTTCCGTATCTAGCTTTGTGGACCCATCAATATATTTTTTCTGGATGTTTTTAGGATCCAGCAAAATGCGTACTATGAGCTACAGAAACACCCCTGTCAATTCGCAGTACAAGCATAAAGGAAGCATTATTGTGGACACACTACACACATCTAAAGAAGAGTTAATTTTACAATCTCATAAAAAAATGGAGCACTTCTTGTCCATGCCTAATTGGAGTACGCAGGAAAAACTTGCTCTCACTTGCCGGATTTTATTTGACGCTGGTCACGATTCCGGGCTTGCTGGGCAAATTACCGCACGTGCTGATGCTGTGGATACCTATTACACCCAACAACTCGGGCTTGGCTTTGATGAAATCAGCGCATCGAATTTACTACTGGTGGACCAAGATCTGAACGTCATTCAAGGGCGGGGTATGCCCAATCCAGCCAATCGTTTCCATACTTGGGTATATCGCGAACGCCCTGAAATTAATTGCATTATCCACACACATCCCTTTCATGTCGCCACGCTTTCTATGTTGGTACAGCCCTTAGTAGTGGCGCATATGGATACGTGTCCACTCTTTGAGGATTGTGCCTTTCTTGATAATTGGCCTGGAGTTCCGGTGGGAAATGAAGAGGGCGTGTTGATTTCACAAGCCTTGGGCAACAAGCGTGCTCTGCTCTTAGCGCATCACGGCTTGTTAGTCACTGGGCGCTCGGTAGAAGAGGCTTTGATGCTAGCGCACTTGATCGAACGCGCGGCGAAAATGCAATTATGCGCAATGGCAGCAGGTGAAATTCAAGCCATAGACCCCGCATTAGGCCGAGAAGCCCACGATTGGATTTCGACCTCCAAGCGCTATCAAGCCTTTTTTTCTTACTATGCTCGTCGTGCCTTGCGTAGCCACCAAGATTGTTTGCAGTAATCCAGCCATTTCACACCAACCATAAAGGTACTTATCATGTATTCCAACACCAAGCTATTTAAAGGCATTATTAGTTATCCCATTACCCCTTTTAACGCGGCGGGTGACGTCGATGTAATCAGTTTAAAAATGTTAATTGAAAAACTGATTCTTAGCGGCTCACATGCGATTGCGCCACTCGGCAGCACCGGCGAAAGTGCCTATTTGAATGATGAAGAGTGGAGTTTAGTCGCCGAAACAACGATCAAACACGTTGCAAAGCGCCTTCCAGTGATAGTTGGGATTTCTGAGCTAACCACACAAAATGCACTGAAACGTGCGCGCATCGCCGAACACCTCGGTGCGGATGCCATCATGGTTTTACCGGCATCCTATTGGAAGCTCAATAATGATGAAATTTTTCAACACTATGCCACGATCGCACAAGCGGTTGCGCTCCCGATTATGGTGTACAACAATCCCGCCACTAGTGGGATAGATATGTCGCCTGAATTAATCGTTAATATGTTCAAGTCGATAGAAAATATCACGATGGTGAAAGAAAGCTCGGGCGATATACAGCGCATGCATAAAATTCGCACCTTATCGCAGGGCGAATTACCTTTCTACAATGGTAGTAATCCATTGGCGTTGGAAGCATTTGCTGCGGGAGCGACGGGGTGGTGTACCGCTGCGCCAAATATTATTCCACAGTGGCCGGTGAAATTATATGAGGCATTTCAAGCCAATGATATAAACACGGCACGAGAGGTTTTCTATCAGCAATTGCCTATACTAGAATTCCTCTGGAAGGGGAGCTTACCCACCACCATCAAAGCGGGATTGCGCCTTGCGGGATTCGAGGCTGGCATTCCACGAAAACCCCTCTTACCCTTGGATCAAACACTGACCATCCAGCTTGATGCTCTGCTAAAGAAGTTGGCGCTGGGCGCATAAGCACACTGGTTCCCAGACGCACACAAGCCCTGTCAGTGACTTGTGTGAGTACGCCTTACACTTCTTTTAGTGGTCTAATAAATGGTTTGGATATGTCCGTCACGCTGGATATCACCCGCAAGGGAATAGACAGCCGTGATATCGCCCAGGTCCGGCGTGGTGAGTTCACATGCCAGAACCTGATGCTTTTCATCGATGGCAAGATGCAGTTTGCAACAAGTGCGCCGAGCCGGAACACCATGTTTCTCTTGGCGCCAGTCATCCTTGCCATAGACCTTGAGCTCGGTGCTGTCAACAATAACAACACTGCCAAGCTCTATCGCTTTGGTCAAGAGATACCTTGGTAAATCAATGCTCCGTTTGGAAATACTACTGAAGTCGGGAATGACAATGTCCGCTTTCATGACACGAGCGAGTGAATTCATCAGTCCTTCAGTCTGGCGTAGCGGCAAACGAAAGACCTGGCGGAGCAATAGCGCAGTTTCAATCGCAGCATCGGAATATTCCCGTGGCCGACCCATGGCGCCGGTCTTGGCAGGACGCCATCCGGCGATCGCATCCTCGGTGAACCAGATTGTGAAATCGCCTCGCCGCCGCAATGCTTCATTATATTCAGGCTAGTTGGTCACTTTGTCGCGTGATTTTTAGCCTTGTGCCGGGGGCTTTCCTTGTGTTTGTAAGGCATCGGCTTTTTGCATGGGAAATCGACGAAAATCACGACAGATTTATTTACTTCCTTACTGAAATTTCGACTTATTCAACAACGCCTACCTGGTGGAGCTTTGCTATTTCACTTGATCAGCCAACTTTATGAAAAAACTTCTCTGATCATCACCACCAATCTCACATTTGATGTGTGATGGCAGGTAGTTGGTGATGCGAAGCTGACGACAGCATTACTCGACCGAGTTACCCATCATTGCGACATCTTGGAAACAAGGAACGATTTTTACCGATTTAAAAATAGTAAAAAGCGTTCCCGGCAGTTCGATAAAGTGGAAAAAATTGGACGCTGACTGGTGAAAAGTAATCGACGCTGATTGACACTGTTTTTTGACTCACCTATTTGGTGCTCTCCTCGCTCGACCAGAAACCCTCGCATACACTCACTCTGCAGCATATTTTATCGAAGCAATTGAGAAAAGTAGGTCAATAAGTATTGGTGGCAATCAAAACGAGCCGGATACATGCGCCATAAGTTAAAGATGTCATACGTAATATAGGGTTACATCATTTTGTAATAATTTGCATTGGAATTACCTAAGTACTAAGTTCGGTGGGTTCTATGAATATTTTTCTAAATCCTATCGAACTTAAATAAGATTGCTATGTCATATATCGCAGAAACATCGACGAAATCAATGTTATTTGAATTTTTAAACATCTTTAGGAGTATTTTTCATGCGATTCCTCACCTTGCTCTTGCTACTTTGCATGGGCGCTCCCACGTTCGTGAGCGCCCAGTCCGACGATAAATTTCGTCAACTAGAAGATGTCCTTCCTACCCCAACCAGTATCCGCACCGCCTCTGGCGCTCCAGGCCACGCCTATTGGCAACAGCGGGCGGATTATGTGATACGAGCTAGTCTTGATGAAAGCAAACGCGCGATTAAGGGATCTGAAACCATTACCTATCACAATAATTCGCCAGACACGCTGAACTACTTGTGGGTGCAATTGGATCAGAATATTTTCAAACCTGATGCCGATGCCAACACGACCGCAACCTACCCTTCGCGTGAGGCATGGCAGAAGCCAAATGCCATGAGTTTTAACGGCATGAAAACCTTGAGCGTGCAAAGTCAGTTTGATGGTGGATTTAAAATCGGCTCGGTTAAAGGGGCTGATGGTCAGGCGCTGAAGTATGTGATTAATCGCACCATGATGCGTATTGATTTGCCCACGGCGCTGAAACCCGGTAGCCAATATGTGTTTAGCATGGACTGGACCTACAATATCAATGACGGCAAAGTCTTGTGGGCGCGTACTGGCTATGAGAATTTCAAAGACGACAACAACGACATTTTTGAAATTGCGCAGTGGTATCCGCGCATGGCGGCCTACTATGATGTCTACGGTTGGCAGCACAAGCAATTTATCGGTTCTGGTGAATTCACCTTGGAATTTGGAGATTATGATGTGCAAGTCACATTGCCTAGCGATCACATTATTTCTGCAACGGGTGAGCTGGTCAATAGCGACAGCGTGTTAAATGCCGTTCAACGTGAGCGTTTAAAGCAAGCGCGCACCGCCACCAAGCCCACCCTGATCGTCACACAGGAAGAAGCGGAAAAAGCCGAAAAGACTCGTGCCAACACGCAAAAAACTTGGCACTTCAAAGCAAAAAATGTCCGTGATTTTGCTTGGGCATCTTCCCGTAAATTCATTTGGGATGCACAAGGCTATAAGACCGGTAACAGCAGCGGTTTAGCCATGTCTTTCTATCCGAAAGAAGCCAATCCATTGTGGGGAAAATATTCAACACAAGCCGTGGTTCACACCATAGAGCAGTACAATAAATATAGTCTTGAGTACCCATATCCAGTGGCCCAATCAGTCAACGGGCCACAAGGCGGCATGGAATATCCTATGATCGCCTTTAATGGTGGTCGTCCAACGATCGATAAAAAAACCGGCGAAGCGACCTATTCCAAGCAAACAAAATACGCCATGATCAGCGTGATTATTCATGAGGTAGGTCACAACTATTTCCCGATGATCGTCAATTCCGATGAACGTCAATGGTCTTGGATGGATGAGGGTATTAATTCGTTCTTACAATCCTTGGCGGAACGTGCATGGGAAGAAAAATACCTGGAACTGTACCCCAACGAGCCGCGCGCTATCGTCGATTTTATGCGTACTAAAAACCAAGTTCCTATCATGACCAATTCTGAATCGATACCAGGTAATCAATTCGGACCCAACGCCTATGCAAAACCCTCAGCGGCCTTGCACATCTTGCGCGAGACGATTTTGGGTCGTGAATTATTTGATTTCGCATTCAAAGAATATGCCCGTCGCTGGAAATTCAAACGTCCGACACCAGCTGATTTCTTCCGCACGATGGAAGATGCTTCTGGCACAGATCTCGATTGGTTCTGGCGCGGTTGGTTCTATGCGACAGATGCGGTCGATATCAGTATCGATGGCATCGCCGAATATCAAGTGTCGAGCAAAGACCCTGAAATCGAAAAAGCCTGGAAGCGTGCGCAGAAGAATGGCGAACCAATTTCACTTTCCGCCCAGCGCAATCAAGGAAGCTTAGCGCGCCGTATCGAGGCACATCCAGAGTTAAAAGATTTCTACAACGAACATGATGACTTTACTGTCACCAATAAGGATCGTAATGCTTATGCCGATGGATTAAAAGCGCTAGAGGACTGGGAAAAAGAGATGCTCAAATCGGGCAAATATTATTACTTAGTCGACTTTTCAAACGTGGGTGGTTTGGTGATGCCTTTGATACTCGAAGTCGAACTAAAAAGCGGCAAAAAAATCGTCGAACGTATTCCAGCGGAGGTATGGCGTTATAACTCTAAAAAGTTGACTAAGTTGATTGTAACCGACGAACCTATGGTGGGTCTGACACAAGATCCTAACTTAGAAACTGCTGATATTGACCTCAATAACAATGCTTGGCCACGTAAAATTACTAAGTCGCGTTTAGAGTTATTCAAAATGAATCAGGCGCAGGGCAATATGATGATTGACTACAATACACCACTGAAGAAAGAAGAAAAAAAGGAAGAGAAGAGCGAGGTCAAATAAGTCTAAAGGCGAGTTAATTTGTAATCAAATTTAGTCACACGCTTTTTCGATTCGATTCAATGAAAAAGCGTGTGCACGATGATGAAGTAGCAGAATAAATCGTCGCAGAATAGAAGATTTTTAGTTTGTCAATTTAGTGTCAACATAGTGCATTCAAATTAAGTTAAGTTAAGTTAGTGCCCCGAGTTAAAGTTTTAAGTGGGCGGCGCATTAAGGTTAACTTGGCGAAGGACGACGCGGCTGTGCGTATCTTGTACACCAGCACGGGAACGTAGTGTTTCTATCAAAGTCACCAAGTCAGCATGTTCAGCGCAAACGACGCGCAAAATATAGTCGTAACTGCCCGTCGTTAAGGTCGCTTCCACAACACCAGGAATTGACGCAATTGCCGATTCAAAAAAAGCAGCACTGGTCGTAGGCAACATTTTCACATCAATCACCGCCTGCACGTTCAGATCTAACGCAGCGAAATTTACTTTCGCAGAAAAACCCAACAAGATATTTTCATTTACCAAGCGACGAACTCGATCGGCGACCGTGTTGGCGCTTAAGGAAACTTGCTCGCCTAAATCACGGTAACTTAATCGGGCATCTTGCCTCAATAACTCGATAAGTTGGCGGTCTATTTTATCCAGCATAGTTCACTTGCCCCTTCCTCAATAGCGATAGAAAAATCAAATAATTCCGTTATGAAATTAAGCGCTTAAAGTCGCATTGTTAAATTAAAAATCACGTAAAACAAGAAAGCAACTCTGTGAAAAGTGCGATCTATAAAACAACGGCAGATAAATTGAAATGCCGATTTTAATGAGGATTATATCCGAATAATGGCGAAATATTCGCGGAAAATTCTGTGAACTAGATGACTAAGCTTAAGTCAAACTTTGCGATAAATTTGAATGTCTCATCGCTGTCAACGAGGCTTCTTTTTGATCAAATTTGACGTCATATTTTTCCGCATGACATCAATAATTTTGATTCAAGATCGATTCATGAGATAGGCACGAAAGTGTAAGTGCAATCTTAAAAACGAAGCGGAAAAACGAAAGTTTGATGCTGGCTTTTTTCACTCAAGAAATAGATAGTTAAGGAATACGTATGAAACACCTCGCACCATTTGACCCAGCGCAAAAAACCGTTCTGCAGCGCCTGATCATGATACAGCCAAAGGAGGGACGTGCCTTAATCTGGGCTGCGGCCTATTTCTTTTTTTTACTGCTGAGTTTCTATCTTTTGCGTCCGGTTCGTGAGGCCATGGGAATCGCTAAAGGCGCTGATAAATTGCCCTGGTTAATGACGGGCACGATGCTGATTATGTTGCTGGCCAATCCGCTTTATTCTGCCTTGGTTTCACGTATGTCACGACGTCGGTTTATTCCTATCGTGACGCATTTTTTCTCGGCAAATTTGGGCATTTTTCTTTTGTTCTTTTGGCTCGCGCCCGAAGGTGGGAATGCCACACTCGCGTATGCCTTTTATATCTGGCTAAGTGTATTTAATTTATTTGTCATCTCGGTGTTTTGGAGTTTGATGACGGATGTATTTAATGAAGATCAGGGCAAGCGGCTATTTGGCATGATCTCTATGGGGGGGACTTTTGGTGCGATTGTTGGAGCCGCCTGTACTGAAGCCTTTAGTCGCGGCAGTTGGGGTTTTAAGGTAGAGCCTGCAGGTCTCATGTTGATCGCTTTCTTCGGGCTGCAAATTGCCGTGTTTTGTATGCAGCGTTTGGCATCGCATTTTACCTTGTCTGCGAGTGGTCAAGAAGCCAAAGAACCCGGACCCGATTTTATGCAGGGCGTCCGCTTGATTATGGGCTCACGTTATTTGCAAATGATTTGCGCATATATCTTGTTATATACCATTACTTCGACATTTTTGTATCTAAAGCAAGCGGACATCGTCGCACTCACTTTCACCAACTCCACCGATCGTATCGCCGCCTTTGCGCGCATCGATTTATGGGGAAATGTCATCACTTTATTGTTACAGCTGTTTGTCACCAGTCGCTTACTACGCGGACTGGGCGTACCTGGGGTATTGCTGATACTGCCAGCAGTGACCGTCGTCGGTTTCGGTGCACTGGCGATTTGGCCGACCTTTGCGGCGCTCGCTATCGTGCAAGTGGTTCGTCGAGGATTGCATTACGCCGTGGATAGACCAGCACGCGAAATCCTCTACATCTCCTTGGGACCTGAGGAGAAATATAAATCGAAAACATTCATCGACACCTTTGTTTATCGTGGCGGTGATGTGTTAGGTGTATGGGCTCCTGCCTTGCTGAGTTTTCTCGCGGTACCCGT
Source organism: uncultured Undibacterium sp. (assembly GCA_963511665.1). Lineage (GTDB taxonomy): Bacteria > Pseudomonadota > Gammaproteobacteria > Burkholderiales > Burkholderiaceae_D > Undibacterium. The sequence continues at coordinate 92,648 of CAUPKC010000009.1, forward strand.
GTCAGCGGCAGCGATAGGCGCAGCATCGACATGGTTGGCTACTGGTGCAGTTCTGGGGAAATTGGTGAAACAAAAGAATCACACTAGTGCCACAGAAGACGTCTCATCGACCACGCCGGTAGCGGCTTATTCAGAAGCAGAGCAATGGGAAGTTAAATCGATCGTGATGCCAGAACGAACTTAATGCGCGCTCGTCTTTTTTAACTCATTTTCAAATTTCAACTACTTACCAACTATCTATCAACGGAGCTAATAATATGTCGCAAACTCGTCGTCAATTTCTAAAATGGAGCGCTGCCGCGGGCGTCGGTAGTCTTGCTGGCTTCAGCCAATTTTCGCATGCCCTAGCGGCGCCTGTCGCACCGAAGCGTATCTTGATTCTTGGTGGGACAGGATTCTTAGGTCCAGCCATTGTCGCTGCAGCCACAGCGCGCGGTCATACGCTGACTTTATTTAACCGTGGAAGAACACGACCTGGCCTTTTTCCTGAGATAGAAAAACGTCTGGGCGATCGCGATCCCCTGAAAGGCGACGGCCTAAAATCCTTAGAGTCGGGTGAATGGGATGCCGTGATCGATGATTCTGGATTTTATCCTCGTATGGTCAATGCCTCTGCACAATTGTTGGCACCGAGAGTCAAGCAATACATCTACATCTCCAGCATTAGTTGCTACCAAGAGCCTAGCCCTATGTACGGAGATGAAGATACACCCTTAGCTGTGCTGGCCGATCCAGCGGTTGAGAATATGGGCAAGAACGGCGCGAACTATGGCGGACTTAAAGCCGCATGTGAACTTGCTGCTGAAAGCGCAGTCCCAGGTCGCACTACTATCGTAAGGCCAGGTTATATCGTTGGGCCTGATGATCCCACGGGACGCTTCACTTATTGGCCAGCGCGCTTCGATAAGGGCGGAGAAATCGCCGTGCCAGGCGCGCCAACGGACCCGTTCCAGATCATTGATGTACGCGATTTGGCGGCGTGGTTGGTGATGGTGGTGGAGAATCAAACGATAGGAAAATTTAATGCTATCGGCCCAGAACAAGCAATGACTTGGGGTACGGTCATTGAAGCCTGTCAAAAAGCGACCAAGACACCAAGTCAAATTACCTGGATACCAGGCGAATTCATGGCCAAGAACTCGAACATCGAGTTTCCAATATGGGCACCCTATTTAGGTGACACGAAAGGATTTCATACTTGGAGAAATACGCGAGCAGTGAAGGCTGGAATGCGCTTTCGGCCGATTACTACCACCGTGTCAGAGACTCTGCATTGGTATCAAGGTCAACTCAAGGAAGAAAAGGGTCGGACAAGAATGGCCTTTACCGCCGAACAAGAAGCGACGATTCTAAAGCTGTGGAAAGAATCGAAAGCCGGCTAAAAATCGTTTCAAGGACAGACTTGAATCAAGTCTGTCATTCATCAATTATGGGAATTTTCATGAGTCAGTTTCACACTATTCGATCATATTTCAAGAAGAGTTTTGCAAGCTATGCAAAGTCAACAATGGTGCTACCACGCACACTCTTGTGCGCCTCAGCATTTTTAATTGGCAATCTCGCTGTTCAAAACCTCGCGCAGGCCAATACTGGACTGCAAATTCCGCGAGCTGCAAAACCGCCTGTTTTGAGCGACTATATCAATGGTTTGCCGACACAGCATGGCGTTGAAATTAAAGATTTTCGTCAATATAAGCCGGGCAATGGTATTCCTGCCTCTCAAGATACGAAGGCCTATCTTTCCTACGATGACACGCATTTTTATGCTGTTTTTGTCACCAAGGTCGATCCCAAATTGATTCGCGCCAACATGACCAAGCGCGAAAATATTATGGGGGACGATGAGATGGTGTTAGAGATCGACACCTTCCACGACAAGCAACGCGCCTTTGTCTTTCACATTAATCCGTATGGCATACAGTTTGATGGAAAGCGCACCGAGGGTGCCAACATCGACTTCAATTTTGATACGCAATGGGAGTCGGACGGACAAATCACGAAAGATGGTTTTGTCGGCATGATGGCGATTCCTTTTAAGAGTTTGCGTTTCAATTCCACTGATGTACAAACCTGGGGCATTGCCGTCGGTCGCATTGTCGGTGGCATCAATGAGTGGTCATTCTGGCCCAATATCAGTAATCAAAACGCCACTTTTGTCGGACAGATGGCAGACATGACGATTCCTGCCAAACTCACCCCTGGCCGTAATGTTCAAATTAACCCCTCCTTGTTCTTGGGTAACAAACGATTACTGAATCATCAGTCGGCAAATTCGCCGGTCTGGCAAGAGGAGAAAAAATCACGCCCTGGCTTGGATGCCAAGTGGGTCATCGGCGATGCGATCGCTGTTGATTTGACGATTAATCCTGATTTTAGTGAAGTTGAATCAGACGAACCGCAAGCCTTGGTGAATAAGCGTTACGAAACACTATTTCCGGAAAAGCGACCTTTCTTTTTAGAGAATGCGGGATTTTTCCAAACACCTCAACCCTTATTTTTTTCACGTCGCATCATTGAGCCCAAGGCTGGCGCGAGACTGACAGGACGTGAAGGCGCATGGTCATTTGGTGGTTTGCTGATTGATGACCAGGCGGTAGGAAAACTGCTGCCGACGAGTCACCCAAGTTACGGCAAAAGTGCAAACATTGCTGTAGCGCGCGTGCAAAATGACTTTGCGAAAGGCTCCAACATCGGGGCTATCTTGACTGAGCGTCGTCTCGGCAATATCAGTAATTCGGTGATTGGCAGCGATCTGCGATATGCGCTGGATAAAAATTGGAGTCTCACCGCCCAGTTGGCGCATAGTGTGACTAAGGACGGCAACACCATCCAAAAGGATGCCAACTTAGGGCATGCCGAAATCAAACATACAGGACGGAATCTGAATTATTCGTTCAAATATGTTGATATCGGCGCTGACTTTGATCGTAGACTTGCCTTCTTGCCACGCACCGATGTGCGACAGATCACACAGAAAGCCAGCTATCTTTGGGATCAAGGCGCGTCACCGTATTTCCATCAAGTCGGAGGCGCATTCAACGCCATCGTCACGAAGGATCATGACAATAAGGTACAAGATTGGAACGCTGAATCCGCTTTAATTCTAAAGACTAAATTCTCCACTGACATCAACATCGTGAATCTTAATTCCTATGAATACTACGCAGGAAAAGGATTCCAAAAAAATGGCAATGGCATTAGCGTGCTCTCGGAATATTTCGATTGGATGAGTGTTAACTTGATCGCTGGGTCTGATGACTTAATCAATTATTCTCCTGCAGCGGGTCAAGAACCTACAATCAGCACCGCTCGCGATGTATCGCTCACTTTAGGGATAAAACCACTTTCGCAATTGCGCATAGATCAAACGGTGCTATTCAATAATTTACGTTCTAGATCGGTCATGGCAAATGAGCCGCATGGCAGCACCATCTATCGTGATTTAGTATTTCGCACGAAATTTGCCTATCAAGTTAATCGCTTCTTAGGACTACGTTTGGTGCTCGATTATCATAATTTGCAAGCGAATCCTTTGTTGAGCTCACTCAAATCAGGTAAGCAACTCAATCAAGATTTGCAATTAAGTTATATCGTCGGTCCCGGCACAACGTTGTATGCGGGTTACGCCAATCGTCAAGAAAATATCGCTTTGATTGGCAATCCACAGCGGGTCATTCATACCGATAAATTGGATTTGATGACTGGACGCAGTGTGTTTATGAAGTTGAATTATTTATTCCAGTTGTAGGTGCTTGACTTTCCATCATTCCCACAGTTGATGCGGGAATGATGTCCGCTGCAAGCGGCGTATTTTCTAGTGCCAGCACTTCTATCAAAGAAAGGATATGAACATGTTACTACGTGATTTATTGAACGGTTTTCAAACACGGAAACGAATTTTCGTACAAACCGCCTACATTACTAGCTTGCTCGCAGCAGGATTTTTGTGCATAGGGCAGGCCGCAGCAGTCACACCTGCCAACAATGTGCAGGCTATCGCTAAGCAAGTTAGGGATAATTTTTTTAGTATTTCCAAGGGTGACGAAATCGCCAAAATTCTTGAAAATGAAGCAAAGGCGGGCAAGTACGACAAGTACACCGTACCGGGCGATTTGGCCACAGCTCTATCGAACCGGATGAAAGAATTTGACAAACATTTCAACGTTCTATGGAATGTCTCAGCCAGTGCTAATCAAGTTAGACCAAGTTCAACCGCATCATCGATACGCGCTTTTGAAGCAGTCGATCAACGCTATAACTACGGCTTTTCTAAAGTCGAGATATTGCCCGGAAATATAGGTTACATCAACGTATCACGCTTTGCGATGATCGATACGAACGATGCACAATCCCCAGCACGCAAAGCAGCCGATGCCGCGCTGTCTATGATTGCTAATACCAACGCAGTCATCATCGATGTAAGGGAAAATCCCGGCGGCGCACCACAAATGGTTGGCTATTTGGTCAGTGCATTCCATAGTGGTAAAGACATCTACAATGCCTTTCATACCCGCACAGGCATATTCGCCGAAGCACCAAGTACGTTCCACGCCAACCCACGCACCAACGTACCTCTGTATCTCTTAACGAGTAAAAGTACAGGCTCCGCTGCCGAAGGATTCCCGTATACACTCAAAGCCGCTAAACGTGCCACGCTAATTGGTGAAACGACTTATGGTGGTGCTAATCCAGGTCGTGCTTTTGACGCGGGCGATGGCTTCAGCGTGTTTATTTCGACCGGTAAATCGCTCAACCCTTTCACAGGTACCAACTGGGAAGGTACTGGCGCAGAACCAGACATCAAAGTCAAAGCGGAAGACGCGTTACATGTAGCACAGGTAAAGGCACTCAATGATTTGCTTGCGATCAATGAAAAGGCAAATACAGAACATGAAGCCCGCAGGCCTTTGGTGTGGGCACTCGATGCGCTACAACCGCCAACCGTCGCGGCATGGATCACAGCAGACTATGTTGGCAATTATTTGGGTAATGTGATTAGTGCTGACGGCAAACAACTGCGCTTTGGACCTAAGCAAAAAATAATGGTGCCGGTTGCGCAAGACGTATTTATTCAAGCAGGTCGAGCAGATCAAAGGTACAGCTTCGTACGCGATGTCAAGGGAAAGGTCGTCGCACTCGAAATTTTGAGTGTCGATGGCCCGACTAGGAGGTATACCCGAAATACTGAGGTATAAACATAAAAAGCACACCACAAAACATCATTGTTGCAAGCGAATACCTTTGGCAAGATCAAAATAAGCGGACGGTTTGCATCAATATGTTTTCTATTTTCTCTATTTACAAGGCAATTATGATCCATCGTTTTTATCAATCCCGCCAAGCGAACTTCGATATGCATAATCAATGCGTCAGCATCCAAAAAAAGGCTTTAACTTCATCTCTTCTGATACATTCTAGCGAGCTGCTAAGCTTGAAAACCGCGAAGGTGATGAGGCTTGCAGAAGTGCTCTCCCGACGTTCTTCCATCACATTATTGCTGGCACTGTTTCCAGCTTTGTTTCACTCCTCCGCGATGGCAGACTGGAAAATAAGCGTGCAAGGAAAAGGCATTGCGAACGGACAGGCCGCAGACCCATCTCAGGCGCAGCAGGAAGTATCCTTTGCCGAAGTTTTGATTTTCGATGAATTGGGTAATTATCGGAAAGAGAGTTACTCCACCTATCCTGGCGATATCACCTTTCGCTTCCTAGACGTGGGTAATTCGAAAGGCGGTAAGTCGGTCGACATAGCTGGATGGCGCGGTGGCACAGAAACCGGAATCTATGATGAAAAAACAGCAGGAGCCCACTATGCCAGTATGCTAATGTGGAATCCATCCATCCTAGTGAAAGTGGCGAATGAAAAGTCCCCACCAGCAAACAGTACGACGTCTTCAGATAGCCGTGAACAAACTATAGTCGATCCAATAGGGCGTAAAGTGCTGCTGAAACGGGATGACGCAGGTGATATTGTTGAGGCACGTATCGGTACGCAACGATACGAGTATGTTGATTATGCGGGACAAGGTGACCTTCGGCACCCAGGACGCATTAAATTGTGGCGTGGCGATCAATTGGCGAGGGAAGTCACCGGCATTTCCATAAAATCTGAGGCGGCCAAGTCAGCGCAATATCAGTTACCAGCCGGCTATGACACATCGATAGAACGAAGCGGTCTTAAAATTAGCCAAGTCGCGGGGAATTTGTATCGCATTGGTGGTTCCTCATCGGCTTACCATATGGCGTTTGCCATCGGCGACGATGGGATCGTCTTGTTTGACACGCCTGTGAATAAACAAGAAGGTGAGGCAATGCGACGCTTGATTACGGAAAAATTTCCTGGAAAAAAAGTGACCGATGTGGTGATCTCGCATGGACATATTGATCATCAGGCTGGCCTGGTCGCTTGGCTCGATATGAAGCCTCAGATTTGGACTGGTGCCGGCGGTCGCGCTGCCTTGATTCGGAATATTCCTGCAGCATCTGATGCTTCCATTCAAGAGCTCAGTATGGAACGAGATCTGGTTCGCGGTCAGCTGAAACTTCGTCTGTTACCTGTACGTAGTACACACGCGCATGACATGTTGGTTGCCTTCTTCCCTGAGTCTCGCGCCGTATTGCAAGGAGATATGTTTATGGTTCCTGAAAAAGGTCCGGCTGCGGCGTATCCACTTGCAGAGCATTTGCAAACGGTATTACGCGAAGCTAAATTTGAACCCGATCACATAATCAGCGTGCATGGCCGGGTTGCAAGTGCGCAGGATTTGGCAGCGAGTGTGGCCTTACACAAAAAGTCACCGACGCCGAACGCAAAAAGCGTTATTCCTTAATCCTCAATTTTGCTCGTAAAGAAGATACTCTCGGATGCGAAGAAGCAGTGTTGATATTTGAAGAGTGTGATTGTTGGCGCCAGTTGAATATTGACCCACCCTGCCAATTGAAATTTGACCCAGGGCTGGGGGTTGCTTTTTGAATGAGCAACTGTGGATAAGTGTACCAAATAGCGCGGTGTTGACCTGTATTTTTTTCA